>JADZFN010000030.1 GCA_020849895.1 Verrucomicrobiia bacterium | reverse complement strand
TTTTGGCCAAATCCAGCGTTGCCTCGGCGCTCAAAGCCCGCTGCGGGGATTCTCGCGCCTCGGCGCCTTGGCTTTGGCCAAAATGGCCTCTCGCAGAGGGCAGTCGAATTTTCAAACACCCTCTGAGGCGCACTTCGCGCCTCCTTTGGGTTCGTTGTTTTCGGTCCCGACTCTGGCCCGCGCGGATTTTGAGCGGGGAAACGGGTTGAAAAGAGCTTCAGAGTCGCCTAGAGAAGGCCTCTTTGTGATGAGTGAATCCGCGCCTTCCCCGAACATGATCCGTTTGACGGTGGATGGCCAGCCTGTGACGGCGCCGAAAGGCGCCAACGCCATTCAGGCGGCGCGCGCGGCCGGGGTGCATATCCCGCATTACTGCTGGCACGAGAAGCTTTCGGTCTCCGGAAACTGCCGCATGTGCCTCGTCGAGATCGGCCTGCCACGCCTCGATCCCGACCGCAAACCGATCCTCGACGCCTCCGGCGCGCCGGAGATTTCCTGGATGCCCCGTCCGCAGATCGCCTGCGCAACGCCCGTAACCGAAGGGATGGCGATCCGCACCGAATCGGAGCTCGTGCGGAATTGCCGACGCGGAGTGATGGAGTTCCTGCTGCTCAACCACCCGCTCGATTGTCCCATCTGCGATCAGGCGGGCGAGTGCCACCTCCAGCAATACTCCGTGGAATACGGCGCGGGACGCTCCCGGTTCGTCGAGGAGAAGGAGCGCAAACCGAAGAGGGTGCGCCTCGGACCGCGCGTGACGCTCGACGACGAACGCTGCATCCTCTGCTCGCGCTGCATCCGGTTCTGTCAGGAGATCGCGAAGGACGATGTGCTTGGTTTCTTCGAACGCGGCGGTTACACCCGCCTGGGCTGCTATCCCGGACACGAATTGGAAAACAACTACTCGCTCAACACGGTGGACCTCTGTCCCGTGGGCGCGCTGACCTCGACCGATTTCCGCTTCAAGATGCGCCTCTGGTTTCTCAAGGAAACCGACAGCGTCTGCTCGTCGTGCGCTCGCGGCTGCAACATCATCGTCGGTGCGCGGGAGGGAGTGATTTCCCGCTTCACTCCGCGCCGCAACGACGCGGTGAACTCCGAGTGGATGTGCGACGCGGGACGCCTGAACTACCGATGGGTCCACGACACGCGCCGCCTCACAGAACCGATCCGCCGGGAATCGGGGATGGCTCGCGCGGCCTCATGGGACGAAGCGCTGCGCGCGTGCCGGGAAGGGCTCGCCGCCGCTCAGGGACGCGTCGCGATCCTCGCTTCGGCTCGGCTGGCCACGGAGGAACTTTTTCTGATACGCCACCTCGCGAAAGCCCTCGAATGCGACCTCCTCGACGTGCTCCCCCGCGAAGGGGCCGCCGACCGCCTGCTGGTGATGGCGGACCGCAATCCGAACACGGCCGGTGCACGGTTGACCGGCGTGGCTGCCGCGCCGCCGGGAGGACGCCTCGCCGCGTTGCGCGAGGCGGTGAAGCAGGGGAAGGTGGAGGCGTTACTCGCCGTCGGCGAGTGCGCCGTCCAAGCGGGGATTCCTGAGGAGGCGCTCGCGCGCCTGAAGCTGTTCGCGGCCGTGGACATCCTCCCGAGCCGGAGCACGGAACTCGCGCACTGGATTTTTCCAGGCGCGGCGCATCTCGAAAAATACGGGACCTTCGTGAGCGGACAAGGGCGAATGCAGCGGTTCGCGCCGGCGTTTCCTCCGAAAGGCGGAGCCCGGCCGGAACGGGAGATCCTCGCGGCATTCCTGCCCGAGAAGGAGCGCGAGGCGTTCGCGACGTTCGACGCCGTGTTCGCGGAGATGTGCGCGGAAATCCCGGAGTTTTCCGGAGTCACCTGGAAACGCCTCGGAACGCAGGGGCTTCCGGTGGCCGGGGAGATGAAGCCATGAAGGCTCCCTGGAAACGCCTTTTTCGCGTCTGGCCCGACCGGCCCTGGCGGCGTTCGAAACAAACTCGCAGCCGAAAGGCGTCACGCCTCATCCTGGGCCCTGAAACGGAGCCCGGTCCCCGTGGAGCATGAGCCCCGTTTTTTCCAACCTGCTCGCCCAGCCGGGTGTCGCACTTGCGGCGGAGGCCGCCGTGAAGATCGCCGTGGTGATCGTCGTCCTCATGGGCATGGTCGCCTACACGGTGCTCGCCGAGCGCCGGATTTGCGCACTGATCCAGGATCGCCTCGGACCCAACCGGGTCGGAGCGTTCGGACTCCTCCAGCCGATCGCGGACAGCTTCAAGCTGCTCCTCAAGGAGAACGTCCTGCCGGGACATGTGAACCGCTTTTGGTATGTCCTCGCCCCGACGATCGCGATGGCGCCGCCGCTGCTCACGCTCGCGGTGATTCCCTTCGGAAACACGCTCGCGGGCTTCAATCTCGTCATCGCCGACCTCGACGTGGGGGTGCTCTGGATTTTTTCGATCGCGTCGCTCGGAGTCTATGGGATCGTCCTGGCGGGTTGGGCCTCCAACTCGAAATATCCGTTCTTGGGCGGGATGCGTTCCGCGGCGCAGCTCATCTCCTACGAGGTGCCGATGGGGCTGAGCGTGGTCAGCGTATTCCTGCTCGTCGGCTCGCTCAAGCTCTCGAACGTGGTCGCCTATCAGGCGGGAACGTGGTTGATCTTCAAGGCGCCGCTGGCGTTTCTGATCTTCCTCGTATCGGCGTTCGCAGAGACGAACCGCCTGCCGTTCGATCTTCCCGAGGCCGAACAGGAGCTCGTCGGCGGGTACAACACCGAGTATGGCCAGATGAAGTTCGCCCTCTTTTTCCTCGCCGAGTATGCGAACATGATCGTGGCTTCGGCCCTGATCGTGACCCTCTTCTTCGGAGGCTGGCAGGTCCCGTTCGTGCGCGTGGAGGCCTTCGGCCCGATCCTCGCGGGCGCGCTCGGAGTGGCGGCCTTCTTCGTGAAGCTGCTCGCCTTCATCGTCTTCTTCATCTGGGTGCGCTGGACGCTCCCGCGCTTCCGCTACGACCAGCTCATGCGCCTGGGCTGGCGCGTACTCCTCCCGCTGGCGCTCCTGAACATCGTGGCGACCGCCCTTGCGTTGGCCCTGAAACTGAGGGCCTGAACAACGCCCCCCTCCCCTAATCTCCCATGCCTCTCGTCGTTCCACGCCCGAATCTGACCTGGTGGGAGAAACTCTATCTCCCCGCCTTTTGGAAAGGATTTCTCGTCACGGCGCGGCACTTCGTGCGGATGCTGTTCGGACGTCGGGACCGTCGGGTGGTGCTGGAATATCCCGAGCAGAAGCGAGTGTTGAAAAAAGGCTACCGTGGCGCGCCGACGCTCGTGCGCGACCAGGACGGCCGCGAAAAGTGCGTGAGCTGCCAGCTCTGCGAGTTCATCTGTCCGCCGCGCGCGATCAAGATCTGGCCGGAGGAAATCCCCGCAAACGATCTCCACGCAAAGGTGGAGAAACGTCCCCTGCGCTTCGAAATCGACATGCTGCGCTGCATCTACTGTCAGCTCTGTGAGGAGGTTTGCCCCGAGATGGCGATCTTCCTGCGCGACGACTATTCGCTCACCGGCACTTCACGCGCCGAGCTCCTCCACGACAAGGAGAAGCTCCTCGAAATGGGAGGCGTGATGCAAGACGGTATCCTGAAATGGAACAAGAAGTAGGCGGATGAACCCCAAGGACTCCACGATCGAGACGAGCCGCCGGCCCTCCCGCTGCGCGCGGCGCTTCGGCCCATCCTGACGTCATGGAAGCCGCGCTTTTCCATCTCTTCAGCTTTCTGACGCTCGCGGGCGCGTTGCTCGTGATCACGCGCCGGGATCCGGTGAACGCGGCGATGCTCCTGGTGCTCACGTTCTTTTTCATGGCGGGGCTTTTCGTCCTCGCCCACGCATGGTTCCTCGCCGCAGCGCAAATCCTGGTCTACGCCGGCGCGATCATGGTGCTTTTCCTTTTCGTGATCATGCTGCTCGACGCCAAGGAGGAGACTCGCCGCTGCTTTGGCCGGGTCGCGGGCGTCGGCGCATTGGCCGTCGGAGGAGCCCTCCTCGCCGCCTTGGCCGGCGTGATCCGCGACGGACGCTTGTGGCGGGTCCCCGCGGGCGACGCGGAGGGCACGACAGCGGCGGTCGGTCGCCTTTTGTTCAACACCTATCTGCTCCCCTTCGAAGTCGCGAGCGTCTTACTGCTCGCGGCGACGGTGGGCGTGATCGTCCTGATCCGCGCCCCGCGCCGCCCGGACGACGCGCCGCCCTCCGCCTGACCATGGAACCCCCCGGCCTCAACCACTGGCTGGTCGTCAGCGCGATGCTCTTTTGCATCGGCGCTGCCGGAGTCGTCTTGAGGCGCAACCTCCTCGTGGTCCTGATGTCGCTGGAGATCATGCTCAACGCGGCGAACCTCGCTCTCGTGGCGTTCTCTCGCTACGGGAACGGACTGGACGGGCAAATTTTCGTCTTTTTCGTCATCACCGTCGCCGCCGCGGAGGTCGCGGTCGGTCTGGCCATCCTCGTGGCGCTCTACCGTCTGTGCGGAACGGTCCGCGTGAGCGACATCGCCACTCTCAAACTCTGATGGGTCACGCCTTCCTCCTGCTTCTGCCCCTGACCGCCTTCGCCGTGGGTGGGCTGTTCCTACGCCGGCGACACGCCCTGGCGGCGACAGTCTCGACGGCGTCCGCACTCGCGAGCGCGGCATGGGCGACCTGGCTCGCCTGGGCGAAGGCGGACCCCGCGGCGGGCGCGGTGTGGCTCGACGCTGGCGGATTCACCGTGGTTTTCCGCTTGGAATGGGACGCCCTCGCGCGGCTCATGGCGGCCGTGGTCACCTGGGTGGGCGCGGCGATCCACGTTTACTCGTGGGGCTATATGCGGGGCGATCCAGGGACCGGGCGTTTCTTCGCCTTTCTCTCGCTCTTCATGTTCTCGATGTTGGGGATCGTTTTGGCGGGGAACCTCGTGATGATGTACGTCTTCTGGGAGCTCGTCGGGTTGAGTTCCTATCTGCTTATCGGTTTCTGGCACGAGCGCGCGAGCGCCGCGGACGCGGGGAAAAAGGCGTTCATCGTCAACAAGCTTGGCGACTTCGGCTTCCTCCTCGGGATCCTCGTCGTCTGGACGGTGCTCGGCACGGTGGATTTCCTCGATCTGCAGGCGGCGGCGCCGACGTTCCGCGACCGTCTGGCAGCCTCGCCGCTCGGGTTTCTCCCGCTGGGTGCGGTGGCATTGCTGCTGTTCTGCGGCGCAGTGGGCAAATCGGCGCAGTTCCCGCTGCACGTCTGGCTTCCGGACGCGATGGAAGGCCCGACGCCGGTCTCCGCGCTCATCCATGCGGCGACGATGGTCGCGGCAGGCGTGTATATGCTTTGCCGCCTCTTCTTTCTGTTCGCACTTTCCCCCGTCGCGCTCGAGGCGATCGCGTGGACGGGCGGCCTCACGGCGCTCCTCGCCGCGCTCTGGACGGTGGCGCAGGACGATATCAAGCGGGTGCTGGCATATTCGACGCTCAGCCAGCTCGGCTACATGGTGATGGCGGTGGGATTGGCGAGCCCGCACGCGGCGATGTTTCATCTCTCGACGCACGCCGCGTTCAAGGCGCTCCTCTTCCTCGGCGCGGGCAGCGTGATCGTCGCGCTCCATCACGAGCAAGACCTCTGGCGCATGGGCGGTCTTTGGAACCGGATGCGATGGACGTCCGTCGCCTTCCTCGTCGGAATGCTTGCGCTCTGCGGGGTTCCGTTTTTTGCGGGCGCGGCCTCGAAGGACGGCATCCTGCTCGTGGCACTTCGGGAGAATCGCGCGCTGTTCGCGCTCGGGGCATTCACCGCACTGTTGACCTCCCTTTACATGGGGCGCCTCTTCGTGGCGGCCTTTCTCGGCGCGCCGCGCGGAGAAGCGGCGGCCCGCGCGACGGAGAACGGCTGGGTGATGAAAGGACCGCTCGCCGTACTCGCTCTGTTCAGCTTCGCGTTCGCCTGGCGCGGAGGCTGGGCGCACGACTGCCTGGCCACCTTGGTCGGCGCGCCGATGGAACACGCGCCCGCGGTGGTCCATGCGTTTTTCATCCTGATCCCTCTCTGCGGGTTGCTCGGCGCCTGGGCGCTGTATCGGGAAAAACCCACCGACGCCCTGGGGCAGCTCTTCCCGGGGTTGCGGCGCGCCCTCGCGTCGAAATTCCTCTTCGACGAGTTTTACCTCTGGCTAGTGCGCGGCGTGCAGGAACGGTTCGCCGCCTTCCTGCGTGGGGTGGACCAATGGGGAGTGGACGGCCTCGGCGTCCGAGGCGTGTCGCTCGCGGCCTTCTGCCTGGGAAACGTGCTGCGCTGCTTCCACTCCGGCAGCCTTCAATTTTACGGTTTTCTGCTGGGGCTGGCGACGGCCGCTCTGCTCATCTTCGGCGTTTTGCGCTAAACCTATGCTGACCACCCTCATCATTCTGCCGCTCGCGGCGGCGCTATTTCTCCTAGCGGCGCCGGTCCGCAATGCGCGCCTCGCGCGGGCGGTCGCCGCCGGCACGATGAGCCTTGAGACGCTCCTCGCGACCGTCTGCCTGAACGGCGCGCTCGCAGCCGGTGGCGGGCTGGCGTTCGAGACGCGGCGCGCCTGGCTGCCCGATCTCGGGATCGGCTGGCACCTCGGCGTCGGACGTCTCGGTGGACTTCTCGTATTCCTCACAGCGCTGGTCGGTTTCAGCGCGGCGCTCGTCGCCCGGCCGACGGAGCGCGCGCGTTTCCATCATGCCCTCGGGCTCGTCATCGTCGGAGGCATGGTTGGCGCGTTCGTCGCGCAGGACCTGTTCTTTTTCTACGTCTTTCACGAGTTCGCCCTGATCCCGACGTTCCTCCTGATCTGGATCTGGGGTGGAGCCCGGCGCCGCGAGGCGGCGATGAAGATCACGCTCTACCTCCTCGCCGGAAGTCTCGTGCTCCTCGTGGGGCTGCTCGCCCTCGTGCTGGCGTCGGGGGCGGGAACCTTCGATCTCCCCGAGCTCCGCGCGCACCTTGCGGCGCATCCGATCTCCAACGACCTCCAGGCGTTGATCTTCCTCCTGCTCCTCATTGGCTTCGGAACGCTCGTTTCCCTGGTGCCACTGCACACGTGGGCGCCGATCGGCTACGCGGAAGCGCCACCGCTCGCCGCGATGCTCCACGCTGGCGCCGGGAAGAAGTTCGGCCTCTACGGCCTCGCCGTAGTCGCCTTTCCCCTGTTGCCGTCGGGGGCCGCAGTCTGGAAAGGCACGCTGGCGTGGCTCGCCGCCGCGCAGATCCTTTACGCAGGCTACATCGCGATGCGGCAGGACGACCTGCGGCGGATGCTCGCGTGGGCGAGCGTCTCGCACATGGGATTCGGATTTCTCGCGCTGGCGGCGGGCACGCCGACGGCGATGGAAGGCTTCGCGCTTTTCCTGTTCGCACACGGCGTCGCGGCGGCGGCGGGGTTCGCCCTCGCCGGCTTCTGCCGCGATGCGCTCGGCGTGTGTTCGCTCGCGCGGATGGGCGGGCTCGCGCAGCGCGCGCCGTTTGCCGCCGCGGCGTTCACCATGGTCGCCTTGGCGGGATTCGGCGTGCCGGGGTTCGCGAACTTTCCCGCCGAGTTGATGATTTTCGCAGGAGGCCTCGGCCCGTGGCCGGCGCCAACGATCCTCGCCCTCTGGGGTACGGTGATCGGCGCAGTCTATTTCCTGCGTGCGGTGCAGCGCGGGTTCCTGGGTCCGCTTGCACCGGCGTTGGCGCAGGCGGCCGACCTCGACCGCGGGCGACGAGTGGCGGTCGGTCTCCTGCTCGCCGCATCGCTGGCAGCGGGCTTTCTGCCCCGTGGGTTTCTGGGCAGGGACGCCTCCATCTCGACGCTCGCGTCAGGCCTCGGCGGGGTGCGCTCCGCCGCGCCTGCGGTCGTCATGCAAGGGGGTCCTGAGGCGCGTCTCGTTTCCGCCGGACGCCCTAACGTTCAAGACCCGGTGTCCCGATGATCCATCCTTCCGTTCTCCGCCTCGAACTCGCCGTGGTCGGCCTGATGCTGGCCGTGCTGCTCGGCGACGCGTTCGCCAGAAAAGCGTCCCGGCGCTACTGGGGCGCTGCGGTCGCCGCGGCGCTGCTCGCCCTCGCGGGGTATGCCGCCGCCGGCGCGGGGATCCTGCCGAATGCGAGCGCGCGCGTCTTCACCGCGGAAGGCGGCTTTCTGGTGGACGCCTTCGCGCTCTGGGTGAAGGTGTTCGCCCTCGTGGCGACGGCCGTGTGCGTGCTATTGACGTCGCGCACCCCGGGCGAGGACGCGCCGGGGTTCGCCGAACAGGTCGTGCTCCAGCTCGGCGTTGGCCTTGGAATGATGGTGCTCGGGAGCGCCCGCGATCTGATCTCCTTTTACGTCTCGCTCGAATTGATGGCGATCGGCCTCTATCTCCTCGTCGCGTGGCGCAAGGAGGATCCGCTCAGCCTCGAGGCGGGCGTGAAATACCTCGTCTACGGTGCGATGGCTTCTGCGATCCTGCTCTACGGAATGGCGCTCGTATACGGCGCTGCAGGATCGCTCGAATTCGGAATCATCCGGCAAGCGGCCGCCACGCGCTCCGACTCGATCGTATTGCTGGCCGGGTTCGCACTGCTTCTCGCCGGCCTGGGCTTCAAGGTTTCGGCGGTGCCTTTCCACTGGTGGACGCCCGACGCGTATGAGGGCGCGCCGGTGCCTTCGATGGCGGCGCTCTCGCTGTTGTCGAAGCCGGCCGGATTCATCATCCTCGCGCGCCTGCTCTTCGACGTCTTTTGGCCGCTTCATGCGATGTGGCAGGGGCCGGTCGCCTGGGCAGGCGCCGCGACCCTGCTGTGGGGGGGCCTGGGGGGCCTGTCGCAGACCAACCTGAAACGCCTGCTTGCGTACTCGGGCATCAGCCACTCCGGCTTCATGCTGCTCGCACTCGCGTCGCCCACGCGCTCGGGCGTCGCGGCGATGCTCTACTATCTCCTCGCCTACCTGCTGAGCGCGGGGCTCGTCTTCACCGCGATGTGTGGCGCAGCCGGTCCGGGCGCGCGCTACGACCTTCGCGACCTATCGGGCCTTGGGCGCAAGTCGCCTTGGCTCGCCGGAGCGTTGCTCCTGGGACTTTTCGGCCTGGGCGGAATTCCACCGCTGGCGGGGTTCTTCGGGAAACTGCTCGTGATCCGCTGCGTGGTGTCCGAATCAGGATGGGGGTTCGCGGCGGCGGCCGTTGGCGGCGCGGTGGGCTCGCTCTATTATTATCTCGTTGTGGTAAAGGCGGCGCTCAGCCCGGAAGAAAACGGTGCGCCCCCCATCGCACCCGTGGGCCGATCCCTGCGCGCCCTGACGGCGGCGCTCGCTTTCGGGCTGCTGCTCGTGGGCGCATGGCCTGCGTCCGTGTGGGGCGCGCTGCGGAACGCCGCGGAAGCGTTGTGTCAATAAAGCGTTGCGGGCCGAACGCTTCGCTTTCGGAAACCTTCGCGAAAGCTCCCGACGCCGGCGCCCTTCGTTTCGTCCAGGCTCCAAGGGTGCGAGAGGCCGTGCCGTCCAATCGCGTGTCGGATTCGGCGTTGAGTTCGGAGGAAACCCTTCCGTGCGAGCAACGCCTTAGAGGGTGTTTGAAAATTCGACAACAGAGGGCAGGCCAATTTTCAAACACCCTCTGAGGTTCAGCGTTGCGTTCGGAAAAGATTTTGGAGAGAAAGGGGAACAAGCTGGTCCGACGATTTTCTATGTTTTCGCCGATCACTGATTCCCGGTTCGACTTTCGGCCGACAACTCTCTCCGCGCCGAGATGGGCGAAAATTCTTCTTTTTGTTTTTGCCGGGCTGATCCACTTGATCGGCAACATCCTTTACGCATCTTCCTACGGCGCCCTTTCCAGTCCTTCAGGCGACATCTGGTTTTTGGTGGGCGTCGCCCGCGGTGTCGAGCGCCTGTTCCCGACCGATCCGCTGCAAATCTTCTTGCCGCTCCTCGGATTTCTCGGCGTCACCCCCCTTTTCTTCGCGCTCGTCCTGCTCTCCAACGCCTTGCACCTGTTCACACTCTGGCTCTTGTTCGGCGTTTTGGTGGAATTTTTCTCCGACGAATGGGCGGCCCTCTGGAGTTGCGCCTTGTTTACGCTCTCAGTGATGGGCGGCTTCACCTTCTGCACAGGCGATTTTCCCCACGCGCAGGAGTCCTTGCCGGTGCTCGTGGGACTGATGTGGTCCGGCCGCCGGTTCATGACGGCACCGACACCGAGGGATCGGTTGCGTGCTGCGGGAACGATCGCGGCCCTTTTGTTGCTCGGCGCGATCCTCGGTCCGGATGTCCTAGTGATCACCACTCTGGCGGCGCCCAGCGCGATGCTCTGGCACTTCCGCCGTTTCATGGACCCCTTTATCCGCCACGCGATGGGCACCATGCTCCTCGCACTGTATTTCACCACGATTGCCCTGGCGGCGCCCCATCTCGTCAAAGCGATCGCCTACGGCGCGCAGGTTTTTCGAGGCGTCAACCTCGAGGCGGCCCAGGAGCTTCATCTCGGAGATTTCGCCGGACTCGCGTGGATGGATCTCCTTGGACTCTACGGCCCCGCTTACCTCATCTTCGCCGTCCTGGGGCTCTGGGCCTGGTCCAACGGACGCCTGTCGGAGCTGGCTCTGATTTCCACGGGAGTGATCTTTGCGACGGTCGCCGCGCGTTTCTTCGTGATTGCGGAATTCGGATTCGCCGCGCTGCTCTGCTGGGCGCTCGCGCGACCGTTGCGCCTCGCAACCGTCACGAAACATACCGTGGGCGCGGCGTTCTTGGCGGCCATGTTGTGTTACGCATCGTGGAAAGGCACGCCTTGCGCCTTCCCGGGCGATTACGTGAACGCCCTCAGAAGCCTCGAGCGCGACCCGCATCAGAACAAGCTGGTGCTCTGTACGCCGGCCTATGGCGCCTTGGTGCGCGCCGTTTCAGAGGCGCAACCCACTTCGGAAATCTACGCGGTCCAACCCGACTGGATCCGGATCGCGATGCTGCCGGCCGACGACGCGATTCGCGAACTTGCGACGAAAAAGGTCACCCACCTGTTCCTCACCTCCGGGGACCTCAGCCGAAAACCAGAACGGGAAATCCTGAATGACGCTGAGCCGGCCTTCCGTGGATCCGGAGGGTTTGCCGCATGGGTCAACGAGATGCCTCCCGAGAAAATCACGGCGAGCCTCGCGTATCAGGCGCTCTACGGCAAAACGCCGCTGCTCGGGCTGACGAAACTCAGGGAGATCTATCTCGACTCCACAGATCAACGCGCGGTCCTCGGTCGCATGGCGCCGGCGATCCCTTCAACAGAGACGCCCTGATCCGAAGATCAGGACGCGAGCTCGAGCATCCGACGGATCGGAAGCAAAGCGCGCTGGCGGACCGAGACGTCGAGATTCACTTCTGGAGAGAGGGTCTCGAGCGCGTCACGCGCCTTCTCGATGGTGTTCATTTTCATGAACCCGCAGTCGTTGCAGGCGCAAGCTCGGGTCGGGGCGGGAACAAAACATTTCCCGGGCACCTCTTTGCGGAGGCGATGGAGCATCCCTTGTTCGGTGACGATGATGAAGGTGTCCGAGGCGTATTCGCGGCAAAACTTCATCATCCCTTCGGTGGAAGCGATGTGATCGGCGAGGAGGCGCACGGAGCGGATGCACTCGGGGTGAGCGACGATAGGGGCGCCGGGGTGTTGCTGACGGAGGCGCATGAGCGTCTCCGCCGTGAACGCGAGATGTGTGTGGCACGCCCCCCGCCAGAGTTCCAACGCGCGGCCCGTCTTTTCCATCGCCCATTGCCCGAGGTTTTCATCGGGAAGAAACAGGATCGGACGATCTTTCGGCGCCTGCTCAACGATCTTGACGGCATTGCCGCTGGTGCAGATCACGTCCGCCAGCGCCTTCACTTCGGCGGTGCAGTTGATGTAGGCGATCACGTAGCCGTCGCGATGGCGCTCGCGCCAGCGGCGCAGGTCGCCAGGATCGCAACTGTCGGCAAGGGAACAGCCGGCGTCGGCATCAGGGATCAGCACCGTTTTGTCCGGATTGACGATCTTGGCGGTCTCGGCCATGAAGTGCACCCCGCAGAACAGGATCACGTCGGCGGGGGTCTTCGACGCCTGATAGGAAAGGCCGAGCGAATCGCCCACAAAGTCGGCAACATCCTGGATTTCAGGGAGCTGATAGTTGTGGGCGAGAATGACCGCGTTGCGTTTTTTCTTCAGTTCGATCACCTCGCGCTGGAGTTGGCTGGTCTGCTCCGGCGGGCGCATGGGGCGCACTTGGAGGCAATCGCTGATCGCGGCGCCGTGGTTCGCGGAAGAGGCGGAAGGATGCATCGGAAAGAGGCATAACCTGCGGCTTCGCGTTCGCGGTGTCAACCGGGCCGCATCCCGTGCCGGGAAAAGCGTGGCACGCCCCTTTGACTTTTGGGGTGGCCCCGCAGAGACTCCGTCACATGGTTCGCGTCGCGATCACCTACACGGGCAGGCTCCACTGCTGCGCCATTCACGGCCCTTCGGGGCAGGAAATCCAAACCGACGCTCCCGTGGACAATCAGGGGAAGGGAGAATGTTTCTCCCCCACGGACCTCGTCGCCACCGCGCTCGGGTCCTGCATGGCCACGATCATGGGAATCGTCGCGCGGCGGCACGGGTTGAATCTGGAAGGCATGCTCGTCGAGGTGGAGAAAGCGATGACGCCGGCCGCACCGCGCCGGATCGCGCGTCTCGCAGTGCAGATCCACGTGCCGCTTCCGCCGGACTGCCCGCAACGGGAGACCCTGGAGAACGCGGCGCTCGCCTGTCCCGTCCACCACAGCCTCCATCCCGAGATCGAGAAGCCGGTGCGGTTCCACTGGGTGGGCCGGTGAGGGAGCGCCGAAGGCCTCTTCTCTCTGCGCTCAAGCCCTGCGGGGCGCCCCGCCGCGGGGGGGAGCTGCCGTCAGATGTTCGATCCGGCCCAATGAAGCTTCTTGCGGAGTAGGGCGAAGAAGTCACGTCCTGCGGGGCGGAGCATCCGGACGCAAAACCGTCCGAGGCGCGCCGAGACGCGATCTTCGGCGCTGAGGCGATAGGTGTCCTGTCCGTCGAGGCTGAGGAAGAGTTCGCCCGGGCAGCGGAGGACGCGCAGCTCGATCACGGCGCGTTCGACGAGGACCATCGAGCGGTTGCTGATTGTGTGAGGACAGATCGGAGTGATCGCCATCGCCCGCGCCCAAGGCACGAGGATCGGTCCGCCGGCGGAGAGGGAGTAGGCCGTCGAGCCCGTCGCCGTGGCGAGGATCATCCCGTCGCAGAAATAGGAGTTCAGGAATTCCCCGTTCACGCGCAGCTCCATCTCGATGAGCCGCGAGCCGATGCCCCGGGAAACCACGGCGTCGTTGAGCGCCACCAGCCCGCGCAGGCGGCGATTGGCGCTCTCGACGGACACACGGAGCATGGAATGCGCCGTGAGACGTCCGCGTCCCGCAAGAATTTCCGGCAGGACGTCGTGGAGTTCCGAAGGCGTCACGGCGGCGAGGAAGCCGAGCTTGCCGAGATTCACCGCAAGGAGGGGAATCTCGCGCGGATGCAGCGCACGCGCGGCGCGGAGGACCGTGCCGTCTCCGCCAAGGACGATGAGCATCCGGCAGACTCGTCCCAAGGCGGCAACGGAATGCCCGTCGCGGTGGCCGAGGAGATCTGCGAGCTTTTCTTCGACGAGGAACTTCTGCCGGAGGCGTTGGAGGCGCGCCATCAAGGCGCGCGCGACGGACGCCACCTTGGGTTTCTCGAGGTTGCCGTAGATTCCGATCGGTTTCATGGGCGCGCGGCGGAAGTCGCGGGAAGGCGGAACCACGCGAGGTACTCGAGGTTTCCCGCCGGGCCGCGGAGCGGACTCTCCATATCACCGAGCCACTCCGCGTTCAACGTCTTCCGGACGAAATCCCGGATCCGTTCGAGAGCCGCGAGGCGCGCCTCCACATCGCGAACGACGCCACCACGCCCGACCTGCCTGCGCCCGACTTCGAACTGAGGTTTCACTAGCGTCACGAAATCCGCCCCGGGCCGCGCGCAGGCCGCCGCGGCGGGGAGGACCTTCTCGAGCGAAATGAAGGAGACGTCGGCGGTCGCCAGATCGGGCGTCTCGGGGAGCTGCGCCGGCACAAGGCGGCGGGCATTCACGCCGTCGAGCACGAGCACCCGCGAGTCGGCGGCCAGACGCGCGTCGAGCTGGCCGCGTCCCACGTCCACCGCGAACACTCGGCGCGCGCCGCGCTGGAGCAGGCAGTCGGTGAATCCGCCCGTCGAGGCGCCGAGGTCGAGGCAAATCCGCCCCGCGCACGAGATCGCGAAGCGGTCGAGCGCCGCTTCCAGCTTGTATCCGCCGCGACTGGCGTATTTTTCCCCTTCGCTCACCGCAATCGTGTCGGCGGAGGGATCCACGGCGCGGCCGGGTTTTGGTGCCGGCTGACCGTTCACGCGCACGCGCCCCGCCATCACGAGTCGCTGCGCCCGCTCTCGCGAGCGCACGAGCCCGAGCGCCGCCATCGCCGCGTCGAGACGAACCTTGGACGCCATAGGGGATACGCGCTACGGACAGCGACCTTCCGCGCGGAAGCGCACGCCTCCGTGGAAGGTCAACGCGCGCCGCATGCCAATTGACGGCACAGCCACGGAAGGGCGCGCGTCCCGTCCCAGCGGTGGTTGCCGTGAAATACACCGTGGACAAGCTCCCGCGGCTTTCCAAGCGCCGCATAGACCCGCCGCGCGAGGCGCACCTGGCTTCGGACGTTCGCCACACCGCCGGCGCCGTTGAGCGGGTCGCGATCTCCCGTTTCGATGAACAGCCCGCGCGGGGCGATGAGCGCGCCCACATCGCCCATGTCGAAGTTCTCCCAGAGCCCTGGGACCATGTTGCACATGCAGTTGTTGTTCATGACGAGCAGAGACTCGCGCGCGCCGTAGAAGTAGCCGCTCACGACCGCCGCCTTTACGCGGAGATCGAGCGCGGCGAGGTCGAGCGTCTGGAGGCCGCCCCCCGAAAGCCCCACACAGCCGAGGCGCTCCGCGTCCACGCACGGATGGCATTCGAGGAAATCGAGCAGTCTCATCAGGTCCCACGCCCACATCCCTTGCACCGTGAGGCCGAGCGGCGCGCCGGAGAGCGTCAGATGATGGCAGGACGAATTCTTGAAGGCTTCGGATTCGGTCCGGTCGTTCTGGAGGGCGGGCTCGCGGCGTTCGCCGAACCCGCGCGCGTCGGGGCAGGCGGTGACGAAGCCCTTCCGCGCGAGTTGCAGGCCGTAATCGTAGTTGAACTGGCGGATGATGGGTCTCATCACCGGCAGATCCCGACGGCCGGCGGTGGCCCACTTCCCTGCCGACCCGTGCCCGTGGGCGCAGATCACCGCGGGCAAACGTCCTTCCCGCTTTTCGGGGAGAAACAAATAGAACGGCATCCAGACGTCGCGCTCGGTCTGGAGGCGCCACTCCTCGCGCATGAGGCCGCCTCCGAGGCGGACGGCGCCGAGGCGGCGCGGCGCGGGCGGGCATTTCCGGAAGCGCGGCAGGCCGAGAAGGTCGGCGAAGCGCGCGCGGGCGCGCGCCGCCCAGCGGACGGGGTCGCCGCTGCGCCAGGCCATCCGCCGCGAGCCTTCGCGAAAACGGCGGTCCAAGGCGCGTTCGGAAGTGAGGAAGGTGCGAAAATAATGACTCGGGGAACGCGTCATGCGGACACCTTACCAAAGCCTGACGACGGGCACAACGACAGGCTCTCCGGAAAATCCTGTTGCGGAAAATACAATTTGAGAGGATAGAAAGCGCGCCATGTCGAAACGGCTGATCATCGCCGAAAAGCCGAGCGTGGCGGGCGATCTCGCCCGCGCGCTGGGAAAATTCAAGAAGTCCGAAGGGTTCTACGAGAGCGATGACACGATCGTCACCCACGCCGTGGGGCATCTCGTCGAGCTGTTCATGCCGAACGACTTCAAGCCCGAGTGGCGTTTCTGGAAGCTGGAGAACCTTCCGATGATTCCCGAGGCGTTCCAGCTCAAGCCGATCGAAAAAACGAAGGCGCAGTTCAACACGGTCGTCCGCCTCATCAAACGCAAGGATGTGAGCGAACTCGTGAACGCCTGCGACGCCGGCCGCGAGGGCGAACTCATCTTCCGCTACATTTACGCCCTTTCGGAGACGAAGAAACCCTTCCGCCGCCTCTGGCTTTCCTCGATGACGGCCGAGTCCATCCGCGAAGGATTTCAGGCGCTTCGCGCGGCAACCGAGGTGCAGGGGCTGGCCGATGCCGCCGTCTGTCGCAGCGAATCCGACTGGCTCATCGGGATCAACGGCACCCGCGCCTTTACCTGCCGCATCTACGGGGGCGTCCGGGCGCAGATCTGCACCGTCGGGCGCGTGCAGACGCCGACGCTCGCGATCATCGTGGACCGCGAAAACGTCATCCGGGAATTCAGGAAACGCCCGTTTTGGGAGGTGATCGCCACCTTCACTTGCGCAGCCGGAAAATACGAGGGGCGCTGGTTCGACCGCGCCTTCAAAAAGGACGATCAGGACTCCGAGCGAAAGGCCGAACGAATCTGGGAGGAAACGCGCGCGCAGGAGATCGCGGCGTGCACGCTCGGCAAACCAGGCGCGGTTTCCGAGGAGAAGAAGGCGACTACGCAGGCGCCTCCGCTGCTCTACGACCTCACCACCCTCCAGCGGGAGTGCAACGCGCGCTTCGGGCTTTCCGCGAGCCGCACCCTTCAGATCGCGCAAGCGCTTTACGAACGGCGCAAGGCGATCACTTATCCACGCACCGACTCGCGCGCCCTACCCGAAAACCATCTCGGCGTCGTCCGCCAGACGCTTACCAACCTCAAGGAGAACCCTGCGGAGACGGCCGCTCCGTCATACGGCGCCTTCGCCGCCCGCATCCTCGAACGGGGCTGGATTCGCCCGAACAAGCGCATCTTCAACGACGCGAAGGTGTCCGATCATTTCGCGATCATCCCCACGCCCGAGTGCATGCAGCATCCTCTCGTGGACCTCGAGGCGAAGGTCTTCGACATGATCTGCAAACGTTTCCTCGCGGTCTTCTACCCCGCTGCGGCGTTCGAGGTGACCACGCGGATCACCACGGTGGAACGGGAACCGTTCAAGACCGAGGGCAAGGTGCTCAAGGAACCCGGATGGCTCGAAGTCTACGGCCGCGATCAGCCCGCCGAAGGGCAGATCCCGCCGGTGAAACCGGGTGAGCAACCCGTCGCTGATCCCGTCGCAGCGAAGGCGCTCGAGACAAAACCGCCGCCGCACTACACGGAGGCGACGCTCCTCAGCGCGATGGAAGGCGCGGGGAAACTCCTCGACGACGAAGATCTCGGCGAGGCGATGAAAGAGCGCGGGTTGGGCACACCCGCCACGCGCGCCGCGATCATCGAGCAGCTCCTCGCGCAGGAATACCTGCACCGCGCTGGGCGCGACCTCGTGGCGACCTCGAAGGGGCTTTCCCTCATCCAGATGCTGCGTTCGATTCCTGTGCCCGAGCTGACCTCCCCGCAGCTCACCGGCGAATGGGAGCATCAGCTCCGCGAGATGGAGCACGGCCGCCTCAGCCGCGCGAAATTCATGGGCGAAATCCAAGAGATCACCCGTCGGATCGTGGATGACGCCCGGAAATACGACGACGCGAAATTCGAGTCGAAGGTAGCCATCGAGGCGCCCTGCCCGAAGTGCGGAGGCAAAATCCGCGAGACGTTCAAGTGGTTCGCCTGTTCCTCCTGCGATTTCCTCGTGTGGAAAAGCATCGCCTCGAAGAGCTTGACCGTCGCCGAGGTCGAGCAGTTGCTTCGCGAGAGGAAGATCGGTCCGCTCGACGGGTTTCGCAGCAAGATGGGCAAGCCGTTCCAGGCGATGCTTGTGGTCACTCCCGAGTTCAAGGTGTCGCTCGCGTGGGACGGCAACAGCGGAGGGAACGGCAACAGCGGCGCGCTCGAACTGGTCAGCGACAAGGTCTTCGGCTCATGCCCGATCTGCGGTGCGTCCGTGCGCGAGACGGCGATGGCGTGGTGCTGCGAGAAGCGCGCGAAAGAGCCGGCCGAATGCGAGTTTCGGATTTCCAAGAAGATCAAGGGCAAGGACATCCCGCCCGAACAACTCGAGAAACTGCTCCGCGAAGGGAAGACCGATCTCCTCGAAGGATTCCTCTCGACGAAACATCGCCCGTTCAAGGCGTATCTCACGATGGCCAAGGGCGGCAAGCTCGGCTGGGAGTTCGCGCCACGTCCTGCAAAAAAAGGGAAGCCGCTCCTTGGCGAAGCGTCTTCCGCCGAACCGCCCGCTTCCGTTCTGTCGGAAGAAAAATCGCGCGCCGGGGCGACGGAAAAAGACGCTTCCGCGAAGAAGCCGCGGAAACGCAAGCCGGGCGGATCGAAGACGTAGTCCGAAACCGACGCGCGGATTGGAACGGAAGGCCGCCGGAGACGGCAGTCCTCTCCTCCGGAGAATCGAGCCGCTCAAAGCGGAAAGGAGAAAGCCTTTCCGAGACCCCATCCCTGAACGCCTCGCACGAGCAGGACGCCCCTCCGCGCCGGAAATTCCCCCGATCGCCGCGAGCCTGAAGGCGAACGAGCCGCCCTCAGAGGGTGTTTGAAAATTCGACTGCCCTCTGCGAGAGGCCATTTTGGCCAAAGCCAAGGCGCCGAGGCGCGAGAATCCCCGCAGCGGGCTTTGAGCGCCGAGGCAACGCTGGATTTGGCC
>JADZFN010000029.1 GCA_020849895.1 Verrucomicrobiia bacterium | reverse complement strand
TTTGGCACCTCGATGTCGGCTCATCGCATCCTGGGGCTGGAGAAGGTCCCAAGGGTCCGGCTGTTCGCCGGTTAAAGCGGTACGCGAGCTGGGTTCAGAACGTCGTGAGACAGTTCGGTCCTTATCCGCCGTGGGCGCAGGAGATTTGAGGGGTTCGCTTCCTAGTACGAGAGGACCGGAAGCGACCGACCGCTGGTGTTTCTGTTGTCCCGTCAGGGGCAGAGCAGAGTAGCTATGTCGGGAAAGGATAAGCGCTGAAAGCATCTAAGCGCCAAGCCTATCCCAAGATGAGATCTCCCTCCCCGAAGCAATTCGGGGCTAAAGGCAGCCCGAAGATTACGGGCTCGATAGGCCGGAGGTGTAAGCACCGCGAGGTGTTGAGCTGACCGGTACTAATTTGCCGTGAGGCTTGATTCGAAAAACCCGATCCCGCCTTGCCGGATTCCGCCCGGCGCTTGTTGCAGTTGCCCCTTTTGGAACACGCGAAGACGCGTGTTCCTGGGTCTCTTTTCCCGGTGACCAGCAGTTGTGGACCGACCCGTTCCCATCCCGAACACGGCCGTCAAACGCAACATTACCGATGGTAGTGGTTGTCTAGCTTCCGCGAGAGTAGGTTGTTGCCGGGGTTTCGCCCCGGTCCGCCCCAAAGGCGGATCGGGGCCTTTTTTTTGGGAGGGGAAGAGGATCGGGCCCAACGCGGAGAGCCGTTGCGGTCCAGTCGCCTCCGCCCTGGGGCGAAGCCGCCGGGAATGTCCGCTTCTGTTTCGGAGAAGCAAGAAGCGGGAAGGAAGAAGTCCTTTCCGAGGCGTCGTCTCGAACGCATCGGAGGACCTTCAAGCGGCCTCGGGTTCGAAATGGAAAGGCTCACCTCCTCGCGAGGCGATTCCGGGTTGGAGGACGACGGGGAGAATCATCCTCCGCTTTTCGCCGTTTGTGAGCGGGAGAGGAGGTGGCAAAACGGTTGCACGTCCCTTTGGAGAGGAGAAGCGAGCATCTTGACTTCGAGGAATCGTTGGAATAATTCGTTGGCATCATGAACTTCTCTTCTCGCGCTTCCCAGCCCCTCGCCCTCTTCGGTGGCCCCAAATGTGTCGAATCCGAATCGAAGGACCTCTTTCACTGGCCGATCGTCACGGTCGAAGACGAGCAGGCGGTTCTCGAGGTGCTCCGCGCGGGGACGATGAGCGGTACCGGAATCACAAAGCAGTTCGAGGCCGAGTTCGCGAAGTGGATGGGGGTGAACTACGCTCTGGCCTCCTGCAACGGCACCGCCTCCCTTCATGAAGCGATGTGGGCATGCGGCGTCGGTGCCGGCGACGAGGTGATCTGTCCGAGCATGACCTATTGGGCGAGTTGCGCCGCCGCGCTGACCCTCGGCGCCACGGTCAACTTCTGCGACATCGAACGCGATTCCCTTTGCCTCGACCCGCGCGATTTCGAGCGCCGAATCTCCCCCAAGACAAAGGCGGTGATCGTCGTCCACTATGCCGGCTATCCGGCCGACATGGACGCCATCCTTCCCATCGCGCGTCGCCACGGAGTCAAGGTGATCGAAGACGTCTCCCATGCGCAGGGCTCGCTCTACAAGGGGCGGATGTGCGGCACCATGGGCGACATCGCCGGCATCAGCCTCATGGCGGGCAAATCCTTCGCCATCGGCGAAGGCGGGATGATGCTGACCAACGACAAGACGCTCTTTGAACGATGCGTCGCTTTTGGCCACTACGAGCGCACGGGCGTTTCGACTCGTTGGACGGACAAAACGAAGACGCTCGACGATCCCGAACTCGCCCGCTACGCGGGCCTTCCGATGTTCGGGGTGAAACATCGGATCAACCAGACCTGTTCGGCGATGGGACGCGTCCAGCTCCGCCACTACCCCGCGCGCATCGCGGTAATCCAGAAGGCGTTAAATCGCTTCTGGGACCTTCTCGAGGGGACGCCCGGTCTCCGCGCCCATCGCCCGCCCAAAGACAGCGGCAGCACGATGGGCGGATGGTACTTTGCGCGCGGTCTTTACCGTGCCGAAGAACTGGGCGGGCTTCCCATCGCGGCGTTCTGCGAAGCGGTGCGCGCCGAGGGCGTGGGCGTTTGCAGCCCTGGCTGCAACACGCCGCTCCACAATCACCCGCTCTTTCACACGGCCGACATCTTCGGCATGGGCCGTCCGACAGCGCTCTCCTTCGGTCAGCGCGACGTCCGCCAAGGAACCGGTGCGCTGCCCGTTTCCGAGACGATTTCGGAGGCCGTGATCGGTGTGCCGTGGTTTAAGCACGATCGTCCTGAGATCATCGAACGTTACGCCGCCGCCTATCGCAAGGTCGCTCTCCGCGCCGGAGAGCTCCGGAAGAAATCGGCTGAAGACAAGAAGCAGACCCTCGCGGCGTGATGCACGTCCGGTGCGTGGGCCGAGCTTTCCGGATTTTCTTTCCGTAAGAAGAGGTTCTCGCCGGGGTCGTGTGAAGTGCGCTCGCGTGCGGATCGGTTTGCCAATTTCAGTTGGATCAATCGCGCACGCCGAGATTCCAGTGGAACAGATGGAGGTGCCCGGCCAAAGTCACGCGCCTCCGGCGCGGCGGCGGGCGTCGGCTTCGACGGCGCGCCAGAGCGCTTCGATTCCGGCGTCCACTCGGGCGCGCGCCGCGGCGAGGCGCGCGTCGTCCATCCGCGCCCCCGCAGCGGGTTTCTCCGAGCCGAAGAGGTAGAACTTGACCTTGGGTTCGGTCCCGCTGCCGCGCGCCGCATAGCGGCGACCGTCGGCGAGGTCCACGAAGAAGATCGCCTCCTTCGGGAGGAGATCGTTTTCGCAATCCGCCACGGGTTCGCGGTCGTGGTTCGTCACGCGGAGGACGGGTTGACCGTCCATTTCGCGCGGCGGATCGTCGGCATAGGATTTGAGAAGGGCGCAGATTTTTGCGGCGCCTTCGGCGCCTTCGAAAACGATCTGGCCGAGCTTCTCGCGATGGTAGCCCAGCTCGCGAAAGATCGCCTCGAGATAGCCGACGAGGGAGAGCCCGTGCGCGCGAGCCCAGATCGTCAGCTCGGCGAACATCACGCAGGCGGCGTTGGCATCCTTGTCCCGGGTAAAATCGCTTGCCGAATAGCCGTAGCTCTCCTCGCCGCCGAAGACGTACCACGCGCCGCGCGCAAGGTGAAGGGCGCGCTTCTCCGATTCGCCAAGGCGTCGGTACTCCGCAGTGGTCATCGCCTCGCCACGGGCGAGACGCTCATATTTCTTCAGCTTTTCCCCGATATACTTGAAACCTGTGAGCGTCTCCGGAACGGGTACGCCGAACTTCGCGCCGATCTCCTTCTGCAGATCGGTTGTCACCACGGTCTTGATGATCCGCGCGCGGGTGCGGTTGCCGTCGTGTAGCGCGCCTTGTGCAAAGAGGCGGTCGAGGCGGTAATGGGCGAGCATCGAGCCGATCTGGTTGCCCGTGAGGAGGACCATGTTTCCGTCATCGCCACGAACCGCCACGCCCATGCGATCGGCATCGGGATCGGTGGCCATCACGACATCCGCGTCCTCCCTTTCCGCGAGGGCGATCCCCAGGGCGAGCGCTTCGGCGTTTTCCGGGTTGGGCGATTTGACGCTCGGGAATCCGCCATCCGGACGGCTCTGCTCCGGCACCTCGATCACCTGGATCCCCATGCGGCGGAGCGCCTCGGGCGCGATCCGCGCGCCGGTGCCGTGGAGCGCGGAATAGACGCAGCGCGTCGCGCTTCCGTGGCGCTCCACGACGTTGCGCTCGATCACGAGATCCTTGAGGCGCGCGAGGTAGGCCTCGTCCATCTCGCGCCCGATCGAGGCGATCGTTCCGCTGGCGTCCTTCAGTCCGCAGACTTCTCCAAGGGGGATGCGGTTGACCTCGGCAATGATCCCGCTCGCGTGCGGCTCCAGCACCTGCGCGCCGTCGTGGAAGTAGGCCTTGAACCCGTTGTCGTGCGATGGATTGTGGCTGGCGGTGATCACGACGCCGGCGTCGGCGTTCAGTTCGCGAACGGCAAAGCTGAGTTCGGGGGTTGAACGTTCGGCCTCGAAAAGGGTTGCGCGCCCGCCGCAGGCGATCACCGCACGCGCCGCGAGTTCAGCAAATCGCCGGGAGAAATGGCGGGTGTCGTGCGCGAAGACCACATGGGGCGACGCGACGCCGTTCGTCCGGAGATAGCGCGCGAGGCCCATCGCGGCGCGCCGCACGTTAAAATCGTTCATGCAGTTGCTGCCGACGGCGGGATGCGCGGGGCAAGCGCCTTCAGGGCGGCCGCCGCGTTCGGCGCAGGTCACGACACGCCCGATCGTGCGACCGCGGAGGCCGCCGGTGCCGAACGCAAGCGCGCGGTAGAAACGGTCGTTGATCTCACCCCAGTGGCCGCCTTCGATCAGCTCGCCGATCGCAGCGATCACCCATGGCTCGAAGAGCGCCGGATCCAGCCAGGGCCGGCAATGGTCGCGAGAAGACGTGATCAGCTGCCCGTTGCGGACGGCGTCATCGAGGCGCCGGCGAAGAAGATCGGGAGGCGTCATGGCGGTCAGGGAGGAGATTTCGTGGTGTCGGCAGGTGAAAGCGCGATGATGTAGCGGTATTCGCGGTTCCCCGGCCCGCGGATGAGCACGGGCCGCCCGTTCTCGGGAAAGACCGCGTAGAATCCGACGAGTTTTTTCCCGCGGTACTCGGTTTCGACGAAGTACTCTCGATTGCCTTTGCGCCGCCCGCGATAGGTCACGGTGATCCCGAAATCTTCTGGGAGTTGAAAAATCGCGCGCTCGTCGCGGGTGAACTGGATTTCGGAGAAAAAGAGCTGCTCGTAGCAGAGATAGCCGAAGTCCGTCTTGAGCACGGCGTTGAGTGTGGCGACGCGCGGATCGGATTTTTCAGGCGGCTGGTTGGAGGCGCGCAGGAGACGGACCTGAAGCCGGGGCACGAAATCGGCGGCGGCCGCGCCGTCGGCGGACGCGAGGAACGCCGCAAGAAAGGAGATCGCGAATGCGAAGACAAGGCGAGACGAAGTCATTTCCGGGTTTTGCGCAACGGCGGTTTCGTGTGGGCTCTGGGAGCGGATTTTACGCGGGGCGGAGCGTTTGTCGCGGCATGGGGGAGATCGTCGGCGCCGCTCAACCAGACGATCGTGGCGCCGCCGTCTGTCGAATCGTATACGCTGGCGACCACGCTGTTGGTGAAGGAGTAGACGTCCCAGACCTGCCCCCAGGGGTTCACAAGGCCGTCGGCGCCGCTCACCCAAAGCACGGTCGCGCCGCCCTTCGGCGACTCGTAGGCGACGACGGCGACATTCGTGCTGTAGCTGTGGATTTCCCAAAGCTTGCTGAAAGGGCGCCCCGCGTGATGGCGTACGACCCAGCCCGCCACAAGCGCCGCCAATCCGAGGGCGACTCCCAGGGCGACGAGGAAGCTCGGAACGATCCGTCCGCGGGAACGGTTCGCAGGGAGACGCTTCATGGTTCGTGCGCCGGCCGACGCACCGTTTCGCCGTGTTGCTGGACAAGCTTAACGATGACGCCGGGCGGACAGACTCCGCGCCAGACAAGCCCGGGATAGAGCACCGCTCCTCGGCCGATGACCGACCCCGGATTCAAAACGCTGTGGCAACCCACCTCGGCGCCGTCGCCGAGGATCGCGCCGAACTTATGGAGGCCGGTGTCCAGTTTCGCGCCTTCCAGCGTCAGCGCGATGTTGCCCGGAGTCACCTTGACGTTCGACAAGGTGACGCCGGAGGCAAGGTGCACCTTGTGGCCGAGGATGGAATCCCCGACGTAAGCGAAATGCGGAACGATCGCTTCGTCGAAGAGCACGCAGTTCTTGAACTCGCAACTGTGGCCGAGGATGCAGCCGTCGCCGGCGAGCACGTGGCCGCGCACGTAGGCGCCCTGGCGCACGACGCCGTTTCTGCCGATCCAAGTCGGGCCGCGGATGAAGGCATGCGGCTCGACGACAGCGCCTTCGCCGATCCAGACATCGCCTTCGAGCACCGCCGAGGACGCGACCCGGCCGAGGACGGCGGGTTTCCCGAGCGTCGCGAAGAATGCGCCGATGCGAGGCAGCGCCTCCCACGGGAAACGGCAGCCGTCGAACAGCGTTCGATGCGGTGTTCTTCCGAGGTCGAGCAGCTCGGCAAGGTCCAGCGACATGCCTCGAACCTAGCAGGCGCGCGGCGCGAGGCAAAGCGCGAGTTGCAGAAAGCCCTCTTCCCGGAAGCGGTCATCACGTGGCTGATCGAGTGGAGCCGTGCAGTGAAATGTGCCTTGTCCGGAGGATGAGGTCGGTGCCTAATGCCACCATGAAACCGCGGCGGATTCAGGTTTTTTTCAAGGGGCGCGTTCAAGGAGTCGGCTTCCGCTACGCCTGTCGCAATCTCGCCAAAGGGTTTGCGGTTACCGGATTCGTGCGGAATCTGCAGGACGGACGGGTCGAGCTGGTCGCTGAAGGGGAGGACGCAGAGGTCCGCGACTACCTCGCCGCGATCGCTGCGAGCGAACTTCGCGCGTTCATTCGCGACCGTATCGAGACGTGCTCGCCTGCAACGGGCGAATGGCGCGATTTCCACATCCGTCATGACGAGTGAGGCGGAGGCGGATCTTCCCTGATTCCCGGTGTAGGACGAAGAGTCTCCGTCAGGAGACGGCGCACGCGCGTGGAGGAAGGGGTGGAGCCGGGGTGCAGGAGCTCCTGTCCATCGAGGGGTGCGCCCGGTTTCGGCGGAGCGATCTCGTGGCGATTGTCGCAGCACTTCCCCCAGCACCTCGTCTCTCGACGTCATTTTTGCTCAGGGCAACATGCGGCTCGGGCGTGGCGGGAGCGGAGATGGCGGATGATGAGGTCGGCCACTCCGCGTGCGTTCACGCGGGAGGTGTCGAGGCGGATGGCGTCGTCGGCTACGCGGAGAGGCGCCACCTTCCGGCTGCAATCGAGGCGGTCGCGTTCCGTCATGTCCTTGGCGACGGCAGCGACGGCGGCATTTTCTCCGGCGGCAGTGCGCTCGGCGGCGCGCCGCTGGGCTCGCACCTCGGGACTGGCATCGAGGAAGAATTTATATGGAGTCTCCGGAAAGACGACGGTCCCGATGTCGCGCCCTTCCATGACGAGATCGCCGCGTGAGGCCAACGCGCGTTGACGCGCGACGCACCACGCGCGCACCTGGGGAATGGCAGCGACGGCGGAGACGGCGCGCTCGACCTGCGCTTCGCGAATCTTTCGACCCGGATCCTGATCGTCAAGGCGGATGCGGAGCGCGGAGGGGCCGGATTCTTCCGAAACGAAATCGAGCTCCATGCGGAGGGTTTTGAGGCGGTGGACGACTCCGTCCGTGTCGGCGGGATCCACGCCGTCGTCGAGCATCTTCCAAGTCACGGCGCGATACATGGCGCCGGTGTCCACGTGGCGGAAGCCGAGCGACTCGGCGACGAGGCGAGAAACCGTGCTTTTGCCGGAGGCGGAAGGGCCGTCAATGGCGATGACCATGAAATCAGGGCTTGGGAGGCGGCGGGAGATGCCGCCCCCGGAGAGCGGCGATGCGTTCGGAGAGCTCGCCGAGACGCCGGTCGAGGCGCTCGATGCGGAGCTGCTGACGGTTGGCTTCAGAAAGGTGTTGCTTCTGGAAGTTGCCCGCTTCTTCGCGCTGGTGGCGGGTCTCCTTGATGGACGCCTCGAGGGCGAGCAACTCGCGTTCCCATTCCGGCTTCGCCTCGAGAGCGGTCGTCTCGGGCGCTTCGGCGAGGGTGACCACCCGGGTCGGTTGGGGGACGGTGAGCGTCGCGCCGCATGTGGGGCAGGGGAGCGGATGCCCCGCCGCCACGCGATCCACCACCAGGCTTTTTCGGCACGCGGGACAATCGAACAGGATGTCGTCGCCCGAAATCTGCTCGGGATGCGCGGGATCGAAGGCGTGCGGCTGAGACGGTTCGCTCACGGGCGTTCAACGGACGGGGATGAGATGGTTGCGACGCGCGTATTTGAAAAGCCCGCCGGCATCAATCACGGGACGGGCTTCCCCGAGAGGCTTGAGGCGATGGATAACGCCCTCGACGACGAGCGTTCCGGCATCGAGATCGAGTCGGCCGATTTGTCCCGTCTTCAAGGTGTCGCACAGGCGGACGGCGGATTCGATGGGATAAAGCTCGCCGGTGGCCACGCAGTTGCGGAAGAAGATGCGCGCATAAGACTCGGCGATCACCGCCTGCGCGCCGGCGGCGCCGAGGGCGATCGGGGCGTGTTCGCGGGAGGAACCGCAGCCGAAGTTGCGTCCGGCAATCAGGAGAGGGTAACGGGTCTTCAACTCTCCCGGCGCGATGAAACGCTCGGGGTGTTGCGCCTCGGAAAGCCCGATGAGTGCGTAGCCTCCGAGTTTTTCGTATTCCTCGGGAATGGTGGGCACTAGATTCAGATACTGCGCGGGGATGATCTGGTCGGTGTCCACGTTGTCCCGCATCACGTAGAGAGCGCCTTCAAGAATTGTGCTCATGGCCAATTGGTAGCAGGAGGCCCGGAGGGGCGCAACCGCGCGTCGTTTGCGCGGCGGGCAGCGGCGGCGACCGTGAGCAGCCGCGGGGCGAGTTTTTCGAGGAAGCGCTGCATCGCGAAGCGATGGAGGCGGTAGCTGACGTGACCGCAGGGGAAGATTTCCAGATACGATCCGGACCAGGCGGACTGCCAGCGGCGCAACGAGTCGGGCGTGGCGATCGGATCGCGTTCGGCGCCCAGGATGAGGATCGAGGAGGGATCCGCTTTCGGCGGGTCGCGCCAGGGGATTGCGAGATCGAACAGTTCGCGGAGGGAGGCGCGCGCGATCCCGCCGGCTTCCAGCGCGCGTTGCATCTCGGTGAAGAGCGGCAGCTCCCAGAAGAGCGTCTCAATGTCGGCGGGCGCCTCGAGGAGGAGCGCGCCGTCGAAGACGGCGTCGCGCGCGAGAGCCAGCGCGGCGACCCACGCGCCGTAGCTTGTGCCCCAGAGGCCGACGGCGGGAGCGCCGAGCTGTTTCAGGCCATGCGCCATCCAGCAGGCCTCGCGTACGCCCTGCCGCAGGGCTTCCGCGTTCCGTGCGAGATCGGAGCTGATCGCCAATTCTCCGTTGAAAGAACCGCGAGGGCGCCGCGAGAAATGAAAGGGCAAGTGCAGGACGGCGGCATTCACGCCGAGGGCGTTGAGCTTGCGGCAGAGGCCGTGGTAGCCGCGCACGCTCACTGAACGCCAGCCGTGCTGGATCAGGAAGACCGGCGCTTCGCGGAGGGGGCGGACGAGATGGAATTGCGCCCAGACCCGGTCGTTTTCAGGCCATCCGATCGGGAACGGGCTCGGGCCACGAACGAGCTGGGCACCGGGTCGTTCCGCTGCGCGGACCAGATCCGCGAACTCCCCGGCGTGTGCCGCCGCCGCTTCGACGCCGTAAAACTCCGCCGCCGACCGCCCGCGGTAGGTTTCGACGAAACGGTCAAACGCCGCGCGGTCGAAACGGCGGTGGCGCGCGCGACTGAGCAAATGGCGGATCGCCCAGAACGAGACCCGGTCCACGATTCGCGTTTTCATGGTTTGCTCGCGCGATGGAGGGTCATCGCTCCGAGGCAGAGTCGCTCGAAGCGCACGCCGCCGAAGCCCGCCGCGCGGAGCCAAGCACTCACGCCATCCGCTTCGGGATACGCCGCCAGCGACTCGGCGATGTAGGCGTAGGCCTCGGCGTCGCGGAAAAACCAGAAGCCGAGAAGGGGCGGCGCCATACGCAGCCAGCGATCATAGGCGGCGCGGACGAAGCGCTGCGGGGGCTTTCCGAAATCGAGGATGCCGAGACGCCCGCCGGAGCGCAGGACGCGGAAAAGCTCGCGCAGGGCGGCCGGCGGATCGGCGAAGTTTCTCAGGCCGTAGGCGACCACGGCGGCGTCGAAACTGCCGCTGTGGAAGGGCAGGGCGAGTCCGTCGAGAAGCGTCCAGGAAGGCGCCGCGCCGCTCGTCCGTCGCGCTCGAGCGCGGACGAGCATCGGCGTGGAGAAATCGCCGCCCACCACGCGGGTGCGGCTCGCCGCGCGCCATGCGAGGTCGCCGGTCCCGCAAGCGAGATCGAGCAGACGCTGTTCCGGACGCAGCTCCATGCCGCGGAGGAGGCGGCGCTTCCAGAGGCGGTGCAGACCCGCGCTCTGCACGTCGTTGACGAGGTCGTAGCGGCGCGCGAGCCCCGAGAAAAGTCTTCGGACGGCAGCCGCCCGTTCCGGGCCATGAGTGGGATATCGCTTCACGCAACTCCGTGCATACGCCGGGAGGAAAAAGATTTCGAGCCGGATGCGCAGTCTCTGTTCCGAGAATCGTGTCGTCGAGGAGCGACGGGCGCTGTCGATACACGCCTGAGTTCAGGATTTCATCACCACGGAAGACACGTCGGGAGCGACCTTCCTTGATGCCCGACTCCTCGCATCCCGCGTTCGTGCAAAAATAGTTCTCTCCGGAATCGTATGGATTCAGGAGTGAACGGCTGAGGGGGGGTGAGCTCGCCTAGCCTGCAGTATGCGCAGCCGAACTTGTGCCCATTCTGTGCCTATGGTATTGGGCGCTGCATGCCAGAAGAACAACAGCACGGGCTTGCATTTGAGGACTGGGTTAAGAAGACGTTCTTTAAGTTATACTATACCAGTGAATGGGATGTTCCCCGTGAACTTAACCCTCATCCAGAAAACGGTCCGATTTCCATCAAGACGGCGAAATGGGGTAGCGGTGTCGCATTCGGCGATGCCCGGCGCCAGTTCGATATTCAAGAACCCTTTACCTTGATCGTTGGCTTCTGGGAGCAGCGCGGAACCAGCAAGCGGATTGTCAAGGTGGTTGAGACGGTCGTTCCGAAGAACAGATGGCGGTCGATATGGACACCTATCACTCGCGCTGATTTGGACCGGATCGATGCCCTGATCAAGCGTCGCGATTTCTCACCGCAACGAGCAAGGCAAGAAGCTGACGCTGCGTTGAAGGCCGTTCCCTTTTCACAGGCCGTCATCACGCTGAATCGCAAAATCGACTCAAAAAAACAACGGCGGCTTCAGTGCAGTCTCAGCCGTTCCGCCTTCTTCGAATACCTAGCGATCGGCGTTTCAAGGGAGCCGGATGCCCAACCCGCGCTTTGGGGGCAACCCGTGGGCCTTCGACTGCCCGGCGGTCCGCGCGGCGCGAATCGTCAATGCCATAAGCTGCCCGAGCCTCGCTGAGTACAAGTGAACCGTTGACCAGAGCGCGAGGTACGCGCAACTCGGCCAAAGATGACTTTGATACGCTCAGGGCGCCAACACCTTTGGCAAGACGGCTGACTTGTTGACGTCCCTCCGCACTGTTAAGCCAGTCCGCGAGCCCATTCGCATCAAGTCGCGCAAAGGGTGTCAGTACATGGATCCAATCGTCAGCCTGCGCGTGCAGGCGTGCGGGAACGCTCGCAGCACGACCATAGCATCCCATCCCAACCCGTACGAAAAGCACTTCGCCGGGCCGCACTACAGCATCCTCCGCAAACATGGGTCCATCGCGGCAAACGTAGGCAAGATCGTGATCGAGGCGCAGTCCACCTTCAGCTTTGAAGTTTTTGGCTCGCAACAGAGGAATGCGATTCGAAGATGGCCTTTCGAAAAGTTCGCGCTTGGCGCCATAACACGCGAATCCCGTCCTGAGGCGGCATACATCTCCAAGGCGAATGCCGTCCGTGTTCGCGCCCATGGGCGCATCTTCATGAGCTTCCGGACGCCAGTCGGACGCATCCGCGAGAATCACCGGGCGCCAACCGTGGTCGTGTGGAGGCGCCTTCAACGTGTCGAGTTCTCCAATGCCGCCACAGACGCGCATCCAAGTCGGCTCACGATAGGGCTGCTGCGATGCTGGCAACCTGCGCGCAATGATGATGTTCGTCTTTGCGGAGGTCTCACGAAACAATCCCCGGGGCAAACTTACGATCATTTGCACCTGCACCTGCCGCAGAACCCAATCCCGAACGAACTGAAAGGGACGATTGCTTAGAGGACCATCAGGCAAGATGATTGCAATTCGTCCCCGCGGTTTTACGAGCTTGACGAACAATTCCAGGAAAAGCACTTCGAGGCATTGAGACGGACGGCCCGCACCGAGGTCAAAACCTCTTAGCACTTGCGGACGTCGTTCCAAATGTGTTTGCGCGCTAAAAGGCGGGTTTCCGATCGCCAAATCGAAGGAACCCCATAAAGGGAGCAGCGCCACAAGCGCATCGTCAATGGTCGTCTGGCACACGCCAGAAATCGCCTTGATCACCGCCGCATATCGCGGGTCAATCTCGCATCCATGCACTGCACAACCTGGCGGACAGCATCGGAGGAAGACGCCGTCGCCGCAGCTCGGATCCATGATTCGCTGTCCGGGGCGGCTGCCGGCGAGTCGAAGCATTACCCGGGCGACCGCTTCCGGCGTGAAGAACTGGCCGACCATACGCGTAACGGTACAAGAAGCCGTACAGAGGTCAAACCCTTTGTGAGGTTTGATGCGAACCAACATCGAGGCGGCTCTGTGGATGGTCGCCTCGTGGGGACGAAGGACAGCAGGGAAGGCTCGCCGTCTTTCGACAGTCGGCAGTTGTACGCAACCCACCCCCATCGAATCCGTCGCCAAATGCAGGCTGGAGCCTGTGGCTACAACAAGGAAAAGGCGGAAAGATTCAGCAACGGATATCGCCGTTGATCGTCCGCAAGCGATGCGCGCTTTTCCTTGCGGCGCGGGCGGAAGGTTTTCTAGACTATCGCCATGTCTTCTGAAAAAACCGTGGCGCTCGCCGTCTGCGCGCATCCGGATGACATTGAATTCATGATGGCGGGCACGCTGCTGCTGCTGAAGCGCGCGGGCGTCGAAATCCACATGTGGAATCTGCTCACCGGCTCCTGCGGCACGGCGCACCACACGAAGGAGGAGATCGTTCGCCTGAGAAAACAGGAAGCGCAAGACGCGGCGGCGGTCGCCGACGCCGTCATCCACGCGCCGATCCGAGACGATCTTGAACTGTTCTACGATTCCGAAACTCTCCGGGCCGTGGCGTCCGTAGTGCGCGAGGTGCGCCCGACGATCGTGCTCACGCACTCGCCTCAGGACTACATGGAAGACCATCAGAACGCCTGCCGCCTCACGGTGAGCGCCGTTTTTGCTCGGGGGATGCCGAATTACGCGGTGACTCCTCCGCGGGCGCCCTATGACGCACCGGTCGCGCTCTATCACGCCCTCCCTCACGGGCGCTGCGACGCGCTCCGCCGCCCCATCGCATCGAGTCATTACGTGAACATCGCCTCCGTCCTGCCGACGAAACGCGAGATGCTTGCCCGGCACCGCAGCCAGAAGGAATGGCTTGACGTCAGCCAAGGGATGAACGTCTATCTTCGAGAAATGGAAGCCATCAGCCGCGCTGTCGGAAAGAGGTCGGAGCGTTTCGAGGTCGCTGAGGCGTGGCGGCTCCATCTCCACCTCGGCTACGGTCCGAAAGATTACGATCCGCTCAAGAGCCTCCTCGGCGACGAGTGTTGGCTCGATCCCGCCTGGCCCGTCGAGGAGACGACTGCCTGATTGCGTTTTTTTTTTCGAACCCTCAACCCATCTCTTCCATGCCTCGCCCCCTCAGCAAACTCGCTCCCGACTGGTGGGACTACACCACCCTCGACCAGGAAATCTTCGACGACGCCGTGCGCCTTGGCGAAAAGGATCTGCTCCAGCTTGCGCGGCCCGGCTTCGCCGTAAAGATATATGACACCGTGCAGGAGTTCTATTGCGCGGAAGCCCTCGAGTACGTGGATGCCTGGCGCCAGGCGACGGCTTCCCGCCCTGCGGGGATCTGCGGGCCGATCGGCCCCACCGAACAGCTCCCGCTCGTTGCGCGGATCGTCAACGCCCTCGGGCTCAATCTCAAGCATGCGCATTTCTGGGGGATGGACGAGTGGGTGCTCGACGGAAAACCCGTCTCCACCCGGCATCCGCTGTCATTCGCGAAGTGCGACAAGGAACTGTGCTTCGATCGGGTGGATCGGAAGCTGGCCATGCCGGAGGAGAATCTCCATTTTCCGACCGGCGATCTCAAAGGCTACTCAAAGAGCTACGACCAAGTCCGCTGCGTCCTGATGCAGGGAGGACAGGGAGAGATCAAGCACTGGGCGTTCAACGACCCGCTGCCGCGCGAGGGGAAGCACAAGGACGCTCCACCCAGCCCTGCCGAGTACCGCAAGCTCGAGACGCGCGTCGTGAAGCTGCACCCCGTGACCATCATGCAGAACGCGCGCACGTCGGGCGGCGGCAACGTCACCCTCGTGCCGACGCACGCGGCCACGGTTGGGCCGGTCGAGACGTGGAAGGCGGAGAAGGTCTCCATCTGGCATCCCGGCCATCACGATAACCCCTTCGGGATTCGCCTGACCGCCCTGATGATTTCCAAGAGGATTCCGGACGCCTCGGTGCCGATGTCCCTGCTGGCCGACCATCCCAACGTGCAGTTCAACTACCTGCGTTCGGGCCTCGGCTCCGTGGCGGTCGAGATGCACTGACGGGACGGAGGCCGTCGCATGCTTCGTCTCGCGCGCACCGGCGCGCTGATCGCCCGCGCGCCGCGCGCCGCTGTCGCCCCTTGGGCGCGGGCGGTGGGCGTCCTCGTGGCGCCGTTCCTCAGCTACGACGCGCTCCTCCTCCCTCGCTGTCGCTCGGTGCACACGTGGTTTCTCCGCGAGGCGCTCGATCTTGCGTTCGTGGACGGGGATGGAGTCGTGCGACGCACCGTCGAGCGCGCCGGACCGTGGAAGTTCTTCTTCGGGCCGCGTGAGGCGTGCGCCGTAATCGAGTTGCCTGCCGGGACGCTCTGTGGCATAGGCGTGGCCGTGGGCGACCGCATCGAGGGGTTGCCCCCGCTCGAATGAAATTCCGCATCATCAAAGGACGGCGCGTCGGACACGAGTTTGAAGTGCGCGACGCCGAGGTGCGCCTCGGGAGGCGGAGCGACAACGACCTCGTGCTCGACGACGAGAGCGCTTCCGGGCATCACGCGGCCTTCGTCCCGGACCGAGGCGGTGTGCTGGCGCGCGACCTTGGCAGCGTGAACGGAATTCTGGTCAACGGGAAGACGACATCCAGCGTCTCGCTTCACGCCGGAGACGTGGTCACGATCGGAGTCACGGAAATCGAAGTCCTCAAGGACGACGAGTCAGCGGGCAACTGCGCACCGTCGAGCGGAGATCCTTCCGCGGAGACACGGAAGGCACGAGGCGCGCGCCGCCCTTTATGGAAGACGGCTCTTGCGGCCCTGCTCGTGCTCGCGACGATCGCCGTCGCGTGGCGCGTGATTCAGAAAAAGGGGCTTCCGCAGGACCTCTCCGCGCCCATGAGTCGGGAAACGAAGGGGCCGTCGCTGGCAGAGGGATTCTTCCGCCTGCGCTACGAGAAGGTGCAGGCGTCTCCGGACAACATTTTCCGTTACGAGATGCGGATCGAGAACGATGCGATCTCCATCGCGGTGGACGATTTGAAACAGGTCCGCAAGCTCCGCCGCAACAAGGCGATTGATCCGAAGCAGGTGAGCGACATCCGTGACGCGATCGTGGATCAACAGATTTTTTCCCTCCCGCCGCGAATCGAGGGAAAGTCCGCAGGAATCTATGATTCGTGGCGCCTCTCGGTGGTGATGCGCGGGGAGGCGCGGAGCTTCGAGATCCTCAACCGGATCCCGCCGGAAAACTTCAAACGCCTTTGCGAGACCCTCGAGAAGTTTGGGGAGGCCGAGCTCGGTCTGGTTGCGCTCTCGATGTCCGGCGACGAGTTGCGCCGGCGCGCCGGCGAAGCCTTTCAGCGCGCGAAGAAGCTCTATGACGAACGCTTCGTGAACGCCGAGAACCTCTTCAACGCGATCAAGGCGTATACGGAAACCTTGTGGTATCTCGATTCCATCGAGCCGAAGCCCGCGATCTACGCGGACGCGATCCACGGCAAGCAGACGGCCGGTGAGGAGCTCGACCAGCAGATCGAGGACCATCGCTTCCGCGCGATGCGCTCCATCCAGCTTCAGGAATGGCGCAAGGCGCGCGACGAGCTGGCTGCGATCCTCCAGAAGCTTCCCGATCCCGCCGACCGCCGCAATCAGGATGCGCGCATCCGTCTCCTCGACGTCGAAAAACGCCTCACGCCGAAATAGGCGCCGCGCCGCCTCGGGGGAAAACCCTCATCGTGAAGGCGTTACGGGCGCGGCGGTGGCCGCCTTGCCAGGCGGTGTGCCATCCGACGACGGCGCGGCGGACGAAGTGCCCGGCAGTTCTTCGGGCGGAATGGCGAGAATCTCCGGCTCGGTGAGCGGCGTGCTCCGGGTCGCCCAGGCCGCGCGCTTGGCGGCGATTCCTTCGGGAGCGACGGCCCCGGCCTTGTTGCCCCACTCCTGCCGAATGTAGGTCAGCACGGCGGCAATCTGGTCGTCTTTGAGGAGGCCTTTCCACGCGGGCATGTTGTTGTTGTAGACGACGCCATGCACCTTGATCGGACCGGTGATGCCGTTCAGGACGATCGCCGCAAGACGACTCGAAGGGCCGTTGACATAGTCCGAATCCGCGAGCGGTGGATAGGTCCCCGGCTGGCCAAGGCCTGTCACTTGATGGCAGGAGGCGCAGTTGGCGACATAGACGCGTTTGCCGATGGCGAGGGGATCCTTCGCTTTGCCCGGAGCGGTGGGGGCGTAGCCCCAAGCAATTTGCGACTCGTTGAAGACATCACCCCGGAAACCGCCGCTGTAAAAAAAGAGATAGCCGCCCGACCAGAATGCGAGGGCAAGAATGGCGGTCATCAACCAGAGCGGGATGGGCGCCATGCCGTCGCACGGTTCCTGCTTTTCGCGAAGGAGCGCGCCATGGACTTTGGCGACGTCCATTTCGGAAGCGCCGCGTTCCGGCGAAGGTTTCTTCTCGGGATCCATGCTCGTCTTATTCGGTGGGCGCTTCCGGAAGCGGATAGCTTCGGTCCAGGGAGAGGAGATAGGCGACGAGGGCCTTCGCGTCCGGGGTGGGGACCACTTCCCATCCGGGCGGAGGGGCGTCGAGGCCGTCAAGCTTAAGGGCGTCGGCGGAGGGTTCGCCCACAATTTTTCGGAGAGAGTAAAGGAAGCGGAAAGGAGGCATCACGGAACCAGGGCTGACGCTCTGCGGGCGATAGAGGTGTTTGTGATGCCATTCCACGGAGGATTGGCGGCGGCCGATGTTGCTGAGGTCGGGGCCGGTGCGCATCGTGCCGAGGAAATGCGGGCGTTCGCCGATATAATCGCGGGCGACAGTGCGGCGGACGCCCCAACCGCGGGCGAGATCGGACCCCTGGGATTCACCGCGCACCTGCTGACTGTGGCAATAGACGCAACCTTCGGCGGCATAAACCTCATGACCGCGTTGAGCGAGCCCGCTCATCGGAGGAGGCAGGGTTTGGCCGGTCTCTTCGGAAACGTAATCGGTCACCCGTCCAAATTGAAGATACGGGATCAAGACCAGTCCCGCCCAAGCGAGCGTGAAGGTCGCGAGGATGCCGACGAAAAGAGTGAGGCCGCGGTTCATGGGAAGGAGCGTTCTTTAGTGAAAAGAGTTGGGCCTTCCCGTTGTTTTCCGGTGCGCAGAAGGATGAGGACGAAGGAAAGGGCGAAGGCCAGGTGGCCAGTGGTGAGCAGGGCGCCCGACCAGCTGCGCGCGTGGAGCCAGGGGATCGTGTGGGCGACAATGGTGAGGAAGGGGACCTTGGGATTTTCCAGTTCGATCCCCTGGATGAGGCCGCCGAGGGTCAGACTGACCACCATGAGGAGGATGCCGGTCGAGGCGAGCCAGAAGTGGGCCTTGATCAAAAACGCGGAAGGCCATTCCCAGCGGACGAGGCGGGGGGTGATGTAATACATCGCGCCGAACATCGTCATGGTGAAGAAGGCATACATGCCGAGGTGCGCGTGGCCGATGGTGTAGTGGGTGAAGTGGGTGAGTTTGTTGAGCGAACGCAGCGCCATCGAGCTACCCTGGGCGCTGACGACGGTGTAGCACATCGCGCCGAAGACGGTGAAGCGGAGGGCGGGGCTGGTGCGGAGGAGGGCGAAACTGCCGCGCATCGTCATATGGAAGTTGATGGCGGTGGTGATGACGGGAATGAGCATCATCACGCTGGCGACGATGGAGGCGCTTTGGAGCCAGGCGGGGATGGGACCTCCCAGGAGATGGTGGCCTCCGTTCCAGGAATAAAAGAGCGCGAGCGACCAGAACCCGAGGATGGAAAGGTAATAACTGTGAATGGGCTTCCCGAGGATCTTCGGGATCATGTAGTAAGTGCTGGCGAGCGCGATGGGAGTGAACCAGAGACCGAGGACGTTGTGGCCGAACCACCAGTTGATAATGGCCTGGACGGACCCCTGCACGGGCCAGAAGACGAGCATGCTGTTGACGACGCTATAGAGCCAGGGGAACCAGAAAAACGCGCCAAAGATGTACCACTGGGAGACGTAGACGTGTCCGGGGCGGCGTTCTCGGAACATGAGCACGGCCCATACGGCGATGAAGGCGTAGGAAACGAAGAGGATGAAGGCGGCGTAGGTCGGAAACTCCAGCCATTCGATCGCATTGCTGGCGCCGGCGAGGATCGCAGTGACTCCGATCGCGACACCGAGGTTCCAAAGCACGGCGGCGGCGACCAGGATGCGCGCATGGCGCAACGGGACTCGGCAGAGGCGCGCCATGAGCCAGATGGCTACGCCGATGGCGGCCGTCGAGCTCCAACCGTATGCGACGGCGTTGAGGTGGGCGGGACGAACGCGTCCGAAGGTGAGCCATGCGTGGTCGGCGAGGAACTCGGGTGTGGTAAGTTTGATCGCCGCGAGAAGCGCGAAAACGCTTCCGACAAGCAGCCACGCGATCGCGGAGCCGAAGAAAAGGAGGACCGGCAGACGACACGACGCGTCAATTGCCGCGCGGTCCAGGGCGTCGGCAAGGGCGGCCTTGGGGCCTTTGGGTGAAGAGGAGGACGAGGGAGAGGTCATGTCACAAAACGATTTTCGAGATCGGGAGACGAAAGCCTCTTGCGCCGGCGATGAGGAGTGCGGCTTCGCGGGCGGTCGAACAAATGACGAAATCCACAGGGGAAGATCTTCGCGGGCGCATGGTCCGATCGTTGCGGTGAGGAGATTATACGGACGCCTTGGATTTTCGCCCGCGCTCCGGAAAATGGTCGGTCGGACGGCCGATCGGTTCGTCGGTGTCGAAGATGCTCCGCGCACCGGCTTCCAAGCCGTGAAACTGGCCGGTTTTTGCAGCCCAGCCGAACGCCCCGATCGCGATTGCGGTGAACGCGACGACGACGATGAAGAGTGCGACCAGGGTGAACGTCATGCCTTCGGAGGTTGGGCGGACGGATCAGCCGCCGGGGCCGGAGCATTGGTTGCGGGAAGCGAAGATGCCGGCGGCGCGACCAGGTCGGCGGCGCGAATGGGCTTTGCCGCGAGGCGTTCCACGGCGAGCTCCGCGGCGCGGTTCACGGGGATGCGGATGCGTCCGGTGGCGGGGTCGGCGGGACTGTAAGAGTTCAGGGCCTCGGCATCGCGGGAGCGGACCTTGTGGAGAAACGCGAAGCGTTCTGCGGCGCGCTTCGTCTCCACATCCTCCACGGGGCCCGCGAAATGAAGGATGGCGAAGACGATCGTGGAGAAGAGGGCAAAGGTGACGACGATGAGAACGGCCATCGAAAGAAAACCTCTCCGGGGGCGCGCGGAAAAGGAAACGTCGCTCATGGATGTCACGGGCGCGGAGCGTAGCATGACCTTTGCGAATTGGCAAAGGGGGTTGTCTTGAATGTTTCCGGAGCAATTGCCGTTCGCGCTGGAAAACCGCCGCCGCCTGCGCGAGGGTTGCGCGCCATGAAATCCGAGAATCTCGATTTTCTGAAGTCCCTTCTTAATACGGTGAGCGTGACGAGCCAGGAACGGTCCGTCCAACGCCTCTGGCGCGACCGCGTGAAAGGGTTCGCCGACCGGGTGGAAAGCGACGCCTACGGAAACGTGTTCGCGTGGCTCAATGAAGGGGGCTCTCCCAAAATCATGGTCACAGGTCATTCCGACGAAATCGGCTTCATGGTTCAACATATTTCGAAAGAGGGCTTCATCTGGTTCACCGGGGTGGGAGGAGTGGATCCCGCGCTCGTGCGGGGGCAACGCATGATCGTCCAAACCCGACAGGGCCCTGTGCTTGGCGTGACCGGCACGCTGGCGCCGCACATGCAGGACCGCGACGCCAAGGCGGAGGTCCCGAAGCTGCACGATTGCTTTCTCGACATCGGGGCGAAAGACGCCAAAGAGGCGGCGAAACTGGTGCGGGTTGGTGACGTGATCACCTTTGCGGACGGTTTCGAGATCCTGCGCGGCGACTTGGCGGTGGCGCGCGGCTGCGACAACCGCATCGGAATTTTCGCGGCGGCTGAGGCGCTTCGTCTTCTCTCCGAAGAAAAGAAGCTCGACGCCTGCGTGGTGGCGGTTTCGACCGTTCAGGAGGAGATCGGCCTGCATGGGGCGGCCATGGCCGGCTACCGCGTCCATCCGGACGCGGCGCTCGTCGCCGATGTCGGGCAAGCGACCGACATTCCCGGCGTGAGTCAGAAACGCTGGGGAGACGTGAAACTCGGCAAAGGACCCATCCTCGGAATCGGCAGCGCAAACCACCCCGTCCTGATCGAACGCCTCGAAGCCGCGGCTGGAAAACGCAAAATCCCGTTGCAATACGCGACTGTTCCGCGTCGAACGGGGACCGACGCCGACGCGATTTTCGTGCAACGTGGCGGCATCCCTTCTGCGAGCCTCGGTTTGCCGAACCGCTACATGCATTCGCCGGTGGAGGTCGTCCATCTCGACGATCTGGAAAAAATGGCCACGCTCATGGCGGGGTTCTGTCTCGACGTAAAGAAGGGAGAGCGCTTTGCGGTCCGGTTGTGATTCCGTTTCAGTGCGAGTCCCCCGAAAAGTGCGTGAGCAGCGATTTTCGTTGGTCTTGAAGCGTTCAAATGGTATACATTCAGGCGCCCGCGGAGAACGCGCGGACGCTTTCTCGACGTTGCGCATTCGCGCATCGCGCAGATCGCGCAACTTTCGACCCGAACTCTTCTTTTCGCCATCTCAATGAAACACAAAGATTTTGTGGATCCTGACGTCGTCGTTTCCGATGCCTCGACCGGAGAGGCGCGCGCCACCCCTTCCTCTGGCAGCTCTTCTCCCAGCCGGGCCGAGATTGACGCGCGCGTCGAACAGGCACGCCAGCAGATGATCGAATTGCGGCGTCAGCAAGACGAGCTCGAACGGGAACAAAAGGACCTCGAAGACCTGCGCCAGCGGGAGGAGGAGTTCGAGCACGGAAAGGCCGAAATGCTCAATGAACTCGGGCGCGCCGTTGCCGCGATCGAGAAGGAGGAGTTCGATCTCAACAAACAGAGCTCTTCCCTTTCGGACTTTCGCCAGATTTTTCAGGAGAACATTGGCAAACTTCAGGACATCCGCGAGAACGAATGGCGCGGCAACGAGGTGAAGGCGCATCTGGCCAAGGCGGTTGCGGCCGTGGAAAGCGCGCGGGCGGAGCTCAATCGTGGGCGTGCGCAGCTGCCCTTTCTTGGAGAAGGACCGGTCCATCTCGAAACCGACGCCCAGTTACGCGGGGCGCCCGCGGCGGGGGTCGCTTCCGCCGCCGGTTTCGACTTCTCTCTCGAACTTCAGCGCGGGCTTGCCCGTTCGCTGCCGATTCTCATCCTCGGGGTGATCGCCCTGATTTTCTGGTTGTCTCGCAAGTGACCGTCGCCGTGGGGCATCATGACCGGAGGAAAGCCGCGATCCCGGGTGGCCTTCGAAGCCGAGGAAAAGCGCGCCAAGGCGCGCGAACTCGACCGCCGGATCCGGGAGCTGAACCGCCGGATCGCGCAGCCGCAGGCGCTTCGCGACGCGCATGCCGCCGTTTCCGAAGACAACCGTGCGTCGCTGCTTCGCCGGCTGTTGCGGCTTCCGAAAGCGGAATCGGAACGGCGGCGGCCGCCGCTGCTCAACGAAAAACGGCGTCACCGCAATCGAACCATCCTCTGGGCAGTGGCCGGCTTGATCACCTTGATCTGGGCGCTCGGCAGGCTTCTGCGTCTCCTGTCCCACTGATCTTTTTTCGTCACGCATGAGCGCGCCTTCCTCGATTGACGTCGGCTATGTGGCGCAGCTCGCACGCCTCAAACTCTCGGAGGAGGAGACGCGCCGCTTTCAAGGGCAGCTCGAACAGATCGTGCGTTACATCGAGCAGATCCGGAGGCTCGATGTCGCCGGTATCGAGCCCACGGCGCACGCCGTGGATCGGAGCAACGTGACGCGTGATGACGCGGCGGCGCCTTCACTCTCGTCCGAGGAAGCCCTCGCGAACGCGCCGGTGCGCGCCAACGGCCTCTTCATGGTCCCGAAGGTGATCGAGTAACGCGCGGCCGTTCGAATTCTGATGGAACTCCACGAATTCACTGTCTCGGAAGCTGCAGCTACAGTCCGCCGCCGCGAGGTTTCTTCCACGGACCTCGTGCGCGCGCTGTTGGCCCGAATGGAGGCGTTGGAGCCCGCCCTAGGCGCCATGCTTCATTGGGACGCCGAGGCCGCGCTGGCCGAGGCCCGGGCGCGCGATGCCGAGCCTCCGATCGGGCCGCTCCACGGGGTTCCGATCGCCCTCAAAGACAATCTCAGCGTCAAGGGACAATTCTGTTCCTGCGCCTCGCGCATCTTGCAGGGATATCGCGCCCCGTATGACGCCACCGTAGTGGAAAAGTTGCGCCAGGCGGGCGCCGTCCTGCTCGGGAGAACGAACATGGACGAGTTTGCGATGGGATCTTCGACCGAGAGTTCGGTAATTTGCCCGACGCGCAACCCGTGGGATTTCGAACGAACGCCCGGCGGATCGAGCGGCGGATCGGCCGCCGCCGTCGCCGCTCGCGAGAGTTTTGCGGCTTTGGGTAGCGACACCGGCGGCTCGATTCGACAGCCTGCCGCATTCTGCGGCTGCGTGGGGCTGAAGCCCACCTACGGCCGGGTGAGCCGCTACGGCCTCGTGGCCTTCGCCTCGTCGCTCGATCAGATTGGGCCGCTGGCGCGCGACGCGCAGGATGCCGCCCGGATTCTCCACGCCATCAGCGGTCCGGATCCGCGCGACAGCACCTCGCTTCCGGACGCGCCGCCCGATTTCGTCGCGGCCCTGGGGCGGGGGATCAGAAGGCTGAAGCTCGGTTTGCCCCGCGAGTATTTTTCCGGAGGCATGGACGCCGACGTCGAACAGGCGGTGCGGGCGGCCGTCCGCGTCCTCGAAGGGCTGGGGGCGGAAGCGGTGGAGATCTCCCTTCCTCACACCGAGCATGCGGTGGCCGCGTACTACGTGCTGGCTACCGCCGAGGCCAGCGCCAATCTCGCCCGTTTCGATGGGGTGCGTTACGGACGTCGCGCCGAGAACCCCGCCGATCCGCTCGAGATGTATGGACGCACACGGGCCGAAGGTTTTGGCGCGGAGGTGAAGCGACGGATCATCCTCGGCACCTACGTGCTCAGCAGCGGCTATCACGACGCCTATTACCTTCACGCGCAAAAGGTCCGCACTCTCATCCGTCGAGATTTTCGTCAGGCGTTCGAGCGATGCGACGTGCTCCTGACGCCGACCACGCCGTCACCCGCCTTCAAGCTCGGAGAGAAAATTCAGGATCCTCTCCAGATGTATCTTGCCGACATCTTCACGATTGCCGCGAATCTCGCCGGAGTGTGCGCTCTCTCGTTGACCTGCGGCTTCGTAGAGCGCGAAAAGAAGCTCCCCGTCGGCCTCCAAATCATCGGCCCGTGGATGGGGGAGGAAACCCTCTTCCGCGTGGCTGGCGCCTATGAACAAGCGTCGGCATGGCACAAGGAGGCGCCGCTCGGATGAATTACGAGGCGGTCATCGGGCTCGAGGTTCACGTGCAGCTTCGCACGCGAACGAAGATGTTCTGCGGCTGCGAGAACGAATTCGGGGCCGCGCCGAACACCCGCACGTGTCCCGTCTGCCTCGGACTGCCCGGCGCGCTGCCGACCCCCAACCACGCCGCCATCCATCTCGTCGCGCTCACTGGGCTGATGCTCGGGTGCGAGATCGCGCCCCGCTGCAAGTTCGACCGCAAGAGCTATTTTTATCCGGACATGCCGAAAAACTACCAGATCTCGCAGTATGATCTGCCGACCTGTCGTGGAGGCGGCCTCGAGATCATGCGCGAAAGCTATCCGAAAGACGCGCAAAAGAAGGTCGTCGCCGGCCGTTACATCCGCCTCGTCCGCATCCATCTTGAGGAGGACGTGGCCAAGTCCTTTCATTTCGAAACGGCTTCCGGGATTGATTTTAACCGCGCCGGCACGCCGCTCATGGAGATCGTGACGATGCCCGATTTGCGGAGTCCCGAAGAGGCCTTCGCCTTCCTCTCCACCCTGAAACTCGTGCTGCTGTATGGCGGGGTGAGTGACGCCGACATGGAAAAAGGGCAGTTGCGCTGCGACTGCAACGTTTCCGTCCGCCCCGTCGGACAGGAAGAACTCGGCACAAAAGTCGAAATCAAGAACATGAACTCGATCAGCGGCGTTCGGCGGGCGCTCGCGTACGAGATCGAGCGACAGACGGAAATGCTGCGCGGTGGCGGGCGTTTGACGCAGGAGACGCGGCGTTGGGACGAGGCGGCGGGCGCGACTTTCGCCATGCGCGGCAAGGAAATGGCGCACGACTATCGCTATTTCCCTGAACCCGACCTTCTGCCCGTGGATACGGCGGCATGGCTCGACGACGTTCGCCGCCGGGTCCCCGAACTCCCACTGGCCCGCAAGCGGCGGTTCGTCGAAATGCTCAAGGTGAGCGACTCCAACGCCGGCGTATTGGTGGCCGACTGCGCCCTTGCGGACTGGTTCGAAAAGGCGGTCAAAGACGTGACCAACACCCAAGGCGTAGCGAACCTCGTCGTCAACGACCTGCTCCGGGAGCTCGGCGCGGCGGGCAAGGGCGTCACGGAAAGCCCGGTCGCGCCCGAGGCGCTGGGCGCCCTCGTAGCGTTGACGGACGCCGGAAGGATCAGCAGCAGCCAGGCGAAGGAAGTCTTTGTGGAGATGTTTCGCACGGGCCGTGCCGCGGCGGAGATCGTGACCGAACGCGGTCTTGAACAGGTGAGCGACGCGGGTGCGATCGGAAAGCTGTGCGACGAGGTGCTTGAGGGCAATGCGCCGATCGTCGTCCAGATTCGCGCGGGAAACGCCAAGGCGGTCGGCAACCTTGTCGGCCAAGTCATGAAACTCTCGAAAGGCAAGGCGAACCCTGCCATGGTGAACGCCGTGCTCCACCGAAAACTGGGACTCTGATGCGAAGCCTCTCGAACCAACGCGTGATGGTCACGGGCGGCGCCGGGTTCATCGGCAGCCATCTCGTGGACGCCCTCGCGGTGCGCGGGCCGGCGCGTCTCGTGGTCGTGGACGATTTTTTTCTGGGCAACCGCGAAAACCTTCGCGAGGCGCAGGCACACTACCCCGAGCTCGAAGTGGTGGAACAGGATGCGGCGGATTTCGACGGGTTGCGGCGACTTTTTGACGGGAAAGGAATTGATGTCGTCTTCGATTTGGCGACGATCCCTCTGCCGGCTTCACTGGAGCGCCCGCTCTGGTCGTCGGACGTGATCGTCAAGCTCGCGCTCAACGTTTGCGAGTTGTGCCGCCTCGGGGCGTTCCGGACGCTCGTCCACTGCTCCTCCTCGGAGGCTTACGGCACGGCGCAATACGTGCCGATGGACGAGGCGCATCCGTTCAAGGCTGAGACTCCGTATGCCGCCGCCAAGGCGGCCGCGACGCTCCTCGTCGAGTCATATCGGCGGACGTTCGGGATCGATATGACGATCGGGCGCCCTTTCAACAACTATGGGCCGCGGCAGAACGGACGCGACTTTTCGGGCATCATTCCGCGCGTCATCCAGCGCATCATGCGGAGGGAAACGCCTGTGGTCTTCGGAGACGGGAAACAGACGCGCGACTATCTGTATGCGGCGGATACGGCTCGAGGGCTTGTGCGGCTTTACGAAACGGAGGAAGCGTGCGGACAGACGGTGAACCTCGCGAGCGGCATGGAGCTCAGCGTGATCGAAATCATCGAAGAGGTGAGTCGTCTCATGGGCTGGAAAGAACCGCCACGGTTTGAACGGCCGCGGCCGGCTGATGTCCGCCGCCACTGCGCGGCTACCGAGAAAGGGAAAAAACTGCTCGGCTTTGTGCCTGACGTCGGGTGGAAGGAAGGGATCGAACGCACCGTGCGTTGGTATCAACAGCATCCCGAAAGACTGCTTTAACGGAGAAGAGGGGAGCATGGCGTCCAAAGCCCCCATTTTTATCACCGGCGCGACCGGGTATGTGGGCGGCCATTTTCTGCGCGAAATCCGCCGCCGGGGATGGCGCGTGCGTGCGTTGGCGCGCCGCGTTCCGCCCGGCCGCGTCGGAGGAGTCGAGTGGGTGAGAGGAGACCTCCGCCGCGCCGGTGGCTGGATGCGGGCTTTGAACGGTTGCCGTGCGGCGGTTCATCTCGCCACGGCAACGCTTCCCGACTGCGAACGCGATCCTGCGACGGGTGCCGCCGTGATTCTGGACGGGCTGCGGAACTTGTTGGAGGCGATCCGCAAGGCCGGCGTCCGACGTTTGGCGTTGGCGTCCACGTCCGAGGTGTACGGCGATCCCTCGCGACTTCCGGTTCGGGAGAACGCGCCGGTGCACCCGCTTTCCGTCTACGGCTTCCTCAAGGCGTGCGCGGAAGCGATGGCCTTGCGCGCCCATGCGCAGGGAGGCACGTCCGTTTGCATCCTCCGATTCTTCAATCTTTACGGCGTCGCGGCCAACGGCGCATCGCGCGACACAGCGCTCAATCTTTTTGCGCGCCGCATTCTGGAGGGAAAGCCGGTCGTGATCCACCGTTCGCGCGCGAACTCCCGGGATTTCGTTCATGTGAAAGACGCCGTGCGCGCCCTCGTGGCGGCCGTGGAACGACCTCAAATCGAAGGAATTTTCAATATCGGATCGGGGAGGGAGACCCCGCTCCTTGCGGCGGCGCGGCGGCTGGGCCGTCAGGTTGGGAGGCGAGTGGCGGTGGATTTCCGTCCGCATGAAGGGCGCTTGCGTCGGATGCGCGCCGAGGTCCGTCGGGCGCGCCGGGAGCTGGGATTTTCTGCGCGAGTTCCCCTTGAGGCGGGTTTGACCGAAATCCTGAGAACGGAACGAAGGTGCTTCCGAAGTTGATCGGAGCGTCGAAGAAACGCCCTGCGTTTTGCGGTTGAGGATGGGAATGCGCTGCGGCGATGATGCGTCTCGTGCGCTTTTTTCTCGAACGACCTCGCGCGACGACGGCGCTGCTCCTGGGCGCGATGGTTTTCATGCTTTTCTTCCAGCTCGGCGCCCGCGGCCTGAACGAGCCCGACGAAGGGCGCTACGCCGAGATGGGGCGCGAAATGCTCGTCACCGGCGATCGGATGGTCCCGCGGCTCAACGGAGTGCCGCATTACGCGAAGCCGCCGTGGATTTATTGGTGCATCGCCGCCGGCCTGCGTGTCGCCGGCATCAACGAGTGGGGCGCGCGGCTCCCGTCGGCCCTCGCCGCTTCGGTGACGGTGTTCCTCGTTTTTGCGCTGGGAAAACAGATGGCCGGCGTGCGTGCGGGCCTTTGCTCCGCCGCCGCCCTCTCCACGATGCTGCTCTTTTTTGCGGCCGGTCGCCTGATCACTCCGGACATGATGCTCACCGCGTTCGTCACCCTTGCGCTCGGATGCTTCTGGCGATGGCGGCAGACGGTGCGAAGCGCAGGCGCCTCTCTCGAAGCGGGACGGCTCTGGTTGCTGGGGTTCTATCTCGCGCTTGGCGGGGCGTTCCTCGACAAGGGGCCGGTCGGCCCCGCGATCGTCGGGCTCGCGCTGCTCGGATTTCTCGCCGCAACCCGCGATCTCCGGCGCCTGAAAGAGATGCGCCTGCTTCGCGGCCTCATCCTTCTCGCGCTGCTCGCGCTTCCGTGGTTTTTCCTCATGGTTTGGTTGAACCGGGATCTCCTCGATTTCTATCTCCGCGGGGAGATCCAGGATCGTGTGATGTCCGGCCGCGGCCGGGCGAAGGCGTGGTACTACTTTTTCCTGGTGTTGCCGATCGCCTGCTGGCCGTGGACCTTTCTCGCGATCCCGGCGCTGCGCCGGCACTGGAGCCGGTGGCGCGTGGAAGGCGGCGCGACAGGGGAGGTTTCCGCCTTCCTCCTCTCCTGGGTCGCGCTTCCGCTGGGGATGTTCACGTTGAGCGGTTCGAAGCTTCCCACCTATATCCTTCCCTTGATGCCGCCCATCGCCCTGATGATCGGCCTCTGGCTTGCCGGAGATCAGGGCGAAGCCGCGCCGGAGATCCCTGCCCGTGGGGTGCGCATCGCCACATGGATTTTCCTGCCCGCGTTGGCGCTTGCGCCTTGGTTCGTCGCGCATCGGGTGTTCTCGCCGCCTTCGCCGTTCTGGCTGGCGCCGTTTGTGGCGGCGGCGATCCTGACCGCGACCGGCGCTGTTGCGGTTTCGCGGCTCGCAGCGCCTCGGCGCGCTCTCGCAAGACCGGTGGTCTGGTGGCTTTGCGCAGCGGTCCTCCTGCAGGGATTGATCTTCCTCGCCGCCCGCCTGGAGTCCTTCCTCGGCCACAACTCGAGCTGGAGATCTCTGATTGCCGCCGTGCCGCGAGAGCGCGTGGTCGGCGTCCCGATCTCCGCCGACCTCCATCCGCACGCAGGGTCGCCTGTTTTCTCTCCGCGGCAGGGAGACCTCGTGGCCATGTACGAGTTTTCCTTCAACTCCGGCAGCTTCACGCTCATGGGCGCCCGAGCGGAGGTGGTTCCCCGCTATGGGGTGGACACACTCTGGGAAATCGCGCGGGACCGTGATGCCGCGCCGAGACCGGGCCGCGCCGAGCTCATCGCCCTGTTGCGTGGTCCGCGGCGTGTTTGGCTTTTTACTCGCGCCGAATACGTCGAGGGGCTTCGACGGGAAACGGGGGTTCCGATTGCGGTGATCGCGACGGCCGGCACGAAAAAGCACGGCGGCGTGCTGATGCGAACGCGCTGACTTTCGGCTTGGCGCAGCCTTGCGGTCCGCGCATGAATCCGTCGTCGCCAGAGACCTCATTCCCTCTTGAAACCCACCCTTCTCATCGTGGATGACGAGAAACCTTCGCGTGAAGGCCTCCGCGCCGCGCTTGAAGGACAATACGACGTCTATCTCGCGGAGGATGCCGTTTCCGCGCAACGCCTCCTCGAAGAAGAGCATTTCGATGTGATGCTCTCGGACCTGCGGATGCCGGGCGACGACGGTCTCAAGCTTATCCAGCGCGCCAAAGCGCTCCCCCATCCTCCGGTCTGTATCCTGATGACGGCCTACGGCTCCGAGGAACTCGCCGTCCGGGCGATGAAACAGGGTGCCGACGACTATATCTCCAAAGGGCGCCTCCAGCTCGACGAACTGGAGATGCGCCTCGCCAAGCTCCTGCGGGCGCGCGGGCTGGAACGGGAGAACGTCAAGCTGCAGCAGCAACTCGATGAACGCTACGGACTCCATGAGATTGTCGGCGACTCCGCCGCAATCCGCGAAGTTCACGAGACGATCAAGCAGGTCGCTCCTTCGCGCGCGACGGTTCTCATCGAGGGCGAGAGCGGCACGGGGAAAGAGCTGGTGGCGCGCGCCATCCACACCTTGAGTCCTCGCGCCAAGGGGCCTTTTCTCGCCGTCCACTGCGCCGCGCTCAGTTCCAATCTTCTCGAAAGCGAGCTGTTCGGCCACGAGCGAGGGGCCTTCACGGGGGCGATCGAGCGGCGCCAGGGGCGTTTCGAGCTCGCCGACGGCGGCACACTTTTCCTCGACGAAATCGGCGAGATTGATTCCTCCGTGCAGGTGAAAATCCTGCGCGTGCTCGAATCGCGCGAATTCGAACGAGTCGGCGGCAACCGCCTCGTGCAGACGGACGTCCGCCTGATTGCCGCCACAAACCGGAACCTCCGGCGAATGGCGAAGGAAGGGGCGTTTCGCGAGGACCTGTTCTACCGCCTCAACGTGATCACCTTGCGCATCCCTCCGTTGAGGGAACGCCCAAGCGACATCCCTTTGCTCGCAACTCATTTCCTCAAGCTCCACGCGCGGGAAAACGGGAAACGCCTCTCGGGCTTTACGCCGGAAGTCATGGAGGCATTCCGCCGCTACCGTTGGCCGGGAAACGTCCGCGAACTCGGAAACGCGATCCATCGCATGGTGGTCCTGACGCGCGACGACCGCCTCGGCGCGGAAGACCTTCCTCCGGAACTTGCGGAGGCGCCCGAAGGAAACGCGCCTTCTCCGGAGGGAGACGCGGATCCGCTCAACCTCGCCGAGATCGAACGCCGCCTGATCGCGCGCGCCCTGCGCGCCGCCAACCAGAACATCACACGCGCGGCTGCCTTGCTCGGCATCAGCCGCCGCACGCTCCACCGCAAGCTTCGTGAGATGAAAGGCAACACTCTGGAATGACGCCCCCTCCTCGGATGCATTTGGGGCTTTTCAGCGTTTTGATTTTCCGGTCTTCTTGAACCATGGCGCTCGGAAGCCTCCGTCTCCAGACTCTCGTTTACTCCGCCACCGTGGGGCGTTTCGCGACGGTGTTCCAGGTTGCGTTTGCCATCGCGGCTTCGCTGGGGTTGCTCCTGCTCTATCACTCGATTCATTTCAAGGGACTCGATTCGGAGGAGTCCATGGAGATGGCGCACCTCGCGCGGCAGATCCACGAGGGCCAGGGATTCACCACTCTGCGCATCCGCCCTTTGGGCGTGGGGATCTTCCAGCAGCGCGGCGTGGATCCGCGCCTGACGACGCAGCGTCAGCCGGAAATTGAGCACGCACCTCTTTATCCCTGGATGTTGGCTTTGGTGTTCAAGGCGGTGCGCCCTCCGACCGACATCGCGACAGGGCGGACCTTTACGGTGTTCAAGCCGGAAACCTGGGCGGCCCTTTTCTCGGAGGGCTGGCTGCTCCTGGCGATCCCGCTTTTCTTTCTCGCCGTACGGCGGATCGCCGATCCGCGCGTCGCGCTGGTCACGCTCACGCTGTTGGTCTTCTGTAATTCGTTCTGGCGCGCCGCCATCGCCGCCACGCCTTTCACCTTCCTGCTCTTTATCTTCTGCACGATCGTGTACGCGGTCGTCCGCTTTCACGAACTTTCGGAAAGCTGGTGGTCCGTATTCTGGATCGCCGTCGCCGCCCTGGCCGTCGGGATCGGGTTCCTCGCGAAATATCGCTTCGGGCTGCTCCTTGCGCCGCTCGTCACTCACGTGCTGATCTTCGGAGGCCGCCGCCGCATCCTGCACGCCGTCCTCGTCCTCGCAATCGTTGCGGCGGTCGCAGCGCCTTGGGTTCTCCGCAATCAGCGTCTGACCGGCCTTCCGCTCGGGCTGGCGACCTATGCACCCGTAGAGTTCACGGATGTCTTCCCCGAAAAAAACCTCGAAAGACAGGTGAACCCGAAGTTCGCCGACTTCGGCTACAAGCAGATTCAACGCAAGTGGCTGGCCAACTCCCGAAACTTTTTAGAAACCGGAATCAAATCGCTCGGATCGAACTATCTCATCTTCTTCATGATTACGGGGTTGTTCCTCGGCTTCAAGTCTCCGATCCTCCGTCGGCTCCGGTGGTTCATGCTGATCTGCTTGGGATGGATGATCCTGCTGGTGCCCTTCATCTGGAATCCGGAATCGGGCTCCGTCACCCAAGCCGCTGCGCATAGCGGCGACCTTTATGCCCTTCTGATTCCGCTGATCTTTTTCTACGGCGCGATCTTCTTCTTCATCCTCTACGACCGCCTCGATCTCTCCTCGCGCCTCGTCATGATCCTCACCGCGAGCGCGTTCATCCTGGTCAATTCGCTCTCGTTGATCTACGCGCTGCTCCCGCCGCGGCCGCCGCTCTACCGGTTTCCCCCGTATTATCCGCCGATGATCCAGACTGTTTCGAAATGGATGGGCCCCGGCGAGCTGATGATGAGCGACATGCCGTGGGCCGTCGCGTGGTACGGAAACGTCCCGTGCATGGACCTTTCAAAGACCGTCCCGCAGTATCTCGAGATCAACGATTACCTCCACAAGATTTCCGCCATCTACTTCACTCCGATCACGATGAGCCGCTCTTTCAACGACATCGTCGGAGGCGAAATGAGCACCTGGGCGCCCATCCTCTTCCGCCAGGTGCCCGAAAACTTTCCGCTGCGCGCGCCCGTTCCGAATCTCGGTCGTGAATTCCTTTTCATCACCGACCGCGTCCGCTGGGCGCCCGGAGGCGGTTGATCTGCGTTTGGGTTCGGTGCCCGCCTGCTTCGGCAACCCGCGCGGCCTCACGGGCGCCGCTAAAGGCGTCAAGCGCCGGACTCCGGTTCAACCTCGCAACAGCAACACGCCGCCCATCGTGCGGAACGCCGCAAGGCAGGAGGACGGAAAGACTCCCAAACCGAGCACGAGGAGCGCCAGCGCGACGAGCGCCACGCGCAACTCCAGAGGCGTCGAGATCGGACGGAGGTCTTCGGCTGGCTCCACCCACAGCACTCGCGCGAAACGCAGGTAATAGCCCAAGGCGACGACGTTCATCGCAAGCGCGTAGGCGACGAGCCAGGCCAGGCCCCAGTGTGTCGCGTCGGCTTGCAGCGCCGCCATGAAGAGGAAGAGTTTGCCAAAGAATCCCGCCATCGGCGGCACCCCCGCGAGCGAAAGCAGAAAAATGAGCAGGAAAAACGCGGGAAACGGCGCGCGCCGCGCCGCGCCGCGGAAGTCCGCGAAGTCATCGCCTCGCGCGCCCCAGGCGAGAGCGTGGATCGCTGCGAAAACGCCCGCATTGGTGAGCGCGTAGATCACCGCATAATAGGCGATCGCGGGCGCGGCCAAAGCGGCGGGTCGCCCCGAGGCGTCCAGGGCGAGGAACGCCACAAGGACGTTGCCGGCGTGCGCGACGCTCGAATAGGCCATGAAGCGCTTCGCGTTGCGCTGTGCGAGCGCCGCGAGGTTTCCCACGGTCAGGCTCGCCACCGCGAGCGCGGCGACCGCCGGGGACCAGCCTGCGTGCCAGGAGAGCGGCGAACCCAGGACATTCCCTGCGACCGGAAGAAACGCCCCGAGAAGCAGCCGCGCCGCCACCACGATGCCCGCGAGCTTGGACGCGCTCGCGAGGATTGCCGCCGCCGGCAGCGGCGCGCCTTCGTAGGCGTCTGGCGCCCACAGATGGAACGGCGCCGCCGCAATTTTGAAACCGAGCCCGACGATCATCAGACAGACGCCCGTGAGAAAAAGGAACCCCGGTCCGCCGGCCGTCCGTTGTGCGACGAGCCAGTCGCGCAGTCCGGCCAGGCTCCCTTGCCCGCTCATGCCGTAGACGTAGCTGATGCCGAAAAGCAGGAAGGCCGCCGAGAGGCCGCCGAAGAGCAGATACTTCAGGCCACCCTCGATGGAGCGCCGCGCCCCCTTCTGGCTCGCGGCGAGCGCGTAGAGCGGAAGGCTCGTCAGCTCCAGCGCCACGAAAATCATCAGCAGGCTTTCGGCGGAAAGCAGGAAGAACATCCCGAGCAGCGAGAAAAGCACCAGCGCGTAATTCTCGCCCACGTGCCGGACGAACGGCGCGCGCAATCCCATTGTCACCGAAGCCATCACCGCGAGAGTCGCCGCAGTTTTCAGGAGGGCGTTGAAGGGCGAGGCGACGAACGCCCCTCGCCCTAGGGCGAGCGTTTCCCCGCGGGCCGCCTGGTCGCCGAGGATCACAAGACACGCCCCGAGTCCAAGCAGCGCCAGCCAGCCCAGCAGGTTCTGGCGTTTCTCCACGCCAAGCAGGCGGCTCAAGGCCGCTTCCCCGAGCAGCGCGCCGAGCGCCAGCGCCGAGAGCAGGATCTCGGGCGCGAGAAAGCGCAGGAGGGGGAGGAGGTCCGAGAGGTTCATGGGCGCGCGAGATGGACGGGCACGGTCTGTTTCACCCGATCGAGAAACTGTTGGGAGGCACGATCCATCATGCTCAACAAGACCGTTGGATACAGGCCGACGAGGAAAAGGATCGCCGCAAGAAAGCAACTGGCCGCCTTCTCCGGCAACGTGATCGGAGGCAGCCCCCTCCAATCTCCACCGACGAGCGGCGCCGCGCCGAAAAAGGCCAGGTGGATCGTCCGCAGGGTATAGACCACTGTGACGATCATCCCGATTCCCACGGGGATCAGCACCCACGCAAACGCCTTCCAGCTGCCGATGAGCACCAGCAGTTCCGCGAAGAACCCGCTCATCCCCGGCAGTCCCATCGAGGCGAGCCCCCCGATGATGAAGACCGAGGCCGTGAACGGCGCGGCACGGCCGAGTCCGCCCAGTTCGTCGAGCTCACGCGTGTGGGTGCGGTCGTAGACGAGTCGCCCCACCACGGCGAAAAGCAGGCCCGCCACGATCCCGTGCGAAAACATCTGAAGCAACGCGCCCGAGAGACCCCAGAGGTTGAGCGTCACCAGTCCCAGCAGCACGAAGCCCATGTGGCTCACGCTCGAGTAGCCGATCACGAATTTGAAGTCCCGCTGCACGAGGGCGACCATCGCGCCGTAGAGGATGTTCATCGCCGCGAGCACCGTGATCGTCCAGCGCCAGAAACCCGGAACGCCGAGCACCGTCGCTCCGAGGGCGCCGGGAAACAGGCCGATCGCCACGCGCAGGCAGCCGTAGGACCCCAGCTTCATCACCACACCTGCGAGCAGCATCGAAGCGGCCGTCGGCGCGGCGACGTGCCCCGTTGGTGCCCAGGTATGAAACGGCCAGAGGCCCGCGAGGATGCCGAAGCCCAGGAAAAACGCCGGGAACGCCCACGCCTGGAATCCCGACGAAAAGTTCGTTGCCGCGAGCCGTTCCAAATCGAAGCTTCGCGCCGCCGGGTCCGCCGCGAAGGCGATCCCCGCCAGCCCGAGCAGGACCAGCGCTCCGCCCGCGAAACTGTAGAGCACCAGTTTCATCGCTCCGTACTCCTTCCGCGTGCTCCCCCAAATCGCGATGAGAAAGTACTTCGGCACGATCGCGATCTCGTAGAAGACGACGAGGAGGAAAAGGTCCACGGAAAGAAACACGCCGTAGACGCCTCCGAGCAGCAGGAGATAGAGCGCAAAGAACTGGTTCACCCGTTCCTCGATGTTCCACGAGTAGAGCACTCCCGTGACTCCGATCACGCCCGTGAGGATGACGAGCGGAAGGCTGAAGCCGTCGGCGCCGAGGCGAAAGCGCACGCCGAGCTCGGGGATCCAGGGGACGCCTTCCCCGTTCCCGAGCTGGTAGCCGCCGACCTCGACGTCATACGCCCCCCAGCCCCAGAGGCCAAGGGCGAGGCCGAGGGCTGCGAACAAAAGTGCGAGCCATCGCACCTCGGACTTCCAATGAGAGGGCAGGAGCGCTACCGCCGCCGAACCCAGAAAACTGATCCAAAAGGTCCAAACGAGCATGAGCGCTCACTTCTGCCGCAGGAAACCGACGATGGCAAATTCTTTTAGAATTGGGTTGAGGCGTGGGGTTTCAGGAACGGCTTCCGTCGGCGCGCACAGATTCACCGTCCGGAGTTTTTGCCGCCGCGGCGGACGCCAGGCCCATGGCAGTGAAAAAGATCATGGAAAGTTCGTGGTGGAGCGAGGTGTTGCTGAAACCGTTCAACACCACGACGCCCCAAACGCCAAGGGCCGCAGGAAACACGAGGCGCGCGTCCGCCGCAGGCGCGCGACGCAGGCGGGCCGCGACGATCCCCGTGGCTCCCAACATGGCCAGGAGCGTTGCAAGGCCGGGCCAACCGCCTTGGGCCAGGCTGTTCACATAAAGGTTGTGTGCGTGATCCACGGTGGCGAATCGTATCGAGTCGTCGGTCGCGAGCAGGATGTTCTTGAAATTGTTCAAGCCGACACCCGTCCAAGGCCGTTCCTGAACGGCGCTCCAGGCCGAATGCCAGATCGCGACGCGATTGTGAAACGATCCCCGGAACGTCAACCGCTCGCGGAAAGGTTTGTACATCGTGAGGAGGGATAAGACGCAGGGGATCAAGAGCAGCAGGGCGGCGCGAAACCTTCGCCGCGGGCGGGCGATCCCGAACATCCCGAGCGTCACCGCGAACGCGACGGCAATGGCGGAACGCGACGTCGTGGAGACGAGCGCGCCACCTACTAGACTGACTGCGGCGATCCGGAGGGCCTTTCCATGGATGAGCCTCGGCTGAAACTCTACCGCGAGGGCGAATGCCCACGCCATGGCGAGCCACGCGCCGCTCTGGTTGTATTGCCCCACCGAAGCAATCTGCAGCGCGAGGCGTTCGATTTTCCACTCGTGATGGATCAGGGCGCGGAGCGTGTGAGAAGCGCCGAGCGCGGAAGCGAAGGCAGCGGCGAGAAGGACGTGGCGCACGGTCGCTTCGCGGCGCGAGGGAGTATCGCACGCGCCCGCAGCGAAGATGAACATGCCCGCGCCGCGCGCCAGGTCCCAAAGCCCCTTGCCGCTGGCGTCCGGCTCGATGGCAAACGCCGTGCTCCAGAGCCCGGCGCCTAACCACGCGAGGATTCCCCAGCCTCCGACATCGAGCGACGGGCCGCGTCGTTCAGCGATTCCTCGCGCCACCGTGAGGAGCAACATGAGAAACCAGAGCGAGTTCTTCGCGCCTTCGTGGAGCGGGATCGCGTAAAGGAGCAGGACCCACACCCGCCATTCCCAGACGCGCAAAGCGTGAGTGCCCGAGGGGTTCATGCGCGTGAAACGGGGCGTCCCGGAAGGAGGAGCCCGATCTGAAACCAGAACAGTTCGGCGTTGCTGGAAATCCAGACGTCGTCAGTGAGATTGCGGATGCAGAACGCCGCGAGGAACGCCAGTCCGATCCGCGCGGAAAGATCGGCCTGCGCGACGCGACGGAAGCGCGCGGCATACGCGCCGAGTGCCGCGAGCCAGAACGCGAGGCCCGGCCATCCGATCTCCAGCGCCACGTTTACGAAAGCGTTGTGTGCATGCTGATAGATTCGGTGCCAATAGTTTTTCACCACTGTATCCTTTCCGAAACCCACGCCCACGAAAGGCGACTCCGCAAGCAGAGCGGGATAAACCCGTGTCATTTCGATTCTCCCGGTCCGATTCGTGTCATAGTCGCGCAGGAACCACTGCGGGCGGACTGCGAACGCCGCGACGCCGAACAGCATGGAGCCGAAAACGAACGCCAGAAACCGTCGGCGCCCCATCCACATCGCGAGCATGAGAAACTCCACATAAATGGCGATCCATGTTCCGCGGCGTTTGTTCAGGAAGGCCATGACCAGAAGCACGAAGAGAGGCCCCCACGAGAAGCGACGTCCTCGGAAATGAGCCGTCAGCCAGAGCGCGCCGGGAGTGAGGAGCAGGAGGACATAGGAGAAAAAGATATTGTCGCGGGAGAATCCACGCACTTGAAGTGTGCCCCGCTGATGCAAGCCGTCCACCAGCAGCTCCCCGACGCCGAATTGATGAACGCCTTTTGCGGCGAGGAGCAGGATCAATGCCGCGTGGAGCAGATACAAGCTTCGTCGAGCATACTCATCGCGAAACGTCCACCACGCACAGAACAAGGCAAGCATCGGCTGAGCGATGTCCCGCCGCCACTGATCGAGACTGAACCAGGGCTGCGACACGTCCCATCCGCCAGGGTCCCACGCGCGCAGCGGTGGCTCGCGCCAGAAAGGGCAGATCGCGAACACCCAGCAGGAAAACAGCAGGAGCGGTCCGAGCACCCAGCGCGCTTCGGCCCATGCGGCGGCCAGGGCGTCCCGTTGTTCGAGGAGGAGGATGAGGAAGGCGCCAAGAAGAAGGGTGGACTGGAGCCCCGCCGTGCCTCGGAAAACCAGCGCGATCGAATAGGCCGCGAGCAAGGCTTGCGCCGCGGCGCGTAGAGGTCGGGACCGGGATTCTCGAGGGTCGTGTGGCGGAAGCACGGTCCAGTTCCTAGCAGGAGGCTCGCGTGATGCAAAGTCCGACTGTGGCAAGGAGGTTGGCCTCTATGCGGAGACTTTTCCGCGTTGCGACCCTTTGCGATTTTCATGCCCCTCGCAAAAAAATCAGACTAGGATGCGCGCGTGACTTTTGAAAAATCGGGCGCTGCGCCTTTCTTCAGCATCGTGATCCCGACGCGAAACGAGGCGGAAGACCTCCTCGCCACGCTCGAGGCGATCCGCGCAAATGCCGACGGGGATTTCGAGGTCCTCGTGGTGGATGCCTCGACGGATTGCACGCCGAACATCGTTCGGGATTTCGGCGATCCGCGCTTCCGTCTGCTGCCTCAGGACAACCGCGACGGACGTTGCGGAGCCCGCAACCAGGGGATCCGCGCCGCGCGGGGCGAGGTGGTCGTGATCCTCAACGCGGATGCCCGGCTTCCGGGGGACTTCCTGGCGCGGGCGCGAAAGCACTACGACGCGGGCGCCGATTATCTCATCGTGGACTCGCGGGTGGAGAACCGCGGCCACCCCTTCGGGGCGATGGTGGAGGCTGAACACCGTCACCTATACCGGTCCGGTCGCGAGACGGTGAACTGGTGCGAAGGGTACTCGTGTCGCCGCCGATGCGCGATCGAGGCGGGTCTGTTTCCTGAGAAACTGTCCGTGGCGATCTGCGCGGGGGAAGACGCGGTGTTCGGGGAGAACATGGCGAAGCGCTTCCGCCGCGCGGAGGACATGTCGCTGGTGGTCCCGCACACGGTGCCGGAGGACCTGGCGACCTTCTGGGCGCAAAGGGTGGGGCGGGGGGAGGGCTGCGCGCAGAGGCGCGTGCTGCTTGACGGATGGCCCCTGTCGAAGGCGGTCGAGGACGGCCTGGTCTGGGGGCTGAAGAGCCTGCTGTGGCTGCTCCTCCTCGTGCCCTGGGGACGATACGCATGGACGCTGCGCCGCCAACTCCCCGGGGCCTCGTTCCCGGGATTGCTCTGGGCGCTGTTTCTGAGTCGCGTCGGACACGAGGTCGGGCGATGGAAAGGCCTTGTCCACCTTCGTCGAAAACTCCGTCCAACCGGAGACCTGCCTGCTGGCGGTGCGGCTGATCGATGGGGGCTTGGCCGACCTGGACTGGCGTGGGGACTCCTTGGGGGCCTACTCGCGGTACACCTTCTGGTCGGATGGGACCGATGGGGAGATTTCAATTGGGATTCGGCCCGCGAGTTGGTGGCCCCGCGCCGCATCCTCGCGGGGGATCGCCCCTGGCGGGATTTCGAACTGATCTACGGTCCGCTTTCCTATCTTGCGACCGCAGGTCTCTTGGATCTCTTCGGGAACTCTCTTTGGGTGGATCGGGGGGTCATGGCGGCGCTCGTGCTCGGCACGGGCCTATGTCTCGCTTTGGTCGGCGCGAAGATGCTGCCCCGGTTTTATCTCCCTTGGATGCTCGTGGCCTGGGTCGGCGTTTTTGTTTTTCCGCCAGCGTTTTGCTCGATGAGCGCGCTCCTGCTCCCCTACAGCAGCTGCGGGACGTGGACGGCTTTCTGGCTGGCGCTCACCGTCCTTGTTGGAGGGCGGCATGCGGCGACGGGTGGGCGTGGTTCATGGGCGGTCCTTGCCGTAGTGGCGTCCATGGCGCCTTTCATCTGCAAACTCGAAGCCACCGCCACCATCGGTCTGGCCACCGTGGCTCTGCTCTTCTGGAAAGCCAAAGGGTCCCGTTTGGAACGCCTCATGGTGCTCGTCGGTGCGAGCACGATCGCAACCGCGGCCTTTCTCCTGATGGCTTCGTCCTGGATTTCGCCGTCCGAACTTTTTGAAAGGGTCCGTGCATCGGTGGAATCGCAAAGCGGAGGGAACCCGGGGGAGTTTCCGTTCAAGGCGACGGTTCGGCTCGTCCTTCTGTTTGTCGCGGTGGGCGCGCTCGTCCGCTGGGCGGAACGCGCGGAGGCGGCGGGGAACTCCCGGAGAGCGTCAGCGGCGACCCTCCTGATCGTTCTCGGAGGGGCTTTCGCCCTGTTCGCGTTCTGGTACCGGGAGACGCTCTTCATCCAGGCATGCCTTGTGCTGCTCCTCGCGCCCTGGGCTGCATTGGGCGCGTGGATCTACGACCGGTTTCGGGGCAGGAAGGTTGCACGCGAACTGCCATGGTACTGTCTGGTTGGCATCTTCGCTTCGCTTCGGTTTGCGGTGGACGGGCATGTCTATCCCTTCGCGTTCTTGGTCGCCGCCGCCTTGCCGGCGACCTTCGCGGCCGCCAACCGCCTGATCGGGGAGGCGATCCGCAAGCGACGCTTTCGCCTCGCGGTGATGCTGCCGTTCATGTTCGGAGGGGCAATCCTGGCGGGCGATTCCTTGGGCAAATACCGGCTCCCATGGATCCCCTTGGAAACGCCTTACGGGGAGGTGCGATACGCATGCCGTTCGGCTGCCCACTTGAGACAGGCAGAGTTGTGGCAGCAGGCGGCCCTCTGGATCCGGGAACACGACAAAACCACCGGGCCGAAGTACTTGTTTTCCCTGAGCCCCGGCTACGTCATGTGCCTTCTCACCGGACAGCTTCCTCCGCAGTACACGCTGAACTCCGGGTTGCTGGCGGTCCGCTACTCGGAAGGCAAGCTGAGGTCGCCGCTCGAACCCGCCGAGATCGAGGCTATCCGAAGTCGTCCGACGAACTTTGCGGTCCTGGACAATACGCCCATCTGGGCTTCCACGCTGGGCGTCACTCGTCCCCTCCTTCACGGAGGAAAAATCCCCGGCGCCCTGTTCTTCGGGGAACACTATCTGCCGTTGATCCACGCCTATGTCAGCGATCACTATGCCCCCGCGTTGATTCTCCAAACGAGCATGGACGATGGCGCGCCTCCGTACATCATCACCGTCTTGAAGAAGAAGCCGATCGAGCGACCCTGAGTCGAATGCGTTTTCAGAGCCGCCGGCGTGCGACGCGCACCAGGGTCGGCGTACCGACGGCCATCAGCCATACTCCGAACGCCAGGCAGGAAACGCGGATGCCGAGGAAGTGCGCGTTGGGCACGAAACGCAGCGTGACCCTGTCGAGCGGATGATCGAGGCGCGCACCGAGAAAGGCATGGTTCACCCGCACCGTGGTCAGGGGAGTCTTTTCGTAAAAGGCCTTCCAGTCCGGGTACCAGCCGATCGCCGTGCAGAGCAACCCCTGGGCCTGCTCCTTGAAGCGGATGGTATACTCGAGCGGGCCGGTTTTCAGCACGCTTGCGACTTCTCCCGCGGCTTCTGGAAGATCGAGGTTCTTCTCGATCACGGCAGTTCCCGCGGGGTCAGGAGCCACGAGCTTTTCAAGCTCATCGAGCCGCTTCATCGGATCCGGGACAACGAGGACGCGACGAGGTAGCCAGGCCTCGGGGGGGACGGCTGGTCCACGAAAAATCCCGACGCCCTCGACGCGCTCCACTTCGCGCCAGGGTGGGGGCGGCACCACGTTTCGCGCGACCACGGTGTCCACGCGCATGAGCGACAGAAGCGGAGAAGTCCGAAACAGGCCGTAGTTGTAGAGATCGTACGTGCAGGGGTTTTCCCCGTTGGATTTTCGGACCAACTGCATGTGCCAGCGCGGCACGAAATCGCGGAAGCCCGCGGCGTCGAGGCTCCCGTTCAGCAGCGCCAGGTTGTGAGGCGAGGAAAAATCGAGGTCGGCAAAACGTGTGCGCCCCTGCGCGCACGACTCGGTGAGCGCACGAGAAAGGGGATGCCCTCGGAGGTAAAGCGTTGCGTTCCCGCTGGGCTTCCAAAGCATCGGCCAGGCGTTGAAAGCCAGATCGGCGACCGCCAGGGCGCAGAGGAAGCCGGGACGGGTCCGGAATCTTCGTCCGGCGCCTAGGAAGAGGAGGCCCCATATTCCGGCAAACGAGGCGACCATCCGGAGGTCGCTCGCGGAGGCCGCGACGATGCGCTCGTGGACGAGCGCGCGAACGCGCGGAAACCAGGACGGCGTTGTCGCGGGATGCCAACGAGCAAGCGCTCCATCCGCGAACAGCGCGCCCAGGAGGAACGCGCACGCGATCGTGACGAGCGCGATGAGCCAAAGAGGGAGACGGAGCAGGAGACGGTCGCGCTCGGGCTCGGGAGCCTGCGCGTATCGGTCGGCGCCCCACGCCGCAAGGCACGCACACGCGAGAGGGAAAGCAACGATGAAGCGGCACGAGCCACGCAGGTTCTCCATAATGGGCAGGTGACGAAACAGGGAATAAAGCCCTCCCCACCTGCCGATGGCGACGACGAGCAGCAGAAGCGCGATTCCCGTCCAGAAGGTCGCCTCGCTGGATCGGCGGATCCCGGAACGCTGGGTCCAGACGAGCCAGAGGGGCAGAAGGCCGCAATAGATTGCGAACTCATGCGGCGCGCCGGTGTTGGCAGGGGAAAGGTAGTTGCTCCAGAAGGTGGGCTCCGTGAAGCTGCCCCCGAACAGGTACGGCAACGCCAGAGTGGCCAGGCAGGGAGGCGGAAGCGTCAGGTGGTTGAAGTAGTCGGGGATGTTATGCTCCGGGTTGCCGGGGAGCACGCAATGCGACGCGAACGTGAGCGCCGGCACATAGATGAACGCGGCGCCCGCGAGGCCGAGGAGCGAAGCGCCCAGGAAAAGCGCGAACGCGGAAAGGCGCGGGGCGACACGCCTCTCTCTCGCAAGGATTCTCCACCCAAAATAGAGTGCCATGACCAATCCGAAAATGAGGGTCGTGGCAGGGTAGGTGGCCATCGCCATCAGAAAAATGATCCACGGGAAGAGACCGAGGAACCGGAGCCGGTCTCCGGCGGCAAGGAGGTCCAGGCACCAGAGGCCCCATGGCAAACAGGCGTACTGAGCGGTGACCACCTGGTGGCCCACGCTGAGCTGCGAAAGGGGATGCAGGCTGAGTTGATAGGTGATGGCTCCGAGCAGCGAGGCGGCAGGGCCGTTGCCCCAGGAGCGGCGCCTCCAGAGAAAAAAGCCCACGCCGGCAAGGACCAGGTCCGCGAGAGCGGAGAGATTGTGTGCGATCTTCGATCCGAAGATCAGGAAGGAGAGATCTCCCAAGGTCCACGGCATACTGGTGCATCCAAGGAGCAAAGTTCCGCAGTCGAGCGCCTCAGTCCAAAATGGGGACCCGCCTTCCCTTATGGCCTTCAGCAAACCCAGCTTGGCCACAAGCTCGTGGTCGCCCATCGTCACGGACCCGAAGCGGAGAACCAGAGGCGCCAAGAGGGCGAGGGGGATCAGGACCAACAGCGCCACCGCAGAGAGCGATCGAGGATGGGAGCGCATCGGCATGGCAGGCTCGTTCGAGGTCTAAGAACGGAAACGGGCTGATGTGGGTTCGCCCGACGGTGATGCGCCGGGGCGCAACAAATAAAGCACCCGCCAACTCAGGATCCGGGCAAGGAACGGGAAGCAACCGAGGAGGCGCGAAAGGATCGCATCGATCGTCACGAGGGCGAGAAAGAGGGGACGAGCGTCTGGGAGCACGCGTACGCGGCCGCCTCCTCCGGTCAATGGGAATGCGAGAAGGGAACAATACCATTTGTCGGCGACGCGCAGTCCTGCCCTCCTCACGAGCCCCTCGATCTTTGACTGGGAGAACTGTCCATAGGGAGAGGCCTCCATGCTCATTCCAAAAAAGCGCCGCAGCGCCCATTTCGCGAGTTCACCTGGGCAGCAGGAAACGTTGGGCTCGAGCAGGACGATCGCCCCTCCCTCGCGGAGGAGTGGTGCCAGGGCGCCAAGAAGATTGCATTCGGGTGGCAGGTGATGAAGCACCCCGTTCAGCACGACAAGGTCGAGCGAATGCTTGCGGATCGAGGGATCCAGGGCGCTGCAGACGAGGTAACGCGGGCGCGCATCCACGTGACGGGCCTCCGCCACGATGCTGCGATTCACATCCGAAGCGATGAAGAGGGCGGGCATCTCGTGGAGAGGCACGGACATGGTTGCCGGCAGCGTGCCACAACCCACCTCGAGCACCCGGGCCCCGGAAAGAGGCACCCTGGAGAAGAGGCTCCAAGTTTCGAGATCGTTGGCGAGGACGTAGCCTCCACGGCGGTTTAAACCGCGCGCCATGCCAATGACGATCTGTTGCGTGCGACAGTTCTCCTCCTGGATTCGCTGGCGATACCGCGCCTGTGCGTCGAGATCGCCTGCGGCAAGCGAAGAGGCGGGGTCAAGTGTCTGCGGCATGAGGGCGCGATGCTAGCAAACTGACGGGAAAATGCGATGACCCGGGGTTGCTGCGCCGTTGAGTAAAGGAGAGCGCTTGTCTACCGTCTTGCGCATGCGAGGCAGCGTCCAGCACGATCTTTTCCGGGACCTGATGCTTTGCGCCGCGAGCGCGAGCCTGCTGTTCCTCGGCCCTCTCCTCGATTGGGCCTTGCACCCCGGTTCTCCTCTCTGGCTTCCGTGGGCGACGATGCCGGACATGGGCGTCTACGTCGCGGTCTTTCGACGGGCCGCGGAAGGCGCCCTTCTCGGAGACCCGTTTCTCTGGGAGCACCGCATTGATCCTTCCTCGGTGTTCACCGTGTACGCGTTCTGGCCGTCGATTTTCGGAAGACTGATCGGCGCCTTCGGCGACGGGGCTCTGCCGCTGGCGGGTTGGGGGCTGTCGACGCTCTGGTTCTTTGGCCTGTTCCGGCTGGCAAAAGCGCTTAGCCAATCGCCGGCCCGCGCGTTTGCCACAGCGGGGTTCGCCTGCTTTTTTTCCGTAAACCTTGCGTACAACCTGAATGGCTACCATTTCAGGTTTGGAGCGTGGAACCTGGGGCTTTCGGAGCATCTCCGCGTCTATCCGACGGCCGCGGCGATGGCCGTCTACGCGCTGGCCGCATGGCGCCTGCACGCCGCCGTCTCCGCACCGTCCTTCTGGCGGATTGCCGCAGCGGGCATCCTCGTGGCGCTCAGCGCGCTTGGGCGTCCGTTCGACTGGATGGTGCTGGTCACCGCCGGCTTCCTGCTCACGGGCGCTCTTTTTCTTCAGAGACACCCGCGGTCGGCTCGCGCGGCGTTGGCCGCGACGCTTCTCGGAAGCGCCTTGGCGGCGCCCGCGGTGTTTCGGTTGGCGTTGCATCAGTCGCGGCACGCCGCCGCCTTCGAAGACCTGATGTGGAGGGGCATTTACCACGCGAAGTCTCTCCTTCACTACGGCAAGTACACCCTCGCGCTCATCGTAGTCACCGCCCTGACGATTCTTGTCTTCCGCAATGCGTTGGGAGGCCGGCGCCTGCGCGAATGGCCGCTCGCGGCAGTTTTTCCAGTGGTGATGGTCCTCGGTTCGCTTCTGCCCTACTTCCACACGCTTCCGCGTCAGGTCACGGTGACCGGTTTCGCCTATTTTTTTGTCTTCAGCTTTTCAACGTGGGCGACGATCGCGGCATTTCAGGCCTGGCATCTTTCCGCCGACCGAAGGCGTCCGCGCGCCGACGCGCCGTGGATGGCGATCGCCCTCCTGGGTCTGATCCTAGCGCAGCAACTCTCCCTCGGGCTTGGCCAACGGTCGCGCCAGGCCGCGCATGTGGTGCCTCGCGTCCTGAGGGACGTCTACCGCGGGATCCGCGAGGGTACGACGGCCGATTGCGTGATTCTTGCGACCCGCCCTGGAACGGAAGTGATCGCTGCCACGGGCCGTTGGGTTTTTTCCCCAACCCCCGTGGTCGCCGCGCTCCTGAGTCCAACTCCCACGGCCGAGCTCCTCGAACGGGCGCTCTGGGCGGAGTACCTGCTCGGAGGCGACCTTGACTCGCTCGCCCCGCTTTTCGAAAGAGAGGGGATGGCAGAATACCTCTCGTGGAAGGCCCGGCAGGAGGAGGGGACGAGGACGGCGGTAGAAGGACTCGAGAAACGCATCGGTTACAACAGCTTTGTCTTTCACCCCGACCTCAATCGCTGGGATCTCCGCGCGCGGGGGCTCGAGCTGCCTGATTCGCTCAAGGGACAACACGATTTCGTGGCGTGGTT
>JADZFN010000028.1 GCA_020849895.1 Verrucomicrobiia bacterium | reverse complement strand
TGGAGCAATAGCGTTCGATCATCGGCAGGATGAGCAAAATCATCTTTATCATCACCGACATGGAAGGCTTGGGCGACGTGGACCGCTACGAGCAATGCTACGGTCCGCGCGGCCAGCCCGACTACGAACACGGGCGCGTCCGCTTGACCGAAGACACCAACGCCGCGGTCGCGGGCGCGTTCGACGCCGGCGCGACGGAGGTGCGCGTGCTCGACGGCCACGGCTACAATCAGAACCAGGGTTTCCGCCGCGACCTGCTCGATCCGCGGGCGACGCTGGTCTGGTTTGCCGGCGTTGACCCGACGCGCTTCGAAGGTTTCGATGAATCCGTCGCCGGCGTGATGATGATCGGGCAACATTCGATGGCCGGGACGCCCGGTGCGTTCCTCGCCCACACGCAGTTTTTGCCGACGCATCTGAGCCGCTACCGGGTCAACAGCGTCGAGTACGGCGAGCTGGGCCAATGCGCGCTCTACGCGGGCGACTACGGCGTCCCGCTGATTTACCTCGCCGGCGACGACGCCGCGTGCGCGGAAGCCGGGCGTCAATTCCCCTGGGTCGTCACCACGCCCGTCAAACGTGGGACCGGTTGGGAGACGTGCGAATTGTTTCCGACCGACAAGATTCGCGCGCAAATCCGCGCCGATGTCGCCCGCGCCGTCCGCGGCATCCGGACGGCACGAGTGTTCAAGCTGCCCGCGCCGCTGGAGATCACGATTGATTGGACGAAATCGGAGCACGCCGACCAGTTCGCCGGCCTACGCGGCGTCGAGCGTCCCGAGCCTTGCACAACCCGCTGGCGCATTGCGCAGGCGCGCGATATTTATTCGTGGCCGGGCAAGCGCTGGCAACCCGAAGGATAAACGCTATGAAGAATCAGACTCATGCACGTCACAGCATCTTGGCTTCGCTCGTTCTCTTGGGCGCAAGCCTTCCCGTATGTGCGCAAGAGCCGACGTTTCACGCGCCGTTCGACAACTCCTTCACCGCCAGCACCGCCTCGGGCGACGTCGAGCCGGTGGCGAAACAGGGCGTGTATACCTTCGAGAAAGGCGCGTTCGACAACGCCCTCAAAGTCGGTGCGCCGGACAGCTACCTGCTCTACACTGCCGGCAGCGGGTTGTGCGGCGACGAAGGCACGGTCAGTCTCTGGGTGCAGCCCGAGTGGACGGCGGACGACGGAAAGTTTCACATGCTCTGGTCGTTCCTCGGCGACGGCGTGTTCAACCTCTACAAGTTTGGCGGCGGCGAGAACAAACTGAACTTCCTGGTCGTCGGCCACGACCAGCCGCGCGATCATCACGTGATCGTTTCGACCTCGATCGCAAACTGGAAAGCCGGTGAGCCGCATCATCTCGCCGCCACCTGGACGGCGGGCCTGCTCCAGTTGTTCGTGGACGGCGAGAAGGTCGGCGAGCTTTCCGATCCCAAGCTCCTGCTCCCGAATGTCCGTCCGGGCGACGCCCTGTTCATCGGCGACTACTATCATCCGAACTGGGGCACGCAAGCCGGCATGTCCGGCGAGGCCGACACGTTGATCCGCGATTTTCGACTCTATGACAAGGCGTTGACCGCTGCGCAGATCGCCAAGCTTGCCGGCGTAAAAAAAAAAGCAGTGAGTGACGCCAAGCAGGCCGTTGCCGCTCGCCCGTCTGTTTCCCCGCCGTTCGTCGTCGTCCCTCGCGCGAAGACCAGTCCCAAGGTGGACGGCAACTTTTCGCTCGACGAATGGCGTGATGCCGCCGCCTTTACCGGCTTCGTCAACCTCATGACCGGCCTCCTCAGTGAGTTGCAAACCACCGTGTTGTTGACCTACGACGCCGACAAATTCTACGTGGCGATGTTTTCCCTGCTCCCGTCCCGCGCCGATCTCAAGGTCTCCGCCGACGCGCGCGACAGCCAGACCTGGAACGATGATTCCTACGAGGTGTTGCTTGACCCGGCCAACGCCCGGCAGACGGGCCGGAGTTTCCACCTCATCGGCAATGCCGGCAACGCGCTCTACGACGACCGCGACAACGACGCGAGTTGGAACGGCGCATGGGAGTATCGGTCGCAGCTTCAGGAGAACTGGCGCGGCGTCGGTTTGCGTTGTTGGGTCGTCGAGATGGCGATTCCGTTCGCGTCGCTCGGTCGCAAGACACCCGCCGACGGCGAGCGCTGGACGGCCAACTTTGCGCGGACGTGGTTTCTCGGCGAACAGACGTTCACCTCCTGGATCGCGCCGCCCACGCCGAAGTACAACACGCCCGAAGCGTTCGGCGCGCTCGAGTTCCGCAAACACGCGCCCGTGTGCCGCTGGATCACGTTGCGCGACGTGGCGACCGGCCAGCCGACCGTCGAAGGCTACTGGAAGTCGCCGAAGCCGGGCACGTTCGCGTTGACGCCCGGGCGGGAATTTGCGCTGCCGGCCGCAGAGCAGACGCCTGAACGCTGGCTTGGTGAACTGGACTTGACCGGCCAACCGACCGGTCTCCTCCGTGTAGCGGCGCTTCTGCGAAGCGCCGATTCCGAAGACTCCGCGCTTCACAGAAGCGCGGCTACACTGTACCGCGCGGAAATTCCCTACGCGCTCGATCTGACGCCGTTGCGCGTCTTCCTCTCGCCCGTGCCGTCGCGCGAGCAACTGCTCGTGGACGTTGATCCCGTTCGCCATCGCAAGTCGTGGAAGGACGGGTGGCGATTGGACTTGGGGTTGTTCGTCGTCCCGCCTTTAGGCGGCGCGGCGCGGATTCCGCCTAAAGGCGGCACGACAAACGCCCCGGTCGCCCGGCAATCCATCACCACCTACCAACCGCCGTTTGCCCACGCCGTGTTCGACACCCGTCGTCTTGCACCGGGCCCATATCAACTTGTCGCCGCCCTGCGCGACCAGACCGGCAAAGTTGTCGCCACCCAGACCGTCCCCTACGAGAAACGTCCGCGTCCCGCGTGGGTCGGCAATCAGATCGGCGTGACCGACAAGGTGCTCAAGCCCTGGACCCCGGTAAAGGTGAGCAAGCGAGGCTTCAACGTATGGGGGCGGACGTACACCTACGACCGCGCGCATTTCCCCGCGCACATTACGTCGCAAGGCGTCAATCTCCTCGCCCGTCCCATTCGGATCGCCACGATAAAACCGAACGTGGAGAAAAGTGCTTCAAGGGAAGCGAAAAATTCCGCGCCTGCCCGGTTGCGAGTTTTGAGGAGCGCACCGGCGGCGGCCGACTTCGAAACGCGAACCGACGAACTTTCCGTCCAGAACCGGCTCGAATTTGACGGCATGCTCTGGTGCGAGGCGACCTTGCCGGCCGGAAAAGTCGAGTCGCTCGCGCTCGAAATCCCGCTCCGACCCGAAGCGGCGACGCTCTACCACGTCTCCCGCGGCGCTTGGGCCGGCGGCGCGCACACGCCGGGCGCGACACCATCGAGCTGGAACTCTTCGTGGAAACAATGCGTCTGGCTCGGCAACGAGAACGTCGGCCTCTGCTGGTTCGCCGAGTCCGACCAGTTCTGGAGTCTCGCCGACCCGCAACGCGCGTTGGAGATCGAGCGCCGCGCCGAGGCCCCCGTCCTGCGCGTCAACTTCGTCACCAAGCCCAAGACCTACGCCAGCGCGCCGACGTTTCGTTTCGGGTTGCAGGCCACGCCGATGCGCCCGATGCCGGCCGGCTGGCGCGGCTGGCAGTTCCCGAGCGGCGCCGGCTACAATCCCGAACCGGACAACCCGCAGCGCGCCACGCACGCCATTTCGTGGTGGATGAACTGGTCACCGCGCATTTGCAGCCCGTTCGATTACCTGCCCGGCATGAAGGACCTCGTTGCGCGCAATCACAAGTTCGGCATCCGCGTGATTCCCTATCAGGCATTGCAGTGCGTCAACGAGAACGCGCCCGACGTGGCCGACTATAAAGCCGAGTGGTTGGTGCGACCCGCGGTCGAAGCCGGCGGCGAACAAGGGCAGCGTTGTCTCTGGGTGAACGTGAAAGGGTCGTTCGGCGATTATTTTCTCTACGGCATGCGCGAGATGGTGCGCGCCGCCGGCTGGGACGGCATGTACTTCGATTTTTGCGAGGGAGCGAAGCCCGACCTCAACGAGTTGCACGGCTCCGGCTACGTGGATGACGAGGGAAAGCGCCGGCCCACGTACGACATCCTCGCCCAACGGGAGTTTCTCAAGCGGCTCTGGGCGATGTTCCAGCAGGAGTTCGGCAACGATGAACCGATCATCATGGTCCATCTCTCGGCGAACAAAGTCCCGCCCATCCATTCGTTCTGCAACGTCTATTTCGACGGCGAGCAACACAACTACGTGCCGAAGGTGGACGACGATTACACGAAGATTCTCTCGCTGGACACCTACCGCGCGGAGTTTCTCGGTCAGCAGTTCGGCGGCGTGCCGGTGTTGTTGCCCGAACTGAACCATCTCCAGGTGATCTGCGAACAGAGCAAAGACCCGGCAGTGAAGGCCCAAGCCTGCGCCCGCTGGCGGTCGGCCACCGACACGATGCTGATCTACCCGCTCTTGCACGGCACGTTGTTCACGCCCAACTGGCTCGATCAGGACGATCTGCGTCCGTTGCTGCAAGCGCGCTCCGCGTTCGGCATGGCTGACGCGCGGTTCATCGGTTACTGGGAAAGCAACCCGGCCATCCAGCTCTCGCCTGCGTCCGACACGTTGAAGGCCAGCGTGTATATCAAACCCAACAAACTCTGGCTCGTCGTCGGCAACCTGGGCGACATCTCGATCTCCGCTGCGATTACTCTCGACATGCGGCAGTTGAGTCCTAATTTCGATCTCGCCGCGACGAAGACCAAAAACATATTTGGCAAGGGTGCGCTCGACGCTTCGGGTAACACCATTCGACTGGAAGTCCCGCGCAAGAGTCTCCGCGTGATCGAGCTGAACGCAAAACAATGAAGCCGTCCGCAGCCGGTCCCGCTCCCACATTATGAACCACTCGCTGAATGATCTCGCCCGCCGGCTCGATGCCGACATGGTGCGCGTGCCCGAGGGCGCGTTTGATTTCGGGCTGACGCCTCTCCAGAAACGTTCGCTCGCTCGCGCCGCCGATGTGCATCCCGACATGCTTCATTTTCATTCCGACGTCGCACGCCTGACGACGCCGGCGTTCTGGATCGACCGTTACCCGGTCACGCGCGGGCAGTACGTGCGGTTCATGCAGGCGACCGGTTATCGGATTCCGTTCAACGGCTGGCTCGTCGGTTGGAGCGAACTCGCCGACCGCTGGAACGTGCGCGACCTGCGTCAGGCCCTGATGCCGGCGGTTGGCGTCAACGCGCCGGATGCCGAAGCCTACGCCGCGTGGGCCGGGAAGCGATTGTCCACGGAGGTAGAATGGGAAAAGACCGCCCGCGGCGGCGATGGCCGGTTGTATCCGTGGGGAAATCGGTGGCGGGGAAACCTGAGCCGCGGAAACCGGTCGTTGCTGACGGCGTTGCCGGTCGGCTCGCTGCGACATCATCGCAGTCCGCACGGCGCAGCGGAGATGGGCGGCCTTGTCACGGAATGGGTGCGGCGGGTTTTTCCCGCGCGATCGAAGGACGGTCGCGACGAGGACGCAACTTCGCATTGCCTGGCCGGCGGGAGTTTGCTTCACGTTCAACCCTATTCGCACCTGCCCACCAATCGGTTCGCCTGGCATCCGCAAATGCGCATCTACAACGCCGGTTTCCGTTGCGTGGCCGACGCGCCGCCCGGACGCGTCGCCGCGGCGCGCTGGCGGGTCTCGCGCGGCAACCCGGCACGACCGGTCACGATGGCACGTGGTGATGCACGCGTTCTTCTGAGCGCGTCCGATCACGCGACGGTCACGATACGGGTCGGTTGGTTTCCGGAAAGCCTTTGGGTGCTCGATTGTCCCGAGGCCGATTGGGGCGGATTCGGCGGCGCGAACGCCTGGCCCGCGCAACCCGCACGCGACTGGAAGATCGAGTGGGAACGCCGTGACAGCCGGCATCTGTCGTATCGGCGCGCGCGCGGTGACCGGTCACTCGACTTCGACATCTGGAGCGACGGCCCGTTGGTCCGGTATCGCGTCCGCGTGCGAGGCGTGACGGGGACGTTGCGGGAGTTTTGCTGCAAGACGTTCAGCCCGTTTTTCAGCAGCCAGGAACGGGTCACGCAATGTCGCTGGCGGAACGAGAGGCTCGTTTCCGCCGCGCAGTTGCCGATTGATCCCGCGCACGCCCGATCGTTCTACTGGTCGTTCGACTCGCTGCGCGATGGCGTGGTGGTGTGCCGTTCATTTCGGCGCGATGCGTTCATTGTCTTCTTTGGCGCGCCCGGCTGCGCGGCCTGGGGCAACGGTTGGCCGCATTGCACCCATCTCGGCGGCGATGTCCAGCGCGTCACCCGCGAGAAGGAAGGCGCGATCCTGTTCCATGTCGGCGATGAACGATCCCTGCGCGATCAAATCCGAAAAGCCCGAACGGCGCTGAAATGGTAACTGAAACCAACAAGCCGATGAATGTCGGTATCGCTCAGATTGACATCACTCCGCCGCTCGGCACGCCCCTGGCCGGTTCGTGCTCGTTACGCGCGGCGAACAAAATCCTCGATCGTCTCGTGGCGCAGGCGCTCGTGCTGGAACAGCGCGGACGCCGATATGCCGTCGTGGCCGCCGACTTGCTCGGCTACGACGAACGCATGGTCGCGCGGCTGCGAAGCTTCTGCAAGGCTCGGATCGGGATCGGTTTTCTGCTGTGCAACGCTTCGCATGCCCACAGTTGTCCGGATGCCTACAACGAGTTTCAGATCTATACCGATCGGCGCTCTCTTGCCGCGCGGAAACGCTACCAGCGCGATCTCGAATTCAAGCTGCGCCGTGTACTCGCCGCCGCCGCCCGACAGTTGCAGCCGGTCACGTTGCGCTACGGCACGGGCCGGGCCTGTTTCGGAATCAATCGTCGTCGTCCTTGGGAAGGCGAGTGGGCGATGATGCCGAACGCAAAAGGATTTCACGACAAGACGGTGACGGTGTTTGAGTTTGCCGCTGCCGCCTCGGGCGAACCGCTGGCCGTTCTGTTCAGTTACGCGTGCCATCCGACGACGCGTTATGCGACGGAAGTTTCGGCCGACTATCCCGGCGTGGCCCGGCGGATCATCGAAAAGCGAACCGGCGCGATGGCGATGTTCCTCCAGGGCGCGTGCGGAGACATCCGTCCTAACGTCGTGCAGCCCGGCTCGCGCCCGCCACGGTTTCGGAGCGGGACGCAGAAGGACGTGGATCGCTGCGGCCGGGAGTTGGGGGAGGTGGTGACGCGCGTGTTGCGCCGGCTGATGAAACGACTCGATCCGTTCCTCGCTGCGCGGGAAACGTCAGTCGCGCTGCCATTCGACCGCCTGCCCACGGCCGGCGGGCTGCGCGTGTTCCGCGACACCAATCACGAGCACGCGCATCGCGTTGTCTGGGTCAAACGCATGTTGCGCCGGCTCCGTCAGGGCGGGTTCGACCGAGGCTTGCCGACCGATGTGCAGTTCTTGCGTCTCTCTGCCGGCCAGGGCTTGCTCGCCACGAGCCACGAACTCTGCAACGGCTACGCGCCGTTGTTTCAGCGTCTGACGAAAGGCGTGGCGCTCACGGTTCTCGGCTACACCAACGCCTGTCGTGGCTACATTCCCACCCGCCAAGTGCGTCTCGAAGGCGGTTACGAGGGTCAACGTTCCATCTACAACTTCGGTCTTCCCGCCCCATTTCGACCGTCGGTGGAGTCAGTACTACTCGGCGCAGCCCGACGGGTTCTGCGGTGACATGATCGGCTTGGTCAACGCCCGGCAGCGACGACGCCGTGCAGTACCAGCGATGAATCACGATCGTTGCTGCCGAGAAGCTGGCGGTGGGGCCCGCCTTCGCCATGAGGTTCTTGTAGGCCGCCGTGACGCCGACCTGCTCGGTGGCCTTCTTGACGATGGGGAGGAACTTCTCCTTCAGACGGGTCTCGCTGGTCCTGCGGAAGTACTGGGTGGCCGCGTCGTTTCCCGAGTTCGATCCTCGGAGCCGGCTCCAGCCTTCCGCGGAGTGTGTCAGCGAGCGCGAGGCGGTGTCGCGTGGCGGACTTCATGAGCGGCCTGGGCGGCTTCCGCGCCCAGAACGAAAATGAAGCAGGAGTAGAAGACCCAGACCATGAGGACGAGGACGAAGGCGTAAGCGCCGTAGATCCTGCTGTAGGCGGTCAAGTGGCCGAGGTAGAGGGCGAAGATGCGTCCGGAGATCTCCCAGACCACGCTCGTGGCCAACGCGGCGACGGCGGCCTTGCGCCAGGTGGGACGCTGATCGGGCACATAACGGTAGAGGATGTAGCAGAGTGCGAAGAGCACCGGCATCGAAATGAAGTCCGTGAAGAAGCGAGTCCATGCGCTGAAGATTGTGGGATCTTCGGCGGGGAAAAGAACCTGGAGGCGTTTCATGGTGCGGATGAGCCACGCGAGCGTCA
>JADZFN010000027.1 GCA_020849895.1 Verrucomicrobiia bacterium | reverse complement strand
GCTTGGCCAGCCGACACAACGCCGCCCAAAGCCCGTTCCCGCCGCAACCCTCTGGGCGCGGGCCATTTTGGCCAAATCCAGCGTTGCCTCGGCGCTCAAAGCCCGCTGCGGGGATTCTCGCGCCTCGACGCCTTGGCTTTGGCCAAAATGGCCTCTCGCAGAGGGCAGTCGAATTTTCAAACACCCTCTAAGTCTAGGAGGAGTTTCCCGTCCGTCAAAGATTTTTTGAGGCGCACGGTTTCGATCGGCCTCGAGGAATGGCACGCCGGTGCACGCGTCAGATCTGATAATCGTCGGGGCCGGGTTTCACTCTCCCGAGACCGATGCGGTCCCAGACTCTTTCGTGTGCGTAGAAAAGGGCGACTTTCGTGAACAATTCGACGAACCCGATGGTTGCCGCCGCCTTGAGGGTGCCGGTGATCAAAAATGAGATCACCACGGTGTCCAACGTCCCCGTCAATCTCCAGGAAACGGATTTCAGCATGCTGCGATAAGGTTTATCGGACATTTTTTGAGTCCTTTCTTCTCATTCCTCGGCCCTCGGCGCGCCGTTTTCTTGCGCGGTTTTCGAGCTGCCGACGTTTCGAGCCGCGCGACCCTATCTCAAACGGTCCCCTTTTGCGCGTGAAGAGTTAACGCCGGTTCGCCCTCCCTTGCGCGACGAAGGGCGGAGAGACGCGACGAGCGCCGGGAACGGAAAGAGGAGAAGGCCTGTGAGACGTGAGACGAGTGGCCGCGTCCTTGCGGAGCACCCGTCCACCCCTTTGCCGCGTCTCCGAGAGGAGGTCGGCGGATTTGCACGCGTGCCCGAGAGAACGGTCCTCCCCGACGGAGAGGAATTGAGTTAGACTGGCCGTGTGCATCCGATTTTCCTTCAGATCGGCCCGCTGACGATCCGCTGGTACGGCGTGTGCGTCGCGCTCGGTTTTCTTGCGGCGTTTTGGCTTTTCCGCCGCCGCGCCCGTCCCCTCGGCCTCGGTGACGACGCGACGACGAATCTCATGCTGCTGTTGTTCGGCGCCGGCCTTGTCGGCGCGCGCGTGTGGTATGTCGCGCGCTACTGGCGGGAGGAGTTCGCCGGGAATTTCAGGGAGATTTTCATGGTCCAACACGGTGGACTGGTTTTTCTCGGAGGTTTTTTTGCAGCGATGGCCACGCTCTGGGCGTGGTGCCGGGTGAAAAAACTTCCGCTGGCGCCGCTGGCCGATGCCCTGGCCCCGGGCCTCGCGCTGGGACAGGCGCTCGGACGCCTGGGCTGTTTCATGAACGGCTGTTGCTACGGCCGGCCGACGGACGCCCCTTGGGCCATCGCGCCGAACGCGCCGTCGCTGGCCGCCGGCATCCCGCGCCATCCGACCCAGCTCTACGAGGCGATCGGTCTGTTCGATCTGGCAGCCGCGCTCCTTTTCATGCGGCGTGTTCAACGGTATCCGGGCCAGATCGCCTGGAGCTACGCGCTGCTTTACGCGCTGCTCCGCTTTTTCGTGGAGTTTTTCCGGGGCGACGTGCCCCATGACGCCTTCGGACGCTTCACCTCGGCGCAGGTCGCCTGCGTCCTGCTTTTCGCTGTCGCGTGGGCCGGTTCCTCCCGCGCCGCCTATCGCGCCGCGAAAGCGCGGCGCGCCGCCTCGCGAGCCGCGATGCGGATGACCGGAAAATCGGTGCCGTAAAAACGGCGTGGGCGAGGCCTTACCACCGCACTTCGCGCCCGGTGCGACTCGAGGTGTAGATGGCGTCGAGGATGCGCTGGACCTGGAACGATTCCTCCGGCTTCACGAGCGGTTTCTTCCCGAGGGCCACGCACTCCATGAAGTGGACGAGGCGGTCGGACGGATAAGGAAAATTTTCGTCCTTGAGCTGCTCGGTGGTCGCACGGGTGGCGGTCATCGTGTGGACTTTCGCCGGCGCCCAGGACCCTGCTGCTTGGTCGCCGAAGAGTTCGATCCCGTAGCCGCTGTCGTTTTCCTGGAAGGTCGCCCAGGTCACCTCGAGATAGAGCGTGGCGCGGTTCTTGAATTTCACGAGCGCCACGGCGCGGTCTTCGACGTCAAAGGTTTTCTTCGGATCAATCTCGGACTTGCCCCAATTTCCGTCGCCGATGCCCTGGGTGCCGAGATGGCTGCTCACCGAACCAAAGACCGAGGCGATCTCGAAGTTCCCCATGAGGTGCAGGGCGAGATCGAGCAAGTGGACGCCGAGATCGTAGCAGACGCCGCCGCCGGCGAATTTCTTCCGAGTGAACCAGGAGCCGATGCGCGGAATCCCGCTGCGACGATACCACCAGGCGCGCGCATGATAGATCTCCCCGAGGCGCCCTTTCTCGATGAGGACCTTGAGCCGCTGCGCGTCCGGAGTGAAGCGCATGTTCTGGCCGACCATGAGGACGCGCCGCGCGCGTTTCGCCGCGGCGACGATCCGCGCCGCATCGCGGGTGCAGGTGGCCATGGGCTTTTCGAGCATCACGTGCTTGCCCGCCTCGAGCGCCTCGACGGCGACTTTCGCATGGAGGCAATTGGGCAGCGCGATGCTGACGACTTGAAGGTCCTTGCGGCGCAGGAGCGCGCGATAATCCTTGTGGCAATCAGGCACGCCGAAGCGCCGGCAGGCCTCCTGCCCGCGCGCCTCGCTCGTTTCCGCAAGGGCCAGCACTTTCGCGTAGGGGCTCTGCTGGAAGCTCGCGAGATGTTCCAGACCGATCGCGCCTCCGCCGCCGATCACGCCGACTCCGTAGATGTGTTTCACGCGTGCGCGTCTCTAGCAGTCGGGGACCGCAGCCACAAGCGCCAATTCGAGGCGGAAAAATCCTGCGCCTCGTTCCCGGATCAGGCTCCGGCTTCGGGCCTCCTCCGAGGGAACGACTTCGGTTTCCCGATGAGGAAGAGGACGCCGCAGGCGAGGCTCAAAGCGAGTGTTGCGGCGTAGAACACCAGGGAGAGTGTGACACACTGCTCCTGCGGCACACCAAGCAGTCCATTGAAGAAAAACTTGAAGGCGCCTTCGCGAAGCCCAAGCCCGCCGATGGTGATGGGGATCGCCGCGATCGCGTTGATGATGGGACAGTAGACCAGATAATGCACGAGGCTTGCGCCCTGCACTCCGAGCGCCAGGCCGATCAACCAAGCGACCAGGACGATGCTCACGTGGACGCCCATCGAGAGGAAAAACGCCGCGGCCAGAACGCGGGGGCGCCGGCCGTAGGCATTGTAGGATTCCATCAGGTGACCGAGGAGTTTCTTGAATGGGACAAACCGCCAGACCGCGCCCCACCAAGACCGCGACGTCAGCCGGCGACGCATCGAAAACAAGGCGATTCCCGCCGCCACGCACGGGATCGAGGCGAGGATGAGATAACCGAGCGGGCGCGTGGCGTCGTTTGTCATCAACATCGGGAGATTGGTGAGCACGCAAAGGGAGGCGACCCCCATGAGCCCGAGCACGCCGATGAGGCGGTCCACAGCGATGCTCAGGACCGCGCGGGTCTTCTGGAGCGGTGCCGCTTCCGCGGCATACCAGGCCTTGAGGACGTCGCCGCCTGTCGCGCCGATGAGGAAGGCGTTGAAAAACATCCCCGAAGCCGTGATCCAGGTCGCGTGATAATTGCCCAGGTGGATGCCCTGCACGCGGAGGAGAAGCTGCCAGCGAACGATTCCGATCGTCATGGTTCCGACGAGCATCGCCAACGCGCTGAGGAGCAGCCCCACGTTCGCGCCGCGAACGATCCCCGCCAGATGCGCGAGCTTCGCCGAAATCAAGGCCCATTCGCCCCGCCCTTCCACCTGAAGGCCGGGGATGTCGAGCTTGTGGATCACCCACCAGAAGATGGTGGCGGTGAGGACCAGCTTGGTGGCGATGAGCAGGTTTTTTTTCATGGAGGCAAGGGCGCGAGCTTCTTCATGAACGATCCGAGGCGGCCCGGGAGGACTTCTCCGGGAATCCCGGGATGGATCTCGAAGACTTTCGGGAGATCGGCGCGCAGTGCGGTCAGGCGATCGAAGGGCGCCGAGCCGTCCCCCGGCAACTGGTGGTCGTGCTCAGGCCAGATCACGTCGTGCAGATGCGCGCCGACCAGACGCCCCTGAAACTTCTTCAACCAGGCTGCGTGATCCGCCAAGCCCAGGTTTTCCCACATCTGGACGTGCCCCGTGTCGTGCCAGTAACCCAGATGCTCAGGAGGAAATTCGGCGAGCAGGCGTTCCATCTCGGATTCCGACGGGATTTCATCGAGGCGCGCGCGGCTCTCGACGCCCAGCACGAGATTCCGCAGGCGAGCCTCCTCGACAAGGGCGGCGAGGCTCTTCATCGCGTGTGCAAAGGCGCCGCGCCCCCTGACGTCGCGATGCCGGCGCGCCCGTTCCACCAGCGCGCGGTGCTCGGGCGTGTCGCGCCGGCCGGCCGCGACCGATGCCATGAGCGGCTCAACGGGATCTTTCATCCGAACGCCGCCGAGATGCAGCACGATGTGCCGCGTCTCCATTTTTTCCGCAAAATCCATCGTGGCGATGGTCGCCCGCACCGCCTTCGCCCGCTCGGAACTGCGTTCCGAGGAAAGGTCGTAGACGTTCGGCGCAGAACGGATGTAGCCGACCGGTAACGGGCAGTAGTTGTGCAGGCTCGACACCCGGAGGCGCGGGTCCTTTTCCAGGGCCTTCTGGATCCCCTCGATCAGGCTCACCCGGATCCCGTGGCTCAACTCGATGTTCGTGAAGCCCAAGCCCGCGATTTCGCGGAGCATCGCCGCGCCGTCAATATGACGGTCGGAGTTCCAACAGGTGGAAAAGGCGAACATGGAAAGATCCGACAAAGAGGAGGCTCAAAACCTTGGAGGACCGTGTCACGTTAAGGTTTCGCGGCACGGCGTGCTGTCGAGGAAGGCGGCTCGCAAGTGTCCCGGACCCGCAGGCGCGGAAGCGATTTCTTCTCCCGCGGAACGTCAAGGAAAGGAACGCCTTGTCCCGACGGCGCAGACCCGAAACGGCGCGAAGAAACGCCCTTTAAGGTCGCCCTTTAGAAGCGGCGGCGGTTCATCCGCGCTTCCTTGGCCTTGCGTTTGCGGCGGACGCTGGGTTTCTCGAAATACTTCTTCACCCGCGCCTCGCGCAGCGTCCCTTCGCGGTCCAGCTTCCGCTTCAAACGGCGCAGGGCCCGATCCACCGATTCTCCTTTTTTAATTTTCACTTCGCTCACTGATGCTCACCTCCTTTGGCCGCCGCGGCGTACTCGTTCTCTTGATGATCGCGGCGCATGCGAGCTACGTTCTCTAGCCGAGCTTCATCCCGAGGTCAACCGCGCGCCGGCGTCGGATTTTTTCGTATGGCTCGACCTGATGTTGGCCTGCCTCAGATCGCCGCGATCGGCGCCCATCCGCGCCGAGGCCACACGGCTCGGCGTGACATCAACGGCGAACCGCCCGGCGAAATCATGACCACTTGATTCACCACCTTCAGTTTCCTCAAAGGGGGGGGTCACGATGTACCTGAAGGATCCCAAAAATGATGAAGAATCTCCTCGCTAAATTGTTGAAAATGGACTATTCTGTCGAGACGAAGAAGGTCGAAGAAGGTAAAACACGAAATGCACTTCCGTTTTCCATTCCTTCGTTTGCCTCTATGGGGTTGGGCATGGATCGCAGCGTGTTTCGCCCTTGCTCCTGCCAAGGCCTATGTCCTCGACTGGGATAGTCTGACGTGGACTCCCGGCTCGCTTTCAGAATCCTTCGATGTGGATCCGACCCATTCCGGAAATGATGTGACGATCACGATTTCGGGCGATACCGACAGGTTCCGCGACGATCCCTCCACGGGACAACCCTCTCCGGACCTCAGCACGTGGAATACCGGCGGGATTTCTCCGTACGAGATGTCGCTCGCCCTGGCGCTCAATTATGCGAACCGCAACCAGGAAGTCGCAGTGACGATGTCGTTTCTCTATGATGACGGCGTCGTCCTCAGTCCCGTCACGATCTTCAACGTGGATCGCGGCACGGGGAGTTTTTCCTACAATTACCAAGATCAACTCCGGGATCTCAGCGGACAGCGCCTGGATGATTCGCTCGTCGCCGCCACGATCACGGGTTCCGTCAGCAATCAGGTGACCGGATCGGGACTGTCGCAGGTCGTGACCGGAATCGGCGTCGTGCCGAATCAGGGAACGGACTCTGACGCCGGCAACGTCACCGTTGATTTCGGCAGTGAAGTGCTTAAGGCGTTCAGTTTCACGTTGGGCAGCGGTTCCGGTTCCCGGAGCGATCCCAGGTTTCAGGGGATCAGCATCTACGATGTCGAGTTCACGCCGGTGCCCGAAGCGGGAACCGTGGCGGCGGCGGCCGCCGCCGGGTTGATCGCGGCGGCGTGGCTGCGCCGGCGGGCGCGCGCCGCCGCGCCTTCGGCGTCCGAACGAGTTTGAAAACCGAACCGCCGTCCGCGAAGCGTCTCCCTTATTTTTTGCGGCCGCTTTACGGGTGGAGTCTGCTCGGGGGGCTTTTGCTCGTCGGAGGAGGATATGCCTTTCGGCACGCGTGGCCTCCTTGGATGGATCGGCGGCTGGTCCGGGAAGCCGAGGAACATCTGGAGCGCGGAGAGTATCGCCCCGCGCTGCTTTGCGCGCGCCGCGTCCTGCAGCGGCAGCCGCCCCGCGCCGACGCCTGCCGGGTCATGGCCATTCTTGCGGAAAAAATGGGTGTCAGTGCCGCCGTCCAATGGCGTAAGCAGGTGTTCGCGCTGGAGCCTCGGAACTCCAGGAATCGCGCGGACCTTGTCCTCACGGCGCTGCGCTTCGGCGATTTGAAAACCGCGGATGCCGCGCTGAAGACCGCGGAGGAAGCCGACCGGAAGACCGCCGTTTTTCAGGAATTGGCCGCATTATTGGCCCTTCGAAGCGGTCTGCGCGACCGGGCGGAACGCCATTACGCCGAGGCGTGCCGTCTGGCGCCGTCGGACGACCGCTTGCGGCTGAACTGGGCTATCGCCAAATGGAACACCGGAAAAGCACCGGAAGTTCAGGAGGCGCGGCGGCACCTGCGCGATCTCGCGGCGCATTCGACCTTGCGTCTCCCCGCCCTGCGCGCGTTATACGCCGACGCCGTTCGCGCCAAGGACTGGAATGAGGCGTTGGCCTGCGCCGAGCGGCTTCAAGCCGAGGCGGATGCGAGCTTCCGGGATCGTCTCCTCGGCTTGAGCGCCCTGCGGCATGCTGATCCCGCGGGATTTCCCGCGCGTTTGCGCGAGCTGCAGGACGGCGCGCAAACGCCGTCCGAAATCGCCGAGCTGTTGGGCTGGATGAACGAGCAGGGCCTCGTCCAGCCGGCGCGCGCCTGGGCGGCCGCCCTGCCTCCGGAGCGCTGCCGCCAGGCGCCCGTCCCTCTGGCGTTGGCCAATCTGAATGTGAAAAGCGGCGACTGGCGCGCGCTCGAGGCGTCCCTCTCCCGGCAAAACTGGGTGCGGCTGGAATTCCTGCGGCGGGCGTTTCTTGCCCGCGCGCTGCGGGAGCAGGGCGCCGCCGCCGAAGCCGCCATTTATTGGAGGTCGGCGATGCAGGGCGTCACCCGCAATCCCAGGTTCCAGATGACGCTCTTGAAACTCGTCGAAAGCTGGGGCTGGGATGCGGAGGCGGAAGGCCTGCTCTGGCAGATCGCCAAGGAAGAGGTGGCGCCGCGTTGGGCGCTCCATCAGCTCTTCCTCCGCTACCGTCATCGGGGCGAGACGCAGGGGATGCTTCAGGTGACCGAACGCCTCCTCCATCTCGATCCGCACGACACGGACGTGCGCAACAACGCGATCATGTTCACTCTGTTGCTGCGCGGCAAAGACGCAAAAGCCATCGCCGCCGCTCAACGCCTCTACGCCTCAAATCCTACCAACGCCGTTTTCGCGACGACGCATGCGCTGGCGCTCCATCTCCTGGATATGGATCGCGTGGCGGCGCACACCCTGGAGGAGTTCGACGCGGCCACTCTGCGCGTGCCGTCCGTCGCCGCCTATTACGGCCTGGTCCTGGCTTCCGTAAACCCGTCGCTTTCGCGCAAATACCTGAAACTCGCGGCCGCCGCCCGCCTTTTGCCCGAAGAGAAGGCGCTCCTCGCCGCGGCCGCCCATCGCGCGCGCGTTGCCTCGCCTCCCTGACCCGTTTCCAAGCGCGCGTTTTTCATGTTCGCCGAATCGGGCGCATCAGGGCGGCAACCCCTGCAGGAGGATGAGGGGAGCGCCTCCCTCACATCAGCCGTTGAAAGACCTGAAGGAGCACGGGACCGAGGAGGATGATGAAGGCGGCAACGAAGATGAAGACGAGCGGAAGCAACATTTTCGTCGGCGCCTGGTTGGCGAGCGTCTCGGCGCGCTGGAAGCGTTTCGTGCGGAGCTGGTCGGCCTGGATGCGGAGGATCGCTCCGAGACTCACGCCGAGTTCGTCGGCCTGGGTGAGCGCGTTGACGACCACCGTGAGGTCGGGAAGATCCACCCGGTCGCGCATTTCGCGGAGCGCCTGCCGCCGCGTCCGCCCCAGCCGGATCGCGTGGAAGACGCGCATCAGTTCCTCGCCCAGCGGGTCCATCTTGCGGCGTTCCGCGATCTTCGCGAGCGCGCTCATGAAGTCGAGTCCCGCCTCGACGCAGAGCGTGAGCAGGTCGAGCACATAGGGCAGGCCGCGTTGGATGTGGCGGTGGCGTTCGGCCAGCGCGCCCTTCAGCCATATCCGCGGATAGGCGAACAGCGCCACGGTCAGGAGCAGTCCGACCGCATGGACGCCGCGCCCCAGGAGGAGGCCAAAAAGAAACCCCATCCCGCCGAGCCACATCTGGCAGAGCATCAACTCGCGGCCGTTGATGAGGCTGTCGAAGCCCGACGAAAGGATCTTTCGGTCCAGCCGCGCAGCGGCGGTTTTCCACGGGCCTCCCTGGAGGAGCTTCGGCGTCATCGAGGTCAACGGCAGCACGGCGCGGATGAACATCGGCAGCGAACGCTCCTGGCGGCGTCCGTCGGCGAGGATCACATACTGGACCTGTTGCGTGAGACCGCCGAGGTAATACACCGCGCTCCCGACGGCCACTGCGGTCAGCACGAGGATCAAAACGAGAAGGAGAGTCACAGGCGGAAAGGAAGGGCGACGCTTAAAGGAGGCCGGCGGAAAGATCAGCAGCCTTCCCGAGGGCGAATTTTCGGTTCGAACTTCATGATTCGCGTTTCAGGCTTCCGGCTTCCTCCTCATACATCGATGTTCACGATTTTGCGGATGACGAGGACGCCGACGAACTCGAAAAGCAGCATGACGCCGATCATCGCGACGCCGGCGAACGAGGTGACGAATGCGCGCATCATGTCGGGTTGGATGAACCAGACGCCGACCGCGAGGACGAAGGGCATGAGGCCGACAGCCCAGGCCTGGAGACGCCCCTGTGCGGTGAGGGAGCGAATGCGGCCCTGGATGCGCATGCGCTCGCGGATGACGGTGGCGAGGCGATCGAAGACTTCGGTGAGGTTGCCGCCCGTCTGGCGAGCCGTCTCGATGCCGAGGAGCATGATCTGGAGGTCCTCGCTCGGCGCCCGTTTCGCGAGGTTCTCCGAGGCGGTCTCGAACTTCACGCCGAGGCGGATTTCCCGGAGGAAGAGGTCGAACTCCTGTGCGATGGGGTCGCGCCTCTCCTGCACCACAGCTTCGAAGGCCTGGATGATGCTGAAGCCGGCCTTGAGGGAGTTGCTCATGCTCATGAGGGCGTCGAGCAACTGGAGGTCGAAGCGGAGGAGGCGTTGCTTCGCCGCGCGCTTCAGTAGGACACGCGGGAGGAACGACGCGCCGAAGCCGACGCCGAGGGAGGGCACGAGCGTGACGCCGAACCAGAACCAGGACTCGTAGCTGCCGAGGAGCAGGAACGCCGCCGAAAACCCGAGGAAAAAGGCGGCGAGGGACCACTGGAGGAACCGTCGCGGAGAAAGGTTGCTGAACATCCCGTAGAGGTCCGCGCCCGTCCGCTCGACGTAGCTCGCCTCGTACCCGGCGTACCACGCCAGGAGCGCGTGTCCGCCCGCGAAGACGGCGCCGCCGGCCGCGGCGCCGATCAGGGCCATGGCCACAAGCTGGAAGGCCTCGCTCATCCGGACGCCTCCTTCGACGCCACGCGCTCGAAGATCGCGGGGTTGAGCCGGCAGCCCCGCACCCGAAGCTCCTCCATGAAGGTGGGCACGCCACCAGTGGCCGTGTAGTAGCCGAGCACCCGACCCTTCTCGTCGATCCCCGTCTGCACGTAACGGAAGAGTTCCTGCATCGTGATCACGTCGTTTTCCATCCCAACGATCTCCGTCACACTCGTGACCTTGCGCGTGCCGTCGCTGAAGCGGTCCTGCTGGATGATCACATGGATCGCGGAAGCGATCTGCTCGCGGATGGCGCGCACCGGCAGGTCCATCCCCGCCATGAGCACCATCGTCTCCATGCGGGCCAGGGCGTCGCGCGGGGCGTTTGCGTGAACGGTCGTCAGCGAGCCGTCGTGGCCGGTGTTCATCGCCTGGAGCATGTCGAGCGCCTCGCCGCCACGGCACTCGCCCACGACGATGCGATCGGGGCGCATGCGCAGGGCGTTGCGAACGAGGTCGCGGATCGTGATCGCGCCGCGCCCCTCGATATTCGCGGAGCGGGATTCAAGGCTCACGACATGATGCTGGTTGAGGCGCAGCTCCGCCGCGTCCTCGATCGTGACGATGCGTTCGGTCGTGGGCAGATAACCGCTCAGGACGTTGAGGAGCGTGGTCTTGCCCGAGCCGGTGCCGCCCGAGATCACAACGTTGCGGCGGATCTGGACGCACACCTTGAAGAAGTCGGCCATGTCCTGGGTGAAGCTGCCGAATTGGCGAATCAGGTCATCCACGGTATACGGAATCTTCGAAAACTTGCGGATGGTCACGCACGGCCCCTTCAGCGAGAGCGGCGGAATGATCACGTTCACGCGTGAACCGTCCTTGAGGCGGGCATCCACCATCGGCTGGCTTTCGTCGATGCGGCGGCCGATGGGGGCCACGATCCGTTCGATGATTCCGTGGAGCTGCTGGTCGTCGAGGAACTGGCTTTCCGAGAGATAGAGTTTGCCCGCCTTTTCGTAGTAGACGCTGTCGGAGCCGTTCACCATCACCTCGGTGATCTCGGGGTCGGCGAGAAACGGCTCGAGCGGACCGAGCCCCATCGCCTCGTCGAACACATCGCTCGCGAGTTGTCCCTTGGAAACGCTGCGCGGGATGTCTGCCCCCAGCCCCTCGATGATTTCGTCAATGGTCTTGCGCGCACGGCGGGTGAGTTCCTCGTCCTTCACTCCGCTCATCACGAGGCGCTTGAGGTCGAGCCGGGCGAAAAGCTCCCGGTGGATTTTTTGGCGGACCGTCCGATATTGTTCGCGTCGCTGGATCTGCGCGTCGGTGAACGGGCGGAACGACGGCGCGTCGGCGGGCGGCGCGGGGGCGACCAGAGTCTTGCGGTCCGAGGCGCCTTCGATCATGGGCGGCTTGATGCGGCTCGAGGAAAGTTCGCCGGATTTTCCCTTCCAGGAACGGCCGCCCTTTTCGTCCGCGGCGGCCTTCTCGACGCCGATCAGGTGGCGCCCCATCCGGACGGGATGTCCGGGCGCCAGCTCGATGGGACGGCGCAAGCGCACCTCGTCGAGATACGTGCCGTTCGTGCTTTTCAGGTCTTCGACTTCCGCCGTTCCGTCGCGCATGCGGACCACGGCGTGACGCGAGGAGACTTCGGCGTCGTCGAGCTGCACCTCGTTGTCGGCGGCGCGCCCGAGGAAAACCTCGCGTCCCTCCGCAAGCGGCACGGTCCGCCGCTCGCCGCCGAGCTGGATGACGAGTCGGAGCGCCATGAGAGGAATCGGGTTGCGCGTGGCCTCCGCCCTCACGGCGTCGAGGCGTCGCGCGAACCGCCTGCGCGCAGCCGCTCCTGCCGCTGGTCGTTGAACTCCCCGACCTTTTTCTCGAGGTAGTTGAAGTTGATGTTCCCGAGTTCGCGCGCGGAACTCACGTCGCCGGCATTGCGGAGGGTCAGCGAGAGCCGACCCTTCTGGAGCGCGAAGACCAGCATCTCCGCCTCCCTGGGCGTGACAAGCAGGGTCACCGTCGAGTAATTGGCGGAGCGGCGGGCCGAGGTGCCGAGGGCGAGGACGCCTTCCATGAGGCTGCGCGCCGTCTCTTTCCCCGTCGCGAGGACGGTCACGTTCTGGAGGATGGTCAGCGTGACGGTGTCGAGCTGGGGATCCCCTTTCGTCGAGGGGAAGGTGAAGGTGCCGAGGATGTCCACATGATCGTTCGGCTCGACGTGGCCGGTCACGGAGGAAACCATGTCCACGGGGATGGAGACGGCGCGTTCCCCCTCGTTGACCATTGCGGCGAGGTTGCCTCCCTTCGATTCGTCGCCGACGATGTCCGACCACAGGAGCGGGGTGCCGCGGGTGACGGAGTTGCGGAGCTTTCGCCCGACGATCAGGTTCACCTGGTCGAGCATCAGGTTGCGGGCGGAGACGGAAAACTTGGAGACGTCCTTCTGGCCGAGCTTGTCGCGGGTCAGGGTCGTGCCGACGGGAAGATTTTCGCCCGCGGCGATGATCGCCACCATCTGATACTGCTGGTTGATCTTCCGCTTGTAGGCGTTGATGTAATACTGCATCAGAAACATCGCGAAGATGCCGCTGACGATCGAGAGGGCGAGGATCAGTTTGCTTTTCATGGCGGGAGAAAGGGCGCGGAGGAATCCGCCTTGATGAGGAACAAGACGGCGGCCTGTTGCGGGGAAGGGCCGGAACGCGCCTGCACCCAGCATGCTTTGCCTTTTTTCGTGAAAAGAGCAAATCCGGAATTCGGCCCGCGCCGTTCGCCGCCACTCGGGCCCGAATGGACCTGCCAGCCGTCCTCCTCGAAGCGCGCTTTGCAGGTCTCCATCAACGCGTCTATCACGGCGTTCTCCACCGTCGCCGACGCGAGGAGAAAACCCGCTTCGGGATGTTCGATCACCCAGTCAGCTCTCTGGGCGGGGGAAACTTCGGGGAGGCCCGACGGCCAGCGCGGCGGTTTCCCTGGCGCGGCGCGCGCGTCGAGCGCGAAGATCAGGCTCCCTCCCCCGACACCGCCGGGTATGAGCAGCAGGCGCCGGTGCGCGTTCCCGTCCGCCCACGAACCCGTCACCGTCGCCCCTCGCGTCCGGCCCCACGCGAGCCCTCCGCCGAGGGCGCCTTCGAGGCGGCGCATCGCGAGTTCGGGCGTGTCGGGGAGCTGGATGAGGCGCAAGACGCACGGCGCACCGTTCACGATGAACCGCCCGCTATAGACCGCCTTGCCGCCGAGCGCGGAAGGGTCCTCCAGGACCGAACCGCTCGGACGCAGGCTGAAGACACGGGCGAAGGACGAGCCGGCGCCGGCCGTCAGAACCAGGAAAACGAACACAAGCCTTGCGGGGATGAACCTCACGCACCTGAAGTCTATCCCAAGGCGTTTCGAGAAGGAAGAGAGGGCGCGCCAAGTGGAAGGTTGTGGGCGGGCATGAGAGACGATACTCCGCTGGCGTCCTCTGCGGGGTTTTCTGGGACCCGCCGCCTTCGGCGATTCCCCGCGTTGAGGCCCGACCGGAGGCGGCGGACCTCGGCTCCATGACGAATCCGTCCGCCAGCCTTCGGGCGGATTTGACCCGGTGGCGGGATTCAGGCAAAGCTCTCCCGTGCCTTTCGTTTTCCGCCTCGCATTCGCGCTGGCGCTTATCGCCGGAGCTTCGCGTGCCGCTCCACCCATCTTCCCGTTGAAAAACGTGAAGCCCGGGTTGCGCGGCGAATGCCGCACGACGTTCGCGGGCGACCGCGTCCAGCCTTTTCCCTTCGAAGTCCTGGGCGTGGGCAAGGATTTCGCGGGGCCGGGACGGGACATCATCTGGTGCAAGATGCTCGACGATCCCACGAAACAGATGGTCGTCGCCGGCGGCATGAGCGGCAGCCCCTGCTTCATCGAGGGCAGGAACATGGGCGCCCTCGCCTACGGATGGCTGTTCAACAAGGACCCGATCTTCGGCGTGCAGCCCATCGAGTCCATGCTCGAGCTCTTCGAGTTTCGTGGCAACGCGCGCGGCGGGCGATCCTTCTTCAGCGCGATTCGCGACCCGCTCCCCGCGCGTCCCTCGACCGCCCTGCGCCGGCTCGGCACCCTCACGGGCTTTCCGCTCCCGACGCTCGCCTCCGCCGCCGACACGTCGGCGGGGCCGCTCCCGCTGCCTCTCGAGATCGGCGGACTGCCGGCCCTTGCGCGCGAGCCCGTCGGCCGCGCGCTGCGGGAAGCCGGCTTCTTCCCTATCTTCGGCGGAGGCGGTGGCAAGGCGGCGCAAGGCCTCGACGATCCGTCCGATCTCGTCCCCGGTTCGCCGCTCACGGGAGTGCTCGCGCGCGGCGACCTCAACATGGCCGCCACCGGCACGCTCACCTGGCGCGACAACGACCGCGTGCTTGCCTTCGGGCACCCCTTCCTCGGTGTGGGTGCCGTCGCGATCCCGATGGGCAAAGCCGAGATCGTCGGAATCGTCTCCAGCTACGAGCGCTCGTTCAAGATGGCGAATAAAGGCCCGCTCGTCGGCCTGCTGACTCAGGACCGGATGTCCGCCGTGGCTGGATTCCTCGGGCGTGTGCCGCGCATGGTGCCGATGACGGTGCGCGTGACCCGCGAAGGCGGCGGCCAAAAATCGAGCGCACTCGAATTCTGCGACAACAAGTTTTTCACCCTGCCGGTTTACCAGACCGCGCTGCTCCAGCTTTTTGCGAACGTCATGGAACGCAGCGAGGAAGGCACCCTCGCCCTGAAAAGCGAAGTGCGCTTGAAAGGCGCCTCTCCGCTCGTCTTCGAGGACACGTTTGCCGGAGAACGAGGCATGTGGGCGATCGACGCCGCACTCGGCCCGTCGAGACAACTTGGCGAGCTTTACGCGAACGATTTCGTCCAGCCCGAAATCGAATCAATTTCCGTCGAAGCCGCGTTTCGCCCGGCGGCGCATCAGATCGTGATCGAACAGCTCTCCGCGGACGTTCTCGAAGCCCGCCCCGGCGAGAGCGTGCGCCTGCGCGCGCGCTTCCGGCCTTGGCGCGGCGCGCGGTTCACTCGAGAGTTCGAGGTCCGCATTCCCGAGGAAGCGAAATCGGGCGAGGTTCAGATCGTCCTCGCGGATGCCGCGCAGCTCAGGCGGTTTTCCGGAAGGGCCTCCTCGCGCGGCGGCGCGTCGGTCGTTTTTTCGGGAGAAGACGACGCCTGGGGCGCGAGCGCCGCAACGGCGTCCGCCCGCGCTCTCGACGAGGTCATCCTCGCCCTCAACGACCGCCGACCTTCCGATCGCGCCTATCTGCTCGTCACCCGCGCGGCCGAGGGGTTGAACCTCGGCGAGCGCCATCTCCCCGCCCTGCCCGCGTCCGTGCGGAAGCTCATGGCCGCGGACTCCACCGCCGACACCTCCCGCCTTTCCACCCTCATCCTTTCCGAGACTCAGGTTCCGATGCAGGCCCGCGTCGAGGGCAGTCGGAGCCTCACCCTTCGCATCCCATGAAATCGTTCCTCCCTGCGTTCGCCGTCCTGCTCGCCGCGCTCCCTTGCGTCGCGGTGCAGACCCAGAAGTTCACCCAGGATTCCTTCGACGACTTTGCCGAAGGCGAAGCGCGCGGCGTTGCCGTCGCTTCCGACGGCTTCCTGCGCCTCGGCGTCGAGGCGACGCGCCTCGCCGCGCTGCCCGTTCAGACCGTCTGGGCCGTCGCGGATGCGCCGGACGGCACGCTCTACGTCGCCGCCGGCAACGAGGGCCAGGTCTTCCGCGTCGGCAGAAACGGCCAACCGGAGGAGATCTTCAAAGCGAAGGAGCTCCAGGCGCAGGCGCTCGCGCTCGACCGACGCGGCGTCCTGTTCGTGGCCACCCTGCCCGACGGCAGGATTTATCGCGTCGAAGGTCCCGGAAAGTCCTCCGTCTTTTTCGAGCCGAAGGAGAAATACATCTGGGCGCTCGCATTCGACGCGGCGGGCAACCTCTTCGCGGCGACCGGCGACAAGGGAAAGATCTTCAAGATTACGCCCTCCGGGAAAGGCGGCGTGTTCTACGATAGCGACGAGACTCATCTGCGCTGCCTGTTGTTCGACGCGAAGAAGCGGCTCTGGGTTGGCAGCGACGGAAACGGCATCGTTTACCGGTTCGATTCCACCGCGGGCGCGGCTGCCATTCCGTTCGCCGCGTGGGATTCCGACTTCCGCGAAATCACTGCACTCGCCGCCGCGTCCGACGGCGCCGTGTTCGCCGCCGCGATGGGCGACGGCAAGGGCGGCCGCCCGCCTCCGCTCGCGCGGCCGCCTGCCTCCAAGGCGGCCGCTTCCGGCGCCGGCGGAAGCGTCGGCGCGCAAGCGCTCGAAGCGGCCATGAAAGGCGACGGAGGCGGAAGCGACGGCGGTGCGGACAAGTCCGGCGCGGGCGAGATCGTGCGCATCGCCCCTGACGGAAGCGTCGAGCGTTGGTGGGGCGACAGCGAGGACGTCTACTCCCTTGCCGTGCCCGGCCCGGGGCGCGTCTGGGCGGGCACGGGCCGCAAGGGCAAGCTCCTCGAAGTCATCGGACCGCATGTCTGGACGATCCTCAACCAGCTCGAGGCGGAGACCTTGACGACGCTCCTGCCGCGCGGCGAGCGTTGGATCGCCGCGACCTCGAACGACGGGGCGCTCTGGAGCCTGTCCGGCGCGACTGGACGAAAAGGTTTTTTCGAATCGAAAATCCTCGACGCGCGCGCCTCGGCGCGCTGGGGCGCCGTGGAATGGCGCGCCGCTGCCGGTGCCGCGCAGTTGCTCACCCGCTCGGGGAACACCGCCAAGCCCGACAAGGTCTGGAGTGGTTGGAAAACTCTCGACGCCGCGAACCGCATTCAGAGCCCCGTCGGACGCTATCTCCAGTATCGGATCGAGATGAAGGCCGAAAAAGACGGAGCGGAACCGGCTGTGGATCGGGTGGACCTCTTTTATCAGCCGAAAAATCAGCCGCCGAAAATCGCGCGCGTCATCGTCACTCCCGACAATATCGAACTCGTCCGCGCGCCCCGTCCCGAGATGCCGCTGCCGCCGATCGCTGCGGGCGGTGCCGTCGGCGCGCCGGCGGCCGGCACGAACGCAAAGGGCGCCGCCGCCACCTCTGCGAACACCGCCGTGGAAGCGTTGCTCGCCGCCGCGCGCGCTCCTCTGCTCCAGCAGTTCCGAAAGATGGGTTGGCGATCGGTGACCTGGCAGGCCGGCGACCCCGACAACGACGATCTCGTCGCCCAAGTATGGTCGCGCGCCTCGGGCGCGGAGAAATGGACGCTGCTCTGCGGGGACCTGCGCGAAAACTTCTTCGCCTGGGACGCCGCCCGATGGCCCGACGGCGATTACGTCCTCAAGGTCGTGGTCAGCGACCTCTCCGGAAATCTCCCCGCCGAGCTGCTCAGCGACGAGATGGTGAGTGAGGTTTTTACGGTGGATCACACCGCGCCCGCGATCCTGCCCGATCTCTCCCCCGAGGCGCTCAAGAAAGGGACGCTCTCCCTCGTGATCCGCGACACCACCAGCGTCGTGGATGAGGCCGAGTATTCCGTGGATGGAGCCGACTGGCGTCCGCTGCTCCCCGTGGGCGGGATCTACGACGTGAAGGAGAACCGCTTCGTCATCCCGATCTCGGACCTTGTGCCTGGCGACCACTACGTCAACGTCCGCGCGAGCGACTCGGCCGACAACATCGCTAGCGCCACGATCCGGTTCAAGAAGTAACGCGCCCGCCCTTCGCTCGTCTCGGTGGGGGAGGCTGGTCCCCCTCCGTCGGGCGTGGCCCACGCCGATCAGCCCCTTCGAACTGCGTGATTCGGACGGAGCCTCGCCCTCCGAGCAAAATTTTCACCCGGCTTCTGGCCGAAGGATGGCGCTCCGTCGCGGCTCCGACCTCAGCCCCTCAGCCGTTCACTCCTGAACCTCCAGGAAACCGGGAGAGCCCATTTTCGCGTCCATTCCTCCGGAGTCATCTATTGGGAGGCAACGATTCCAGTTTTTCCCTCCTCGGCTTCCGATTCGGGTGTCCTTTCATTTGAGGCAATTCGCGAGAGGGGATGAAAGCGGAATCGGCTTTACAACCGCCGCGGGCGCGCTACCCTGCGCGGCGTCGGGCGCGGGTGTGGTTCAATGGTAGAACACGGGCTTCCCAAGCCTGGGACGAGGGTTCGATTCCCTTCACCCGCTCCACTCTACAGCAGCCTCCAACGTAACAAAAACGTAATACGGAGGCGGATTCCCGAGTCTGGGAGTCGAAACGGAGGCAGAAGCGGAATCGATCCCGCCCAGGCTCGCCGCGTCCCGCACGGCCGTTTTCAGCCCGCGGTTGACGCCCATGGACAGCCGTTTGTGCTCACGGGGGGACAGGCATGAGGACGCTCCTTCATGCCGAACGGGGATTCAACATCCTCATGGTCCGGTCCGAGGCCGACGACTCGGTCCTCGCGCCGAACGAATTTCGCCTTTACTCGCACCTGGCGCGGCGCGCCGGGGCCCATGGGGCATGGCCGTCGGTCGCCTCCATGGCCAAACAGTGCCGGATGCATGAGGATACCGTCCGACGTTGCCTGCGACGCCTCAAGGGGTTGAACCTGATCAAAGCGCGCCCACGGCATGGGGCGACGACCGTCTACACACTGGCCCCGCTTTCCGAGTGGACCGCCGAAGCATGGGACGGCGGGTCTCCTCCGTCACAACGAAAGGGTCGCCCCCCACGTGGAGACGGAGATGGGAGGGCCCTGTCTCACGGCGAGAACGCCTTCAACATCCTGTTCATTCGGGCGGAGCTTGACGACCACGTCCTCATCCCGACCGAGTTTCGCCTTTATGCCCACTTGGCACGGCGGGCCGGGACCGATGGGGCATGGCCCGCCGTCAGGTCCATGGCCAGGACATGTCGGATGCACGAGGACACCGTTCGCCGCTGCCTGCGACGCCTCAAGGAGTTGAACATGGTCAGGTCGCAGATGCGCCCCGGGACCACCACGCTTTACATGCTCACCCCTTTTGCCGACTGGAAACCTGCCTCTTCCAAGGGGCACCCCTCCGAAGATAGGGGGGCCCCCTTCGTTTCGGAGGGGACCCCTCCGACAATAAGGGAGGGGGGTACTCCGAAAAGGAGCCAGGGGAAGGAATCCCATGAAGGAACTCCAGGGAAGGTAATGAACACGGCCGACGAGGGTTCCCGCAGTGGAACCGTCGGCCGGGTCCCCCGGGATTCGGACGGCGGGCGGCCCACAGGCGGACCGCCCGCGATGAACGGTCCATGCCCGTCCACTTGCCCGAGGCAGAAGACCTCCACGGGGTGCGCACCGCCGACCGCGCTTCGGTTCAAGGCCTTTGCGGTCGCGTCGCGGATCGAGCCGCTCCACTGGGACAACTGCAAGGTGCGGTACGCTCGCCACGCGGCGCGCTCCTACGCCGAACAGGCCATGCAGGAGGGTCACGACGAGGCCGCCATCCTCGCCGCCTACCGCCATGTCCTCCGGTACACCCATGGCGTGGCCACCGACGAGATGGATCGTGGCGAACGCTCACGCCACGAGCTCGCCAACCCGGCGCTCACCATCTACCTCGCGCGGTGCCACCTCGTGAAGGACGGCAGGACCGTCGAGCAACGTCGCGAGGCGATGGCCGAGCGCCTTCGCGAGCGGCGGCGCCAGGACGCGCTCGACAACGAGCGCCTCCACGAGGAGGCCCTCCGTCTCGCCCCGGAGGTTGCTGCATGGTTTGCGAGGAAGAGCCAGGGAGCGATTCCGCAGGTAGACCATGCAGATGTCGTCACCCCACAGGCGGCAGCCACGGGAGTCCCGGTATGAACCACCTCCCTCCTCCCTGCACGTCTTCATGTGGCCTGGGCCGGCACTTCGAGAGGATCTCCGCATGGAGATGCTCCGATCCTCCTCTCCGTTGGGCTACGGCCACATCAAGACGGCCCCCTTGGTTCCACCCCTCCGCCGAACTGCCCGGGCGGAGCGTCCCCCATGTCGCGGTTCCCGCGCTACGGGGGACCCTCCGCACGCCAGACCGCGCGTCACAACACCCCACCCACTCCATGAATGACGACCTCGCCCCGCCGGGGTGTTCACCGCCCGCCCCACAGGCCCCCCAATGCCCTTGGATCAGCATGCAACCGGCCGTGCCTCGTGAGGTCTGCCAGAAGATCAAGGCTCGCCTCAACGAACTCTCCGCCGTCCTGAACCCCATGAGCTTCCTCCTGTCCCACGACCCGCGACCGCTTACCGGAACAGGCCATGCCATCCCCAGGTCATCGTCCCAAGCACGTCATGGGCTCCCGCCTCAGCGTGACCGTGGACCGGCCATGATGGACTGCGCGGATGCGCAGGACCGTATTCATGGAAGCCACGGGTCTCTCCAGCGAGAAGCCAAAGCCCCCAAAAGGGAACTTTCGGCAAGGCAGATGGCATGAAAATGCCGGGTCGCCGCGTAGGTTGATCGAAAACCCCAACCACAGGAGCAACCATGAACTTCGTCGGCATCGACTTTCACAAGAAGTACAGCGTCGCCACAGCCGTTGGCGAGAACGGCCAGCGGTGTCGCGAGGCCCGCATCCACGGGAACACCCGGGATGGCTTTGCCGGTTTCTTCTCCTCGCTGGAAGGGCCGTGCAAGGTGGTCATCGAGGCGTGTTGGAACTGGGGATACCTCTACGACGTGTTGGAAGGCCTCGAAGGGATCGAGGAGATCGTTCTGGCGCACCCGTACAAGACCCGGGTGATCGCGGAGGCGCAGGTGAAGACCGACACCTTGGACGCCCGTGCGCTAGCCCAGTTGCTGCGAGGGAACCTGATCGCGCGAGCGTGGATCCCCTCGGCGGTTTCTCGACGGCGCAAGCAGGTGCTGAGGCAACGGATGTTCTGGGTCCGGATGCAGACCCGTCTGCGCAATCGGGTTCACATGCTCTTGGACCAGCAGAAGCACAAGGTGGTTTTGCCCGAGATGCACGACCTGTTTGGCGTCAGAGGCATGAAGGTGCTGCGGGCCCTGCGCCTCACGGAGCCCGACCAGAGCCTGCTCCAGGAACACCTCAAGGTCCTGGAGCTGCTCAGGGAGCAGCTCCACGAGATGGAACGGCTGATCCTCGAAGAGAACACGGCCGACCCGGCGACCCTGCTTCTGCAGAGCCTGCCCGGGATGGGCCTCGTCCTCGCCGCGGTCGTGGCCGCGGAGATCGACCAGGTCGGGCGGTTCCCTTCCGCGCCCAAGCTGCTGGCCTATGCCGGGCTCGTGCCCACCACCCATGCCAGTGGCGGCAACGTGTACCAGGGACGGCTCATGTCCATGTGCAACAAGTGGCTGCGCTGGGCCTTCGTGGAGGCCGCTTGGGGGGCCGTTCACAACAGCGACTACTTCGCTGGTCTCTACCAACACCAGAGGCATCGGGGCAAGGGCGCCAACACGGCCATCATCATCATCGCCCGGCGCTTGGCCGAGATCGCGTGGAAGATGCTCCGTGAGCGACGCCCCTACCAACCCAGATCCTTCCTCCAACCTTTTCCCGGCCGCTCTCCGACTATCCTGGTGACCGCACCGGCGGGGACACCGTAAGCGCAGATTAGAGGACCGGGAATCGAACTCCAATATGACCGCACCCGACAGGTCGAAGGGCAGAATGATCCCCCTCTCCATGAAACGCGACCCATGGGACCACGACGAAGCGACCGTGAAGGACCCATAGAAAGGACCCGTGACCAACCCGAGCACCCACAGGGCCACTCACATGGCCCGTCCCATGATCAACCAATGCGAAAAAAGTTGCATTTATCCAGGGCAGGTTAGTCGCCCTTTCATGGCGACTGGCACGAGTGGCACTTCGCTTCCGCCAGCAAGCTGGCTTCTGCGACGAAAACGGATTCAACTATGAACGACACCAAACGCATCCAACTTCGGCTGAGCGAAGGCGTCCGCGCTCGGATGGCCGTCGATTTTCGGCAGAGCGGTTGCCGGAGCTGGGACGAGTTTTTTGAAAACCTGTTGAGTAAATGGGAAGGGCAGGGAACCCCGTCTCCCGAGTCTCGTGTTCTGAGGGAACTGCGTCAACAGCAGCCTCTCCTTGAACGAGCTGTCGCGCGCGGTGAGGCACTTCAAGCCCTCGCGGAGGCGACCGGCGAGAATCTCCAGACGGTGCAGACCCATCTGGAGCAGGTCTCCACCCAGAACCAGCGTCTCATCGGCCTACTCGAACTCGCAATGGGCGTTGGGCAGGAGACTCCTCCACGCGCTGTCTCCACGCCTCCGCCGTCAGCCGCTCCCGAGTCCCGCGGGGCGGAAGTGCTTCGCAAGATCCGCAATCGTCAACTCTCGTGAGCCAACATCGTCGCGCCACGCGCGACCGTTCACGCAGGGCCTCATGCATCAGCCCGAGGTTGAAACGTCGCGCGGAAGGCCATACCCTCGTTCTGGAGACGCAAGAGTTCTCCCGTTCACCAATCGATGAGCACCAAACCCTCCGCGCAGGAAGCGGCAGGCTACTCCTTCGGGAAGCCTCCCGACGATATGGAAGCTTGGCGCGAGCAGTGCCGCCGCCAGATGAAGAGGAGCACTCTCTTCCGGATGAAGCACGGGTGGTGCTACACCCACAAGCCGGTGCTCGACGACGCTCCCTACCGCATCTTCAATTCCACGGCCGAATACCGCGCTTGGTGCCGGGAAAACCTGCCGGCCTACCTCGGCTTCCATGACCAATCCGAAGCGGTTTGACCCGCTTCAGGCTCAGGAACTGGCGGCGGCATTTGAACGCGAAGGGGTCGAATACCTCTACATCGAGCGCGGGAACGCCCTCACCATGAACATGCACGGTCCTGAGCCGTGCGGCGTTTCGGCGAGCACTTCGAATGTTGACTGCTCATGGGAAACGCTTTTCGCAGGAGGTGTCTGCACTTGCATTTGCGTCGCGCGTTTGACAGCCTTCGGCCATGGCGCCGGGATCAGGACGAACCAGTTCACCGCGCGGGCGCGACGTGATGTCGCCCTTCGACGAACTTCCTTTGTCGCAGGATTCTGTGCCCTCGGAGAAGGGGCATCACCTCTTGGCCGTGATGGTCGTAATCCTCGGGCTCGTTGTCGTGGTGCTGGGGATGCTCGTCTGGCGGCAGACGGTGAACGATCCGTTTCGCACGCTGGAGGCGTTTCCCGTAGACAAGTATTTCGATACGCCGCGTGCCCTGACGGGCAATCGCTTCAAGGCCACTTTGAAGGTCGAGGGGGATCTCGGTTGGTCGGCGCACACCGGCAAATTGCTGGTCTTCAGCGTGGACGGAGACAGCCGCCTCATCCCCGTTCTCGTGCCGGAGGACAGTCTGCGGCACCCGTTTAGCAAGGGGCAGATTTACATCGCTCAAATCCAAATCGAAGACGGAGGGCTGATTCGTGCCAACGATTTTCGAAAGAAATAGCGCGCCTTCCGCACCCGTGCCGCGAGGGCGGTGGTTGTGTTGCGTCCTGATGGGTCTGGCGGTTCATGGAGCGGTTTTCGCCCAGCAGGAGCCCGTCGCTTCCGCGGTTCCGCAAGCAGCCTCAACGCCCTTGCCGTCCCCGGCGTCATTGACGGACACCAATCATCCCGTCAAATCCTCGGTGGCCACGCCCGCCTTGGATTTCCTCTCGGGGGCCAAGGGATTGCCTGGCGCTGCCGGCCAAGCCATCGCCCCCCTCACGGCAGGCACAGGGGCCGACATGCCCGGTTCGCTGGTTGCCGAACAGGAAGCGCTCCGGGAAAAGATCAAGACGATCAGCGCCCTGACCTCGCCCGGCTTCGACAATCCGATTATCCGTGCTCGGTTTGAAAAGTTCCTGAACGCTTCGCCGGCCGAGCCCAAAGCGATTGCGCGGTACCTGTCGTTGATTAAGGAAGTGCAGGAAGCCCTTCAAAGACGTGACGATCGCGCGGCCTACAAGGGGCTTCTGGAAATGGCGAATTTTGAATGGGATGCCGGGATCGGTGCGGCCTTGGCGGCGCGTGTGGAAGCGACGCGGGACATGAAGCTTTCCAACGCTGAGCTCGAAGAAAAGGTCAAGCGCATGCAGCACGAGATGGAGGCAGCCAGCCGCAACGCGGACGTGATGTCCCAACCCACCTCCATCACCGGCGGAGGCGATAACGCCCCTCGATCCGCTGCAACCGGACGGCGGATCGGTTCGACGAAAGGCCCTACCGGAAGCGGGCCCTCCGTCACCGCGGACAACGTTCCTTTTGTTGAGGGGAAAATGCAGGTCATCGGGGAGTACCTCAAAGCCATTGAGACGCGCACCAAGATCAAGGCGGCCGAGTTGAAAACCGATGCCCTTGAGCTCAAGAACAAGGCTGATTTTCAGGAGTACATCGCGGCGTTGTTCACGGCGCGGCGGCACCTGCACGTGGTCATTGCAGCGGATTTCTACCGCTGTCTCTACGGAGGAGGTGATTATCCCTCCTCCATGGCCAACCAGGTCAACATGTCCAAGGAGATCGTCCGGGACGTCGAACAGGCAGTGTCGGTTTTCCGTTACAAGATGGAACAGAATGAAGTTGCAGGAGCGTCGGAACAGTTGCTGAACGCCTTTGTCGCCAGCGAGTTTCACACGGCCCTTCTTTCCTTGGATCGCGAGTCCAAGCGGCGCGTGCAAACTTTTGGGATGTCTGTGGCAAAACTTCAGAATGCGCTCGAAGCTCGGGACTTCACCAGCGTGGAAACGCTGCTCAAGGACATCCAGAAGCAGGCGTCAGATTTTGACGCCACGAAACCGCGGTCCGTGGTCGAAGCGGTGAAGCTCGAAAGCCGGCTGCGTTTGGGAAATGCCAGGCTTGCCGCTCAACAGGGGGACCTGAAAACGGCCATGTCAGAATTCCGGTCCGCGGCACAGACCTGGCCCGGCAACCCTGACCTCAACTCGGCGCAGCTCGGTTTCTTTGATTCCCAGGACACGAAGAACCAACTCGTCCGAGAATTCGACCGCCTGATGGAGGAGCACAACTTCCGGGCGATTTTCGACAAGCAACTACCCTTCGCAACGGCGATCGTGGGCGACGCCAAACGCGTGGCGCAAATGAAAGAGGTGTTGGAGAAGGTGAAGGTGATCGAAACCGCCATCGAAAAAGCGAAGCTTTTCCGTCGCAACGGAAACCCCTTTGGCGCTTGGGAGGCCTTGGAAGACGCGGCGCGCAAATGGCCCGAGGATTCCGTGCTCAACAAGCTTCTGGCGGAACTTTCCGCGGAAAGCGCCGCGTTTGTGCAGCAGATCAAACGCGGCGAAGAAGCCGAGCAGGCTGGCTCGCTCGGCTTCAGCCTGGCCTGCTATTTGAACGCGCAACGCCTGAACCCTTCCAGTGATATTGCCCGGGCCGCCATCGAGCGCCTCAGCGAACGGATTCTCAAGAAGGATACCGTGTCGGCTTCTGGAGGCGGTTGATCTTCGCACCGGCTGTACGGATGACCGACAAGAGTGAGGCAGAACCTTGCCTGGCCATTTCCGTCCGCGGTTTGCGGGTGGAGACAGAAGGTCATGATGGGCCGCGCGCGTTGCTGGACGACGTTTCCTTTGCGCTGCCTCACGGCCATCTCGCGGCCGTCATCGGGCCTTCAGGCTGCGGCAAGAGCACGCTATTGCGCAGTCTGGCCGGCATCCTGACGCCGGCTGCAGGCGAGGTGAGCTTCTTCAACTGTCCCGCCAGTGCCTATAGGGAGACCCAGCCTCTGGCCATCGGGTACCTGCCTCAGTTTTCCGAGGCCCATGAATCCCTGACCGTCGAAGAAATCCTGGGTTTCTGCGTGGATCTGCAGCTTCCCGACGCTTTGGCCTTTTCCACCCGCGTGCGATGGCTGGAATACCTCATTGAGCTGGCCGGACTTGAAAGCGTTCGGCATCAACGCTACGGGAGCCTCTCGGGAGGACAGCGTCGCCGGGTGGCCTTGGCCGAAACCTTGGTGGCCGATCCCCCCATCCTTTTGGTGGACGAGCTGACCAGCGGCCTCGATCCTCACGCGGAAGCGGACATGATGGAGTGGCTGCGGTTTCTGACAACCAAGGCGTCCAAAACGGTTCTATTGGTGACGCATTCCGTACGTCATCTGGACCGGGTGGATTCCGTGCTCTTCATGAAAGAGGGGCGTCTCTGGTATCACGGAACCTTTGCGGATCTCAAGAAACGCAAGCGGGAAGGAGTGATCGAGGACCTTTTCCAGATGGACGACCTTTCAGAGATTCAACACTCATCGCCTTTCTTGGAATCGAACGCTGCTCCGGAAGGTGCGTTCTCCGTACGGTCCTCCCGTCCGGCTTCCTCGTTGCGTCAATTTTTTGTTCTCCTCCGCCGACAAATGCTCCTTTTCGTTCGCGACAAGGCCCTCATTGCCCTGCAGTTGGCCCTTCTCTTTACCTTTCCAGCTCTCGTCGCCGTTTTCGCTCTTGACGGGTTGCCCCAGGTGCGGAACCTCCCCCTCCAGCTCGATACCAACATCATCCGCTCCTTGCAGGAGCAGTTGCTCTACCTGCGGGATTCGATGTCCTCCGCGACGCTCGTGTCCGGCCTGATCATGTTCCAGGTCATTCTTCTGACCTTGGCTGGATCCAACGACAGTGCCCGTGAAATTGCCAAAGAGTCGGCCATTCTCGACAAGGAACGTCGCTGCGGGCTCTCGGCTTGGGCATACGTTGGCGCAAAGTTCACCTTGGTCGCCATGCTTTGCTTGGCCCAGGCCCTGTGGATGACCTGGTTCGTCAAGGTGGTTTGCCGTTTCCCGGGCGCATTTGGGGCGCAGTTCGCCATTCTCTTTCTCACGACTCTGGCGATGGGGGCTACTTGCCTTGCCATTTCGGCCTCATCGCGTTCCGCGGAGCGGGCGTCTTTGCTCTCCATTTACCTGGTCGGCTTGCAGCTCCCATTGTCGGGCGCCGTGCTGGCCCTTCCCGATTGGCTTGTCTGGATCACGCGCCCGTGGATCGCTGCCTACTGGGGGTGGAGCGGCTACCTGAAAACGCTGTCGGATTGTGCCGTGTATGACGTGGTGAGACAAGGCACGCATACCTGGTTGGCCTCGACACGGATGGCCGGTGGCGTGCTCGCCCTTCATTGCATCGTCGCTCTTGGCCTGTGCGCCCTGCTTGTCCAGCGCCGATCAAAGGTACCGCAGTGATTTCCAGCAGCGGTGAACGGGAAGCGGTTGCCTTCTTGGTCTTGGGAAGCCGCTCAAAATAATTTCAAAATGCTCTTGCGTGGGGGACGTGGGTTTGATAGTCGAGAAAGCGTTATTGGTATTTGTTCGCGGTGTTGGCGGTTGGTGGCAGGCAACGGAGGAGAATCGAAACTTTATGAACTCAGGAGGTTTTATGAAGAAGTTCGCGGCGTTTTGTTGGGTGGCGGCATTTGTCTTGGGCATGGTGAGCGGGAGTGTTGCTGCTGATCCTCCCAAAAAATGCAAGAAACAGGACCAAACTCCTTGTCAGAGCTCGACGGATCATGGAACACCGATCAACGGGGGAAGCGCCAAGGACCCGGTGTTCGTGGTGAGTCCGGTGGTTGCGGTGGCGGCGGCGATTCCGAAGACCGTGTCAACCAAGGAGGCGTCGGAGGGGTCGGCGGCGGAAGCGGAGCGCCTGGCAAAGGCCTTGGAGGGGACGAAGGACGGGGCGGCGTTGTTGGCGCTGGCGCGCGAGGCGTGGCGGAGCGAGGTGAACGAGACGCTGCAGCGGCATGCGGCGGCCAAGGCGCGCACGGCGGCGAAGACGACGGGGGAACGTCAGGAACTGGATTTCATGTTGGGGGCGTTGGACCAGCCGGAGGTGGCGCAGGCGAAGCTTTTGGAGATGGGGCGAGGGAACGGGCTGGAGAAGAAGCTGGCGGCGGAGCGGTTGGGGCTGCTTCTGGCTAACCCGAACCTGAAACGGAAACTGCCGTAGAGCGGTGGTTCGCGGACGCCCTTGGGGGTGGGCGTTTTTGATGAAGCTGCAGGAATCTTTTTTCTCAACGCGCGTTGGGGTCCATTGGTGTCTGTCCAATCATAACTTGTCCATGAAGGCTTCTTTCTTGTCGTCTCGCAAAACACGGAATCTTCAATCCAGGAGTTCGGCTCTTTCGCCCTTTCGGCTGGTACGACGCTCGCAATCGTGTCGGTGGGTGCAGGGGGTGTTGTGTGGGGTCTTGAGCGCATGGCTGGCGATGCCGGCGGGGGTGATGGCGTGCGGGGCGTGCTCGGAAGTGGCGATCAACTCGAGCATGGAGGTGTCTCCTGAATCCGGCAGTTTGAATCTGCGGCAGTCGGACGGGAGGCTGAGCGGGTACGCGGGGATCGACTTGGAGCGCGAGTACGACAGTCGGAACAACATGTTCTCGATGTTCGGGTACGGGTGGCAACCGTCGTGGCTGGCGAACCTTGCGACGACGGCGGGGGACATCACGGTGAACTTTGGGACGCTGAGCGAGACGTTTGTGGCGACCAACGGGTACGTGAACGCGTCGGGGACGATGGTGTTGAGCTTCAACGGGGAGGGGACGAACCAGACGGTGGAGGTGAAGGAGCGGGTGGGAGGGCGGTGGACGTTCTCGGGAGTGAACGGGGCGTGCCTGTGGCAGGAGGATCGGAACGGGAACCGGACGACCTACGAGATCACGGTGACGAACAAGGTGGTGGGGGCGGCCAACGGGAGCAACGTGGTGACGGCGGTGTACCTGCCGACGCGGGTGACGTATGCGGACGGGCGGGAGGTTGTCCTAACTACCAGTTGATGGCCTAACGGGGACGGGAAAATGGGTAACACTCCGAAACTGGAGGAGTGTTGCCATGAGCGAGAACATCGAAGCTGGGAAGAACGGGAAGAGGGGGGGTCGGAAGGG
>JADZFN010000026.1 GCA_020849895.1 Verrucomicrobiia bacterium | reverse complement strand
ATTTTGGCCAAATCCAGCGTTGCCTCGGCGCTCAAAGCCCGCTGCGGGGATTCTCGCGCCTCGGCGCCTTGGCTTTGGCCAAAATGGCCTCTCGCAGAGGGCCGTCGAATTTTCAAACACCCTCTTACCTCGAAAGAAGCTGCGTGGATGAGACCGCCCGCTCCATTGCGCGAGGCAGAACCTCGATGAGGTCGCCTGCCGTGCCTCCCCCCGTCGGCGGAAGGGCAAGGTCGCCGGCGCGCGCATGAAGCCAGACCCCGGCGCGCGCCGCATCGGCCGCGGACAATCCCCGCGCCAGCAACGCCGCGAGGATTCCTGAAAGGACATCCCCCGAGCCTCCCGTTGCCATTCCCGGGTTCCCCGCCTGCGCGTTCACCGAAAACCGCACGCTGCGCATCCCTCCGCCTTCCGCAGTCGAAGCGCGCACGAAGACCGCTCGCGGATGGGCGACGAGCGTGCGCGCGCCCTTCAGGACCACCGTGACGCCGTGTTTCCGCGCGAACGCGCCCGCCACTCCGAAGCGATCCCGCTGCACCTCGGCGACGGCGGCGCCAACCAGCCGCCCCATTTCGCCGGGATGCGGCGTGAAAATTCGTTCGCCACACGGCGCGCGGAGGCGGTTTGTTCGCCGCGCAAACAGATTCAACGCGTCAGCATCCAGCACGAGCGGCACAGAGCAACTCCCAAGGATCGCCTCCACGAACGCCTGCGTCGCGGCGGCGCGTCCCAGACCGGGCCCGAGGACCACCGATTGTGCAGTCCGCAGAAACTCCCGCGCCTTCGAAAAGGCGCGCTCCGTGAAAAAGCCTTTCCCTCCGTCTTCGAGCGGCGTCGTCATCACCTCCGCGCCGGCGAGCGGGAGCACACCGGGAGAGAGGGCTTTGGGGACGAGGAGATGCACGAGCCCTGCCCCGGCGCGGAGCGCGGCGCGCGCGGCCAGCGCGGGGGCGCCCGCGAGGCCGACGCTTCCTCCGATCACGACCACGCGTCCGAAGTCGCCTTTGTGCGAAAGGCGCTTCCGCGGGGCGAAGAACGACGCCAGACCCTCCGGCGCAAGCAGTTCGTACGCTGAAGGGATCTTCTCGACGAGGTCCGCCGGAAATCCGAGGTCGAGGACGTGCAGTTCGCCCACATGCTCGGCGGCGTGTTCCTGAACGAGGCCGAACTTCGGCAGTCCGAAGGCGAGCGTGTGCCGCGCGCGCGCCGCGGCGCCGAGCGGCCGCCCCGTGTCGGGATGCAATCCCGACGGAAGGTCGAGCGAAATCACTTCGAGCGCAGGCTCGCCGAGGGCGGCCGCCAGCGAGAGGAAGCGCCCTTCGAGAGGGCGGTCGAGGCCGGTGCCGAACAGCCCGTCGAGGGCGATCCTCGGGCGTTCTCCGGGGCGCATGGGGCGGGCCGCTTCGATGAGGAACGCCCGCGCTTCGCCCGGACGCCACGCGCGAAACGCGCGCGTGGGAAAGCCAAGCTTCGCGAGACAGCGGCAGGCAACGAGGGCGTCGGCGCCGTTGTTGCCCTTGCCCACAAGCGCGAGGATGCGCGTCCCCTTCGAGTAATGCGCGGCAATCCATTCCGCCGTGGCGCGTCCCGCGCGCGCGATGAGCGTCCGCTCCGAAATGCCGCGCTCGCGCTGCGTGCGACGGTCCAGCTCGCGCATCTGCGACGCCGTGACGATTTTCATGGGGGGTTCGCCTTCCTTTCAGGGCCACCATCCGCCGAAGGCTCCTGCACCTCGATCCCGCGCATTGTAGCGCGGCCTTTTCCGCCGCCAATCTCAAAGCGCGCGTATCCACCCGCAATCTCATGTCGTGTCGTCGCGCATTTCCAGGAGGAGCGCGCCGAAGTCCGCCTCAAGGCGCACCCGAATTTCAGACGGCGTTCCGGAAGACGGACCGGGCGCAACTCCGCGATGGGCGATGCAATGCACCGCACCTGGCGCACCTGTTCTCGAACTCCGATAGCCGCGTCTTCACTTCGAACGCGCCGTCATCCTTCGAGCACGGCGACCGCGGCAGCGGCGGCCTCATGATGCGTGAGGCTCAGATGCGCGTACGCCGCACCGCGCTCGCGGAAGAGCGCCGCACCACCGCCGTGGAGGACAAGAAACGGTTGGCCGCTCGAGTGACGTCGCACTTCGATGTCCTTCCATCCCAGCTTCGCGCCGATCCCCGTCCCGAAAGCCTTGCTGACCGCTTCCTTAGCGGCGAATCGGGCGGCGAGATGGCGTGCGGGGAATTTCATGCTCAGGCAGTACTCGATTTCCGAAGGGAGAAAGATCCGCCCGAGGAAACGGTCGCCGAAACGCTTCCACGCGCCCTCCACGCGCGAGGTCTCGATCAGGTCCATGCCGACGCCGAGGATCACGAGGCGCGGAGGAGGCGAAGCATGTCGCGGATGGCGTCTTCGAGGCCTGCGATGAGCGCCCGGCAGACGATCGAGTGTCCGATGTTGAGCGTTTCGAGAAACGGGATCGCGAGGACCGCGCCGACGTTGTGGTAATTGAGGCCGTGCCCCGCGTTGATCCTCAGGCCGAGCGCGTGGCCGAGCTGGCCGGCCTTCATCAGGCGAGACAGTTCGTGCTTCCGACCGGAGGCCGTCCTCGCTTCGCTATACGCGCCGGTGTTCAGCTCGATCATTTCGGCGCCGGAGGCGGCCGCCGCGCGGACCTGCTCCAGATTCGGCGACACGAAAAGGCTCACGCGGATTTTCTTGCGCCGCAGCTGTGAGATCACGCTCTTGAGCCGCCCTTCGGCGCGAACGACGTTCAGCCCGCCCTCGGTGGTGACCTCCTCGCGCCGTTCAGGGACGAGGCAGACTTCCTCGGGCTTGAGTTTGAGGGCGATGCGCACGATCTCGGGCGCCAACGACATCTCGAGGTTGAGCGGCAAACGCCCCTCCTGCTTCACCATCCAGACGTCCTGGTCCTGAATATGGCGGCGGTCTTCGCGCAGATGGAGAGTCACTCCGTGCGCGCCCGCGCGTTCCGCCGCGTGAAGGGCGGCGGCGAGCGAAGGTTCGGCGTGGGGCGGAACCTTTTTGGCGCAGCGATAGCGCGCCTGCCGCAAGGTGGCCACATGATCGAGATTGACGCCGAGTTGCATATTTCGCTGGAGCGGGATCAGGTGCCCACTTTGACGGGATTCAGAATCTCATTCAACATCGCGCAGGCCGACAAAACGGCAAGATAACTCGTCTTCGGGTTCTGCGGCGAAGGGACGTTGTCCGTTCGCGTCGTCATCCGTCCGAAAGCGCCTTCCACCTCCAATTCGTGGGAGTTCGTGGAGATTCCGGGTCCCGTGACCACGCGCACCCGGGTCTGGTCGAGGCCCAGCCCCGCGAAACTGACGGTCGCCGCCACGTTGACATTCTGGGGAAACCCTCGGATGGCGTCGCGCGCCGAGCCTTCGAAAATCACCGTTTCCTCCGCGAGCCCATCCGGACACAGGCCTTTCTCGGCCAGATAAGGCGCGCCCTCCAGCGCTGCAGGCGGCTTGCGGGTCGTGAGGCAGACGGAGGTTACGCCGCCGGTCATGGCGGCCTCGAGTCCGTCAATTCCCGCCACGGCGCCGCTGGGGATCCAGAGGTTGGCGTTCTTGCGGCGCGCGAGCGCGAAGGCTTCTTCGTAAATCTCCACGAGGCCGCCGACGCTCATCACGATCACGTCGCGCCCCATGTCGAGCGCCTTCGGGACCAGGTTGCGGACGACCTTTCCGTTCGCCGCCTCGATGATGAGGTCGCAATGGACCGGCACGGACTCCATCGGGAGGACCTCCGGCACCGGCGCGAGCTCGTCGGCGATCGCTCGCGCCTTGCGCTCATCCAGGTCGCACAGGACCATCAGCCGCGCGCGGTCCTGGAAAAACCGGACGATCGAACGCGCGAGTTGGCCGCCGATGGCGCCACAGCCCACGATGCCGATGCGTTTGAGTTCCGCCATGCGTAAACTCTCGGATGCCGTCACACGGCTTGGCAAGCCGGAAGCCACGCCTCCGGACCTTCGAGCGCGCGACAGATGGATGAACCGCCGCGCGCGCCCTGTGCTTCGCTTTTATTTCTTCGAAACTGCCGCGCGGACTTCATCGAGCGTGCCGGCGGAGCCGAGCTTTTCGTTCTTGTGGGCGATGAACTTCGCGTACTCGGCCATGAAGATTTTCCCGGGAGGACGGAAGTCGAACTCGGCGGGCTTGTCACGGAAAAATTCGCGGTGCACGCGCGTCCAAACCAGGCGGCCGTCGGTATCAATGTTGATCTTGGTCACGCCGCGCTTCGCAGCAGGCAGATACTCGTTTTCGTCCACGCCCACGGCGCCGGCGAGCTGCCCGCCCGCGGCGTTGATGCGGCGGACTTCCTCCTGCGGAACGCTGCTGGAGCCGTGCATCACGAGCGGCTTGCCCGGACAGCGCTGCTGGATCGCCTCGATGATCTCAAAGTGCAGGGACTGTTTGCCCTTGAACTTGAACGCCCCGTGGCTCGTGCCGATGGCGCAAGCGAGCGAATCGCAGCCGGTGAGCTTGAAAAACTCCTCCGCCTGGGCGGGGTCGGTCAGGCAGGCGTTGCCGTCCTCGACCTTGATGTCCTCCTCGACGCCGCCGAGCATCCCGAGCTCGGCCTCGACGCTGATCCCTTTCGCGTGAGCGGCCTGGACCACGCGCTTCGTGATCTCGACGTTCTTCTCGAACGGGTCGTGCGAGGCGTCAATCATCACCGAACTGTAAAAACCGCTCGCGATGCAGTCCATGCAGGTCGCCTCGTCTCCGTGGTCGAGGTGGACGGCGTAAATCGCCTCGGGGAAGACCTGGTCCGCGGTGCGGATGATCGCTTCGAGCATCAGCTTGTGCGTGTAAGAACGGGCGCCCTTAGAGATCTGGATGATGAACGGCGCCTTCGAATCGAAGCAGCCCCGGAAGAGCCCCATCGTTTGCTCGACGTTGTTGATGTTGTAGGCGCCCACGGCGAACCTGCCGTAAGCGACTTTGAAGAGCTGCTGGGTCGTGACGATCATGAGGAAGGAAGGATGTGCTCGGAATTTGGGCCTTCGCCCTTCGAAATGCACGCCTTATTTTTTGAGTCGAAATCAGTAGCGAAACTCATTGGATCCCCGTCAGCAGTCGCGAGGTGCGCAACCCGATTTGCCGGCCGCCGATCGGGGCGGCGAAAATTAGGGGCCGGACGGCGCGCGGGGAACGCGGGTCCTCCAATCCCGCTTCGGCTATCCCGCTTCTCCAAAGTGGAGGGCTCCCGTCCTCGACGGCCTCGGATTCATTCCAGACGGGGGCCATCGGCTTCGCCTTCACCCCACATTTTCGTCTCAACCCTCTGGCCGCGCGACCGGCTCCGACGGGCTTGCCGTCCGCACGGCCCTTGGGCATTCTCAACGCTCGAGCCGTTTCTCGAGCCCGCCATGAACTCGACGCCTCCACCCTCCTCCACCCCGGACGCCATGCCGCGCGTCTATCTGCTGCCGAACCTGATGACGGCGGGAAACCTCTTCTGCGGCTTTATGGCGACGATTCAGATCATCGCCGGCTCCCTCGAGCAGCAGGCGCAAAGCGGGGTGTGGATCCGCCATTACGAAGCGAGCCTGAAGTTCATTCTAGGGGCGTTCATTTTCGACATGCTCGACGGACGGTTGGCGCGCCTCGGAGGACGCGAGAGCGCGTTCGGGCGGGAGTTCGACTCGCTGGCGGACCTGATTTCCTTCGGTCTGGCGCCCGCACTGCTCGTCGTCAAAATCATCCTCGCCGATTTTCCTCCCGCCTATCGTTGGGTGGGGGGACTCGTGGCGTTCGTTTATCTCGTGGCCGGCGCGATGCGCCTCGCCCGCTTCAATCTCGTCTCAAGCCGTCCGGAAGGAAGCCCCGCCAAAGACTTCATCGGCTTCCCGATCCCCGCGGCGGCGGGGCTGGTGGCGAGCATCACGCTTTTCCTGCTGACCCTTTACGAACACGACCGCGAGCCGGGACGCTGGCGGTATGCGCTCCCGTTCCTCCTCGTTTTCCTTTCGTTCATGATGTACAGCCGGATCACCTATCCGAGCTTCAAATCCATTGACTGGCACTCCCGACGCTCGATCCCGCGGGTGCTTGTCACGGCCATCCTGATGATCCTCCTGGTAAAAACCTGGCGCTATTCGCTGGCCCTGATCTTCATCGCCTACCTCATCTACGGATTTGTGCGTCCGTTCATTTCCAAACGGATCCGTGAGGAGATCGAAGACGATGCGTTCGAGGGAGAGGACGCCGGCCCGACGGTCTGACGTCCGGAATTTTTCCCCGCTCTTTCGTCCGCGGGCGCCAACCACCTTCCGCCACAGCCGCCTACACGCGCTCCAGGCCGCGCAACGCCTCCGCCGCGGCATGCGATTCAGCCTCTTTCTTCGTCGTCCCGCGTCCGCGTCCAAGGACCTGTCCTTCGACGAGCACCTCCGCCTCGAACTCTTTCGAGTGGGCCGGGCCGCGCTCCGACACGATCCGGTAGACCGGCGTTCGTCCGGCGGCATGGAGGCGTTCCTGCAGCGCGCCCTTGAGGTTTTCGGGTTCGGGATCGGACGGCAGTTGTCGCATCCACCCCTCGACGTAATCGAGCACGAACCGCCGTGCGGCCTCGTAGCCGCCGTCGAGAAACACGGCGCCGATCACCGCCTCCACGGCATTCGCGAGGTTCGAGGGGCGCCTCCGTCCGCCCTGACGCTCCTCGGCCTTCCCCAGGCGGAGCATGCCGCCCAGCCTCAGTTCTCCCGCCAGTTCGTGCAGCGCCGCGCGGTTCACGAGGTGCGCCCGCGCCTTGGTCAGCCACCCCTCGTCGCGCCCGCCGTGGAGCAGAAAGAGGTGTTCGGTCACCACCGCCTGCAGGATCGCGTCGCCGAGGAACTCCAGGCGTTCATTGTGCTGCCCCGCACGCGAAGTGCCGTGCGTGAAGGAGGCATGCGTGAGCGCGAGGTCGAGCAGCTCCGGACGCCGGAAGAGGTAGCCCGCAATCTCCCCGCGCGGCGGCGGACGAGAAACGGGTTCGGGCGCGGCGTCCGGCACCGGTGCGCCTGCGCATCCGCTCTTTTTCCTCCGGCCTTCGCGGCGGCGCATCACGCCTCCCCCTTTCCGCGACCGGACGGTTTCGTCTGGGCGCGATAAAGCCGCGCGTAGATTCCATCGCGATCGAGCAGCTCGGCGCCGGGGCCTTCCTCGGCGACCCGCCCGCTGTCGAGCACGAAAATGCGGTCGAACGCATGCACGGTCGCGATGCGGTGCGTCACGACAATCGTGGTCCTGCCCGCCATGAGCTCGCGCAAGGTCTCCATGATGGCCGCCTCGGTTTCAGGGTCGAGCGCGGAGGTCGGTTCGTCAAGCAACAGGATCGGCGCGTCCTTCAGGAACGCGCGCGCGATGCCAATGCGCTGGCGCTGGCCCACGGAAAAGCGCACCCCGCGCTCGCCCACCTCCGTATCGTAGCCGCGCGGCAACACCGCCGCGAAATCGTGGACCTGCGCCAGTTTCGCTGCCCGCTCCACCTCGACGTCCGTCGCCTCGAGGCGCCCGTAGCGGATGTTGTCGCGCACCGTGCCCGCGAGGAGCATGGTGTCTTGAAGCACCATCCCCACCTGGGCGCGCAGCGAGCGTTTGGTCACCTCGCGCACGTCGCGCCCGCCCACGCGCACCGCGCCCGCGAGCGGGTCGTAGAAGCGCGGTACGAGGCTCAAAAGCGTCGTCTTTCCCGCTCCTGTCGCACCCACAAAGGCCGCCGTCCGCCCTTCCTCCACGCGGAGGGAGACTTCGCGCAGGATCAGCCGCGCAGAATCGTAGCCGAAGCAGACGCCTTCGAACGCCACGCCTCCGCGCGCCGACGCCAGCTTCTCCGCGCCGGGACGGTCGGCCACGTCTTCGCGCGTGTCGAGCACCTCGAAGACGCGCTGCGCCCCCGCCGCCGCGCCTTCGAGCGCCCAGGCGGTGTAGCTCAAAGACTGGAGCGGTTCATAGAGCATCGCCAGGTAGGAGATGAACACGAGGAGTTCGCCCGGCGTCAACGCGCCGCGCATCACCTGGCACGCCCCCGCATACGCCATCGCCGCCGTGCCCGCCGCCATGAGCGTGCCCACCACCAGCGCCGAAGAGACGTGGCTGAAGGTCAGCTTCAGGTTGGCGCGGAGGCTGTGGAGGCATTGCTCCTCGAAACGGTTGAGCTCGTATTCCTCGCGCCCGAAGGCGTGAATGATCCGGATCCCGCTCAACCCTTCCTGCACGCGGGCGGAAAGCGCGCTGTCGCTCTCCGAAATCGTTGTGGACTGGCGGCGGATCCGATCCGCGTAAAACCAGATCGCGAGGCCGAGCACCGGCGCGATCCCGAGCGCCAGCAGCGTCAGCTTCCCGCTCATCTGCGCCATCACCGCCACGGTCCCGGCGAACGTCACCGCGATTGAGAAGACGCTCGAAAAACCGCGGTTGAAGATGGACTGAATCGCCTGCGCGTCGTAGCTCACGCGGAACATCGAGTCCGCCGAGCTGCGCGCGTCGTGGAACTTCAGCGAGAGGCGGTGGAGATGCGCGAAGAGGTCGCGCCGCACGCGCGCCAACGCCTGCAGCCCCACCCGGACCAGCAGGTAGTTGTTGACGAGGTTGAAGGCGCCCCACGCGAGGTGAAGCCCCACGATCGCCACGCACCAAAACAGGAGGGTGCGCGCGTCGTGATAGCCCGGCGAGGCCGCGCCCGACGGAGTCATCCCGAGGACGATGTCAAAGATGTATTTCAGCGGCCAGGGCTTGAGCAGGTTCGCCCCGATGGCCAGCAGGACGAACGCCGCCGCCGCGGCGGAAGCGCCGGCATGCGGACGGTAGTAGCGCAGCGCCCGCCCATACACCGCCCAGCGCGATCCCCGTGCCGCTTCCATGAGGGCTTTCCGCTGGTCAGACGCGTTCCCAGCGCCCGCTCTTCATCGAACGGAGGATCGCCTCGAGGACGGACTGCGCGCGCACCCCGTCTTCGAAGGTCGAGGCGTCATACTTCGCTCCGCGCAGCACGTCTACGAACACGGCGGGGGTCGGCGGCGGTTGGGCGTCCACGAACAGGCTGGGCACCGCCACCGCAGGAAGGCTCGTCGTCCAGCTCCCGTAGCGCGAGAGGCTGTCGCCGAGACACATCCATATCTGTTTGTCGTCGGAGGAAAGCACAGCGAGCGTTCCGCGCGCGCCGGAAATTTCGAGACGCAGGTGGTTTCCGTAGCCCGGGGCGACCTGCGAGGTCTCGAACGTCCCGATCACGCCACCCTCGAACTCGGTGAGGAAAGCGGCGTTGGTATCGGTCGTCACGCGACGAGGCGTTCCGGAGGCGTCCCGCTTCGTCGGCATCAGGGTTTGCGCCACGCCCACGGCGCGGCGGTACTCGAGCCCCGTGATGAAACGCGCCGCATCGATCATGTGGACGCCGAGATCGCCGAGCGCGCCGAAGCCCGCCACCGTCTTGTCGTTCCGCCAGGAGTATCGCGTCGCGGCCGCGCCGAGGAAACTCTGGAGGTAAACCACGTTCACCCGCCGAAGCGTTCCGAGCTCGCCTCCGGCGATCAGCTCGCGCGCGAAGCGGAAGGAGGCGCAACTGCGATAGCTGAAGTTGATGAAGCCCAGGCGGCGGGCGCGCCGGCGGGCCGCTTCCATGCGCCGCGCCTCGCCGAGGTTCATCGCCATCGGTTTCTCGCAGATCACGTGCGCGCCCGCGGCGAGCGCCGCGAACGTCATCGCGCAGTGGAACTTGTTCGGGGTGCAGACCGAGACGAGGTCCGGCTCGGCCTTTCGCAGCATCACGGCTGCGTTGGAGTGGCGGAACGCCTTCGGATGCCGCGCCCCCGCGCGCGCGAGATTCGATGAAGACGGATCGCTCAATCCCACCACCTCGACCTCACCCCGTTCGAGCACGAGCCTCAGGTGATGGTTCGCGATGCCACCGGTACCGATGATCGCGTAACGGAGGGGGGAATTCACGCGCGGGACTCTGGGCAAGGAAGGGGCGCGGGTCAAGGGTGGGCGGCGAAGCGGGTTGCGCCGGAGGACGAGAGAGGCGAGCTTGGCGGCCATGTCGTTCCCTCCCTCCAAAGGCGCGCCTCGCCGTCGCGCGAACCGCCTCGCCGGCGAGAAAAGCCCTTACCTGCTTCAGCACGCCCACAACCCCGTGGACTGGCATCCCTGGGGCGACGAGGCGATCGCCCGGGCGCAGCGCGAAGACAAACCGATCTTCCTCTCGATCGGTTACTCCACCTGCCACTGGTGCCACGTGATGGAGCGGGAATCGTTCGAGAACGAAGACATCGCCGCTTTCCTCAACGCGAATTTCATCCCGATCAAGGTGGACCGCGAGGAGCGCCCCGATCTCGACCAGATTTACATGACGGCCACCCAGGCGATGAGCGGCGGCGGCGGATGGCCGATGAGCGTCTGGCTGAACCCGCGCCTCGAACCCTTCTTCTGCGGCACTTATTTTCCTCCGGACGACCGCGGCGGGCGTCCGGGGTTCCTCGAGATGCTGCGCCGCATCCATCGCGCCTGGGGGCAAAGCCGCGGCAAGCTCGACGAACAGGCCGCGCGCCTTGCCGGCGCCGTGCGCGCCCTCGTGGATGAAGGCGACGCGCCTGCCGCCGCGCGGGTGTCGCTCCCCGCCGCGGCCTATCGGCATTTCTCGGATTCGTTCGACGCCGCTTTCGGAGGGTTCGGCGGCGCGCCGAAATTCCCGCGTCCTGTCCAGTTCTCCTTCCTTTTCCGTTATCACGCGGCCACGGGAGACCGCCGCGCGCTCGAGATGGCGGCCTTGACTCTTGAACGCATGGCACACGGAGGAATCTGCGACCAGCTCGGCGGCGGATTCCACCGCTACAGCGTGGATGAGGAATGGCGGACGCCCCACTTCGAGAAGATGCTTTTCGATAACGCCCAACTTCTCGTCGTCTATCGCGAGGCGTGGCAGCTCACACGACAACCGCTCTTCGAGGAGGTCGCGCGCGGGATCGCTGGTTACGTCGCGCGCGACATGACCTCGGCGGAAGGCGCTTTCTTCTCCGCAGAAGACGCGGACAGCGAGGGATGCGAAGGGGCTTTTTACGTGTGGCGACTGGAAGAACTCCGCCGTCTCCTCGGCGTTGCGGATACGGAAATCGTCGCCGCGCGCTACGGCTGCACGGAGGAAGGGAATTTCGAGCCGGGGAGGAACGTTCTGCACCCCGCGGAAGACGCCGAGATCGTGGCCGGCCGTCTCAAAATCTCTCCGGAAGAACTCCGACGTGCCGTGGAGCGCGCCAAACCGAAACTCCTCGACGCGCGCGCGCGCCGCCCGCGTCCGCTTCGCGACGACAAGGTGCTCGTCGCGTGGAACGGCCTGATGATTTCGGGCCTGGCGACGGCGGGACGCGCCTTCGGCGAACGCGATTTCGTGGCGCGCGCGGCGCGCGCCGCGGAGTTCCTCCTCGCGAACCTGCGGGATTCCGCCACGGGCCACCTCCTCCGCCGCTGGCGCGAGGGCGAGGCGCGGGGCGCCGCGTTCCTCGACGATTACGCGTTCTTCGTCGCAGGCTTGCTCGATCTTTACGAGGCTTCGGGCGAGAAGCGCTGGCTGACCGAAGCGGAACGGCTGACCGCCGAGCAAAGAGAAGCCTTCTGGGACGCGAAACGCGGCGGCTACTTCCTCGTGCGCGGAGACGATCCTTCGCTCCTCATCCGTCCGAAATCGGATTACGAAGGAGCGGAGCCCTCGGGGAATTCCGTCGCGGCGCTCAACCTCCTCCGCCTCGCGGGTCTCACGGGCGACGACGCGCACCGCACGCGCGCGGAAGAAACCCTCCGCGCGTTCGGTCCCCGGCTGGAGCGGTTTCCTCCATCGATGCCGCTGATGATCGCCGCCCATATGGATTTTCTCGCTCCGCCACGGCAGGTCGCGGTCGCCGTGGGCGCAGACCCCGAAAAGGCGGAAGCGCTCTGGCGCGAGGTGAACCGCCATTTCTTGCCCCATACCGCGCTCTTCGGGCCGGGCGCCGCGCGGCCGCCGAAGCTCGCCGGCATGGGGCCCGTCGAAGGGAAATCCGCGGTCCACATCTGCCGGGGGTTCACGTGTCGGGCGCCAGTCCTGGACTGCGCCGGCCTTTCCGCCGCGCTAGCCGGAAAACTCGACGCCCCACAAGCGTCCGAAACGGGGGCAGCCCGCGCCCCCTCGAGCGGCGCCTGAGAGGCCGCGCAGGTTGCCCCCCGGAACGCCGGCGGCTAGAGTGCGCGGCCATGGCGTCTGAAGAAAACCGCCCGCTCCTCCTCGCGTCGCGCTCACCGCGTCGCGCGGCGTTGCTGCGTGCGGCGGGCCTTCGCTTCGTCGCGGTCGAGCCGCGCGTGAGGGAAAGGACCCGCCCGTTTCCCGGCGTCGGCGGCGTGCGGCGCATGGCGATGGTCAACGCGGCGGCCAAAGCGAACGCAGCGGCACCCGAAGGTTCCGGCCGATGGACGCTCGGCGCGGACACCGTGGTCGTGCTCGGGCGGCAGCTCTTCGGAAAACCCCGCCGCCTCGCGGACGCTGCGCGCATGCTGACGCGCCTGCAGGGCCGGACGCATCGTGTGATCACCGCGGTCTGCCTCCTGGGGCCGCGGCGGCGCGCCTGCCGCTTCTCGGTGACGAGCCGGGTGACCTTTCGGCGAATGGACAAGGCGGCGATCGCGGATTATCTGCGTCGCGTCCATGTCCTCGACAAGGCCGGCGCCTACGCGGCGCAGGCGGATGCGCGCCTCATCCTCCGGCGGATCGAAGGCTCGTGGAGCAACGTGGTGGGCCTGCCGATGGAACACCTGCGCCGCAAGCTTCGTGCGCTCGGATTGCCGGCCGGGCGGACGGTGAAACGTCTGGCCTTTTCGCGCGCGTCCTCCTAGGCTGCCTCCCGATGCCGATCTTCGCCTATCAGGCGCGCGACGACCGGGGACGCACCCGCAACGGGACCGCCGAAGCCGCAGACCAAGCCGCGGCCGCCACCGCGCTTTCCCAACGAGGGTTCGTCGTGGTTTCGATCCACGAAACCTCGGCTCACGCGAAACGCGCGGCCAGCGCCTTGGGCGGACGGCACGTCGGCAAGGTGCCGGAGACCGACCTCGTGATGTTCACCCGTCAGCTCGCGACGATGGTGGACGCGGGATTGCCCATCGTCCAAAGCCTCACGGCGCTGGTGGAGCAGACCAGCAATCGCAATTTCAAACCGGTCCTGCGGCAGGTGACTCAAACCGTTGAAACCGGCGAACAGCTTTCGACGGCGCTGGGGCATTTCCCAAGTGTCTACGACCGCCTCTACGTGAACATGGTGCGCGCGGGCGAGGCGGGCGGCGCGCTCGCGGAAATTCTGGACCGTCTCGCGAGCTTCCTCGAAGCGAGCGCCAAGCTCAAAAGGAAGGTCAAGTCTTCGATGTCTTATCCGATCATCGTGATGTGCCTCGCGGTCGTCATCGTGATCTTCCTCCTCGTGAAGGTCATCCCCGTATTCGCGGGGATCTACAAGGATTTCAACGCCAAACTCCCGCTCCCGACGCAGGCGTTGATTAACGTCAGCGACGTGCTCCGTTCGCCCGCGGGCATCGTGGTGGCCTTCGTCCTCATCGCGCTCGGCATCGGTGCGCGGCGCTGGACGAAAACCGAGAGGGGCCGCAAGCGGTGGGATTCCTGGAAGCTGAAGATCCCCGTCTTCGGCCCGCTCCTTCAGAAAGTCGCCGTCTCGCGGTTCGCGCGCACGTTCTCTCAGCTCATCCGCAGCGGCGTGCCGATCCTCGAGACGTTGAGCATCGTGGCTTCCTCGAGCGGCAACTGGCTCATCGAGAGCGCGACCCTGGACGCCGCCAAGGCGATCGAAAAAGGCGAATCTATCGGCCCCTCGCTCGCCAAACACCCGATCTTCCCGCCGATGATCATCCGCATGATCGCGGCCGGCGAAGCCACCGGCAAGGTGGACGTGATGCTTGAAAAAATCGCCGACTTCTACGACAGCGAAATTGACGCCATGCTCTCCGGGCTGACCTCGCTGATCGAGCCGCTCCTCATCGCCCTGCTCGGCATCGTGATCGGCGGCATCGTGCTCGCGATGTTCATGCCGATCTTCAAGCTGCACGAGCTGGTCAGCCAGTAGCCGACGGTCGCCATGGCTTGCGCGCGCTCAAGGAACGGAAGGCCCCACGCTTTCCGGATTGTGACGTGCCCGGATTCCGGCAAAACTTCGCTCGCCCCATGATCCCGCAAGCGTTTCGCCTCCTCCCGTGGTTCGCCGCGGTCGTCCTCGTCGCCGCTTCCGCAACCGCCGAGGTCGTGGACGGCGTCGCCGCCGTGGTCAACGAGGACATCATCACCTTCAGCGACGTGAAGGATATGGTCGGTCAGAGCGAGGAATCCCTTGCCAAAGCCCTGGTGGGTTCTCCCGAACTGCCGGAAAAGATCCGCGAGGCGCGCAAAGCCGCGCTTGATCAGCTCATCGAGCGCCGCCTCATCATCCAGCAGTTCAACGCCCGCGGCGGCAAAGTCCCCGACAGCGTCATCGAGGAGGACATCCAGTCCATCATTGACGAACAATACGGGCGCGACCGCGGCGTTTTTATTCGCACGCTCGAGGCCCTCGGAATGAACCTCGAGACCTTCAAGGAACGCGTGAAGGAGAAGATCATCGTCCGCTACATGCAGAACCACGAAGTCAGCAACGAGATCCTCATCTCCCCCTACAAGATCGAAAAGTACTACCGGGAACACCTGGACGCATTCAAGGAAGGCGAGAAGATCAAACTCCGCATGCTCTACATCAAGAAGAGCGACGATCCTGAAGAGATCGCCGGCGCGCGCAGCCTCGCCCAGGAAATTCTTCTCAAGCTTTCCACCGGTTCCGATTTCGCCTCGCTGGCCGCCGTGTATTCCGAAGGCTCGGAGAAAAGCCGGGGAGGGGACCTCGGATTCATCGGACGCAGCGAACTCGACAAGGAACTCCAGGACGCCGCATTTTCCCTCAAGCCCGGCCAGATCAGCAAGGTGATCGAAACCAAGGACAACCTCTACATCCTGATGGTCGAGGAAAAGATCTCCGCCAAGGTGACCTCGCTCGAGGAGGCGCGCGACACGATCGAGGGGTTGCTCGTTCGCCAGGAACGCGAGCGCCTCCAGAAGCGCTGGATCGCCTCCCTCAAGCGCAAAGCCTACATCCGGACGTATTAGCCGACAGGCGCGCGAACCGCAGGGACGGCGCGCCGCGCAAATTGAGGGCGCGAGGCGGATTGCCTTCCGTTCCGCGTTCGTGGCATGATGAACCCTCTGTTCTCATCCCCGCATTTCGCCTGCGGCTCTCCGCCTCATCCTCTGCCTTCGTGATCCGCCGCCCCCGCAACCTCGACTGGAAGCGCGCCGCCGCCATCCTTTATGGCGACTGGGGCACCTCGAAGGCTTACGTCCTCGGCCTCGCCTTCGTCGCCGCCGGATTCTCTTCGCTGCCGATCATCCTCGCCATTTGCGCTCTCACGGCAATCGTCGCGATCAGCTATGGAATCATCTGCGCCCATTTCCCCGACGGCGGCGGCGTCTATTCTTCGGCCCGCACTCAAAGCCGCATCCTCGCGGTGGTCGGCGCCCTGCTGCTCGTCGCCGACCTCACGGTGACCGCCGCCCTCAGCGCGTGGACCGGGCTTAGCTATCTCGGCCTGGAGGCGCGTTTCGTCCCGTGGGTCGCCATGCTCTCAGTGGTCGCGCTCGGGACGATCAATCTCGCCGGCCCCAAACACAGCGGCAGCCTCGCCGCCGTCCTGGCCATCCCCACGGTCGTTGTCGTCCTCCTCCTCGCCCTTTTCAGCTTTCCTCATCTGACCTTGGCCCATCTCCAGCCGCCAAAGGCGGGTTTCAGCCATAACTGGGTGGCGTTCGTCGGCATGATTCTTGCGCTCAGCGGCGTCGAGACCATCGCGAACCTCACCGGCGTGATGAAGACGGACGCGCGCTCCACGGCGGACCGTCCCTCGGTCCGCCGCACCTCCCGCTTCGCGATCGCCCTGATCGCCATCGAGGTGGTGCTCGGCACCGCCCTGCTCGGCTGGGCCATGCTCTCCCTCCCCAGCTCCCTCAGCGGCGAGCTCCTCGCACGCAAGGAGGACATGCTCCGTTTCCTGGGCGAACAATACGGCGCCCTGGCCTTCGGAAACAGGTTCGGCGTCGGCTTTGGCGTCGTCGTGGGGCTCGTGGTGGGCCTGCTCCTCATCAGCGCAGTGAACACCTCGGTCGTCGCCCTCATCGGGCTCTTCTACATGATGGCGCGGGACGAGGAGATGCCTCGTGCCTTCACCCGTCTCAACCGTCACGGCGTGCCGTGGCTGCCGCTCCTGGTCGCGATGGCCCTGCCCGTCGTCGTGCTTCTGTGCGTCCGCGATTTCGAATCGCTCGCCGGCCTTTACGCCATCGGTGTCGTCGGCGCCATCACGGTGAACACCGGATCGTGTGCGTTCAACCGGAAGTTGAATCTCCCTTGGGCAGAGCGCTCCCTGATGATCTTCACGTTCCTCGTCCTGTTCGCGGTGGAACTCACCATTGCCAAGACCAAGCCCGACGCCCTCTTCTTTGCCTGCTGCATCCTCGGCGCCGGGCTCGCCGTGCGCGCGTGGGCCCAGAAGCGCGCGGGACTCGCAACGATGATCGTCTCCCGCGAGGTCGTCGAGCCTTCGGTCGGAAACCTCGCGGCCCTCGAGCCCCGATTCCACGAGGGTCAGCGCATCCTTGTCGCCATTCGCGGACTCAACCCGGTCCTGCGCTACGCCCTCGAAGAGGCCCGTCTCCGGAAAAGCCCTCTTTACATCCTTTATGTGCGCGAGATCGCCGTCTCTTTCGGCGCTCAGCCCTCAGTCGACGCCGCCTCCGACTGGCGCGAAGACCCCCACGCCGCCGCCATCATGTGCGGCGCCCTCGATCTCGCGAAGAAGGCCGAGGTCGCCGCCGTTCCACTCTACGCGGTCAGCGACAATCCGCCCGCCACCATCGTGGATCTCGCCGCCACCCTCGGAATTGATCTCCTCATGCTTGGCGCGTCCCACCGCCGCTTCCTCACCAAGCTTCTGAAGGGGAACGTCGCCGAAGGCGTCGTCCGAAACCTCCCGGAAAACATTCAATTGGTGATCCACGGATAAAAATGAGCACGGAGTATTACGTCTTCTCCGACCGCCAATACGGCCCCTACGACGCCGCGACGGTCCGCGGGCTCGTGGCCGCCGGGCGCCTCGCACGCGAGGCGTGGGTGTTTCACGCCGGCGAAACCGAGGACTGGACCCGGGCTGACAACGTCCCGAGCCTGAAGGCGTTTTTTCCCATCGCCGAAACGGCGCGCGGCGGCGCGAGGTCCGAAACGCTCGCGGCAAAGCTCGATCAAGCCCGATCGGTCGCCCGCATCCCCGCTCCCTCGCCGATGGCCGGCACGAAGCTCCTCCCGTCGAAGGCCGAGGACGCAGTCCGCCGGATGGAAGTCCAGTTACCGGATGCGCCGCTCTCCGACCGTCAACATCCCCACGAATCCATTCAGGTCTTGGCGCCGCCGCCGCCGCCGACGCCCGGGCGCTGGCTCGCGGTGTTGCAGCGGATTTTCGGCCGGAAGGGTCCGCCCGCTTGAATCCGCGAAGGGAGCGTGACCCCGGCGGGCCTCCCTCGCAGCCTGGTGCGCGTTCTATCCCGGCGGCCAGGTCATCGCGCGCCCGCCGAGCACATGGAGGTGGAGATGCGGCACGGCCTCGCCGGCGTCGCGGCCGTTGTTGACGACGAGGCGATAACCGTTCCTCTCGAGCCCGAGTTTCCGCGCCACCTCGGCCGCGCCGAGCATGAGTTTTCCGAGCAGCGCCTCGTCGGCCGCCGCGGCTTCCGCGAGGCGGACGACCGGCTTCTTCGGGATCACCAGCACGTGCGTCGGCGCCTGCGGGGCGATGTCGCGAATGGCGATGAAATCCTCCGTTTCATGAACAATCTGGGAGGGGATTTCCCGGGCGACGATGCGTTCGAAGAGCGTCATGCCCGCATTCTAACCCACCGCCCCTCGGCTCGAAATCTCATTTCTCTTGCCCCGCAACTCTCGGCTTCGATCGCCGTCCCTCCGTTTGACCGCAAAAGAGCCGACTCAATTGGAATCTCGGATGGAGCAGAAGGTTCGAGGCGTGGATCGGCATCTTCTGGCCGCTTGGGTGCGGCAAAGGAGACAGATGTCGGTGGAGTGGCCGGCTCTCCGATTCGGATTGAGAACCCGCGAAGGCGTGAGCGACAACCTTCGGCATGCGAGGAAGCGCGTGGAGCAAGATTGCGTCCTGCAAAGAAAATGGAGGACGCTTCTCCATCATGGAATCCGGACCGCCTCACAATCCCGGATTCAATTTAATTCTGACTCCTCATGCGGACTCAAAAATCAGCGTCAATCTACGGATAACTTTCCCTGCTGTGCGAATCGGCGCCCACAGCGGCAGCTTCCGCGCGGGTGGCGGCGCGCTGTGCTGACGGGTCGTCGATGGGGGCGGGCGGACGGACAATTTCATAGGCCCGCAACATTGCCGCGTGGCGGTTGTCCACCCCGAATTTGTCAAAAATCGCGGCAAGGTGTCCTTTGACCGTCGGCAGCGAAATCCCCAGGGCCAGGGAAATTTCCGGGTTGGTCTTCCCAATGAGCAGCAAGGCCAGGACATCGGACTGCCGGTGGGAGAACCCCGCCCGCTCGAAGATTTCCGTCTTCACGGGAGTTTCGCCGGGAAACGAGGTGGACAGAAGATACGCCAGGCGGCGTGCATTTCCGAAATGCGGCTGGAGAACGTCCAACCGACAGCGCAGCGAGCGGTCGAAGGTCTTGCCGTCTCGCTTTTCCATCCCAAGAAAAAGCACCATTCCCCCATCCGAAGGCAGCGCCATGGCCGCATGATCGGAGATGCCCGCCACCCGGAACCCCTCCCGGTAGATGGCCGATTTGTAAAATTGATGGTCACTGAGGAAATCGCTCCGAAAAAACGGCCGGCCCTCATTGACGGTCGGGTCGCAGTTGAAACAGGGAAAGTCCGCCATATACCGGCCAAATCCCTCCAATCCGGCAGCCATTTCCGGATAGAACGGCTCAAAGACGACTTCAAGACGGCGCGTAAGCGGATCAAAGGAAACGAAGGAAACCTGCTGACAATCCATGACCTCGCAGAGAATCTTCGCCGTACGCTCACGAAAACTCGTCGGAGTTAAACCCGGAGCAAAGAGCACTTCGATGTAGCGCGCAAGCGATGTCAGGGCAAGGCAGGGCACCAATTAAGGTATTCTGAATCCCTTCGCCCTGTCAAACCGGCACGGCGTGGGGAAACTGAAGGTGGTGAACCAAGCTGGGATGGGGGCGCTCCACGGGCGCGTTGCCGCGCCCCGGCCGGCCTGCTACCCTCTCCGCCTTGATGTCGGCTTCCGCCTCCAGCACGCCCTCCCGTTTCCACAACTGGCTGCGGCTGCTCGTCTTCCTCAGGCCGCATCTGCCCCGCTTTCTCTCGGGCCAGTTTTTCGGCGTGCTCAACGCGCTCACCAGTCTGGCCCTCATGAAGGGTGTGCCGAAGATCTGGGATTCCGTGTTCGGCGTCCAAGGCGCTTCCCTTTCCGAGGTGTTCACTCTCATCACGATGGTCCCCGTCATCATGATCGTCCGGGCGCTGACCAGCTATCTCAACACCTACCTCACCAGTTGGGTCGCCAACCGGATCATCACCGACATCCGTCAGAAGGTCTTCGAACACCTCCAGAAGCTCTCCCTCGACTTTTACAGCAAGGCGAACGTGGGCGACCTGATTTCTCGCATCACGAGCGATTGTCAACAGGCCCAGTCGGCGATCACCACGGTCGTCAATGACATGGTCCGCCATCCCATCACTCTCCTTACCGTCGCCACTGCGCTCCTCGTGAAAGACTGGCAGTTTTCGCTCGCCGCCGTCGTCCTGGCGCCGCTCTGCATCCTTCCGATCGCGATCTATGGGCGCAAAGTCCGAAGATCGAGCCGTCTCCATCAGGAAAGCCAGGGCGAGATCGTCTCCCGCCTTCACGAAAACATCACCGGCGCGCGCGTGGTGAAAGCCTTCCACATGGAGCCTTACGAAGCGAAGAAGTTTGGCGAGACCTCCTACCGCCAGTTCGCCCTCCAGATGCGCATCGTCCGTTCGGTGAACATCCTCAGCCCGCTCATCGAGATCGTCGCCTCGCTGGGCGCCATGGCTGCGCTCCTCTACGCCTTCCAGCGCGGAATGCGCTCCGGCGATTTCTGGGAGCTTCTCCTCGGCATCTTCTTCCTCTACGACCCGATCAAGAACCTCAGCAAACTCCACACCACGATCCAGAAGAGCCTCGCCTCGACCGACCGCATCCTTTCCATCCTCGACACCGTCCCTTCGATCGCCGATGCGCCCGCCGCGCGCGAGTTGCCTCCGATCCGCGACGCACTCGAGTTCCGCGACGTCTCCTTCCGCTACGACGCGAAATGGGTGCTTCAGAACGTCTCTCTCCGCATCCCGCACGGAAAGACCATCGCCCTCGTCGGTCCGAGCGGTGCGGGCAAAACCACGCTCCTCAACCTTCTCCTCCGTTTCTACGATCCGACTCGGGGTGCGATGCTCATGGACGGTGCCGATCTCCGCGAGGGCGCCCTCCTCTCCCTCCGTCGCCAGATCGCCCTCGTCAGCCAGGACACCGTCCTTTTCAACGACACGATTCGCAACAACATCCGCTACGGGCGCATGGACGCCTCGGAAGCCGAGGTGATCGAGGCGGCCCGTCGTGCCCACGCGCACGAGTTCGTCCTCCATCAGCCGAACGGCTACGACACCGTCGTCGGCGACAAGGGCGTGAAGCTCTCCGGCGGCCAGAAACAGCGCCTCGCCATCGCGCGCGCCATCCTCAAAAACCCCGCCATTCTTCTCCTCGACGAGGCAACCTCCGCGCTCGACACCGAATCGGAGCGCGTCGTCCAACAGGCGCTCGACGAACTGATCCGCGGGCGAACCGTCGTCGTCATCGCCCATCGCCTCTCCACGATCCAACGCGCCGACCTCATCGTCGTCCTCGACGGCGGACGGATCGTCGAACAGGGAACCCACGCTGAGTTGCTCGCGCGGGACCGCCTCTACCGCCGCCTTCACGACCTCCAGTTCCGCTGAGGCCCCTCCTTTCTCGCAAAACACGCACCGGCGAGCAGATCGAACGCCGCAAGGCGTTGCGCCCCGGTTTGACGGCGGACGCAAAAGGAGGCAGCGTTCCAGCATCATGGCCGACATCAACCGCCGGGTGACCGGAAAAATGATTCTGGACAGCGGGAAGCTCGCGGAAACGTACTTCGAGCGCGCGGTGATCTTCATGGTCCGCCACGACGGCGAAGGCGCGCTGGGCCTGATACTCAATCGCCCGACGAAACACGCGCTGGGCGACGTGATGAAGGACTCGGCGGAGGCACTCGTCGCGCGGGCGCCGCTCCATCTCGGCGGACCGGTCCAGCCGCAGATGCTGAGTTTTCTCGTGGAGAGCCGGGGCGACTCGGAGCTCCACGTGCTTCCATGGGTGGCTTGGGCGCGAAACCTCGAAGAAGTGGCGCGGCTCGCGAGCCAATCGGTCTCGACGCCGAGGATCCTGGCGTTCGCGGGTTACGCCGGCTGGGGCGGCGGACAACTCGAAGGGGAGTTCTCCGAGAACTGCTGGGTGACCGCGCACGCCCGGGAGGCCGAAGTCTTCGAGGAAACGACCGGAGACCTCTGGCGGGACATGATCTTCCGGCGGGGCGGCATCTGGCGTCTGGTGGCGGACATCCCTCGAGGGATCGAACGCAACTGAAGCGCAAGAGGTCGGACCGTCCGTCGAAAAATCGGCACGCGCCAGATGGGGCGGCATCCGCTCGCGAACGGCGAAAACGAGGGGCAACTGTCTTCTTGGCTCCCGCGTTTTTTCGTTGTAGGATTTTCCCCATGCCGATCTACGAGTTTGCTTGCACAACCTGCGGCCATGAGTTTGAAGAACTTGTGCGATCTTCCGCCGCCCGAAGACCCCTCTGCCCCCAATGCGGCGCCAGAAAGGTCGAACGAAAGCTCTCGGTTTTCGCTTCCTCCACGAAGGCTTCGTCCGGCGCCGAAGCGCCTCCCTCCTGCAACGTCTCTGGAGGCGCTTCATGCGGCCGCTGCTGCGCGGGAGTTCCCCACCGGCATTGACTTCATGAGACGAGCCGCCTCTGCCCTGCTGGCGCTGCTCCTTCCGCTCCTTGCGAGCTGCGACCGCCTCGATCTTGGCGGCGACAAGGCCCGTCAGGCCGACCGCGCGTTGGAACGCGCGCGCAAGCTTCTCGAAATGCGCGACTTCTCAGGCGCCGCGGGCGCCTATGAAGACGTTCTGCGCGCCGAATCTTCCCGCGCTGACGCCCATTTCCAAGCCGCGCTCATCTACGATCGCAACCTCAACGATTGCCTCAACGCCGCCTGGCATTACAAGCGCTACCTCGATTCTCCGAATGCCGATTCAAAAAAAACCGACCTCGTCAAAAGCTGCCTCGACAACACCCTCCTCCGCCTCGCCGCCGGCGTGCCGAACGCCGGCAGCCAAAACTCTCCGGAACTGGTGAAGTTGCGGACCGAGAACACCGCCCTCTATCGTCAAGTCGAAGACCTGAAGCACGACATCGTCCGCCTCCGGTCGCGCCTCGAACCCGCAAAATCCGCCACCCAGACCGCGGCCGTCCCCGCCGCCAGACCTCCCGCTGCAGCCGCCTCGAAGGCCGCGTCTCCCGCCGCCAAAGCGCACGCGCCGGCTTCCGCCAGACCCCGCAGCTACACCGTCCAGCGCGGCGACGGCCTCCAGACGATCGCCGAGAAAGTCTATGGAAACCGTTCGCGTTGGCGCGACATCCTCTCCGCCAATCCTTCCCTCAAGGACCCCTCCCACCTTCGCCCGGGCCAGGCCTTGATCATCCCTCCCTGACCCGCTCGCCACGAGCGCCGCACAGAAGGCGTTTTGCATGGAGGGACTGCAAAACCGAAACGCGCGTTTTCTCGATCATTTCCTCCCCAGCGCCTGCCACTCGAGTTGGATTTGACTGCGGCGAATGGGGTCATTCCAATCGCCGGCAATCACTCCGTCGAACTCAGCTTCCGCAAGCGGCACGCGCATGCGGACGCGCTCGGCAGGTGAACGGTCAATGACGACGGCGCCGAGCAGGGCGTTGAGCGCGCTCCAGCGCCGAACGCCGAGCGCCGAATCGTAACGCAGCGGGCGCAGGTCCCGAAAGGGATTGGTTTTCACGAGGGAGATTCCTGCAAATTTCCGGTAAAGCGACGGACGCACCGACATCCGTTCGATCGAGAAATTTCGCGCTCCGGCGGGATGTCCTCGCGGCGCCATCCAGAGCGACTGCCCTTCTTCCGAGAGCACAAACTCCACGAACGCGCGCGCCGTGGCGCGGTTCGGCGCGCCTTTGAGAATCCCCATGGCGTCCGCCGTCAGCACCGATTCTCCGTCTGGAATGACGAGGCTCATCCGTTTGCCGCCTGTCTCTGCGATCTGGACCTGTCCGTAGAAATCCACGACGACCGCGGCGACGGTGTTTCCCAGCGCGCAACCCTTCGCCGCCGCGCTGTTGCTGCGGTCGAACTGGCGAATGTTCCGCCCGATGCCGAGGATCACCTTCCATCCCTCCTCCCAACCGTAGGCCTGAAGGATGCTCTCATAGACCATGTGAGTCGCCCCGCTGTTGCGCGGATCGCCGGAACCCACCCAGCCGCGCAGCGCCGGATCCGCAAGGTCCCGCCACGTCCGGGGCGGAGGCAGCTTCATCGTGCGGAGCACTTCATCGTTGCGCAGGATGCCGAAGCTCGAGAGCGCCGCGCCGAACCAGCGCCGCCCGGGATCGTACACCGGCAGGCCCGCCAGATCGGCTGGAATCCCCTCGAAGACCGAGGGCGGCAGATCGCATCGCTCGAGGAGCCCCTGCTTCTCGAGCTCGATGTAGGGATCAATGCCTCCTCCGAAAAAGAGGTCTATCCCGATCGTTTCCGGGCTCCGGCGAAACTCAGAGAGGATGAAGCGCAGATCGTCCGACGTGCCCCCCATGTCGCGCCAGTCCACAAGCACAGGGCGGCCGGTTTTTGCCCGGCGCCACTCGGAGAACGCCCGCGCGAACTCGACCTTGATCCCCTCCCAACTGGGCGAAATGACGACAAGCCGGTCCGCGGCGTGGAGAGGCGCCACCAGCAGGAGAACCATTGCGAGCCCGGAAAACCTCATGCGACCGCATCTTGCCCCGAACGCCGCGCCGCGTCACGCTCGTCTCCGCTTCACAAATCCTACGGAGGACGTATCGAGCCTCTCGCTTCTCCGAGGTCGAAGGGGATCGTCCCCGGCGATCCAAGACTCGCCCCAGCCCTACGCGATCACCTTGTTGAGCGGATACTCGATGATTCCCTCGGCGCCGGCGGCCTTGAGGGCGGGAATGATCTCGCGCACGACGCGTTCGTCCACGATCGTTTCGAGGGCAACCCACCCCTTCAGATGCAGGGAGGAAACCGTCGGGTTGCGAAGCGCGGGCAGGGTCTTGGCGACCGCCTCGAGCTTCGCCTCGGGAACGTTCATCTTGAGACCGACCTTCTCCCCGGCGGCGAGCGCCCCCTGCAGCAGCAGGGCGAGGGCTTCGATTTTTCTGCGTTTCCAAGCGTCTTTCCAAACCGCCTTGTTCGCGATGAGCCGGGTGGTGGACTCGAGGACGGTTTCGAGGATGCGAAGATTGTTGGCCCGGAGAGAGGAACCGGTCTCGGTGATCTCGCAGATCGCATCCACGAGTTCGGGGGCTTTCACCTCGGTGGCGCCCCAGGAGAATTCGACTTCAGCCTGGACCCCGTGTCTTTCGAGATAGCGGCGGGTGAGATTCACCCCCTCGGTGGCGATGCGTTTGCCCTGGAGGTCTTTTACCGATCGGATCTCCGAATCGTTCGGCACGGCGAGCACCCAGCGAACGGGACGAAGCCCCTGCTTCGCATAAACGAGATTGGCGACCTCGACGACCTCCGAACCGTTCTCGACGATCCAGTCATGCCCCGTAAGCCCGGCATCGAGATGGCCCAACTCGACGTAACGGCTGATTTCCTGGGCGCGGATGAGGCGCGCCTCGATTTCGGAGTCGTCCACGCTCGGCATATAGGAACGGCTACCGGCCCGGATCTTCCACCCGGCGCGCGCCATCATCTCGAAGGTGGATTCCTGCAGGCTGCCTTTCGGCAGCGCGAGCTTGAGTTTTCGGATTTCTTTCATGCGTTTTCTGGGGAAAGGGGCGCCCCTTCTAGCATGCTTCCCGGTCGCGCGCAAACGCGGTGTTCGACCACGCGCGCAACCGCTCCTCGACCGAGGAGGGATTTCTACGCCGCGCGATCGAGACGACCTTCGTTCCCGTCTCGAAAATCATGCGGGAAAAATATCAAAAAAGCTTGCCTTCCCTTCTGCAGCCTCTATCGTGGTGCCGTTGGGCGGGCGTGTGCCCGATTCCGACGCGAACTCATTACATAAAACAGGAGTCAAAAAATGATCCAGAAACTCCGCAGTGACAACGGCGGCTTCACGCTCGTGGAAATCATGATCGTGGTCGCCATCATCGGCCTGCTGGCCGCGATCGCCGTCCCGAGCTTCATTCGGGCCCGCACGCGCTCGCAGGCGACCACCATCCTGAACGAGTGCCGCATGCTCGATGCCGCGCTCGACCAGTATGCGCTGGAGAACAACAAGCAACAGAGCAACAACGCCGCGTTTGCGGACCTGACGCCTTACCTCAAGGCGGGCAGCAGGCTGGCGGCAAGCAATGGCAGCGATACGCTGGGCAATGCGTTCCTGAACTGCGGCAGCTCGGCGGGAGCGGCCATCAGCCTCGGCGTTCGCGTGAGCTCAACCACCAAGACCGCGCTCTCGAGCGCCACGGGTGGAGATACGTTCTGGGGCCCGTACTCCTGAGAATTCACCGTCACCACGGTTGATTCCCAGACCCCGCGCCCCGCAAGGGGCGCGGGGTTTTTCTTTTCTGGAGGAAAACGAAATCCTCAAGTGCCGCCGCGGAGGGCGAGCCCTCCAACTCCGAATCCGGAAACTGTCTCAAGATTTTCCGAGGCATTCAGGGTGAGGTTTCTGATTTCCTCCTTCCCGATTCCAGCTTTCATCTTTTCAGGACAAAGGACGCGCGACTTCCGGCTTCCAACCCCTCTTTCGTGCTTCTAGTTTTTCTTTTCCGTTGCCCAATCCCATCCTTCATCGCGAACTGATCACCACCCTGCGCGCGCCGCGCGCGGCGTGGACGCTCTTCGCTGTGGCGGCGCTGCTCTCAGGTTTGGCGCTCGCGCTCTGGCCTTCGGAAGGGATGTACTCCCTCGGCGAACAATCCGCTCACACGCTGCTCAACGCCGTCTCGCTCGGCGGGCTGCTGCTCGCCCTGCTCATCGCGCCCGCGTTCAACGCCACAAGCCTCTCTTCCGAGAAGGAGAACCGCACCTACGACCTGCTCACCCAGACACTGCTTCGGCCCTGGAACATCGCATGGGGCAAGGTCGCCTCCGCGCAATGTTTCCTCCTGCTCGTGGCGCTTGCCGCCCTGCCCGCGCTCGCCTCCACGTTTTTCCTCGGTGGCACCGGACTGCCGCAGGTCGCTGCGATCTTCGGGATCATCGCCGCAGCGGGCGCCGCGACGGGCCTCCTCGGTTTCGCCGTCAGCGCGTGGAGCCGCCAGAGCTTCACCGCGCTCGTGATCACCTACTCGGCCATGCTCGCATGGTGTCTCCTCCCCCTCCTCCCTCCGCTCCTGCTTCGCAGCCTCGTGGCGAGCGTCCCCACGTTTGCCTGGGCGGCGCACGCCAGCCCCATTGCGGCGATGCTGGTCGCTGTCGAACCCGGCCTCTTCGCGCGGATGGGCGCGCCGGTGGAGACGCGACACGCCCTCGCCATCCACTTCGGCGCATGCGGCCTCCTCGGTGCGCTCGCGTGGTGCGCCGGCTCTCTGCGCATCCTGCTCCCGCACCGGTTCGAACGCTACCGTCGCGACTTCGCGCCCGCCTCCACAACACGCAACCTCCGTTTCCCGTATACCCTCGTGGACCCTCGGCGGAGAAAGCGACTCATCGGGAACTGGAGCAATCCGATGCTCGCCAAGGAACTGCGCAGCCGCACCTTCAGCCAGACCCCTTGGCTGATCCGTGGAATGTACGCCACGTTCACCGTCTCCCTCCTCTTCGTCGGCCTCATGGTGCGGGGTGGCGCCACGCTCCACCTCGACGTGCTCAAGCTCGCGATGATCGCCTTCCAAGTCCTCCTCGTTGTCCTGCTCACTCCGGCCCTGCTCGCCGGCGCGGTGACGGGCGAGATCGAGCAGCGCCAGTTCGACCTGCTCCGCCAGACCCCGTTGCGCCCGCACGCCATCCTCCTCGGAAAATCGTTCTCCGCCTGGCTCCTCGTCGTCCTCCTCCTCGTCGCCGGCGCTCCGATGTGGTGGATGCTCGCTTATCTCGAAAACTACCAATGGGCCGGCGCGACGATCAGCCTGGCCGTCGTCGGCGTCACGCTCTTCTTCGTCTCCACCGCATCGCTCGCCTGTTCCTCCGCCGCGTCCACGACCGCCACCGCCACGGCCTCCGCTTTCGCCCTTGTCTGCCTCGTGGTCTTCGGAAGCCTGGTCCCGCTCCTCATGGGCCCGGCGCTGTCCGCCGTGTGGCGCCACGAAATCCTGGCGTGGAATCCCTTCGCCGCAGGGCTTCAGGCCGTAAGCGTCGAGCTCTTGCGGAGCGAACCGGGCCTCTGGAAGCCTTTCCTCAGCCGCACCCTCGCCGCCGGCGCCTTTTTCGCCGGCGTCGCATGGATCCTCCTCGCGCGCCGCATGGCCCGGCAGTCGTGACCTCCGTGAAGCCTTTCCTCTTTCGTCTCCTGGTTTTTGTTGCGGCACTCGCCCTGCGCGCCGCCGCCGTCGAACTCTCCTATCCGAACGAAGCCACCCGCGACCTCCTCCTCCAAGCCCTCGACGACCGGGATCGCGTCCAGCGCATCCGTACGGTTGAGGCGCTCGCCGCCGCCGACGATCCGCGCAACGAAGCCCCGCTTGCCTCCGTCGCCCGCAAGGACGCCGTTGCCGCCGTGCGCGCGCAGGCGGATCCCAACGAGGCCCCGCGGCCGGACAACACGGTTTTTGTCCCGCGCGACGCCCCCAACTCTGCTGCATTCACGTTCACGGCGCTCGATCCCCGCCTCCGCACGGCCGCGCGCCTGAAGGCGCTCCGCGAGGACGCCGCCTTTGCCCGGGATTTTCGCCTGCTGCTCGAGGATCCGGACTATTTCGTCCGCCGCGCGGTGAGCGAGGAAGCCGTGCGCCTCCGTGGCATCTCCGCGGCGCCACAATGGCGCGAGTTGTTCGCTTCCACGAACACCGACCTGCGCGTCGAAGCGGCCTGGGCCTCCGGCCAGCTCCGCGACGCGGCGGCGGAAGCGCCTCTCCTCGAATGTCTGGCGTCGCCTTCGGAACGCCTCCGCCTCCTTGCGATTTCGGCGCTCGCTGCGGTCGGAAGCGAAGCGACGCGCGCAGCGCTTCCCGCCGCGCTCGACCGTTCCGAAGGAAAAATGCGAGAAGAACTGATCCGCCTCGCGATGTCCCTCAAGGCAGGGTCCGCGCTTCCGAACCTCCGCGCAATCGCCGGCGACAAGACTCTGCCGCAACCCGCCCGCGCGCTCGCCCTCGATGCTCTCGGCGCGCTCGTGGACGCCGCGGCGAAAGATGTCGTGCTCGCGAATCTGCGGAATTTCGCCTTCGACACCGCCCTGCTGCGCGAGCATGCCGCCTCCGCGTGCGCCGCCCTTGGCCTCGCGGAGGCGCTCCCCACGCTCCGGAAGCTCGCCTGCGACAAACCCATCAACATCCCGATGGTGGGCCCTTCCTACGACAGCGATGCGACCCGCATCGCCTGCGTGGCCGCCATGGCCCGCCTCGGCGGCGCGGCGGCGATCCAGCCCGTCGTCGCTCACGCCTGCCTCGAGGAATCGAGCGAAGATGTGCGCAAGGCCGTAGCCGACGCGATGACCTCCGCCACCGGCATCCCTTACGCGTGGCGGCGTTCTGTTTCCTTCCGCCCTTCTTTCCTGCTGTCGCTCGCCCCGGAGGAGTTGCCTCCCGATCTTGCAGCAAATCAGAAGATGCCGCCCGTTTTTCCCGCGTCCGCGGTGTCTCGATGAGCGAGACCGCCGAATCCTTTCGCTACTGCCGCAGGCTCACGCGGCGGACCGCGCGGAATTTCTGGTTCTCCTTCCTTACCCTCCCGCGCGCCAAGCGGGAGGCCATGTGCGTCGTCTACGCCTGGATGCGACGCTTGGACGATCTTGCGGACGACGCGCCCTCTCCGCGAGACGCCCGTGTCGCTCTCGAACGCTGGCGGCGGAGCACCCACGCGGCGCTCGCCTCCGCCGGCATGAAATTCCAGATCTCGAAACTCCAGAGCGCCGCCGTACCGGACGGGACGCCGCCGGAAACCGGCCGCGAACTCTGGCCCGCCTTTGTCCGCGTCGTTCGCAGCCACAACATCCCTCCCGCGCGCTTCGACGAGATCATCGAAGGGGCTCTTATGGACCAGGAAATCTCGCGCTACGCGACCTTCGAGGAGCTTTACGGATACTGCTATCGCGTCGCTTCGGTCGTCGGCCTCGTCAGCCTCCGCGTCTTCGGATACGAACGCTCCGCCGCCGAAAAACCCGGCGAATGGCTCGGTATCGCCTTCCAACTCACCAATATCCTCCGCGATGTGCGCGAAGACGCCGCGCGCGGTCGCATCTATCTTCCTCTCGACGCGCTCGTCCGCCACGGAGTGTCCGAGGCGGACGTCCTCGCAGGGCGATGGTCCCCCGGGCTGCACGCCCTGCTCCGCGAGTTCGGCGATCGTGCCGAAGAATATTACGCGAAGGCGCAGCCTGTCTTCGGCCTGACCCGCCCTGACGCGCGTCCCACGCTGCGCATCATGGAGGAAATCTATCACGGCATCCTCCGCCGCATCCGCGCCATGGATTATCGCGTCTTCGACGCGCGCGCACGCGTCTCCACCTCGCGCAAACTCGGGATCGTCCTGAAACACGCGCTCTTCCGAAAAAGCATCTCATGAAGCATCCACTCTCCGACCGCGTCGTGGTCATTACCGGCGCTTCGTCCGGCATCGGCGAGGCCCTCGCCCGTGAATGCGCCGCCCGCGGCGCCCGCGTCGTCCTCGCCGCCCGCTCCGCCGCAAAGATCGAGGCGGTCGCCCACGACCTCCGCGCCGCGGGGCGCGGAAGCGCGCTCGCCGTCCCCACGGACGTCACGAAGCCCGACCAGGTCCGCCGCCTCTTCGAAACCGTCGAAAGGGAATGGGGCGGCGTGGACGTGTTGGTGAACAACGCCGGCTTCGGCGTCTGGGGCGCCATCGAGCGCCTCCCGCTGGACCTCATCCGGGAGAACTTCGAGACCAACGTCTTCGCCGCCGTGAGCTGCGCCCAGGCCGCGATCCCTCATCTCCGCCGCCGCCGCGGCTGCCTCGTGAACATCGAGTCGGTGGCGGCCCTGCGCGGCCTGCCGCTTGCCGGCGCCTATGCGGCGACCAAACACGCCCTCCACGCCTTCAGCGAGAGCCTGCGCGCCGAGCTCGCCGCCGACGGCGTACGCGTCCTTTCCGTCTGTCCCGGAATCATCGAGACGAACTTCCACGTAAATCGAAAACACGTCGGCCCTCGGACCCAGACCGGCCCCGACTGGTTGGCGATGCCCGCGGACCGGTGTGCGCGGCAGATCGCGCGCGCCCTCGAAACGGGGCGTCGCCAGGTGGTGATCACCTGGCACGGCTGGTTCCTCGCCCTCGCCCAGCGGATCGCGCCGCGACTGCTCGACGTCCTGATCGCCGCGAACTATCACCGCCTGACGCGCGCCGAGGCGCCGGCCGCCTCCCCCGCCGCGAACAGCACCCCGTAGCGCAGGCCGCGCGCGCTCACGACGATCCGCGCGGCGCCGAGCGCCCGCATCGCCGCTGCGTAGAGAAGCGCTCCGGCCGTCACGATATCCGCCCGTTGGGCCGGCAATGAAGGGATCGCGCGCCGCGCGCCCGCCGTCATCCGCACAAGCCTTTCCGCTGTCGCCTCGACCTCCGCCGCGGAAAGGACGCGCCCGTGCACGGCTTCCTCGCGAAAATCGCTTTCGCCCGAAAGGATCGCGGCCACGGCGCAGATGCTCCCTCCAGTCCCCACCAAGGTCCGGTCTTCAAGCGGAAAATCCCGCGCGACCGCCGCCAGGGCCGTCGCGTAGTGAACCGCGAGCTCCTGGAGCGATCCGGCGGCGTAAGGATCGCCGCGCAGGAAACGTTCGGTCATTCGCACGCAACCGAGCGAGAGCGACACGCGCTGCTCCACGTGCCCCGCGGTCCCCGACGCCCACTCGGCGCTCCCGCCTCCGGCGTTCATCACGACCGCACCGGTGCCCGGCGGCACGAGGGCCGGGTCGCCCGCCGTCGCCAGAAAGGCGAGCGCAGCCTCTTCCTCCCCGGAAAGGACGCGCAGCTCGAATCCCACCGTTTCCCGAAAGCGTCGTGCGAACTCCGCGCCGTTCGCGGCCTCGCGCGCAGCGCTCGTCGCCACCGCGCGCCGTTCCTCGACGCCGAGGGCGTCGAACTCGCGTCGCGCGTCCGCCGCGGCCCGCAGCGTCCGCGCCATCGCCACCTCGCCCAGAGAACCGCCCGAGGCGATCCCTTCGCCGAGGCGCGTCCCCCAGATCCGTTCCGCGAGGACGCGAAAGCTCCGTCCTCGCCCTTCGGCGACGAGCGACTTCACGGTGTTCGTGCCCACGTCGAGAACGCCGATCCGTCGCGGCGGAGAAATGGAGTCATCCGGCATGGGCGTCCTCCGACGGCCGCGAGCCGGCCAGCGCGCCGAGCAGCACGAACGCCGGCCACGCGTTTCCCGCGAGATAGAGATCGAAATCCACCAGCGAATGGATGGCGAACGCGACCAACCCCGTCCACGCGAGCGTAAGCGGCAGGCGTTCCTCGAACGGCACGGCACGCCAGCGCCTCCACCATGCGAAAAGCGTCCCCGGCAACAGCATCGCGAACGCGAGAAAACCTATCGCCCCGCTGTCGCACCACATCTGGAGATAGTTGTTGTGGACCAGGCGCGTGTTCTCCGCATCCGGCTCCTTGTAGCTGGGGTAAAGTTTTGCGAAGGCACCCGGGCCGCCGCCCAGGAACGGATGGTCCAAGCCGATCCGCCATGCCGCGCGCCAATAGTCCACGCGCGCCGACAAGGTTTTCTTTCCCTTCTCCACGGCGGGAGATCCGTAGCCCGCGGCGAAACCGATCGCGCCGAGGGCCAGAACCACCCCGGCGAGGCCGAGGGCGATCCGTCGTTGCAGGCCGCTTCCAAACGCGAAAACGAGGGCCGCCGCGATCAGCGCTGCGTAGCCGCCCTTCGATTGCGATTTGAAGAGACAGAAGAACAAGGCGGCCGTCAGCAACGTCCCTGCCGCGAGTCGTGCCCATCGGCGGCCGCTCTCGCGGGTCGCCGCCAGCCACGCGGCGACGAGGAACCCCGTGGTCGCCACGTATCCCCCAAGCGCGTTCGGATAGACGAACGTGGCGAACACCCTTCCGCGGCTCACGCGGTCCCAGAGTTCCGGAGCGCCCGCCACCAGTTCGGGATGCGCTTCGAGAAACCGCCGCGTTTCCTCGAGCCCGCCCGTCGCTTGAGTCACGCCGGACCATGCCACGCAGGCGGCGCCCGCCATCCATCCCTCCAGCAACCCTCTCAGGCCGCGCGCATCGCGCCCCAACGCGCACCCGAGAGCGTAGCCGACGACAAGCGTGGCGAACAACGAAAGGACGCCGCCGGTCAGCAGCCGGTCCACAGTGAACGCCGCGGAAAACCCCTGCGCGGCGAGGAAAATGCCTGCGGGAATCATCGGGCGCAAGGGAACGCCGCTCCGACGAACCTCCCACGCCGCGAACGCGAGACAAAATGCCAACAGACCGAAGAAAACCTCGGTCGGCCACGCCATGAAAAGCCATTCCCAGAGCCCTTGTGGCCACGCATCGAGATGCCGGAGCACCGCCGGCAGACTGAACTTCACGGGTGCCAGCGCCACGAGAAACGCCGTCGCGGCGAGCGCCGCGCTCCCGGACCGGCGCCGCGCTGCCGACGCCCCATCGGACGGAGTCATGCGGCCTCGCCGCGGATTTGTCGGACGATGGCCGCCGCCACGTCCAGCGCCCGTTTCCCCTGCTCGCCACTGACCTTCGGTGTCGAACGATGGCGTACGCTTTCGAGAAACGCCGCGAGTTCGAGTTTCAACGGTTCGTCGCGCGCCACGGGCACTTTTTCTTGGCGGATCGCGACGCCCTCTTTCCAATACACCTTCCCCTCCTGATTCTGGTAGTCGAGCGAGATGTAGCGGTCGGCGGCGAACACCCGGATCTTGCGCAGCTTCTCGGGGCTGATGCGGCTGGTCGTGATGTTGGCCACGCAGCCGTCTGCGAACTTCAGCCGCGCGTTGGCGATGTCCTCGCTCGCGCTCAACACGGAGACGCCCACGGCGTCGAATGAAACCAGCGGCGCGCGCACGAGGCTCAGGATGACGTCGAGATCGTGGATCATGAGATCGAGCACCACGCTCACGTCGGTGCCGCGTCCGGGATACGGGGAGAGGCGGTGCGCCTCGATAAATTTCGGCTCGCGGAGGTCCCGCTCCAGATACGACAGCACCGGATTGAACCGCTCGATGTGTCCCACTTGGAGGAGCGCTCCCTGCTCCCGCGCAAGCGCGATCATCGCCTCCGCCTGGGCCGTGGTTTCGGCGATCGGCTTTTCGACGAAGACATCGCGTCCGCGTGCGAGGAGGCGCGCGGCCACCGCATGATGCGCCACGGTGGGCACCACCACGCTCGCCGCCTCAACCTCTTCCGCGAGCGTCTCGGCCGAAGGAAAGACGCGGCAGCCGCACTTCCGCGCGACAGCCTCCGCCGCCTTCGCATCGGCGTCCACCACGCCCACGAGGGAGCAGCCGGGCAGCCGCGAATAGATCCGCGCGTGCTCCTTGCCGAGATGCCCGACGCCGACCACGCCGACCCGAAGGCGTCTCTGTTCGTCCGCGTTCACGAGGCTGCCTGATTAGAAGTTCCGGCTCGCGAAAGCAAGCGCGCCGGGCTTGACGCCGCGCGCCGCATCGGAGAGCGTTCGCGCCACCATGCCTGCTTCCGCACCGATCCGCGTCGGCGTCTTCGACATCGGGATGGTCCTTCTGTCTTTCGATTTCTCCCGCGCGGCGGCGCGCCTTGCGCCGCGCTGCACCCTCCCTGTCGCGCGCATGGCGGACGCCCTCTGGGCGGATGGGCTCGTGGACGCCTACGACCGCGGACGCGTGTCCTGCGACGATTTTTCGGCTGAGGCCGCGCGTCGCCTCGGGTTTTCGGGAACTTCCGGAGAACTGCTCGAAGCGTGGGTGGACATCTTCGAGCCCAACCCCGCCATGTTCGCGCGCGTTCGACGCTGGAAGGCGCGCGGTTTGCCGCTTTATCTCCTCTCGAACACCTGCGAATCACACGTGCGCTTCTTCACCGGGCATTGGGACATTTTTCGCGAGTTCGACGGCGCGGTGTATTCCTGCCGCGTCGGCGCCCTGAAGCCCGAACCGTCCATCTATCACGCGCTTTTCGAAGGGCATGGCGTGGATCCCCAGGAGGCGATCTATCTCGACGACCTCCCGGCGAACGTCGCTGCCGCGCGCGCGCTGGGGATGCGCGCCTTCGAATATCGGAATGAGGAGAAAATCCTCGGTCCGCTGCGTTCGCTGGGGTTGGACTGATCCGCGCCGTCAGGGAGGCGAAGGCGGCGTAAACAGTTCGGGATCCTTGGGCGTCGAAGTTGGCAGGAAGGAAGGAGAGGCTCCGGAAACCGTCAAGGAAGCCTCACGGTCATACGGAGCGACCTCCCAATCCTCGGGCGGATAGTCGCCGAAGACGTTCACGTCGTAGAGGGTGAAAGGGGGCGCCTCTCCGCTGCCGAGGGCGACCGGCATCACATCGCTCGCGGCGACGCCGGCGAACCACCATGCCATCGGGCGGAGCCAGACCGGCCGCTTCGCCGTTTGCGGCGCCACCGCGCGCGTGTGGCGGACGATGAAGTAGCGACACTCGATCACCGGCGCTTCCATCTGAGTGAACTCCACTTCGTCGGTGCGCCCGCCGCCCAGCTTGTGAAGCTCGGCGAACCAGGAGCTGGGGATGTTCACCATGGGAGGAAGCGTCTTGGATTTCTTTTTCGAGGCCGTCTTGCCATTCCCATTGCCGTTGCCGTTGCCGTTCGCGTCGGCCGACGCCGCTTCATCTTCGTCGCCGAGCCACGGGAGGTGGTTGACCACGTAACCGCTGACTTCTCCGGGCGTGCGGTTGTGGACCAGGCACGCTTTGCGGACGCGACGCGATTCCGTCATGTCGAAGATGGCTACGGACTCCGATCCGTTGCCCGAGAAATTGCAGGACGTCTTGGGATCGTCGTCGTTGACCAGGAAGGCTTGTTCGAAGTCTGCGCCGCGCGACATGTAAAGCACGCGGGCGCCGGTCCCCATTCCGCTGAGGTTCGGCTGCCGCTCGAAAGGCATCGAATTCCAGCTGAGTGCCGAGTTGTGGGCGATGGGCGATCTCGTCCTCGCCTCGGGACGGCGTTCGATGCGAAAGTCGCGCAGGTCCTGCTGGCTGATCATCGCCAGGTCGCAGACGCGGGTGGGCTTCCCGTCCGAGGCGGGCGTGTGGAAGGTCACGATGGCCTGCATGACGGTCGTCGGAGAGAAGCGGATCGCCGTGCAAGGGGAATCCAGGCGCACGCCTTCCACGAGCGTCTTCCAGCCTTTTTCATCGGGCGAAATCGGTTCGGTCGTGTATTTGACGTCCACGGTCGTGCCTTCGAGATTCCAACCCGTGACCGTGATGTGATTCACGCGCTGCAGGGCGTTGAGCGACATCCAGAACGTGAGGTCTTGGGCGGCGACGAGTTCGTAATAACTCGCACGGTCGGTATCAATTATCCGCATCAGGTCCACCATGCGGATTTCCTGTTCGCCCGCCGCGGGCAGGTGCTTGAGGCTTCGCGTGAAAAGCACCGTCGAGACGTCTCTCGGGAACATCAAGGAAGGGTCCTCGATGGGATCCTTGAGCGACAGGAGCTGGATATCCTCCGCGCGCAACACACCCCCCGCGAGGAGGACCAGGGCTGCGACGACCCCGACAAGGGACGTCCTAAGGGATGTCTTCATGGGTCTATGCCTAGCACATTCCCCTTGAAAAAGCGAGGGGATCCGAATCGGCGCGCCGCCAAGGGCGGGCGCGACTTATCCTTCGGCGCCGCGACGGCGCTGTTGTTTTAACCGGCGGATGTCCTCGCGTCGGCGGGAGAGAAAGCGTCCCTTGCGGCGGCGAAGCTCCATGGAGAGTTTGTCGGCGACCGCGTCAATGAGCGCGTAAAGATCGCGTCCGCGCGCTTCGGCGTGGAGGTCCGGGCCCGGAAGCGCAAGGTGCGCCTTGACCAGGAAACGATGGTGCAATCCGCGCCTCTCGGCATGGCAGAACGCGATGTGGGCGCCGATCATGCGCGGCTCGAGGTTTTCGAGATTCTCGATCCGCTGGGTGATGTAATCGCGGATCGCGGAGGTCAAACGAATGTCGCGGGGGCTGATGTGGATTTGCATGAGCGAGGGAGGGGTTTGAGGCTGCGGATTTCGGAGGCTGTGCGGCGACGACGAAATCAAAGGCACGCCGCCAGGATCTGTTCGAGTTTTTCAGGAGTGATGTTTTCGTGGAGATCGTCGTTGACCATGAGCACCGGCGCGCTGCCGCAACAGGCGAGGCATTCGACCTCGGAAACGGTGAAGCGTCCGTCGGGAGTGGTTTCGTCGAGTTTCACGCCAAGTTTCCGAAGGAGGTGATCACGGAGGGATTCAGCGCCCATGAGCGCGCAAGGAAGGGTGCGGCAAATCTTGAGGTGATTCCGTCCGACGGGGTGTTGGCGGAACATCGGATAGAACGTGACGAGTTCGAGGATCTGCGCCGGTTGAAGGTCGAGGCGCGCCGCCACCCATTCCATCGCCTCCTTCGAAATGAACCCCTGCGTTTCCTGGATGAGATGCAGGATCGGCATCGCGGCGGAACGCGGCTTCGGATACCTGGCTAGGATGCGGACCACTTGATCCTCGAGACTGGAAAGAGAAGAGGGCATGACCTGATCGGAATGTAGAACGCGAAATCAGGAATGGGAAATGCAGAACGCAAAACGAGGAAGGAAAATCAACGGCACAAGGAGAGGGTGGTGTTTTCGCGCGCGGCGCGGAGGAGGGCTTCGGTGACGCGGACGGCCTCGACGCCTGCGGCGCCGTCGGCGAGCGGCGGGATGCGCGAAACGAGACTGTCGAGGAAGGCCTGGAGCTCGATCTTGAGTGGTTCGGCGGCGGCGACGGGCACGGCTTCGGCGCCCTCCTCGACGGCGACCCACGCGCCGCCTTCCCGGACATGGCGGTTGGCGAAGACCTTGAGCTTTTCCTGCTTCGCGCCGTAGTCGAGGAGCGCGGAACCCTTGGTGCCGACGACCAGCGCCTCGCGGGCTTTGAGCGGCGCGAAGTACCCGCATTCGATCTCGGCGAAGGCGCCTTCGTAATCGAGCCAAGCCCAGGCGTTGTCGTCCATCCCCCGATCGAGGAGATCGAGGAGGCGGGCGCGCGCGGCAACGGGGGAGCGCCCGAGCAGATGGTTGAAAAGGTCCACAAAATGAATGCCGTCGGCCATCATCACGCCCGAATCCATGCGCGGACGTTTGAAGCCGCTGAAATTACCCTTGAGCCAGCGGATCTCGCCGAGGCGTCCGGAGGAGATCACGTTCCGCAACGCGACGGTCGCGGGTTCATAGCGGAAGATATGGCCGACTTGGAGGATGCGCCCGGCCGCCGCGGCGCGGCGAACGAGGTCTTCGCCTTCAGCCGCCGTAAGAGCGATCGGTTTCTCGACAAAAACGTCCTTCCCGGCAGCGATCGCCTCGGAGCAGAGCGAAGGATGGGTCTCGGCGGGGGTGACGACGTCTACGGCATCCACGCGCACGAGAAAATCGCGCACGGAAGACCCGAGGCGGTCGCAGGGGACGCCGGCTTCGGCGCATTTCTCGAGGGTTTTTCCGTTCGCGTCGACGACCCAGAGGTCTACGCCGAGGGCGAGCCAGGTTCGGAGATGGTTGGCGCCCCAGCGTCCGGCGCCGATGAGAAGGATTTTCGCGGGCATCAGGAACGCCGGATTGAACCCGCGCGGAAGGGGAAAAATCAAGCGGGAAGGCGATTGTCCAGACCCGTGAGAAGAGAGGCCGCCGGCTCACGGTCAACCCGCATGAGATGTCCAGGGCTTCCCGGCCCGACCTCTTCCGGAACGCCCGCGTCAAAAACCGTCTCGCCGGGAGACGGGGGCGCGCTCCTGACCCCGCGGCGCGCCGACGGGCGCCGTGGGGATGATGCCCTCGAGCTTTTGTGGTTTGTCGCCGGGCACGATCTCTTCGCCGCCGACCACCTCCACGGCCTCGTTCCCCAGCACGGCGAGCCGCGGAACGGAACCGAGGTTGGAAAAAAGACGTTGGGGCGCCAGCTTGCCGACGGCGGTGAGACGCGAATAGCGGAAGATGCGCGCACCGGCACGTTGGAGAACGTGGAGGACGCCGTCGCGATCCACTTTGGCGTCGAGGTCCGAGGAGTTCACCCAAGGGCCGAGACGCGTCGTGCAGAAGACGCGGTCCTGATCCGGGTCCTGGATGCGGGCGAAAAGCTCGCGGGTCGCGTCGGCGCGGTGGACGAGAAGTGTGTAAAGACGAGTGCGCGCGCCGCCGGAGCTTTCCGAAGAATCGGGCGGCAAAACGGCCTGCTGCTGCCAGAGAGGCGTGCCGCGTTCCACGGCGAGCTTGAGGAGGCGGGAGGCAGCGGAACGGTCGCCGTAATTGACGCGGACATGAATGCGGTAATCGCCGGGTTCTCGGACCTGGAACACAGAGAGGAGGTTGGTTTCGAGGACGCGCTTCTGGCCGGGCATGAGCAGGGCGGTCGGAGGCGCCCAGGGCTTCGCGGTTCGCGGCACGGCGCTGTCGTCGGCGCGGGTGACGTAGACTTCGAGCCAGAGCTTTTCTCCGGTGGGTTTCGCGAGGTCGAGCGGGCGCGGGGAAAGATTGGTGAGCTGGACGAGGAGGCGGATCGGCTCGTACAATAGGAGCGCGTCGCGTTCGAGGGCGATCTCGGCGTCCACCTGCGCTGCCGCATGGGAGGCGGCCAGGGCCAGCAGCACGGCGGCGAGAAGGGCGCGGATCACTTGCCGATTTCCAGGCGCGTGGCGCATTTCTCCGGCAGCCCGGCCTCGAGGATTTTCTGCTGGGTCATTCGAAAGTCGTACGGCAAGCGTTTCAGCGTGATGAGGTTCGCGAGCATGTCGTACACCACGTAGGCGGCGAGGGGGTTGCCGTCGCGCGGCTGGCCCACGCTTCCGACGTTGATGAAATATTTTTTGCCCGCCTCGACCCGGATCTTCTCGAACTGGCCGCCGCGCACAACGCCATCGCGGATGAAGGCGCAGGGCTGATGGGTGTGTCCGTAGAAACAAACCGACGTGTTCTGATAGCTGAAACTCGATGCGGCGGCGAGCTTGTCCATCACGTAACCCCACTTGTGCGGCATGTCGAGGGTGGCGTGAACGATGGTGAAGGATTCGACGTAGCGGATGAGCTTGAGGTCGCGGAGCCAGGCGCGATCCTCCTCGGCGAGCACGCGGCGCGTCCACTTGATCACCTCGGCGGCCATCGGGCGGAAATGCTCGCACTCGTCGTCCTGGGAAGCGTACTCGTCGTGATTGCCCTTGACGACGGGGCAGCCGAGCTCGCGCACGAGGGCCAGGCATTCGCGGGGGTTGGCTGCGTAACCGACGACATCGCCCACGCAGGCGAAGTGCGTGACCTTCTCCTTGCGGGCGTCTTCGAGGACGACTTGGAAGGCTTCGAGGTTGGCGTGAATATCGCCAAGAATGGCATACTTCATGGAAAACCTGGCTTCTTACCTGATTTTTTGGGGGCAGGAAAGACTCTTTGCGACGTGGGAATCGCAAGCTTCTCCTCGGCCTCATGGCCCCACTGGGCGATCTTGTGCCAGAGCTGCTCCGGATGCCTCGCATGGTCCTCGGCCCAGAGCTTCTTCCACCATTCCAAGGCTTCGCGCGTGCGCTCTCCTTTGACATACATGTGACCGACCATGCGCCCGACGTAGAGAGGCGCTTCGGGATAGGCGGAGGCCTTCTTGAACCAGGGGACGGAGCCGAGCGGGTCTTTGAGCTTCTGATAGTAAATCCAGCCGAGCTTGAACTTGAGGTCCCAGTTGTCGGGGTTGTTGAGGATCCCCTGTTCGAGAAAGGTTTTTCCGGCGAGAATCCAGTCCCGCTGCACCTTGAGCCGATAGGCGTCGCTCGGATACTTCGGATTGACGCTCTCGCCGTAGCTGGCGTTCCACGCGAAATGCCAGGCGCCGATGTCCCAGAACGAGATCGAGTGCGGCTGAAGGACGACAGCGAGCTCGATCCCCTCGCGCATCTTGTACCATTTTTGGTCCTCCCAGGCAGAGTGCGCACCGAGCCAGACAAAGTCGGCGACGATGCCCCGAAAACCGCTTAACAAAGCCACGGCGAGGTTCTGTCCGAGGCGGGCGCGCAGCTTGACGCTGATCGCTTCTCCCGCCCCGAGGCGATGCGCGCCACGGGAGCGGCGGAGGGCGTCTTCCCAAGGCCCTTTCGCCGCGACCGCCAAGGCGAGGAGCGCGACGATGACGAGGACGCGTTTCCTCATGGCGGCGTCAGATCTCCTTTTCCTGGAAGATGACGAGCGCGACCGCCAGGGCGATGGCCGCGTAAAAAATCCCGTAGCCGGCGGTGTTGAGCACGAGGCGCAGGGGGATGTGCTGGCCGAGCACGACGGCGTCCGCGAGGTTGAAGGCGTTCAAGTCGGGCACAAAAAAAGCGATGACGCGCATGAGGGCGCGAACGACGGGAGATTGGTCGCCGAGAGAGGCCTGGCGGGCGCCGGCCTCGAGATGGCCGCAGAGGTAGATGATCACCGAGGAGATCACGTTGAAGATCACCGAGGTGGCGAACGTGGAGATGAGCAGGCTGATCGCGCAGACGATGAGGGCCTTGATCCCGATGAGGAAAATGGCCTTGAGAAGGGCGAAGTCGCGCGTCTGCTGGAGGATTTGTGCGGCGATTTCGCCCGGGCTGACCTCGGCGCCGGGCACCGAGGCGGCTGCGGCCGCGCCGGCGAGGAGCTGGCGCTCCGTGTAGAAGAGCAGCCCCGCGAAGATCAGGCTCATGAGCAGGATCGTGAACAGGAGGAGCATCGCCATCCCGGCGAACTTGCCGAGGAGAAACTCGGCGCGGTGGACCGGCTTGGCGAGGATCGGATAGATCGTCCGGTTATCGAGCTCCAGGGGGAGGAGCTCCGCGGTGCCCACCATCGCGATGAGCGCTCCGAAAATCGTGATCGCCGCGAGGCTGAAGTCTTTGATGAACTTGATCTGTTCGGCGCTGGAAAACTGCGCGAAGAAGTGCGAGCTGGCGATTACCACAAGACCGAACACGAGCAGGATGTAGAAGAACTTCTGGCGGATCACCTCCGTCATCGTGTTCCGTCCGATGGTCCAAAGGCGGCCGAAGGAGAAGCCGAGGCGACGGGGAGTCGGAGTGTCCATGGGCGTCAGGGTTGAGCGGTGGGCAGGTCCACGGGACGCGTCGCGCCGGAGGCGACGGCCTTGCCGCGGTCAGCGGAGCGGACGGATTGGAGGAAGAGCTGTTCGAGCGTGGTTGCGGGGTTGCCCTCGGAGACAATGCGTCCGCCTGACGCGCGGATCGCTTCCCGCACCTTCGTGCGCGCGGGGTCGGTCAGGTCTTCGCAGATGAACTGGAACTGCTCCCTGCGAGCGAGGAGGTCTTTCACGTCGCCCTCGAGAATCATCTTTCCGTAATGGAGGATCCCGATGCGGTCGCAGACGTCCTGCACCTGGTCGAGCAGATGGGAGCAGAGGAGAAGGGTCTTGCCCATGCCGCGAAGCTTGAGGATGAGGTCGCGGATTTCGATCGAACCGATGGGGTCCACCCCCGCCGTCGGTTCGTCGAGCAGGAGCAGACGAGGGTCATGAACGAGCGCCTGGGCGAGGCCGATGCGCTGAAGCATTCCTTTCGAGTAGCCGGCGAGACGGCGGTGGCGGTGGGCTTCGAGACCCACGAGGGCGAGCAATTCGGCAACCTTCTCCTCGAGGCGGCGGCCGCGCATCCCGCAGAGCCGGCCGAAGAAGCGCACGGTCTCCTCGCCGGTGAGATAGCGATAGAAATAGGGGTTCTCGGGCAGATACCCAACGCGGGTGCGGGAGGCGGTGCGCTCAACGCCCATCCCGAAAATTTCGGCTTCGCCTTCCGAGGGGCGGTAGAGGCCGAGGATGAGCTTGAGGGTCGTGCTCTTTCCGGAACCGTTGGGGCCCAGCAGGCCGTACACCTCGTTTTCCCGGACGGCGAAATTGAGATGATCCAGCCCCACCACGCGCCGCCGCCAGGTCGAGCGGAAATGCTTGGTGAGGGAGCGCGTCTCGATCGCGTGCATGGCAAAGCCTACGATACGAACCCCTCGCGCGGGCGTCAACGCCGCACCGAAGCCCCGCGCCTTCCTCCCGCTTGCTTTTGTCCCGAAGCTGGGGCATCGAAGGCGCGTCTTTCACCATGCCTCACCCCCCGATCCTCCGCTTCGACGCCCCCGAACTCCGCAAGCTCCGCTCCGGCAAAGTCCGCGAGGTCTTCGATCTCGGCGACCGCCTCCTTTTCGTTGCCAGCGATCGCATCTCGGCCTTCGACGTCATCATGGACGACGGCGTTCCCGACAAGGGCCGCGTGCTCAATCAGATCTCTCTCTTCTGGTTCAACCGTCTCAGGGAGATCGTGCCGCACCATTTTCTGACCGCTGACCTCGGCGAGATCGGGCGCCGACGCCCCGAACTCGTCGGTCGTTCGATGATCGTCCGGAAAACGAAACCGCTCCCCGTCGAATGCGTCGTGCGCGGCTATCTCGCCGGCTCCGGCTGGAAGGAGTATCGGAAAAGCCGATCCGTCTGCGGCCTCCCGCTCCCCGAGGGGCTCCAGGAATCGTCCGAGCTGCCGACTCCGATCTTCACTCCCTCGACAAAAGCCGAAGTCGGTCACGACGAGAACATCTCGTTCGAGACCGCCGCGAAAATCCTCGGCGCGGCGAAGGCCGAGAAGATCCGCGATCTCAGCCTCGCCATCTATGCCGCCGCGCGGGATTTCGCGCGCGCCCGGGGGATCCTCATCGCCGACACGAAGTTCGAGTTCGGCGAACTGCCCGACGGCACGCTCCTCCTCATTGACGAAGCGCTCACTCCGGATTCCTCGCGCTTCTGGCCCGTTGATCACTATGCCCCCGGCCGCGGCCAGCCCAGCTTCGACAAGCAATTCCTGCGCGACTACCTCGAATCGCTCGACTGGAACAAACAGCCGCCGCCGCCGCCGCTTCCCGCTGAGGTGATCGGCAAAACGCGCGAGAAATATCTCGATGTCTACCGACGCCTCGTCGGAAAGGATCTCGCGTAAGACGCCCCTTCTCGCAGCGGAGGAATCCGCCAAACGCCAGGTCGGGGCGTCCGTCGCAGGTCGTCTCCGCCGGTTCCCCCACGAGAGGGACCCCTTCCGATCGCGCCTTCAAGACGGACCGAACCGATTTTTCAGCGAAGAAAAAGTCCTCGTTTTGTGCTAGAGTGCGGGATTGAATGCCTCCCCGTCTTCTCACGCGCGCGCCGAGTTCGTGGTCGAAGGCATGAGCTGCGCCTCCTGCGCCGCGCGCATCGAACGCAGCCTTCGCGCAGTCCCGGGCGTCACCGCCGCGACGGTTGGATTGCACCCCCCCCGCGCATGGATGGAGTTCGATCCGGAGCGCACGGATCCCCCGCGCCTTCGCGCCGCGATCGCTGCGCTCGGCTACGCGGCGCATGAGCCGCCTCCTGCTGCCGCAGACGGAGACGCGGACCTGCCACCCCCGCGCGCGACGGGATTGATCGTCGCCGTCGGCCTCGCGGTTCCCGTCGTGATCCTCTCCTTGAGCGAAACGCTTTTTCCAGGGCGCGACCTCCTGCTCCTCGTGCTGTCCACGCCTGTCGTCTTCTGGACGGGGCGCTCCTTCTTCGCGGGCGCATGGCGCGCCGCGCGCGCTCGCTCGGCAGACATGAACACGCTCCTCGCGCTGGGACTGCTGGCCGCTTACCTGTCGGGCGCCGCGATCGCCTTCGCGCCCGGCGTTTGGAAATCCGCGGAGCACGCGCCGCACGCGTGGTTCGACGCCGCGGTAATGATCGTGATCACCGTCCGCGCCGGACGCCTCCTTGAAGAGCGCGCCTCCCGCCGCACCGGAGCCGCGATCCGCGCGCTCGTCGGCCGCCAGGCGCGCGTCGCCCGCGTCGAGCGGGACGGCCGCCATGTCGAGACGCCGTCGGACCAGGTCCGCGTCGGCGAAGTCGTGCTCGTTCGTCCGGGCGAAAAGATCCCTGTGGACGGCGTCGTCCTCGAGGGGCGTTCCTCCGTGGACGAGGCGATGGTCACCGGAGAGCCGATCCCCGTGGAGCGCAAACCCGGAGACGCCGTCATCGGCGCCACCCTCAACGGCAACGGCGCGCTGCGCATCCGGGCGACGCGCGTCGGCGCGGACGCCTTTCTCCAACAGATGGTCCGACTCGTGGAGGGCGCACAGGCATCCCGCCCGCGGATCGCCCGCCTCGCGGACGTGGTGAGTGGACGGTTCGTGCCCGCAGTGATCGCGCTCGCGGCTCTCGCGTTTGGTCTGTGGCTCGCATTCGGCCCGCCGGAGGCCCTCGGGATGGCCCTCCTCGCCGCCGTCTCCGTGCTCGTCGTGGCCTGCCCCTGCGCGCTCGGCCTCGCGACGCCGACGGCGGTGACCGTCGCCATTGGGCGCGGCGCGGAGCTCGGCATTCTTTTCAAGGGAGGCGAAGCCATCGAAGTTGCGGGAAAGCTCGACACCCTCCTCCTCGACAAGACGGGCACCCTGACCGAAGGACGGCCGAAAATCACCGAAGTCCTCCCGAAAGACGGAGTGGCGCCGGCCGACCTGCTCCGCTGGGCTGCGGCGGCCGAGAAACGCTCGCAGCATCCGCTCGCGGCGGCGGTCCTCGCGCGCGCCGAAGCGGAAGGCGTGCTCCCGCTCGAGCCGGAGGATTTCCGCGTGGACGAAGGATGTGGCGTCTCCGCGCGCGTCGCGGGACGGGAGGTCCGCGTCGGCGGCCCCGAGATCGCTTCCGACCCCGACGCGCGGCGCGCGCTCGCACGGGAAATTTCCGCCCTCGCGGCACACGGTCCCACCGCGTTCGCCGTGGCGCTCGACGGCAAGCCTCTCGGCCTGCTCGCCGCCGCCGATCCGACGCGCGCGGACGCCTCGGCCACCGTGCGCCGCCTGCGCCGCCTCGGCCTCGAGGTCGCCATGGTCACGGGAGATCGAGAGGAAACGGCCCGCGCCGTCGCCCGCGAGATCGGCATCGAGAGGGTGTTGGCGGGCGTTTCGCCTGCCGGGAAATCGGCGGCCGTCGCCGGATGGCGCGCCGACGGACGTCGCGTCGGCATGGCCGGCGACGGGATCAACGACGCCCCCGCCCTCGCCTTGGCCGATCTCGGTTTCGCGATGGGCGGAGGCACGGACGTGGCGATCCATTCGGCGGATGTCACTCTCCTGCGGAACCGCGTGGCGGGCGTGGCCGACGCGATCGCGCTCTCCCGCCGCGCGATGGCGGTCATTCGCCAAAACATCTTCTTCAGCTTCTTCTACAACGCGCTCGCCATCCCGCTCGCCGCAGGCGCGCTCTGGCCGTGGACGGGCCGGATGCTCAGCCCGATGCTGTGCAGCCTCACGATGGCCTTGAGCAGCCTCTGCGTGGTCTCGAACAGCCTGCGCCTGCGCCGCTTCGCGCCGGAGGACTGACGCGCCTCCGAGTTGCACCCAGACGGGTTGTGGATTACGTGTCTTCCCGCACGCGTTCGTCATGGTTTCGATCCCTCTCCCCCTCCCGCTCGAAGATTCCTGGAGCGACGTCCTGGGCAAGGCGATGCGCGGCGCCGGCCTCGACCCCGCAAAGCTGGCCTCCATGACCGGCCTCGCCGCGACCCGCCTCGACGCGATCCTCAGTGGCGAGAAACCGGAAGAAAACGTCCTGCGCACCCTGGCCGCCGCCCTCGGGCTGCGGCCGGGACCGTTCGTGGAACTGGCTGGAGGGCGGGTTCACCCCGGTCCGCTCGATGCTGCACGCTGGCCGGACGTCCACCAAATCCCGAGCCGTTACGGCGACATGATCGTCAACGCCTGGCTCCTCGGAGATCCCGCCTCGCGCGAAGCGATCTTTTTCGACGCCGGCGCCGATGCGGACGCTGCGCGCGACACGGCGGCAGCCCATCGCCTCGCGCCGTCGCTCCTGTGCGTCACCCATACCCACGGCGATCACATCGAAGCCCTCCCAGAACTCGTGCGCGCATTCCACCTCCGCGTCGTCGCGCCGAAGGGCGAACCCTTGGAGGACGCCCTCCTCGCCGAGGAAGGGGCGGAGTTCGCTGTCGGCGCGCTGCGCGCCCGCGCACAGCTCACCGATGGCCACAGCCGGGGACATCTCGCCTGGGTGGTCACGGGCCATCCCGCGTGGCCCGGCCCCGTGGTTGCGGTGGGCGACGCGATTTTCGCCGGCTCGATGGGTGGAGGACAAATCTCGTACGCGCGTCTCCGCGAACACCTCCACCGAAAGCTCCTCGCGCTGCCGAGCGAGACGCTCCTGTGTCCGGGACACGGCCCCGCGACGACCGTCGCCCAGGAGCTGAAGCACAATCCCTTCGCCTGAAGATGCGGCGCTTTCGTCCGCTTCCTGAAAATGAAGAATAAACCCAGCCTCGGATTCGTCGGCGTCGGACGCATGGGCGCCAACATGGCCCGCCGCCTCAAGGACCGCGGCTTCGCCGTCGCCGCGGTGTTCGACTCGCGCCCGGAGGTCGCGCGCGCGCTCGCTTCCGAACTCGGCGCGCGCGCGCCGGCCGCCCTCGCGGAAGTCACTGCGAGCGCGGACACGGTGCTCACCGTGGTGAGCGACGACCGCGCAATGCGCGCGATCTTCGCGCCGCGGGGCGACAGCCTCCTCCGCGGCGCGCGCGGACGCGCGTTCATCAACTGCGCAACCGTCACCCCTTCGGTCCACGTCGAAATTGAACGGCTCGCCCGGCGCGCCGGGGCGCGAACGCTGGAGGCGTGCATGGCCAGCAGCATCGCCCAGGCGCGACAAGGGACGCTCTACTTGATGTGCGGCGGCGCGCGTACGACGTTCGCCACGCTTCTGCCCGTGCTCAAGGCCCTCTCGCCCGCGCCGCGCTACATCGGCCCCGCCGGGCGCGCCGCTCAGGTGAAGGCGCTCGTGAACATGGTGATGAACATCAATACCGCCGGGCTCGCGGAAGGCCTCGCCCTCGGCAGCGCGCTCGGACTCGACCTCGACCTGCTCCGCGAAGTCTTTGCCCAGACCGGCGCCGCCTCGCGCGTCCTCGAGACGGACGGCGCCGACATGCAGAACCGTGAACACGCGTGCTGGTTCTCGGCGACGCACGCTGCGAAAGACTCGGGGATCGCGCTCGCCCTTGGCCGAAGGGCGCGACTCACCCTGCCGCTCGCCGCCGCGACCGCGCACCAGTATGCGCGGATGACGCGCGCGGGGCTTGGCGAGCTCGACAAGTCAGGGATCGCGGAACTCACGTTCCGCGGCCGCGGCGGCCGCGGCCTCCCCCGCGTCCGCTGAAGTTCGCTGGGCCGAAAGACTCGCGTCCTCGCGAGCCGCAATTTCGTCCCTGTTCCTTGGCCACCCGGGAAGAAGACCTCCCCCGCGAGACGAGAGGATCGAGAAAGGGATCCGTCCTTTGGATATTGGGATGGACTATGACTGTCTGATGGAACGCGGGATCAAAAGGACGGCCCCTTTTCAAGCTTCATGATCGTACCGCTCCATCCCAGCTTGATTCACCACCTTCAGTTTCCCAAGGGGGGGGGGGGGGGTCACGATGTACCTGAAGGATCCCAAAAGACGGCAAATCCTTCTTGCGTCGAAGAGCGTCCTGCGACAGACTGAGTTTTCTCTTCGGGCTGTAGCGCAGTTTGGCTAGCGCGCTTGGTTCGGGACCAAGAGGTCGAGGGTTCAAATCCCTCCAGCCCGACCATGCTTCGCTCGGAGCCCTGCAGAGCTTTGCCAGGAGGTCTGAGCTGCGTGAAATTAGGCGGGAGGATGCGGTAGGACGCGGGATTTCAGAGCGGGAGAGGCCGTTTTTCTGGCCGGGCGCGCCGATCTGGAGGTTTGATCCACCTGGGGTCGAAACTGGCGTTTTGACAAGGGTTTGATCCTGCTTTTTGGCCGCCGGGGGCCGTTTTGACAAGGGTTTGATCCTGCCCTGCCGAGGCGCGGCAGAGGGCTTTCAGGCGGCCTGCTGGACGGCGGGAAGCGGGAGCAGGATCTGGCCCGTGTGGCGTTCGACGATCTCGGGTCGCAGGCCCTTCAGACAGTTGTGACGAGCCTTCACCCAGGTCCTCAGCTTGCGGATCTCGGAGACGGCGTGGCGCTGAAGGCGGTGTTTGATGGCCAGCCATTCGTCGGTGCTGACTAGGCTGGCGTGCTTGAAGCCCTTCGGGGAGGAGACGGCGAACCCATCCATGAGCCCGGCGCGACCGCTGGCCTCGTCGGCGCGGAGGAGCCGTTCGCGGACCCCGAAGTGGCTGACCAGGTCCACGACGGGAACCCAGTCGGCCCGGGCGAGCAGGTAGATCTCCACCCGGGAGGCCAGCTCCTTCAGGTCAGAAGGGCTGGTTGGAGTCGAGGTCGGCATGGACGGGCTCGGCGGCGCGGTGCTGGCGGGCACGGTTGGCCAGGGTGTTCCGCAGGTTCGTGAGTTGCGGGATCGGCAGGCGCTCCCAATTGGTGGTCTTGTAGAGCGCAGCGCAAATTGAACGGACGTAGGCCAGGTCGAGGGCGAGCTTGTTGATCCTCCAGAGAAGGCGACGGCGCTCGCCGGGATCGCCGCCGCGCTCGTAGTCGTCGAGTTGGACCTGGCTGTCGACGAGGTCGCTTCCGGACAGGCGACGCATAAGGGGGAAGATTTGGTCGAGGTCGGCGTTCGTGAAGTCGTTCGAGGACTTCTCCTGGCCGAGCGCCTCGCGGTGGATCGCATGGCGGCGCTCGTCATCCTGGGGAGACCAGCCCTGGGCCCGGCAGACAGCCTGCCAGAGCTTCCAGTACGCGTTGCGTTGGAGGCGGGTCATTGGTGTACCTCCACCATGCAGAACATGGGGGCAGCGCGTTCGATGCGGCGGAGCTTCGAGGCCGAGGCGACGTAGACGTCGACCACGGGGGCGCGGGAGCCCCAGCGGCGCGAGGCTTTGCGGCTCTTCACGGCGCTGCCGGTGTCTTGGGCCAGGAACCACCCATCGCCGACGAGGCCATCGAGCGCGGCGATCCGCACGCGCGAACCGTACGGGATCACCCGGGGATCGACCGCGACCGTGACTCCCTCAGTCGCGTAACGGCCGGTCGACGTGACATTTCCGTACGGGCAGGAGCGCGGCTCGTAGTAAGTGACCCGCGCCTGAAAGATGCGAGATTTCGCGGCTTCCCTCCGCGGCTCCTCCCCGCGCGCCACGCCACAAAGGAGAACGATGCTCGCCCAGATCCATAACACGAGCGCCCTGCGGACCTGAACGGTGAGAACGGGAGCCTCCATGGGCAGGATTGAATCGAGGTTCATCGCATTGCCTGGTGGAGGTCCGGGTCTATGAAGTCACCTGGGCGGCACGGGGGAGGCCCGCGGAGCGCCGACCAGGCACGGAGGAAGCGGCGCGCGACGCGGTTGCGCCGCCGCAACGCTTGGTAAAGGTCTGGGTCGAGGAAATCCTCGCGCGGGCACCGGAGGCGCGGCGGATGGCGGCGCGCGACGCGGTAACCGTGGAGCCACAAGGCGATCCCGGCGACGACGAGAGAGAGAACGAATACGGGCGTGTTCATGATTCTCCTTTCAGTTGCTGCAGTTGCTGCGGTTCACGGAAGAGGCGGCACTGGTACAGCCCTGCCTGGCCGTAGTTCGTGCCGGGGCCGATGTAGACGGTCTCCGAGCGCGTGGCGCGGTTCCTGGTGAAGAGCTGGTTCACCAGGACATTCACGGCCGCGTGAGGGTTCCGCATGCGGCGGACGACGTGGTCCCAGCCCCGCGCGCGCCAGCGGCCGTTCGGCTCCTCGGTGAGCACGATGTCCACAACGGCGATGGGTTCGGCAGCGGGCATGGCTACGGGGCGTACGGATCGGACGGAGGCTCACCCTTCGGCCAGACTCTCAGTTGCCAGGCCGGGCCGACGTAGACGATTTGCCAGCGCGCGCCCTTCCAGCCGCGCTGACGCTTCAGCAGTTTCACGGCGCACGCCTCGGCAGCCAGATCGTCGTTCGCGGTGCACGAGGCCGTGCAGTTCCAACCGGCTGCCCGCGCGATATACGTTCCGCCGTACTCGCGCACCTTGATCTCGATGCGGATCGGGAAGCTCATGCGGCCCTCGCTTTCCGAACGGGTTCGATCTTGATCCGCTTCCCGCAGAACGGGCAGAAGTTCACGACGACGCCCCGCTTCGCGTGTTCGCCCGAGAACAGCACGGTGGCGATCCGCTCGCGGTGAGTCTTGAAGTTGAACAGCGTGACGGCCCGGAGTCCCTTGCCGACGTGTTCCCAGCACTGACCCAAGGCGCTGCAGCAGGGTCTGCTCATGCGGCCTCCTTCGTTTCCTGGCGGCCGTCGAGGTCCTCGACCTTCGGGTCGACGAAGAAGGTCTCGTCCTGGACCACCGTCACGCCGAGCACGGAAAGGTCCGCGCCGCGGGCCTCCTGGCCGAGGGCGAGCAGCCTCTGGCATACTTCGCGCTCGCCGCGAACGAGGAGACCGACCCCGCCAAGCTCGCCGACCTCGCCCTCAAGCTCAGCCAGGCCGGCTACGGGATGGATCCCGCCGAGCTCAGCGAGAAGCTCGGCTACCAGGTGGCGGCGAAGCCGCAGGCGCCGTTCGTGCCGCCGGAGGCGATCCTCTCCAACCGCCTGTCCCGAGCTCACGGCTCACCCGGCCCGGGCACCCGGGTGGAAGCGCAGCAGCCCCTCGTCGAGGCCGCTGCAAGCGCCCTGAAAGCCGACTTCCAGGGCGATGCCGCGCGCCTCAGTCGCTTTGCCGTCGAGAGCCGCGACCTCCCCGATTTCCTCGCGCGGTTCGTGCAGGGCGCGCGCCCGCAGGGCACGCCCAGGGCCGCCGAGGCCATCGCCACGGCCGCCGCGAACGCCGTGGACGACGCGCGGAGCCGCGGGGCCTCCGCCTCAGCTCCGTAAATCGGAAATTGGAAATCGCACATCGGCAATTCTTCGTGATCTCCTCGAAGCCACTCCCCTTTGCCGAGGCCATCGCCGCGCTCCAGGCGAAGGCGCCGGTCCCCGCCAACGTCCTGGCGGAGATGGGGGACCTCTTCGAGCAGGCCCGGCTCGTCTCCTTCTACGCGCGCTACCAGAACAACGAGGACCAGCTCCGCGACGCGCTCCAGGTCCTTGCCGACGGGATGGCGCGGGGCCGCAGCTACGTCGACATGCGCGAGGACCTGCAGAAGGTCTTCGGCGGCTCGATGGGCTCCGTCCAGGCCGAGCTCATCGCCACGCAAAACGTGCGCCTCGCCTACGGCGCCGGCCGGCGCATCCAGCAGGAGCAGGTGAAGGAGGATTTTCCCTTCGTCCGCTACGTCCACGGCGCGCGCTTCGAGCCCGAGGTGCCCCGCCCCGAGCACGAGGCCCTCCACGGCAGAATCTTCAAGCTGGAGGATGCCTGGGACCTCCCGAACGGCTTCAACTGCTCGTGCGACTGGGAGCCGGTCGCCCGCGAGGAGGTCGCCCCTGGCGACGAGGTCCTCAGCGCCGAGCAGCTCTTCACCACCGGCTACTCGGAGCTCACCGGCGCCGCCGCGCACCCCTTCATGCCGCCCGAGAGCGGCATCGAGCGCGACAGGGACGGGCGGTTCGTGCGCGTGAACAACTCCGCCATCTCGCTCTTCGGCTGGCGCGACGCCGTCTCGCGTTCCGAGATCGAGGCAAGGAAGATCACGAACCTCCTGCCGAGGATTCCCGCCGCGACGGATCCGCTTCCGGCGCCGCGTCCCGCGCCCGCGCCGATCCGCGCGGAGGGCAGGCATCCCGAGCAACTCGCCCGCGACATCGCCGCCGCAAACCGCCTCGATCCCGACAAGCCCAACGCGATCACGAACCCGCTCGGGGTCGCTGAAACCATCGGGCCCAATCTCCTGCGGCATCTTGCGGAAAAGGGCGCGGGCGAGGCGCGCTTCCGGGTCGTCGGGGGGCTGCGCGGCCTCGTCGAGGACCCCGCGGAGATCTGGCTGCTGCCGTACCGCAATCCCACGACCGGCCGCGTGTTCCTGGAGCGCGTCTATCTCGACACGTTCGAGACGGCGGGGAAGGACCGTCCGCTCATCTTCGCCGCGCGCTTCGACCGGGGCCGCTGGCTCGACTACACGGCCTTTACGTCGAACGAGGCCTACGCCCAGCGTTACCGCTCGGGGGCGCGTCTCTACGCGCGGGGAGAGTCCCCATGAAACAGGACATCCAGGAACCGATACGCCCGGCCGCTCGGTTACGACGGGTGAAAAGCAACGCCAGGCCTGATCCCTTCATCCCGCCGATGTCTGCCCACACCCTCTCACCGCGCTCCCGCGCTGTCAAGCCATGAGCGTTCCCCTTGCCGCGCTCGGCGGCCTCGATCGCTTCCAGCAACTCTTTGGGAGATTTCTTCATGGCGGATGACCTCCAACTCGATTTCGTGGGCAAGACCGTCGCGCGGGTCATGTGCCGTCCCGACGCGCGCGGCTTGTGCCGCGACCTCCTGCTCCGCTTCTCCGACGGCACGGAAGTGCAGATCGGGGCGACCCGCGAAGGCT
>JADZFN010000025.1 GCA_020849895.1 Verrucomicrobiia bacterium | reverse complement strand
CGGGCCGTCGTTCAACACGTCGGTGCGTCGGAAATCACCGAAGTTCGTCGTCAGCGCCACGCATGGGCACGCGACGCCGGGCAGGAGTTCGCGCGGGGATCGGTCACGGCCGGATTGCGTGCCTATGACTCGCGTGGCCACGTCCGGATGCACAACAACCGGGATGATGCACGTAAGGCGCTCGCATCCGCCTACGTGGGCGACGCCGGCAAGGGTAGCCAGATCATCCTGGCCCATAGCAACAAAGACGCTCGAGCGCTGAATGAAGCAGTACGCGACGTCCGGCAAGGGCGCGGTGAGCTGGGCGGCAATGTGCGCTTTCAGACGGAACGTGGCGGGCGCGAATTCGCCGTTGGCGACCGCATCGTTTTCCTGCGGAACGACCGCGATCTAGGCGTGAAGAACGGCACCCTCGGCACCGTCGAACGTGCCGATCATGCCGGCCTATCGGTGAAGTTGGACACGGGGGAAATCCGAATGGTGGACGTCGCGAAATATGCGGCCGTCGATCATGGCTACGCCGTCACCGTCCACAAAGCGCAGGGCGTGACTGTCGATCAAGCCTATCTGTTGGCGACGCCCGGTATGGATCGCAGCCTTGCTTATGTCGGCATGACTCGGCATCGCGAAAACGCAACCCTGTTCGCCGGTGTCGAGGATTTCGGCGGCAAGGATGAAGCCGACGCACGGGAGCGTCTGGCGCGCACACTCAGTCGCGAGCGACGAAAGGAAAGCACACTGGACTTTGCCGACCGACGCGGGTTCGACGGTGAACGCGTAGTTCATCGCCGAATCGAGCGCGGTCAGATCAAATTGGACGAACTGGCGAAACGTGCCGAGCGAACCATAGGGCGTCTTCTGGAAAGCGCCGGCCAGGATGGCTCAGTGTTGACGATGATGGCGGCCGGCAAGACCTACCCGCGCGTTTCCGCGCCCCCGGCAGCAGCCTCGAAGCGGAAGGCATCGGAGATTGCTGCGGAGAACGCCAAGGCGAAAGCCGCTCACGTCGCGGCCGCGAAGGTGGCCAAGGCGCTGTCCGCCACCGCTGCGGTTAATCGCGGTCGCCACGATGAAGCGGCATTGCTGAAGTTGTTGGAGCAGCGATCCGCCGAACGGCGTAGCCGAGCGGTGGCCATGTCCGCGCGCTTGGAGAAGCTGGACGAGGCTTTGACCCACACCTACCGCACGCACCAGGCCGCGCGACCGCAGGAGCCGCGCGGACTGGCGGCCATGCTCGGGCGCGGCAAGCACGAAAAGGACGCAGCCGCGTGGCAACGCCAGGAGCAGCGTTTGGCGCGGCGAATGGGCGATCTCCAGCGCCGCCGGCGGATCGCCGGAAACATCGCACGCGGTCCGATGGACGCTCAGCGGTTAGCGGCGCGGAAAGTGCAGCGCGAGCAGCCGGAACTGTGGCAGCGCGTCGAGACGTTCCGCACGGCGCAACAGGCCGAGCGTGCCAAGGCCATCCGCGAGCAAACACAGCAGCAATTCGCGCAGAGGGACCGCAGCCAGCATCGCGGCCCGACGCGGTAACGGGGCCGGACGTTCCGGCCATTCCATGAGGAGCAATCACGATGACCAGCAAGACCGAATCCACCCGGAACATGACGCCGGCGCAGGCGCGCAAGGCCTTCACCCAGGCAACGCGCTCGTTACCACCAGCTGAAGCCAAGCGCATTGTCGCCGGCGCCGTTCGGGCGGCGCGCCAAGCCCGAGCAAAGCAGCTCAGCAAGCGGCAGGCCAACGAACGATTCCGCAGCGCATTGGAGCGCGGGTCTGGAATCGAGCGCTAAGGATATTGCTTGGATATTCATTGGAGATGCGAGGGAGTGACCATGACCTTGATTGCCACCGACAAGAAACCGAAAGCCACGTTCACGTTCGCGGCCTCCCTCGCATTCCTGGCAATGCTCGGCCCGTTCTCAATCGACGCCTATCTGCCGGCCTTCCCGACCTTGGCCGCCGACTTCGGCGTGTCGCCGGCCTACGTGCAGCAGACATTGACGGCCTACTTCGCCGCATTCGCGTTGATGAATCTGTTTCACGGGACGGTTTCGGACGCGCTTGGACGCAGGCGGCCCATGTTGATCGCACTGAGTGTGTACACGGTGGCGTCGCTCGGCTGCATGTTTGCGGAGAGCATCAACGCATTGCTGTTCTTCCGAGCCATACAGGGACTGAGCGCCGGCGCCGGTGTGATCGCGTTCTACACGATCACGCGTGACTGCTTCGAGGGCGCGGCCGTGCAGAAGGTCATGGCGTACGGAACGGTGACCTACAACATCGCCCCCGTCATGGCACCGGTGCTTGGCGGTCTTCTTCTCACTACATTCGGATGGCGTTCCATATTCGGACTGCTGGCGGCTCTGGGATTGACCATGCTGACGATGGTGCTGTGGAGCCTTCCCGAAACGCTTCCAGATCATTTGCGGCAGTCCGCAAAACCCAAGGCGATCGTCGCAAACTTCCGGCGCGTGCTACGGCATCGCGACACCTACCTGCTTACCGGGACAGTGGCCTTCAGCTTCACGGCCGGATTCCTCTACATCCTGGCGTCGTCTGCGTTCCTGACTCGCCACCTCGGCCTTGGCAATACAGAGTTCGCATGGCTGTTCCTGCCGCTGGTAAGCGGATACGTGCTTGGCGCGCTCCTTTCCGGCTGGCTGGCACCGCTACTAACGCGATCCGAAACGACATGGTGGGGTTTTCGACTCATGTCGATCGCCGTCGGGGTCAACGTGCTGTTGTCCTATGCGAAGGGACCGTCTCTTCCTTGGAGCATCGTGCCGCTGTTTTTCTATGCGATCGGACAGGGGTTGGCCGGTCCTGCACTGAAATCGCTGCTCTCGGATCTGTTCCCCTCGATCGCCGGAACCGCCGCCGCCCTCCGCGGAAGCATGCAGTGGCTGCTGCTCGCCTTCGTCGCCGGCGTTGTCGTGCCCAAGGCCTCCGCCAGCGTCGTCGACCTTGCACTCGCGATGATGTGCCTCTTCCTACTCGGCGGGGCGTGCTGGTTCTTGTTCTCCATCCGGGCTTCGGCTCCCGT
>JADZFN010000024.1 GCA_020849895.1 Verrucomicrobiia bacterium | reverse complement strand
GCTGATTGGCACGATGAACCTCACGAAGCGGCTGGAGGTGGAAACCGAAGGGGTGGGAGTCGGCGGTATCCGGTTGAAAACCACCGGCAATGCCGTGGTGTTGCTGGGGGGACCGGCCGGTCTCCCGTCCGAGATGGCGAAGGACGCGGGAGGCGCGCGCTACGCGGCCATCGAGTTGCTCGAGCGCCTCGGCTGCGCCTGGCTCTGGCCAGGCCCGTCCGGGAAGATCGTGCCGCGCCACACGACCGTCGTCGTGGACCCCTTGGACCTCCGCTACACTCCGTCCATCGGGGCGCGACACATCCGCTGGCACGACTGGAGCGATCGCGCCGAGGCGGGACTCAAACACTTTGGGATCACCCGGGAGCAGATGCAGGCGTGGCAGAAGGAAAGCCAGGAACGTCGGCATCCTGAGATTGCGACGAGGGAGGACCTGAAGCCTCTCCACTGGATTCACTGGCAACGCCTTGGGGGACAGATGCCGAACTTCGGCCACGCCGGCATGGGCCTTCGGGACGGAGACGAACAGCTCAAGAAACATCCCGAGTGGTTCGCGCTCCAGGCTGACGGCACGCGGGACCAAGGAGGCGACTCGCGCTGGTGCCTCTGCCTTTCCAACCCCGACCTGATCGCCCACGTCGCTGACGACATCATCCGGCAGGTCAATCAGGATCCCTCGATCGTGATCGTCTCGCTGGACGCCAACGACGGCGGCGGCAACACGGGCCAGTGCTTGTGCGACCGGTGCCGCGCACTGGATCCTCCCGACGCTCCCAAGGTGCAGCTCATGACTTTCGGCACACGGATGAATTCGAACGCGCCCGCGCGCGCTCGAAAGATGATGGAGATCCCTTCCCTGACCGACCGGATGGTTTGGTACTGGAGCCGCGTCGCGGAACGGGTCGCAAAGGTCCATCCGAACCTGAAGCTCGGAATCAGCTGTTACAGCCTCTGGACGCATCCCCCGCTGCGGGAAAAGATCCACCCCAACCTCGTGTGCCGGTGGGCGCCCACCGAGGTGGACGAACTCAAGGGATGGCGACAGGCCGGTCTCCGCCAGACCTTCTGGCGGCCCAACGTCCTGCTTTTCAACCGCCGCGATGGCAAGCTGAAGTCCTTTGTCGGCCCCATCGTCAAGGCCATGAACACTTTTGCCGACGCCGGCCTCCGCCAGACCGACTTCGACTCGATCCAGCACAACTGGATTACCGCAGGCCTGAGCTACTACGCCGCCGCACGGCTGACCTGGAACCCGCGCCTGACGATGGACGCGATCCTTGAGGACTACGCGCGCCATGGGTTCGGACCGGCCGCCAAACCCATCAAGGAATACTGGTGCCGAGTCGAGGAGCTTTCGCGGGTGGGGGTCAGGATCCAGCACGAGACCCCCGGGGACTATCGCTACACGCCCGAGGTCGTCGCGGAACTTCGGGGCTTTCTCAAGGCCGCGGAAACGGCGGCTGCCGGCGACCCCGCCATCCTCGAGCGCATCGCCTTCCTGCGGATGGGGCTCAATTACACGGAGTTGCACGAGACACTGGACGACCTTGCCCGCCGCGCCCGGGCCGGCGAGGCCGGCGTGGACCTCGTCCGCGCGCGCCGCCTGCTCGACCTCCATCGCCTCGTCCTGCAGGACCTCATGATCAACCACCAGAACATGGCCCTTGGCGTGCCGCTGCTGATTTGGGGCACGGGCGGTTTCGCCAAGTGGGCCCCGCTGTCTCCGACACCTTTCAAGCTCTCCGACGAATCGTTGACGCAGCGGGTTTTCGACCTGCGGTACGGGCAGACCGGTCATGAAGACAGTCTCGCGGCGATGTTCAAGGCCTTCGGAATGGAGAGCGCGCCATGACCGCTCCTGTCGCTTCTTCCCATGAAACAGAAGATTTCCCCTCTGAAATCAAATGTGCTCTTGGCGGCTCTGGTTCTGGCAGCCGGCGTTTTCCCGGCTCCGGCCAATAACGTTGGCTGGACGACCGAGCAGGCCGGGGCGGCCTTCACCCACACTCCCTACGAGTACAAGCCGTGTCCTCCCCAGGAACTGACCCTGGTGGCCAGGGGGGTTTCTCCCTCGGGGGATAAGGAGTACACGAAAACCTTCGTGGTCTCCTCGGCTCCCGATGCGGCCGGGGGCGCGTTCGCGGAGAGCCCGGTCCAGGTTGGCCCATGGGCGGCGTTCGGGATCGGCGTCGCCGGCGACAAGGCCAGCGTCAAGGTGAAGCTGGGCATCACGCAGGGCGGGCCAAACTACTGTGTGAGCTACCGGATCCTTGTGCTTTGGAACGGGACGCCGGTGGACGCCATCAAGTGGGGGGAGGACCTTTGGAAAAACACCAACTGCGTCGCCGAGGTCACCATCGACAAGTCCATGGTCCAGGCGGAGAACCACCTCTCCTTCGAAACCGGCTACGGGAGGTTCGGGATCAACTCCATGGTCCTGTCGAGCGACGCCGCGCTCACCCTGTTGGATGGGAAGAAGACCGCCGCGGGCTTCGAGAAGATTGCGGAGAAACGGCGGTTTCCGGAGGTCAAGGTCGCCTCCAGGGGCAAGGTGTTGCTGCTGAACCGGAACATCCGGGAGACCACCGCGGCGTGGAGGGAGTTCGTCCTGAAGCCCGTGGACGCCGAGTTCGACGAGGCGAAGCTGCTCGAGACCCTTCCCTCGTCCTGGAAGGAGTACAAGCTCGTGATCCTGGAGACGAACTTCGAGGCTCTGGTTGAGGAGGACCGGGCGGACATCGTCAAATACGTCGAGCAGGGAGGGAAGCTTCTGGCGAACCAGGGGGCCTACCAGCGGCTGATCGGGTTGAACGGCACGATCGCCGATTCAGAAAAGGCCATGATCGGGATGAAGATGGAGTATTGGGGGGAGCAGGAGATGCGCGGGAAGGAAGCCCGGTACCACGACGTGTCGGTCGAGGAAATCTCGCTGCCCTTCATGAACCACTTCTCGCGCGGCCAGACCTTCGGCAACCTGGTCTTCAACGGGCCCGTCGGGGCCTGGCTGGACCCGGCGCCGGCGGCCGGCGTGCTCATGTCCCTCAACCATGAGACGCGAAAGGGGTATCTGATCTTCAACCCCTTCGGCAAGGGCTGGTTCGCGGGCACCGCCTTCCCCTACCTGGAGCCGGAGCTGATCCTCATGTACCGCAAGCTCGTCAGGTTCGCGCTCGATGGCGCCGAGCCCAAGCGCCCATGAAACCTTGGAAACTTCTGCCGTTCTTCTGCCTTGCCTGCCTGGCGGCGGCGGATGCCGTCGCGGCGGCCGGGCCGTTGCGCCTCTTCATGGGAAAGCACGACATGGGGTTCACCTACAGCTGGTTTGACCTGCGTGACCCCTGTTTCCATCACCTCTATTACCGCCGGCTGGGGGCGCACCCCTTCCAACTCGACCTCCGCGACCTCGAAACCTACGGCGCGGTGGTCATCTGCCCGCGGCTCAGCGGAGGGGAGGAGGGTCGCCCGCAGGGCAAACTGACGGCGGAACAATTGCGGGCGGTCGAGCAGTTCGTCCGCCAGGGCGGCAGCCTCGTGATCGTGGGCGAGGCGATCAATTACTTCAGCGAGCCCGGGGTGATCGACAAGCTCGTCGGTGTCGGGCGGGCGAGGGTGACGTATCCCGTCCCCTGCCAGCTCGCCGCCGGGGAGCACCCGCTGTTTTCCGCGTTCGGAAACACGCCGATCCGGGCCACCCCCGTCGCCGAGGGCATCGTGGAGGGGAAGGGGTTTCTCTCCTACAAGGACAAGTATCTCGCGGCCTTCGAACGTCCCCTCGGCAAGGGGCGAATCCTGCTGCTGGCCCAGGAACTTTTCCCCCCATTCGGCCTGGGCAGCTCGGAGGTCGGCGGCATCTCCATCCCCAACCTGAAGACACGGATGGAGCAGCAATTGGACCCCCGCCTGCGCCCGTTCCTCAAGTCCCTCCTCGACTATCTCGGGGTGCCGCTGTTGCGCGACGCGATCCGGGACGAGCTGGCGAAGACCCCCTTCGCCAACCGGAAATTGATCGCGTGGTTCCGCGAGCCGGACCACGACATTTTCCAGGGCGCGCAGATGCTGCGCCAGCCCTGCCCGACGCGCCTCGAGGAGGTCGTGACGCAACTCCGGCGGACCGTCGGTATCAACGAGCACGAACGCATCCCGCTCTACGTGACCGTCCAGAACGCGCAGAAGCCCGTGACGATTACCCTGAAGTCGCGGGGAGGAGGAAAGACGGACCTCTTCGCCGGCGCGCGCCTATGGTCGCAGGGCGCCCCCGCCGCGGACCTGACGGGCCCGACCGTCTACCTGACCGAGCTCAACCGCGAGGGCGACGGGTGGCGTCTCGAGGTCGCCGGCCACGACACGCGGACGCTCTGGCTGCAGTTCGACACGAAGGGAGCCTCCCCGGGCAAATGCGAAGGCGAACTTCGCCTTTCCTGCGACGGCCAGGAACAGGTGGTGGCGGTCAGCCTCCTGGTGAAGGACGCGCCCCTGCCCGAGTACCCGCTTCACCACCTGGAAATCGAGACCAACGCACTGGGCACTTTCATCCAGGGCGACCCCGAGCGGCTGAAGGCCGCGTTCCGCGACCTGGTCGACGCGCACGCGGACCACCTGATGTCGACGCCCATCTCCTACGGGGTGGAGGCGAAGATCCGCGGCACGGGGCAAACGCTCAGCCAGTACCTCACGTCGGAAAACCGCCCCGCGCTGGAGAACGGGCCGCTTCCGCGCCTGGATTTCTCGGGCGCGGATTGGTTCTACCAGGAAGCCATCCGGCACGGGTTGGTCATGCACCGGTTTTACTACTGGTACAACGCAGACAGCTACGCGACGAAGGTGGCCCGGGTGTTCGGTAAGGACGCGCTTGCCATGGATTCGAAGGAAATGCGCCTCTTCCTGCGCTGGTACCTGGCCGAGCTGCTGGCATATCTCCATGAGAAAGGGTTTCGGTTCACGTACTTGAAATGGGGCGACGAGTGGGGCGCCTCGGAGCTGGAGCACAACCTCGAGCCCGCCCGTTTCCTCAAGTCGCTGGGGTGGAAACTGGCGATGAACCCCAACGGAAACGTGCTGGCGGTGCCGCAGTTCCGGAAGCAGGTGAAGGAGGTCAACGACCTCTGGCAGATGCAGAGCGACATGAAGTACTACCTCGAGACGGTGAACGAAGTGAAGAAGGAGAGGGAGGTGGTGCCGCCGGATGGGTTGATGCTCAGCAGTACTTCGAGCTGGTGGTGGGACAAGCCCCTCGACCTCGGTTTCCGCCTCGGGTACACACTCGCCCACAACGGGGTGCAAGGGCATCACTGCCACGGCTGGACCCGGGGCTGGGAGGTGCCGCAGGGGGTTTTCCTCGATCATCGCGACGGGCGGTTCGTGGTCCGACCGAGCATCGGGCAGGCCCAGCTCGGGGAGGGCATCGAGGAGGGCGAGTTCCTGGCCCTCGCGCATCGGCTCGTCCGCTACGGGGAAAGCCGCGGCGTGAAGATGGACGCCTACAAGAAGACGCTGGCCGAGGTGATCGGGGACAAGGGGGGAGAGATCCTCAAGGTGCGCTTCGATGAGTCGTTCTGGCTCCCTGTGCCGGACCCCGCCACGCCGCTGGCGGACTATCGCCGGGCCAAGGAGAAGGTCCTCGACCTGGTTGCCGAGATGCGGGGAAAGCTGGGGAAGGTCAGGAAGACGCTCCGCTGGGGTTACGACTGGGTTTACGACGGGAAACAGAAGGCCCTTCCCATCTACACCTGGCCCGGAAAGCAGGCCGACGCGAAACGATTGCAGGACCTGCTGGCCGTGAAGGCGGAGGGCACGGTCCCCGTCGAGCTTCGCGAGGTGAAGAACGGGGCGCCGACGCGCCCGGAGGGGACCGCCATCCTGCTTTGCGACACCTCGGACCGCGCGCAGCGGGAGCACCTGCAGTCAACCTGTCCCCCACTCGGCGTCCAGGACGGCTATCCCGCGCAGGGGAGCTACTCGCTCTACGGCCCGGTCAAGTGCGGAGAGGGGCGGCTCGTGGTGGTGGCGGGCAACGGGCCCGGGGGGGTGGCCCTGGGAAGCGAGAACCTGGTCCGATGTCTTGAGGACGTGTATGCAGGAAAAACCCACTGAGACGCGGATAGCTGTCGAGATCCGGAAAGACGCGGGGCGCGCGTTTACGCTGATCGAGTTGCTCGTGGTCATCGCCATCATCGCGATCCTGGCGGCGCTCTTGATGCCGGCCCTGAAGGGAGCCAGGGACTCGGCGAAGACCGTCCAGTGCCTCAACAACCTGAGACAGATCGGGGTCTGCGCCAAGTTGTACGAAGAGGACTACAACAACTCGATCATGCCGGCTCGGATCGTGAACCCTTCGAAGACGGGGGTGATCGGCTACTGGATGGACTTCGTGATGTTCTATCTCAAGAAGTGCACGGACTATCCCAGCTACACGTTCACGGTTGGGACTTCGAGCTATAACCACTATCACAACACACCCTATTCGTTCAGGCGGACCACGATCCTCCACTGTCCCTCCATGACAGCGACGAATATCGAATCCGACTATGCGAACAATATCTGCCTCGGCGACGATCAGGGCACATACTACGCCATGAATTTGAAGGCGGGACAGGTGCCGAGGCCTTCGGAGACACTGCAGTTCGTCTGCAAGGGAGCGCCAACGTGCTGGTTCTCCTATTTCGGGTCCGCCGTCACGAGTCGTTCAGACATCTCGCTCGGGGTACATCGGGCCGGAGCGCCCGGCATCTTCGTGGACGGCCACGCGACGGTGGTGCCTTTGCACCGGAACTACCACTTCTCGGATGTGTACAATCAAATGGGATACCTGATCGACACGAACGTGTGTATCTATCCGGCGGTCATAGGTCCGCGCCTCCCGCCGTGGTGAGCGCTGGGGACTCACTCTCCGACCCGTCCACTAAAATCAGTCAGGCCATTCCTCTGGCCATGGCGATCAGAACCCCCAAACGGCCTCGATGAAGACGGCGCCAAGTCCGCCGTCGGCCATCTGATTGGATTCCTCGCTGGCGTAGTGGCCGTAGAGCGAATCGAGCCCTGCTCGGAGACCCCACTCCTGAGAAAAATCGTAGCCGGTATAAATTTGGCCTTGTAAAGCCCACCAGTCTGAAAGGGCCGAGAACGCCGGGGTGATCCCCCAGTACCAGCTTCGCGAGACATAAACTCTCGCGTCGAAACCGGCGAGCCAGGTCACGAGCCAGCTTCGATCACTGCGATGGTAGGGCGCCGTCGCGTAGCCGGCGGCGTTGCCGAGATTGGCAGGATTCGCGACGGTGGTTTGCGTGCCGGTCCCTTCGCTCTCGGCGACAAGGGCTTTGACGCCAAGGAACGGCATGAACTTGAGGGTCTTGTCCCAGTGGAGGTCGCGGCCGACCGTCAGGTCCATCTGATGGAGATCCACTTCCGTCTTGAAGGAGGAACCTTTGGCGAAATAGGCGTTGTCGAACGAAAGATCGGTCGGAAGAGTTTGCGTCTTCTCGGCTTGATCGTATTTGTAGCCGAAGAGCAGATGCCAGGCTTTGGCGAATTGCCAATCGAGATCGAACTGCATTCCGACGTTGGCCTCATCCATTCCAAGGTCGCGGCGCGTGTCCACGGTGTCCTTGCCTACGCCAGGAAAGGCGGCGCCGAGTGCCGTCGAACCGAGCCGAAACGCCCCGGCCGTCTCCGTCACCCTCGGTCCGACGCGAACCTCCAGTTCCCGTTCCGCCGGGAGGTCGCCTTTCAACTTTTCTATCAACGGGCTTCTCGGAAGAGGTTTTTGGCAGAGCCGGCTTTCTTCGCTGCGGTCGGCGCGAGCGTTCCAAGCGAACGCCGCAACGAGAATCGTGGAGAACAGAAAAGATTTCATCATGGATCGGGAATGGACGGCTGAAAATGGGGTTCGCGAATTTTGTGCTCCCTGAAACATTTCTTCAGGATCGCGCGGACGTCAACCGAGAATGTCTTCCGGCATCTCACGAGGGAAAGCGGCGCATTCATATTCTCTTGCGCGCTTTCCGCATACGGGCAGGACGGCGGACCTCGGAAGGAGGATCCTCCCCTCCTTTTTCAACGCGGAGGGCATTTCAGAGGTGGGCGGCGGTCTTCTTGATGAACTCGCGAAAGTCCCGTCCGAGGTCGGCGCGACGCAGGCCGAAAGCGACGTTCGTCTTGAGGAAATCGAGCTTGTTGCCGATGTCGTAGCGTTCGCCCTCGAGGAGGACGCCGTAAACGGCGCGCTCACGGACGAGTCGCATCATCGCGTCGGTCAGCTGCACTTCGCCGCCGCGGTTGGGTTTGGTGCGCGCGATGGCATCGAAGATTTCCGGCGTGAACACGTAGCGCGCGGCGATGGCAAGGTTCGACGGCGCCTCGGAAGGCCTCGGTTTCTCGACGAAACGATTGATGAGCCAGAGGCCGTCGCCGGCGCGTTCGCCGCCGACGATCCCGTAGCGGCCAACCTTCGAGGGTTCGACCTTTTCGAGAAGCACCGCCGACTCCCGATAGCGTTCGAAAACGCGGACCATCTCCCGCGCGACCTTCGCGGCGGGCTCGATGAGCGTGTCGCCGAGCGCGAGATAGAAGGGCTCGTTCCCGACGTGGCTGCGCGCGTAGGACACGGCGTCGCCGAGGCCGTTGAGCTCCTTCTGCCAGACGAAATGGATGTTGGCGAGGCGCGAGATCCGCTGGATCGCGCGGAGCTCCTCTTTCTTGCCGGTCGCCTCGAGCTCGGCTTCGAGATCGAAATGGCGATCGAAGTGCTCCTCGATCGCCCGCTTCCCTTTTCCGATGATCATGAGGATGTCCGTGATGCCGGCGGCGACGACCTCCTCGACGACATACTGGATCGTGGGAGTGTCCACAATCGGGAGCATCTCCTTCGGCTGGGATTTCGAGGCGGGCAGGAAGCGGGTGCCGAAGCCCGCGGCGGGGATGACGGCCTTGCGGATCATCATGGGGTCTCCTTGTTGGGGACGGCATACTCGGGTTTGACGACGCGGATGCCGAGCGGTTTGAGACGAGCGACCAGCTTCGCGTACATCGCCTCGTCGGCATAGGTCCCGACGATGGCGCCTCCCGAGCCGCAGAACTGGGCGCTCGCGCCCGCGGAGCGCGCGGCTTCGACCATCTCGAGATTGCCTTCGCCGATCTGATAAATCTCACGGCGCTTGTCGAAGCCCGCATCGAGCAGCGGGCCGACGGCGGCGTGATCGCCGCGGAGAAGGGCGTCACGCATCCGGTCGGTCAACTCGGCCCAGAACTTCATCGCGGCGACCACCTCAGGTTCGCCGCGGTTGAATCGTCCACGGATGTCGTTGTGGAAAACCTCGGTGCCCTCGGAGAGCTCCTCCCGCCACGCGAGATAAACCGGCGGCAGAAGGCGGAGGTCGAGGGATTCGTAATGTCCGTAGCCTTGCCGCTCCATGAGCTCGCGCGAGAAATCCATGTAAACAAGCCCTTCGTACACCTGGGCGACGCGGTCCTGAAGACCGGCGGGAATGCCCAGCTCGCGGTTCTCGACCGAGAGGATCAGACCGGCGAGAACCGGCTTCGGGACCGTCACGCCGTAGAACGCCATCAGCGCGCGCAGGCAGGCGGTGATGATCGCGCTGGAGCCCGCCATGCCCACATGACTCGGGATCGAAGTCTGGTAGCGGATCGTGAAATTCCGGTTGTGAAGCTGGACGTGGTTTTCCGCGCAATAGTCGTGGAACCGCTTCACCGCCGCCTTGAGCAGGCGGATGCCGCCGTAATAGCCGAAGGTGCGCACATCCTCCGCAAGCGCTTGGATGCTGTCGAAGCGCGAGTGGTCGCGTTTGTTGGGCAGAATTTCGATCTCGGGCGTTTCGTAGAGTTGCACCTCCGCGTGGAAGTTGCGGAACGTGAAAGAGATCGTCTTTCCGAAGTAGCCGTCGGAAGGATTGCCGATGAACCCTGCGCGAGGGTGGGCTCGGGTCTGGATGATCATGGGCGAGTAGTGCTAGAAAAAATTTCCGCGGATTTCAAGAGACCTCTCGTTCCGCCCGACGCTCCTTCGCCATTCCCGGGCGCGGTTTTCCCCGTCGGCATGAGGCCCTTTCGGGGAATTCGGCGCTAAGAGGGTGTTTGAAAATTGGTCTGCCCTCTGTCGAATTTTCAAACACCCTCTAAGGCAAGGGCGGCGGCGGAGACGCCGAAAACTCCTGTTCGACGCGCCACGATTGCGTCGCGCCGTCGGGGCCTTCGCAGTGGATCGAGACCGCAAAAAATCCGCCCCGGTTTTTCTGGAAGAGCGGCCAGAGCACGTTGCGGTCCGAGAGCGGAATCCGCCTTTGCGGGACTTCGTCCAACGGCACGAACTCGAAGTCGCCTTCCTCATGCGGCGGCGGAAGGCGATTCAATCGCGGCTTGAGCTCGAAGAGAAACATCAGCCAGTGGGTCTCTCCCTCGTAGCCCTGCTCGGACACGATCCCCGCAAGATGAAAATCCTCCGGCGCGAAGCGGAATCTCGTTTCCTCGAAGGTCTCCCGCGCCGCGCACTGGTGCGGGGACTCGCCGACCCGGGTCTGCAGCTTGCCCCCGAACGGGCTCCAGAATCCCCGGTTGGGATTCTGGCGCCGATGGAGCATGAGCATCCGCCCCGCCTCGTCGAAGGCGTACACGAGCGCCGAGATTTTGTGGGGCAGCTCTTTCACCTGCGAGAACGGCCCGTCGGCGCGCGTCAATCCTGACGGGGCGGAGGCGGCGCTTCGCCGGCCCCGCCACCTTCGTGCCCGTGTCCTCCGTGGCCGCCCTCATGCCGGTGACCGTAACCGCCGTGCTCCCTGGGTCCGCTCCGGGGACCGCCATGCCCGCCCCGGCCGCCGTATCCGCCGCGTCCGCCCCGGCTTCCACGGTCGCTGTAGCCTCCTCGGCCGCCCCGTCCCCCGCGATCGCCGCGGTCGCCGCTCCGTCCACCCCGGCCTCCATGGCCGTAGCGCGGCCCGCGGTCGCCGTACTCGGAACGGCGGGCGCTGCCTTCCGCCGACGCGAGCGCGCCGCCTTCGGGAGCAGGGCCGCCCGGGCCCTCGGAAGACGCGCCCTCTGCGGGAGCGCCCGCCGTGCCGTCGAGCTCGGCCATGGCGGCCTTGCGGCTGAGGCGCACGCGCCCCTTTTCGTCCACGCCGATGCACTTCACGCTCATCTCGTCGCCAACCTGGCAGATGTCCTCGACGCGCTCGACATGCATATTGGCAAGTTCGGAGATGTGCACCATCCCGTCGCGGCCCGGCATGATCTCGACGAAGCAGCCGAACTCGCGGATGGTCACCACGCGGCCCTTGTAGATCTTGCCGATCTCGACATCGCCGGCGATGCCTTCGATCATCGCGATCGCGCGGTCAATGGCCTCTTGGCTGGAGCAATAGACCTTGACCTCGCCCGAGTCCTCGATGGCAATCTCGGCGCCGGTTTCATCCTGAATCTTGCGGATGATCTTGCCGCCGGGTCCGATGACCGCCCCGATCTTCTCGGGATTGATCTTCATCACCTTGATCTTCGGCGCGTGCGGGGAGATCTGCGCGCGCGGCCCTTCGATCACGCCCTGCATCATGTCGAGGATGATCATGCGGGTGCGACGCGCGTCGGTGATCGCATCCTTCATGACCTGGAAGGGGAGGCCGGGGAGTTTCAGGTCGAGCTGGAAACCCGTCACGCCCGCGCGGGAACCCGCGAGCTTGAAGTCCATGTCGCCGTAAAAATCCTCCATGCCGATGATGTCGGTGAGAAGGACCGTCTTGTCCTGCTCGCGCACGAGGCCGACGGAGATGCCGGCCACGGGGGCCTTGAGCGGCACACCGGCGTCGAGGAGGGCGAGGGTGGCGCCGCAGATCGAAGCCATCGAGGTGGAACCGTTGGATTCCATGATCTCGGAGCTCAGTCGGACGGCATACGGGAAGGCGCTCGCGTCGGGAACCACCGGCTCGATCGAGCGTTCGGCGAGGGCGCCGTGCCCGATCTCGCGGCGGCCCGGGGAGCCGAAGCGGCCCGTCTCGTTCGTGCTGAACGGCGGGAAGTTGTAGTGGAGGATGAAGCTCTTGGTGCTTTCGCCGCCGCCGTAGTTGTCCATTTCCTGGGCGTCGTCGGTCGAACCGAGGGTGGCGAGGACCATCGCCTGCGTCTCGCCGCGTTGAAAGAGCGCCGAGCCGTGCGCGCGGGGCAGGAGACCCACCTCGCCGGAGAGCGGACGCAGATCGGCAAGGCCGCGGCCGTCGCAGCGCTTCCCCTCGTGAAGGATCGCGTCGCGCACGGCGCGCTTCTGCAGGTACTCGAACGCCTGGCCGATCTCGAACTCCGTGACGTCCGGATACTTCTCGGTCAGGGCCTTCACAACTTCCTCGCGGAGGGCGTTGAGCTTGCCCTCGCGCTCCATCTTACCCGTTGTCATCAAGGCGGGGACCACGCGTGGGCCGACGAGGGCGCGCGCGTCCTCGAGGACGCTCTCCCGGGGGAGGCGGAGGACCGGGATGCGCTTCGGCTTGGCGTTTGCGGCAGCCAGCTCGCGCTGCATCGCGATCATCTCGCGGACGATCCCGTGGGCGAATTCCATCGCCTGGAGGAGGGTCTCTTCGGGAATTTCGCGGGCGCTGCCCTCGATCATGAGGATTTCGTCCTGCGTGCCGACGTAAACAAGGTCGAGATCGCTGTCCGGCATCTGCTGGTGCGTGGGGTTCGCCACGAACTGGCCCTGGATGCGGCCGACGCGGACGGCGCCGCAGGGGCCGTTCCACGGGATGTCGGAGACCATGAGCGCCGCAGAAGCGCCGTTGATCGCGAGGATGTCGGGGTCCACTTCGCCGTCGGCGGAGAGGAGGAGGCTGATGATCTGCACCTCGTTCATGAACCCTTTCGGGAAAAGGGATCGCAGCGGACGGTCAATCATCCGGCAGGTGAGGATTTCCTTCTCGGTGGGACGGCTCTCGCGCTTGAAGTAGCCGCCCGGGAACTTTCCGGCGGCAGCCGCCTTCTCGCGGTATTCAACCGTGAGAGGGAAAAAGTCCTTTTCGGTGGGTTTCGTCGCCGCGACGGCGGTGGCGAGGATGATCGTATCGCCAGAGCGTACGGTGACGGCGCCATCGGCTTGCTTGGCGAGGCGACCGGTTTCGAGGGTGATTTCTTTTTGGCCGATGAGGCGGGTGACGTGAGCAGACATGGGAGGAAGATGGGGCCCCTCGGCCGGCCCGTCTTCCCCGCTAGAGAACATGGCCCAACCCGCGCAGTCGGACGGGTTGGGCGATGTGCTCCGGCACGGTCGTCGGGAGCCTTCCGGCGAACCCCGTTGAATTACTTTCTAAGGTTGAGTTGTTTGATGAGTTTTTGGTAACGTGGCGCGTCGGTGCGGTGCAGGTAATCGAGCAGGCGCCGCCGCTGCCCGACCATGCGAAGCAAGCCCCGTCGGGAACTGTGATCTTTCTTGTTCCGTTGGAGGTGCCCCGTAAGCTCGTTAATGTGGTGCGTGAGGAGCGCAACCTGCACGTGGGGCGACCCCGTGTCCTTGGTGTGCAGGCGGTATTCCTTCGCGACGTTGGCTTTAGTCTTTGCGTCCATGGGTATCATCAGTCCGTGGCCTCGCAAGGCCCGCCTACGAATCATCTTCCCTCAACAGAGAGACCTTGACCGTCGGGCTTCGCGTCCACCACGAAGCGAAAGCGCAACCTAGACTTCATCTCTGAAGGATGCAAGAAAGAAAATGATCCCGTAAAAATTTACGGGCCGCCGATCGGAAACGGTGAGCAGCCCTCGAGGGACGCGGGGCCCTCCCGTCTCGCATCTCCTCTCCTCCTTCCAGCTTCGAGCTTCTTGCTTCTCCGAGCGGAGAGCAGCCGTCCTCGGCGGCCCCAAAAACGGTTTTGGGTGATCCCCTTGTTTCGCGTTGCGGGAAACGAGAGGACAACGCGACACTGGCGCTGCCTCACGTGACGCCTCTTCGTTTTTTCCATAAGGCACGCCACCGCCTCGCCCGCGAGCTGCGGCACGCCTTCGCCTACGCCAGGGCGCGCGCCGCCGACACGACGCTCACCGGCGAGGACCTGGTCCCCGCGTGGCGCGGAATGCCGCGCGAGGCCGACGCGGACCGCTGCGTCGCCGAATGGTTGGCCGCGCCATCGCCTCCGTTCGCGACGGACCTGGAGGACGATCCCGGCGCCCTCAGGGCGGCGGATGCCGTCCTCCGCGGAAGCGTCACGATCTTCGGCGAACCCTGCGCCCTCGCCCTGCCCGCGCTCTGGCATCGCGACCCGCGCACGGGGGCGGCATGGCTTGCCGACGTCCACTTCACGCGCTTCAAGGTTTTCCACCCCGCGCGAGACGGCGTGACCGACATCCGCCGGCTCTGGGAGGTGGGGCGTTTCGGTTGGGCGCTTCCTCTGGCGCGCGCCTGGCATGCGACCGGCCGCGAGGAATACGCCGCAGCCTGGGCGCATTACGCCCGGGATTTTCTCGTCCATAACCCGCCTGAGTTCGGCCCGCACTGGCTCAATGCGATGGAACCCGCCCTGCGCGCAATCCAGTGGTGTCGCGCGTTGGCGCTCCTCGCGGCGCGTCCAGGATTCACCGGCCTCGCGCCGCTGCTCCGCGAGATGCTGCCTTCGCTCCTCGCCCACGGAAGATTCATCCGATCCCATCTCGAATGGACCCCTTACGGGCGAACGAATCATTTTCTCGCTAATCTCGCGGGATTGTTCGTCCTCGCTGCGTTCACGCCGCAATTCCGCGACGCCGACGATTGGCGCGAGGCGTCCGCGCAGACGCTTCTTCGCGAGATGACAATTCAGACCGACTCCGACGGATTCCACGCCGAAGCCTCGACCGCCTATCACCGGTTCGTTCTGGAGATTTACCGCCTCGTCGAACAGGCCGCGGCGGCGGGGCGCATCGCCCTCCCGGAGGCGTTTTCGGAAAGGGTCGCGCGCCTCGCACGCGTGGACGCCGCCCTGCGCGGCCCGGAGGATCTCGATCCGCGGATCGGAGACGACGACAGCGGGAGGATGGACCTGAAGGCGCAAGGAGGAGAACCCGAAAGGAAAATCTCCGGAGCGCAGAAGCTCGAGACGTGGCTCGATCCGCGAGGATCGGTGGCCCTGAAAGCGAGCGGGATTTACGTCCTGCGTTCCGCGCGCCTCTCCTGTCACGTCGCCTGCGGGCCGAACGGTCAGCAGGGCGTCGGCGGCCACGCGCACAACGACAAGCTCGCGATCGTGCTGCGCGTGGACGGCCGCCCGCTCGTGGTGGAGCGCGGCACATGGGGTTACAGCGCGGATCCGGCGGCGCGCGACCGGTTCCGTTCGACGGCCATGCACAGCACCCTTGCGCTCGACGGGTTGGAGCAGAGCCGCCTGCGCGACTGGCGGAAGCTCCAGGACGAAGCCGGCGCACGATGCCGCGTCTGGAGCGACTCGGAAACGGAGACCGTCTTCAGCGGCGAACACCACGGGTTCCGCCCGCTCGCGGCGAAACATCGCCGCACGCTGCAGCTCGACAAAGCGCGCCATCGCCTTTTCGTGATGGACGAGATCGAAGCCGAGGAGCCTCGCGAGGCGTGGTTGTTCCTGCACCTCGATCCTTCGCTGGACCGCAGCATCGTGCTCCTCCGCAAGAACCGGGTCGAACTTCCGGGAGGATGGTTTCTCTTCGAGGAAGGGCTCGTGCCGGAGGCGATCGAAACGCCGCATTCGCCCATCTACGGAATGCGGATTGCCGCGCTCGCGTTGCGCCTCAGGATTTCGATCGCCAACCGCCGCCAGATCGCTTGGGAATTCGGCGCGGGCTGATCCTGTCGCTCCGTCCGTTTCCTGAAAGGCGGAAAAGGCGCCGGAAAACCGGCGGTTTTCGGGTGAGGCGCGGCGGGCTTGTGCGAGGCGCCGTTCCGGACGTCTCCCCCGGCGTTGCTCCGGTCCGTCCCGCGGTGTAGGTAAAGGCCCCGTCCCGCCCATGAGCCGCCTTTCCCTCGACGAACTCCGCCGCCTCCACCATCAACCATTCTTCCACCTGCTCAGACAGGCGCGTGAAGCGTACGAGCGACACTGGGAAGGGGAAGGCGTTCAGCTCTGCAGCTTGCTGAGCATCAAGACGGGCGGCTGCAGCGAGGACTGCGGCTACTGCGCCCAGAGCGCGCGCCACGCCGCGGGCGTAACGCCGACTCCGCTCATGGACGAGGAAGAGATCCTGGCCGTCGCGCGGCGGGCGAAAGAGCTCGGCGCCCAGCGTTTCTGCATGGGCGCCGCGTGGAAAGGCGTGCGCGAGGACGATCCGCGCTTCGAGCGGGTCGTCTCGGCCGTGCGCGAAGTCGGCAAGCTCGGCATGGAGACCTGCGTGACGCTCGGCCACCTCACCGACGGCGCGGCGCGCGCGCTCAAGGAAGCGGGGCTGACCGCCTACAACCACAACGTGGACACCAGCCCGGAACACTACGGAAAGATCGTGACGACGCACACCTTTCAGGACCGCCTCGACACGATCCTCCGGGTGCAGGAGGCGGGGATCTCCCTTTGCTGCGGCGGAATTCTCGGGATGGGCGAGTCCGCGGAGGACCGCCTCCGCATGCTGGAGGTGCTCGTCGGGATGACCCCGCCGCCGGAGAGCGTGCCGATCAACTGCCTGACGCCAATCCCCGGCACGCCGCTCGAAGGGCGGCCGCCGGTGGACGTCCTCGACCTCGTGCGCATGATCGCCACGGCGCGGATCGCGCTTCCGAAGTCGCGCGTCCGCCTCTCGGCAGGGCGCGCCGCGCTCTCGCGCGAGGCACAGGCGCTCTGTTTCTTCGCCGGCGCAAACTCGATCTTCTACGGAGAAAAACTGCTGACCACGAAAAACCCCGGGGTGAACGAGGACCTGGAACTCCTCGCGGCGCTCGACCTCGCACCGCAAGCGGCGGAGAGACGATGAACGCGAGAAAAACGGTGAGGTCCGCGATCGGAGGACGGCCGGCCTTCGCCGCGGCAGCAATGTTCCTCCTCAGTTTCGGGCCGGCATCGGCTCGAGCCGAACCCGTAAAGCTCGGGGTGGACGTGCTCCGAGAAGAGAACTTCGCATCGCTCGCGGGAAAAAAGGTGGGGCTGGTCGCAAATCCGGCGAGCGTGGACTCCGCGCTGCGGCCGACGGCGGAAGTCCTCCGCGGCACGGACCGCTGCACGCTTGCGGCGATCTTCGGCCCCGAGCATGGAGTCTACGGCGATGAATACGCCGGAATGAAGGTTGGCGACCGGACCGACGCGCGAACCGGTCTGAAAATTCATTCACTCTACGGCGCCACGCGCAAGCCGACGCCCGCCATGCTCCAAGGCCTCGACGCCCTCGTCTTCGACCTGCAGGACATCGGCTCGCGAAGCTACACCTACATCAGCACGATGCGGGAGTGCCTCGAGGCGTGCGCGCAGGCGGGAATCGAGTTCGTCGTGCTCGATCGCCCGAATCCTCTCGGCGGACGGCGGATCGAGGGCCCGCCCCGTGTCGAAAAAGGTTTCGAATCGTTCGTGTCGCGCCTCGACGTGCCGTATCGGCATGGGATGACGATGGGCGAACTTGCGCGGTGGGTGCGCGAGCGCGACGCGCCCTCGTATTCGAAGTTGCGCGTGATCCCGATGAAGGGCTGGAAGCGAGAGATGACCTGGGCTCAGACGGGGCTCGCGTGGATGCCGACTTCGCCGCACCTTCCGAAGGCGGAAACGTGCGCCGCCTACGCCGCGACCGGCATCCTCGGTGAGTTGGGGGCGATCTCCAACGGCGTCGGTTACACGTCGCCCTTTGAACTCGTCGGGGCGCCGGGCGTGAACCCCGAGGTGCTGGCCAAGGCGATGCAGGACTACTGGTTGGCCGCCAAGACCTATTATCATCATGCCGCGACCGGACATGTGGATTTGGACATGAAGGAATCGCGCGCCCCTCCGGGATTGCGGTTCCTTCCCGCGCGTTTCAAGCCGTTCTACGGATCGTTCAAGGGCCAACCTTGCGGCGGGGTGCGCCTCGCGCTCGATCCGCGCGAGGCGGAGGCGCTTGTGGAAATCAACTTCCGCCTCCTCGACGTCCTCGGCGCACCGAAGGTTTTCGACGGCTCTTCCCCAGGGCAGAAGGCGATGTTCGACAAATGCTGCGGAAGCGGCGAACCGCGACGCGTCCTCGCCAAAGGAGGCGATCTCGAAGCGATGTTCCGGGAGTGGCGGAGCGCATGCGCGACGTTCGGGGAGGTCCGCAAACCTTTCCTGCTCTACGACGACGAGGAGAATGCGTCCCGTTAAACCGCAAAGCCGAAAGCCCAAAATCTGAATCCCTTTCGCCGGACCCCCGTTCTTGCTCTATCATCTCTCCACTTTCGCCACGCGGGCGGCGATGCCCCTGCTGTCGCGGGTGCGCGCCGGCGGACGGGCGCGCGTGCCGCGCCGCGGCGGGCTGGTCCTGGTCTCCAATCACATCAGCCATTTCGATCCGCATCTCCTCGCGATGGCGTGTCCGCGACGGATTGATTGGATGGCGTCCGACGTCCTTTTCCGAAACCGTCTCGCGGCGTTTTATTTTCGGAACGTGCGGACGATTTTCGTAAGGCAATACCAAGCCGATCACGCCGCGTTGCGCGAGGCGGTGCGGCGGGCGCGGATGGGGCGATGCGTCGGCGTTTTTCCTGAAGGCGGCATCCGCACGGGCGAGGCGAGCCTCGTCGGCGGCAAGCCGAGCCTTTACGATGGGGCCTTTGTGATCGCCTTGCTGGGGCGCGCCCCGATCCTGCCCGCCCTCGTCCTCGGAACCGACCGCCTCTACGCGCCGAAAAGCCTTTGGAGGCGTCCGCCGCTCTGGTTCCGTTTTGGAGAACCGATCCCGGTCGAGGGCTTGACGCGCGCGGACGTCCCCGCGTTGCGGAGGAGGTTTCTCGAGGGGTTTCGCGCCCTCGTGGACGAAGTCCGCGCCGAAGGCGGGATTCGCGAAGAGGACTGGCCGCAAACGCCGCAGCAGAGGAATCCGAAGATCCCGCCCTCCAATCGGCAAGCGGAGCGCGGGGAGCCGTAAGCCGTCTCGCCGCTTTCGGGGCGTTCTTTTTCCATGGAGGAGATCCTGAGGAGGACTCCGAACCGGTTCTCCTATGGCGTTCCGAGGGCTGAGGCGGCCGGACTTCAGCGCCCGGGCGAAGGCGCGAGCAAGCCCGCTAGCGCGCCGACGGCGGCGGAGCCGAACGCCACGAGCGCCTCGGGAGTGGGTTTGCCGGCGAACGCGAGTGCGACCGATCCGCCGATGGCGAGGAGCGCGGCGAGGCCGAGGGCGATCACCACGAGGCGATAGATCCAAGCGTCCGAGCGGAGCGGTTCGGCGAGGCGGGCGAGCGTCTCGACGGGTTTCTCGCCGAGTTCGCGGCGGAGGTCCTCATCTTCGGCGACGCGGCGGGCGAGTTGTTCGAGCGTGGTGATGCGGGCGGGTCTCATGGGGAAACTTTTGGGCGGCGCGCGGGGCGCGCCGGCAAGGGGACCGCGCGCTCGGCGCTCATCGCCCATCCGGGGAGGCGGCGCAGGACGGCGCGGAGGCGGCTCTCGCGCGCCCGCACGAGCATGAGGCGCGGCGGAGAAAAATCCATGACGCGGATTTCGCGTTCGCCTTCGATCAGGGCGATGTCCGCGCGCGGCGCCGGACCGTCGCCGCAAAAGCGCAGGACGTAGCGCACGGGAGCGGGCTTTGGGGGGCGTCGGCGCGGCATGCGAATCTTCCGCCAATCGTCCTCATCATGAAGGAAAGCGGCCGCTCGGTGCGACCTTTTTCCGGTGAAGGATCGGTCGAAGGGCGAATCGAAAATGTCGGAAGCAGATGGGATCCTCGCCGCCTCCAGCCGGGGAAGGGCCCGAAGCCGCCAGAGACCACCTCTTTCCCGGCCGGGAAAAACGAGAGGCTCGAAACGGAATTGGCGGGCCCTCGGCCCCGCAGACCGTCCGCCCTCCTCTCAAAGGCGTGTGAAAAAGCGGCGGGCCGCCAATCCTCCTCCCAGTGCGACGGTGAGGAGGAGCGCCAGGGACGGTTCCGGCACCGGCGTCGCGTTCCAGCTTAGGGCGTAGTCGGTGGCGGTGGAAGAGTTGTGCGTGACCTCAAGCGTGTAGATGCCCGGCGCGTTGGTGGTGAACCAGATGTGTTCGACGTTGTCCACGACGCTCGTGCTGAACTGGACCGTAGTGCCGCCGGTCTTGAGCTTGAGATCGAGGTTTTCGAGCGAGGTTCCGTAGCTGCCGAAGTCGGGATTGATGACGTCTTCGAACCAGTTCAGCGTGGCGGTGATGGTGAAGCTGTTACTGAGGAAAAGGCTGTTCGAGAGGAAGAGGTTGTAGGTTCGGGTGCGATTGGCAACGATCCCGCCGACGGCGGCGTAGTCCCAGCCGTTGGAAAGGACGTTGCCCGGACCGTAGGCCTGCTCTCCGGCGGAGAGAAGGTCGTAGGCCGCCTTCACCTGGAGCAATCCCGCCCCTTGCGTGAAATCCAGGGGCGCGGAGGCGTCATCGTTGGCTCCGTTGGTCCCCTTGTGCCAACCGGCCATCTTCTTCGCGCTGGTCATGAGGATGGATTTGACCACGCGGGGGTCGGTGCCGTTGGAGAGGCCGGCGGTGCCGAGCGCCGCGTCGATGAGGAGGGTGGCGGCGCCGGCCACGAAGGGAGTCGAAAGGCTGACGCCCTCGATCGAGGTGTAACTCGAATTGGTGAAGGTGATGTTGTTTCCGGTGATGGAAGGCGAGGCGGCGACCTGGGCGGAGCGGGGGGCGATGAGATCGGGTTTGGCCCGCCCGTTCTGAGTCGGGCCGACGGGCCCGCCGGTGGGGTTCCCTTCGGAATCCGAGGCCCCGACGCTGATGCCGTTGTAGGCGCTCGAGGGCCAGTCCCAGTTGGTTGCCGTGCCTACGCCTCCAGAAACCACGACCGTCTTGCGCTGCTGAATCCAGTAATCGAATGCGGCGTTGTAGGCGGAATACAAATTCGTGCCGCCGGTATAGCTCTGGCTGACGACCTTCGAGGCAATCGTTCCGTTCGAGAGGATGATCTGGTTGATGAAGTTGTTGGCGTTCCAATACTCGACGTTGGTGACGCCCGTCGCCACGCCGCCGTTGAACCCCTCGGCGCGACCGTAAAGGATCGAGCCGACCCCCGTGGGATGCGCTCCGCCGCTGTCGCTCTGATGGAGAGTGAAGACGATGTTGGAGAACGCCACGTGATTGGTTTCGGGACGCTGGAGCTCGATCTGAGCGACGCCAACGGCCGCGCCAAGGAATCCGTTCGAGAGGTTCCGGTAGGCGGTGGCCTGAACGGTGTCATAGGCGATCGTATAGGCATCTGCCCAAACGCGCCCCGCAGAAAAGACGCCACCGAGGATGATCGAAAACAAAACTCCGCGCTGGAGGAGGATTTCTCGCATTCGGCAGGAAGCAATATGATGAAAAACCCCTCAAAATTCAAGACTTCCGAGACAAAGGCTGGGCGAGCGACGAACACGACGCCCCGAACAGAAATCCGGCGATGCGGAGCCTCTTCCTCGAAACGCACAGGTCGGTGGCGGGGCTTTCCGCCATGGCGAGATTTCGCTTCCGCGCCCTACTCGCGCACCTGGCCGTTTCCAAGGATCGCGTACTTGTAGGTGGTCAATTCCTCGAGCGCCATCGGGCCACGCGCGTGGAGGCGATCGGTGCTGATCCCGATCTCCGCTCCCATCCCGAACTCGCCGCCGTCAGTGAAACGGGTCGAGGCGTTGTGATACACCGTCGCCGAGTCCACTTCCTTCAGAAAACGTTCTGCCGCGGCGGCGTCGGCCGTCACGATGCTGTCGGAATGCGCGGAGCCGTAGCGGTTGATGTGGGCGATCGCCTCGTCGAGCGAGTCCACCACCTTCACGTTGAGGACGAGGGCGTTGTATTCGGTACTCCAGTCTTCTTCGAGGGCGTCGCGCACGGTTCCGCCCGCGCGGACGAAGGCCTTCGCTCGGGTATCGGCATGGAGTTCGACCCCGCGCGCGAAAAGCTCCTTCGCGACATCAGGCAGGAATTTCGCGGCGGCGTCGCGGTGGACGAGCAGGGTCTCCATCGCGTTGCAGACGGCGGGCCGCTGGCATTTGGCGTTGAGCGCGATCCTTCGCGCCATCGCCAGGTCGGCCGCCCGGTCCACGAAAACGTGGCAGACGCCTTTGTAATGCTTGACGACCGGCACAGTGGCGCCCTCCACGACGGCGCGGATGAGGCCTTCGCCACCCCGGGGCACAATGCAGGCGATATACCGGTCGAGACGCGCGAGCGCGCGCACCGCCTCGCGGTCGGGCGTCCGCACGAGCTGGAGGCAGTCGTCGGGCAGGCCCGCGTTGCGTCCCGCCTCTTCCATGAGGTCGGCGAGGGCGGCGTTTGAACGGAGCGCCTCGCGCCCCCCGCGCAGGATGGCGGCGTTCCCCGACATCAGGCAGAGACTGCCGGCATCGGCGGTCACGTTTGGGCGCGACTCATAGATGATGCCGACAACCCCGAGCGGAACGCGCACCTTGCGGATACGAAGCCCGTTGGGGCGCGTCCATTCGCGAAGGACTTCTCCCACGGGATCGGGCAAGGCGGCGACTTCGCGGACGCCCTTCGCCATCGCGGCGACGCGCTTCGCGTCAAGCGTCAGCCGCTCCACCATCGCGGGCGCAAGCCCCTCCTTCTTCGCCTGCGCGACGTCCTTCGCGTTTTCGGCGACGAGTCGTTCCGACGCCTTGTCGAAGGCGTCGGCCATGGCGCGGAGCGCGGAGCGTTTGGCCTCCGAAGGCGCGGAGGCGAACTTCAGCGACGCGGCGCGCGCCTTTCGCCCCATCTCCTCGATCATGGCGACGATCTCGTTCATCCGCGCCAGCATAATCCGGCCGGAACGGATTCACGAGCGGAAAGCGATTCAACGCGAGTCGTTTCCTTTTCGAACCGGCGACGCGTCGGGCCGCGCGAGTTCCCGGAGGACCTCTCCGACGCGCGGATGCAACGGATCGAGCCGCCGCGCCTCCGCCGCTTCGCGCAGGGCGGAGACCCGATCCCCGAGGGCCCGACAGACAACCGCCAGGTTGTAATGGGCCGAGGCGCGCTGCGGATCGAGTTTCACGGCGTTCTCGAACGCCGCGCGCGCCTCCGTCGCGCGTCCCTGCGCGAAGAGGGCGTTCCCGAGAGCGAAATGGAGGTCCGCATGGCCCGGAGCGATCGCCAGCCCCTCGAGTGCCAGGCGCTCCGCTTCGGCGAGCTGTCCTTTCTGGAGCAGGAAGGCGGCCGCATTGTAACGATCGAGCGCGCGGAAGTCCGTTCCGTGAAGCGGCCACGCGACCGGCACGACGGCTGCAAAGAAAGCGGCGGCGAGCGCCGCGACGCGCCGGCGAGCGCCCACGACCCAGGCATCCGCGAGCTGAGAAAGCGCCAGCGCCCCGAGCACGGCGAGGAGCGGGGCGAGCGTTAACCGATAGCGGGAGGTGATGAAGAACAGAACGATCCCCGCGCTCGCGGCGAGGGCGGAGAGGCGCAACGACGCCGGCGCTCGCGCGGCGAGCAGACCTGCCAGCCCCAGCCACGCCAACCACGCGAACGAAGGCCAGAGCGGCGACGCGAACGCCGTCCCGCCCAACCGCAACATCGGCAGGAGCCTCAGGTCGTCGTATTCGGCGCAGTGAAACAGCTTCACCGCCTTCACCCCGAGCAACCGCAGGGCGTCGGCGGGGTGTTCCCGCCACCAGGCGCGGGCGCGCGCCGACCAAAACGCTGAAACTTCCGCGGCGGCCAGCGCACGCCCCTCGGTCCTCTCCGCCTCCGCGCGCGCATCGGCCAGCAGGCTGCCCGCCTCGCCGCGGAAGTCGCCGATCCGCACCGGATAACCGGTGGCGCCCGCATGGTTGCCCATGAAAAAATTGAATCCGCCGTGCGCGGTCACGAGCACGAAGCGCCCCTCGGCGTGCCAGTTGTGCAGGGTCACCGGCGCAAGCGGCAGCGCGAATCCGAGGGCGAAAAATCCCGCGCGAAGCGCCGCACGCCGTGCGCCGGCGCACCGAACTTCCCGCGCGGCAAGCCATGCCGCGACGACGCCGGCGACGAGCAGCATCCCGGCGTAACCGAGCGCGGCGACGCCGCCGAGCCACCCGAGGCCGAACCACGCCCATCCGCCGCCTCTTCTCGGCGCCGCTTCATCTCGGTCCGGAGAACGTTTTTTTACGGCGCCGGCTTCCCCCAGACACCAGGCCGCCCCAGCGAACACGAGGAGCAGAAACGCGTTGAGCGTGTTCGGCATCGTCACGATCGCGTAGGCAATCGCCGTCGGATAGAGCGCGTAAAGGGCGCCCAGCAACGTCGCCACCCCGCGCCTCGCGCCGAGACGCCGCGCGAATCCGGCGATGAGCGCCGCCGTCAGGGCGTCAAGCCCCGCGCCGAAGAATCCCGCGGCGTAGAGGTTCGGTCCGACGAGCGCGTAAAGCGTTCCGAGCACCCACGGATAAAGCGGCATGAACTCGAACACGCCGGCCGGAAACCTCGCGCCGCGAGCCACGTGTTGAGCGAATCCGTCATAGAGCGCACGATCGTTCCCTCCGGAGATCGGCTCGAAGAACGGTGAATCCGCAAGCGCCCCGAGCGCCCACAGCCGCACGCCCAGCGCGAGGAGAAAGACACCGAATGCAGCGCGCCCTTCGCGCGGCGGAAACCCGAGACGTAAACGAAGAGGAGACATGGAACAGAGACGCTGAGGAGAAAAGTGACCGGAGGAAGTGTGAACCTCCGGAGACAAGTTTTACCCCATCCCTCGTTGCCGTCCGACTTCGTAAAGGAAGGCGGCCACGGCGCCGGCGACGTTCAACGAATCCACGTGGGGCGACATCGGAATCCGCGCGACGGCGGCGCAGCGCGCCAGCACCGCGTCCGAGAGGCCGAAGCCTTCGCTGCCGAACACCACGCAGCAATCGCGGCGGAAATCGCATTGCCAGACCGGTTCCGCGCCTTCGCGCGGATGGGCCGCGACGCAGAAGACGCCGTGTGAACGCAGGTCGTCGAGCGTTTCAGCCAGCGAAGATGCCTCGAAGACGGGCAGACGGAAGACCGCGCCCATCGAACCGCGCACCGCCCGCCGCAGCCACGGGCTGCACGAGGTTTCGCCCACGAGGATCGCCTGCGCGCCGAAGGCCGCACCCGAGCGGAGGATCGCACCCATGTTCTCCGCGTGGCTCACACCGTCCACCGCCACGAAAAGCCGCGGACGCGGCGTGCGCGCCAGCAGGTCGGGGAGCGCGGGCGACGGCGGCACCCGCCCCACGGCGAGCACGCCTTGAAAAAGCGGATAGCCGGCGAGCATCGAGAGCGCCTCTCTCGGCGCGAGAAACACCGGAAAAGCTTCCCGCCGCGCTTCCAGTTGCTCCCGCAACGGCGCCGCCCACCGCTCCTCCATCAGCGCCGAGAGGATCTCCCAACCGCTCCCGAGCAGGCGGCGGACCACCTTTTCCCCTTCCGCCACGAAGATGCCCTGACGACGGTGCTCGGTCTGCCGCCGCATCGTGCGATAGGGCGCGAGCTCGGGTGCGTCGAGGGACTCCACTCGCTGAAAAGTCGGCATCCGCGCAAAAATAGCGTGCGGAGGCGCGCCGAATCGAGCGCCATCCCGAGCTTGCAGCGCGCCGCCGCCTCCGGCAAAATCCGCGGGCCGTGTTCAACCGGCTCGTCCTCCTCATTTACCTGACGGTCTTTCGCGCGCTCGCGCAGATTTGGAAACCCGCTCCGCGCAAACCCAAGGCGAACGCGCTCAAGACGATCCTCGTCTTCAGCGCCGCCGGCATCGGCGACACCCTCACCGACAGCGTCGCCCTCCGCGCCCTCAAGGAAACCTTTCCGAAAGCCAGGGTGATCGTCGTCACCCATCGCCGCCGCGCCGCCCTCGTCCGACACAACCCCTATGCCGACGAGACGGTCCTCTACCACAAATCGTTCTGGCGCTTCTTCCAACTCGTCCGCCGCTTGCGGCGGAAGAAACCCGACGTGATCCTCATGCTCCGCGGCAACGATCCCGACCTCTGGCCGCTCGCCTATCTGGTGAACCGCCATACCGTGGTGAGCTGGCCCGGAATGACCCGTTTCGGATTCCTCATCTCCTTTCCCGTGGACATTCCGGATTGGGACCGCCTGCACGGCGTGGAGCAAACCCTCCGGATCGTCGCCGTGCTCGGCGCCTCGGTGAAGGACAAGCGCCTCGTCTATGAGACTCGTGAGATCGAGCGTTTCCAGATGCGCGAGCGGCTCGAACGCCACGGCCTGCGCCCGGAGGACCCGAAGGTCGTCTTTCAGGTGGGCGGCGGCCGCCGCAGCTCTTGGCGCGACTGGCCGGTCGAGCACTACGTGGAGCTCGGGCGCGAACTCCTCCGCCGTACCCGCGCCCGCCTCGTGCTCACGGGCGGCATCGAGCATTACGCGAAAGCCGCTCGCATCCAGGCGGAGCTTCCCGCCGGAGTCGTCAACTTCACCGGTCAGGTCCGCCTCGAGGAAATGGCCGCTCTCCTCGCCTCCGCGAAGATCCTCGTCAGCACCGATACCGGCATCATGCACCTCGGTTTCGCCGTCGGCGTGGACACACTCGCCCTCATCCACTGCAACAACCCGGCCGAACGCGTCGGCCCCTACGGGTATGCCGGCCGCCATCTCATCGCCCAACTCGAGCCGCCCAAGGGCGTCCCCGCGTCCACCGAAGTCCCCATGTCCCGGCTCCGGCCCGCCGACGTCTGGCCGAAGCTCGAGGAGCTCTGCCAACGCCACTTCCTCGAAACCGCTTCCGCCGCGCACACCCCTTCTCCAGTGCGCTAAAAGGGCGCGGGGAAAGTCTCGCGTTTCCTCCTTAGCCGTCTCGTACAAACATCGCGTCGGTGAGCTCCAGCCCCGTGTCGCGATAGGGCGACAGGTGTCCGGAAAAATTCACTCCGTGGGCGGAGTAGCCCATGGCGCCGAGGAAGGCGAGGATTTCGGCGGCCAGATCGCGCCGCAACTCGACATACAGCGCGTCGATCCGGCCCTCTTGCAGGAGCGGCGCGGCACCGCGTAGCGCCGCCGGTTCGTGCCCCTCGACATCGAGCTTCCAGAAATCGAGACGATCCACTCCGAGCTCCGCAAGGACGTCGGCGAGACGCCGGAGCCGGACCGGCTGATCCCCGCGCTCGGCGACCCACGCCTGGCAGCCGTGCCCTTCGGGCGGCACGGCAAGCGACGCCTCTCCTTCGCGGTCGCTCAACGCCACGGGAAAGAGGGCGACCGGCCACGAAGGATTGCGCGCGGCGCCCTCGCGCAGCCACGCGCCCGCCGCACGCCCGGGTTCGAAGGCGAGATAGCGCGCGCACGGCAGCGCGCCGAGCAACGGCACGAGCATCTGTCCGATGTTCGCGCCCGAATCGGCGATGACCGCCGGCCTGCGGAGCCGCCGCCGCAGGAACCGCACGAGCCCGGGTTGAGGCTGGCCGTAGACCATCCAACGATGCGATGGCACGCGCAGGTCGGCCTTCCAGACCCTGCCGCCCGGAGTGCGGAACCATGCGGTCCCCCGGCGGGCGAGCGCGCCGCCGTAGAGCCGCTCGCAGAAACCGAGCTTTCGGGGAAACTCGAGACGCTGCAAAAGGCGGAGGCCGAACGGAACCGGAATCGGCGAGGGGAACTCCATGCGATCATCTCTCGGCCTGCGCCCCCGTTCTCACAAGAGAATTCCGCAGGCGGGAGGTGCGGCGCGTGCCGCGCCTGGATGCGCCTGCTGGACGCCGCACCGGATTGGGTTTGCTCGAACCGGTTCGGTTCGCGCAAAATCCAGCTATCATGAAAACCGCTCCATTCCGTTTCACTCCCTCGAAGAGCATCCCCTTCCGCGACGCGACGGCGGTCGAGAGAGCGCGCGCCATCCGCCGCCAGGACCTCGCAAAGCACAAAAATCCCGACTTCAAGATCCGCGTGATGCCCGATGACGAGATGGAGCACATCCTGGTCTCCGACATCTTCTGGCGGATCAAATCGGCGGCGGACGAAGGGCGGCGCTGCGTGCTCATCACGCCGAACCCGGCGCACGCCTACCGCAAGGTCGCGCATCTCATCAACAAATTCCGCGTGAACTGCAAACACCTCTGGACCTTCAACATGGACGAGTATGCGAACGAGCATGGCGAGATCGCCCCCTACGACTGGTCGCTCGGATTCATGCGTTCGTTCCGCAAGTTTTTCTGGGGCCAGATTGATCCGAAGCTCCGGCCGCCCGAGAAACAGTGCATTGGGCCGACCACGAAAAACATCAAGGTTTACAGCAAGATGATCGCCGACCTCGGCGGCGCGGACGCGTGCTACAGCGGGCCCGGCTGGACGGGGCATCTCGCCTTCATCGAACCCGATGCGCCGGAGTTCGACGCCCCCCTCAAGAGGTGGATGACGTTCGGCGCGCGGGTCGTCACGCTCAGCCCCTTCACCATCGCGCAAAACTCGCTTCACGGGTTCTTCGGGATGAGCGGCGATCTCGCGGCCGTGCCGCCGAAGGCGGCGACCGTCGGGCCTGCCGACGTGGTGGGCGCAAAATACCGGATGGAGATGCACGGCCTCACCACGGCAGGTACGTTCGTTTCCTGGCAGCGGATGGTCAGCCGCCTCGTGCTTCACGGGCCCGTAACGCCGCGCGTGCCGAGTTCGCTCCATCAGCTCCTGAAAACGGACGTCTTTGTTTCCGAGTCCATCGCGGCGAACATCGAGCCGTTTTGGGACCGGGGCTATTGACCGTCGGAACGGTGGAAGTCTGAGGGGGCCTCGGATCCGCGTTCTCGGGAGCGGCTGCCTCCTTGAGGGACGGCTCTACTCCCGCTGCGCCCATGCGGCTTTCAAATGCGCAGGTGCCCCCCGCGGCGCGGGGTAATCGAAACCCTGCGGCGCCCATTCGAAAGCGGCGATCCGGATCCCCGCGCGTTTCGCGCCTGCGCGGAGCGCCTGTTCGAATTCCCTCGGCCCCCAGCCGCCGAAGTTCGTGGACGCGAGAAGCCGTCCTCCCGGCTCCAGCAAAATCAGGGCTTCGCCCGCAAGCGTGGCGAAATCGCGCTTCACACTGAACGCGCCGCCCGCTTTCGAGCGTCCGAATGACGGCGGATCAAGCGCGATCGCATGAAACTTCTCTCCACGCGCCCCAAGTCTCCGCACCGCCTCGCGTGCGTCCCACGCGAGGAACCGATGCGCCTCGGCGTCGAGCCCGTTGAGCCGGAAATTCTCCCGCCCGCATTCGAGGGCGCGACGCGAGATGTCCACGCTGACCGTTTCCGCTGCGCCACCGCGCGCCGCCGCCACCGAAAAAGCGCATGTGTAGGCGAAGAGGTTGAGCAGCTTTCTCCCGCGCGCCAGCTCCCTCATGCGGCGGCGGTTCTCCCGCTGATCGAAAAAGAGGCCGATCCCGCCGGGCGCCATCGGGCGGAGCCGGAACTTCAGGCCGTTTTCCCGAACGACCAATTCCTCGGGTGGAGGCTCGCCGCAAACCACCCGTTTCGCCTCTCGCCGCGCCGACGTTCCCGCCCGGCTGCAGGCCAAACCCCGCGCAGTCCGCGCGAAAGGCAGCGCGGCAAGGAGCTCCTCGTCGCTCAGGCCGTTCGGAGAAAAATCCTCGGCATAAAGCCAGTCGCCGAGCCGGTCCACCGTGAGGCGCGGAAAACCGTCTCCTTCCCGGTGGACGAGACGGAAGGCGTCCGATTCTTCCCGCGCGATCAGGCTCTCGCGCAAGGCGGCGGCCGCCTGCCCGCGCCGCAGGTGCGGGTCCGCCACCTCAAACCACGGAGGCAGCGGGGCGTCAAGAAGGAGCGGGGCGCCGGTGGCCGGATGGCGGATCTCCAGGCGCCAAGCATGCAGGAGCAGAGGAGGAGAAAACTCCTCAAGCGCCGCGACGCCGTCGTGCGACGGTTCGCCGACGATGTGGAGACCGTGGGCGGCGGCATGGCGCCGGACCTGATGAGTTCGCCCCGTTTCTGGTTCCGCGCGCCAAAGAGAGAAGCCGCTCGCCAGCTTCCGCTCGAAACAGAAACGCGTGCGCGCCGCCTTGCCGTCCACGGGTTCCTTCGCGTCGAACGCCTCTCCGCCGTCGCGTTCCGCCGTGGCCAGGAGATAGGTTTTTCGGACTTCGCGCCTTTCGAACTGGCGCGCGAGCGCGGCGTTCGCTCGCGCCGATTTCGCAAAGAAGAGGACTCCCGAAGTCGCGCGATCAAGCCGCTGATGGATCCCGAGACGGACGCCCGGACGGGCGCCCTCGAGAACCTCGACGAGCCCCTCCGGCGCCCACGGGGCGACGCGATGCGTCGCGATTCCCGGCGGCTTGTGGACCGCGAGCAGATCGTCGTCCTCGAAAAGGAGGCAGGGGATGCGGCTCAAGAGAGGAATCGAAATACGAGCGTCGCCACACCAGCCGCACGTTAACCGCGATTCGCGTCCAAGACCGTTCGCAGGGCGTTCTTCAAGATCGCCTCGGACCGGCCGGCCACGAAGGAGTCGACCGGCTCGTAGCCTCCTTCAGCGCCGGAGTTTTCCATGCAGATATAGCCGGGGCCGCAGTCGCCGTAGCTCGCCACGGCGACCCATGCCTTCGGGCGGAGTTGCTGCGCGAAGATCTGATACTCGATGAACGATTCGCCGGGCAGGTGGACGAGGTGCGCCTCCTCTCCGAATGACAACGCCGTAATCGGAATCGGACGCTCCATGCGCCGGCGGTAGGCGATCTGGAGCGCCGCCTGCGTACGCAGCCTGGGCAGACAGGAGGCGTTGCCCAGCCGGGTCAGGAGCTGCTCCATCGTCTCGTCCTCGCGAGGCGGGAGGATCACGTTCGCGACACGCCATTCCGCGCGCGCCACGGGGAGGCGTGGGGCGTCCCGTTCCGACTCCACCATCGCCCGGTGGATCCGCTCGGTGAATACGGTCCGGTTTTCTCGCGCGCCATCGTTGTATTTGCCCGCCGTAATGTTGCCCGCGCATCCGGTGAAATAGGCGTGAAGCACACCCGGCTCCTCGGCGGCTCGCCGATCGCGCGCCAGCCCCGTGAAGTCGGGAGTCACGATGGGGTCATGGTCGTAACTGGTGGGATGCACGGCGTAGTAGTGCAGCGCGGCGATCTTCTCGGCATCGTCCCAGAAACTGATTGTTTTGAGCCACGGATCAATGAGGCCTTCGGGCTCGGCGCGCACTGACGGATCCCGGGTCTGCGTCCAGCGCACCGCCTTGACCCTTCCGTCCGGTCCCATCACGCGACGGTTGGAAGCGACCTTTTCCACCTTTGCTTGTCCGAGGCCGAGGTGGGTGAGACGGCGGGGGCGGCGCGCGGCTTCGGCGACGGCGGCGGCGACGCGTTCGAGCGTGCCGGCGCACCAGACGGGATCCATGACACGTGGAAGATCGGGAAACGCACGCACGAGGCGATCGGCCTCCTCGTCGGGCCACGGGGTGCAGTGCGGGTGGACGCACTGGACGACAACGCGATCGGCGGTCGTTCCTGCGGCCGTGGCAAGGCGTTCCCTCCAGGCAAGATGACTGAGATTGCTCATCTCCGCCCAGTCGAGGGCACAGAGCACGAGAGGCGCCTCATCTCCAAAGAGAACGATTCCGAGTGCGTGCAACGGATCGGAGATCGCGAGGGCGTGATCGTACCATCCCGCGCAGAGCGGGTGACCGAGGGGCGGGGTCACGTCTGCGCGAAAGGAGGCCAGATGATTCAGGGTCATCGGAGGCGAGGAGGAATTGAGGTCATCGGAAGACGATTCGTTCCGCGTTGTGGAGAGAAATCTTTACGGCGGCCCTGCACGGAAAGCGAGAGGCTGAGGAAAGGAGGAGGGAGGGATCGGATCGGAAAAAATGCATCTGAAAAGCGAACGGTCCGGGTCTCCGGCGAAGAAGCGTCTTGCGGGCGGCAAGATGAACGCTGCACACCGCGAGTCAAGGGACATTCGAATCGCAACGTAACGCTTTCCGTTCAATCTTCGATCAGACGACCCCTCGTTCCGCACGCGATTCTCGCACGGGATGACGTCCCCAACGCCATGACGCAGCGAGCATCCGCCCTCGGTGCGGGCCTGGCCATCTCAAATCCGCCGCCGGCGAGTTTCGTGCGGGACAAATCCTGGATTGCGCGCTGCGCGCGCATCGGCTAGCCTTCCTTCTCCGTCTCCGACCCCATCGGCTAGTGGTTAGGCCATCACCCTTTCACGGTGAATGCACGGGTTCGAATCCCGTTGGGGTCGCCATTTTCGGTTTTCCCTCTGTGTTTCGAGGGAAAATCCCGTTTAAACGGGATGCGGAACCAAATGCATAACAAGAATGCATAACAAGGACTCCGTAGCCCACCCAAGTTCACCGTGGTTCACGCCAAGCCGCATCAGGGCCGATCCGCACCATTGACGTTCCCGAAAACGCAGCAGACGCGAACGTTTTTTCAAGCGGGCTTCGTGTTCAATCCGCCACCTGTTCAGGCTACTGCGGGACTCAGAACTTCCACGCCCTCTCATGCCTTCTTGCGCTGTCCCGCTGGTTTCCGTCGCCCGATCCTCCGTGCCAACCGCTCCGCCCGTTCCGCGCAAACCCGCTCGAACTCCGCCAACCCCTGGTCACCCGCCTCCTTGTTGTCGCGCCGCAGCGATTCGATCTCCTCCTGCGTTAAGCGATGCGGTTTGAAGACCTTGTGCGTCCCAGCCAACTTTGTGCCTATAGATAACTGTAAAATATAGTTGCAATCTTTCAGGTTCGTGCTACACTGCGGGCATGAACCTGAAAACGAAGTCTGGAAGGCGTGATTTCGAGAGGATGGAAGAGCGGCGGATGAAGGCTGCCGCCTTGTTTGAGCGAGGCCTGTGGCCCTCGG
>JADZFN010000023.1 GCA_020849895.1 Verrucomicrobiia bacterium | reverse complement strand
GCCACACGCCCCGCTGGATTCAACCTGCAAATCCGCTTCTTGCGCATCCACCGCCCGCGCGGCTAGGTTCCCCCCGCGTGATGTCGCTTTTCCCTTCTCGGTTCCTGCTCCGGACTTTCTAATTCTCTCGCCATGCTGATCACCCAGACCCCGTTGCGCGTGAGCCTTGCCGGCGGCCCGACCGATCTCCCGCAATATGCGGAGAAGCACGGCGGCGAGGTGGTCGGTTTCGGCATCGACAAGTACCTGTATGTCTGGGTGAAGGAGCGCTTCGACCGGCAGATCATCGTCAACTGGACGCGCAAGGAAGTGGTCGCCTCCATTTCCCAGATCCAACACGAGCTCGTGCGCGAGGCCGCGCGCCTCGCCGGGCTCGACGACGGCTTCGAGGTGATCACCACCGCCGACATCCCCTCCGAGGGTTCCGGTCTCGGCTCGTCGAGCGCGCTGACCGTCGGCCTGCTCAACGCCTTCTTCCTCCACCGAGGAATCCAGATCTCCACCTTGGAACTGGCCCGGATGGCCACGCGCATCGAAATCGATATCCTCGGCAAACCGATCGGGCGGCAGGACCAGCATCTGTGCGCCCTCGGCGGAATCCAGCGTCTGCGTTTCGGCGCCGGCGGCGAGGTCACCGCGTGCGACCTCAAAATCGCCCCCGAGACGCTCCGTCTCCTCAACCAGAACCTGCTTCTTTTTTATACGGGCGCCACGCGCAAGGCCTCCGACGTCCTCGCCAGCCACGCCGAGGACTTCGATTCCCGCGTCGAGCTTTACGACCGGATGAAGGCGCTCGTCCCGCGCACCTGCGCCGCCCTCCAGGCCGGCCGCGTGGACGAGTTGGGGCGCATTCTCGACGAGGGGTGGCAGATCAAGAAGCGCCTGGGGCGCGGCGTCTCGCTGCCCGCCATCGACGCGATGTATGACGAGGCGCGGCGCGGAGGCGCGCTCGGAGGCAAGGTCTGCGGGGCCGGGGGCGGCGGTTTCCTGCTCCTCTATTGCCCGGTCGAGGCCCAGTCCGCGTTGCGCGCGAAACTCTCCGGCTACGCGGAGATGCCTTTTCAGATCGAGAAGGACGGCGCCAAGACCGTGTTCAGCGTGCGCCGCCCCATGTGGAAGACGCTCCGTTGAGTTTCGGATTTACAAGGGGGGCCTCTCCCGTGATTCTCCGGGGATGGATGACTTGAAGAACGCCACGGTCCTCGTCACCGGAGGCGCTGGCACCATCGGTTCCCACGTCGTGGACGCGGCCATTGCCGAGGGGGCCCGCAAGGTGATCGTGTACGACAATTTCTGCGAGGGCGCCGAGCGAAACCTGCGCGAGGCCCGCGCGCAAAAGTCCGCGGAACTCGTGGTCCTCCGCGCCGACGTTCGCAGCCGCGAGGATCTGGACGAGGCGATGAAGGGCGTGGATTACGTTTTCCACGAGGCCTCCGTGCTTCTTCTCGAAAGCGCGCGCAAGCCACAGAAGGCGATTGACGTCAACATCCAGGGTACCTTCAACGTGTTCCAGGCGGCCCTGAAGGCCGGCGTCAAAAAGGTCGTTTGGGCGTCGAGCGCTTCCGTTTTCGGCGAGCCGCTTCGCCTCCCGGTGGACGAAGATCATCCGTTCAACAACAAGACCTTTTACGGCGCCACCAAGGCGGCGTGCGAGCATATCGCCGTGAGCCTCAATTTTACCGCCGGCCTCCGGCACGTCGGTTTGCGCTACTACAACGTTTACGGTCCGCGTCAGGGCATCAAGGGCGCCTACGCCCAGGTGATTCCGCGATGGTGCGAGCGCATCGAGGCCGGGAAACCCATCACGATCTACGCCGACGGCAGCCAGAGCATGGACCTGATCTACGTGAAGGACATCGCCCGAGCGAACGTCTGCGCCCTCAAGAGCCCTTGCGACAACGATTTTTTCAACATCGGGACCGGGGTCGAGACCACGGCCAAACAACTCGCCGAGGCGCTGCTCGAGGTCACCGGCTGCCGAATCCCGCCGGTTTACGAACCGCACGACGTGAACCTCGTGAAGCGGCGTCGCTGTTCCACCGAGCGTTCCCGCGCCAAAATGGGTTTCACCGCCTCTGTCGAGGTGCGCGAAGGGCTGAAGGAATACTGGGAGTGGAGGCATCATGGCCTCGACTGATGCGATCGCTCCGACGATCAGCCTGGTCGTTCCCGTTTTCAACGAGGCGGCCACGCTGCGCCAGCTTTGGGCGCGCCTGCACCCAGCGCTCCAGGCCATGGGGGAAACGTGGGAGGCGATCTTCGTGGACGACGGGAGCGCGGACGACTCCTTCAAGATCTTGTCCGAGCTGAAGGACGTCCAACCCGGCATCTGCGTGATCCGTTTGCGAAAAAACTATGGGCAACATCCCGCGACCATTGCGGGGTTCGACCACGCGCGCGGTCGCTGGGTCCTCACCATGGACGCCGACCTCCAGAACGACCCGGCGGACCTCACGAAAATCCTCGCCAAACTCCGCGAGGGGTACGACGTCGTCTCCGGCGTCCGCGATGACCGAAAGGACGCCTTCCTCCGCCGCAAGCTCCCCTCCCGCCTCGTCAACCGCTTCATCGCCAAGCGGACCGGTTTCGTCCAGACGGACACCGGCTGTTTTCTCAAGGGCTACACCCTTAAGGCCGCCCAGGAAATTGCCGAGTATACCGACATCGGCGGCTTCATCACCGCCACGATCAGCGTTCTTGGCTACCGCTACACGGAGGTGCTGGTGCTTCATCACGAGCGCCTGCACGGAGGAAGCCGGTACGGCATCCTCACCCAGGTGGACCAGTTCATGTCCATCTTCACCGGGTATGCGCGGCGCCCCTTCCAAGTGATCGAGCTCATCGGCGGACTGGTGCTGCTCATGGGGCTTGCTGCGGCGGCCGCGGGCTTGTGCGGCCTCCTTCACCCGCGTGCGATCCATGCGCTCCTCGGAATGGCGATCGCTGTGCTGGGTCTGCTTCTCGGTTCTGTCGGGATCGTGGGGGAATACTCGGTCCGCCTGTTCAAGTTGTCCAAACGTTCGCCGCGCTACCTCGTCGCCGAGATGAAGCGCTGAGGCCCCAAGCGCGCGACGCCGTGAAGCCGCCGCAATCCCCCTCTTCGCTGCCTGCCGGGGAAATCCTTCGTTTCAGTGCGGGTTCCTCTCCCGACGCGCGCTCCCGCCTCGACGTGGAGCGCCTCGCGGGGGCCGCCCTTCGCCCACTGCACGACGGTGACCGCATGCCCGCTTGGCTCCAGGATCTGCCTTGGGAAAGCGAGCGCCTGGGCGCGCCCTGCTTCAATCTCTGGGTGTCGTCGGACCCCGAGGACGCGCGGACCATCGCCCGCCTGGCGCCGCTTCTTCCGCGCGATGCCTTCATCTGGGTGCGCGTCGCCTCGGAGCATCTCCGCGCCCGGGAAGCGCTCGCCGCGGCCGGGTTCGCGCCGGTCCTCGAGATGCTGAACTTCGCGCGCCGGCTTTCGCAGCCGCCGCCGGCCGAAACGATTGACGCGGAACTCGTGCCGGCCCTCCCCTCGGACATCGAGGTCCTTGCGGGGATGGGTGCACGCCTCTTCACGACGGACCGCTTCCATGCGGATCGCCGTATTCCCCGAGGCGCCGCGGACGCCTTACATGCAGACTGGGCGGCCAACTGCGCGAGGGGGACCGCCGCTGATGTAACCCTCCTTGCCACGCGCGGCGGCACGCCCGCCGGCTTTCACGCGTGGCGCATACTTTCCTTCGAAGGCGAGCGTGCCGGCGCGACCGTTCTCATCGGCACGTTGCCCGAACACTCGGGCCGCGGGATCGCGCGAGCGTTGCTCCAGGAGGGCCTCGCCCGGATGTTCGCCGGAGGCGCGCGCACGGCCTGGGTCCGTACCGAGGCGGCCAATCACCCCGCCTGCGGGCTCTACGCCTCGTGCGGCTTTGCACCCTGCAGCCGCTTCTGGTATTTCCGGATGCGATGAAGGTCGCTTTCTATCGCCACAACATCGGTGAAACCGAGATCGCCGCGGTCGCTGCGGTGTTGCGTTCCCCGATCCACACCGCGGGACCGGTCACCCAGGAATTCGAAAAGGCGTTTGCCCGCCACCTCGGCTGCACGCACGCGGTGGGCGTCACCAGCTGGACCATGGGCGCCTTCCTCTGCCTCAAAGCCCTCGAGATCGGTCCCGACGACGAGGTCATCGTCCCTCCCCTCACCTTCATCTCCACCGCCAACATCGTCTGTCATGCGGGGGCGACGCCCGTGTTCGCCGACGTGGAGCGCGACACCGGCCTCCTGAGCGTCGAGGCGGCGCGTCGGGCGATCACCCCGAGGACCCGGGCCATCATCCCGGTGCACATGTACGGCGCGATGTGCGACATGCGGGCCTTCGAAAGGCTCGCCCGCGAGCGCGGCGTCGCCCTGATCGAGGATGCGGCCCATTGCGTCGAGGGCGAGCGGGACGGCGTCCGTCCCGGCCAACTGTCCCGTGCGGCCTGCTTCAGCTTCTACGCGACGAAGAACCTCGCCTGCGGGGACGGCGGCGCCGTGGCGACCAACGACACGGCCCTGGCGGCGAAGGTTTCCATGCTGCGCTTCCACGGGATGACGCGCGGTTCCGAGGAGCGTTACTCGGGACTGTACCGCCATTACGACATGGAGGAGATCGGTTACAAATGCAACCTGACCGACATCCAATCCGCCCTGCTGCTGAGCCAGCTTCCGAGGCTCGAGGAATACCGCGCCAGGAAGGACCACCTCGCCCGACTTTACGAGAAGGGGCTCGGCGGCGTGCCGGGCGTGGAGTTGATGAAGTCCCCCGCGGGCGGCCGCCACGCGCGCCACCTTTTCACGTTCCTCGCGCCGGAGGGGCAACGCGACCGTTGGCTGGCCGGACTTCAACGACGGGAGATCGGCATCGCCGTGCATTTCAACCCGGTTCATCTGATGACCTGGTACCGGAGGACCTTTGGGTTCAAGGAGGGCGCGTTTCCGCATGCCGAGCGCATCGGGCTTCGAACGATCACGCTTCCCCTGTACCCCAAGTTGAGCGACGACGAGGCGACCCATGTCGTTCGCATGGTGTCGGAAGTCGCTTCAAAAGCAGGATGAGCCCGGCGCCTCCCCCGGCTCCGCTTGCTGGCGGTCGTTCCACCTGTGGGCCACGGGTGTGGTCGGTCTGCGCCCTCCTCGCGCTCGTCGTTCTTTTCTGGCCCACCTTTGAAGCCCTGGTCGGCTTCGGAAGCCGCGCCTTCTTCCTGCCGTTCCTCAACCAAGTGGACGTGGCGCTACCGCTGTCCTGGATGGTCCGCGTCGCACAGGATCCCGGAGTCGGGGATCTCGTGCTCTGGGAACACCGACACTCCGTCGGCAGCCCGATGGCCCTCTGCCTTTGGTGGCCCTTGCTCTACGGTCGTTTTCTCCAGGCGATGGGTGGGATCGCCGCCTACTGGGCCGTCGTTTATCTGCTTCATGTCGTCTGGATCCGCGCGGCGTTCGGGGTTGTCAGCGAACTGGTCGGCCCGAGCCGTCGCGCCTGGCCGGTGGCTGCGCTGTTTGTGTTCAGCGCGCTTCCCCTGGCGATCAACGTGTATCACTCGAAGTGGCATCCCGCGCTGTGGGGAGTGACCCCCATCTACGAGAACTTCCGGGCCTTTCCCTCGGTCGCCGCACTGGCGTGGACGACGGTCGCGGTCTGGCGAACCTTGGCGGCCTGTCGAGCCGGCGGGCGCGGTGGTTTTTTCGCCGCCGGCCTCTGGGCCGGACTCACCGTCTACGGAAGGCCCTTCGATTGGATGGTTCTCGTCTCATTCTTCTCGCTCGCGTTTCTCCTCGCCCTGCGCCGGCGCGGGGATGCAACGGCGCCCGCGGGCTTTCCCGGTTCCGCCGGCCGATGGCTCCTTGCCCTTTCGGGGGCGGTTCTCGGCGCGCTCCCCTTCCTCGTTCGTTACGCCGCGTGGTCGGCGGGCTCCCGCGGGGTTTACGAAGCCCAACTCGCGCGCGGCGTCATGGAAGGGAAAGCGCCCCTGCACTTCCTCAAGTACGCCCTGCTGGGCGCTCTCTTCACCGGAGGAGTTGGGTTCCTCTTGCGGTCCGCCGCGCGGCGCGCCGGCGCCCGCCCCGTGGCCTCGCCCTCCATTCGACGGTTCTGGGTGACTCTGGTCGCCGCTTCATTCCTTCCCTACTTCCAATTCCTGCCGAGCGGGAAGACCCCATCCTCGTTCCAGTATTTCTTCATCTATTTCAGCGTTCCTTTTGCCTGGCTGAGTTTGCTCGCCGCAGCCGCCGCCTGCCTCCCCGCCCGGGTGCGCGCGCCCAGGTTTGCTGGCGTGACGCTGGGGCTCGTGGTTGGCCTCTCGGCCCAACTGGCCTTGCTGGCCACGCCGCGATGGATGGTTGACCGCGTCGCGTTCGATCGCTCCCTTCAGTCGGTTTACGACGCCCTCCGAGCCGACGGGCCGGACGCCGTGGTTCTTTGTCCCTCGATCGGCCGGGGATCGAGTCAGGAGCTGACGCTGCGAGCCGGCGCATGGTCGTTCGTCCCCCACCCGATGATGTACAGCTTCGGCTCGCTCGCCACGAACGCCGAGCTGGTCGAACGCCAGCTCCTCGCGAAGCTGCTCCTGACGGGCACCGTGGCCGACCTTGCGCCCCTTTTCGCCGAGGAGGGATTGCCGGACTACTCGGCGTTTTATGCGAACGCGGGGGCTTCGACCCACCATTGGCTCGACCGCCTCGAAAACTGTCCCGCGCGCGCCTCATTCTTCTTCGACCCCAGGGGCAGCCGCGAGGATTTCCGCGTGCGAAAACTCGCAATCCCTCCCTCCCTCCTCCAACAGGCGCAACCCTTCGCGTGGTTCGGCCCTGAAGAGAGAGCGGCCTTTCGACGCGTTTCCCATCTTGAAGGCCGTCCCTTGGCCGAGATCCTGTCGGCGATCACCCAGCGCTACCGCCTGACGCATGTCCTGCTCACGCCGGAGGTGCCCGGCATGTCGGTGCCCGTGCGGAGCGATTTCGCCGCGGTCTTCGTGAAGGTTGCGCAGGCGGCCGACGGAACGTCATTATGGCGCCTCGTTCCCCGGGGCTGAATTCCATGCTCACCACCCAACTGCGCGACCTTCGTTCCGCCGGCTTCCGCGTGGCGGCCTGCCTCTTCCTCGAGGAACTGTTCTGCCCTTTCCTGGAGTTCCTTCCTTTCCTCATCGGGTCCCCCTTCCGCTGGCTTTTCCTGAAGCTCACCGCCCGGAGGATCGGCCGCGAGGTCTTCATCGCCCAACGCGTTTCCATCCGCCACGCCTACAACCTCGAGATGGGGCACCACGTCGGGATCAACCAGGACTCGATCCTCCATTGCCGTGGCGGCGTCTCCATCGGCAACCACGTGTTCTTCGGACAGCGGGTCCTCGTGAACACCGGCGACCACCGTTATGACGCCGCCGACCGCACGATCTGGGAACAGGGCGCCTTCTACCGTCCGGTCCGCATCGGCAACGACGTCTTCCTTGGCATGGGCGCAATCATCATGCCAGGCGTGACCGTGGCGGACGGCACCGTGGTCGCCGCAGGCGCCGTGGTCACCCGCGACACCGAGCCCTACAGCGTCGTCGCCGGCGTGCCGGCGCGCGTCATTCGCCGGCGCGGTCAGCCGACGAAGCACGAGTGATCCCCGGCGTCGCGCCTTCCCGGCTCCAAACCTTGATGCCCCCCGAAAAGGTGGAGGGGCGAAAACCCAATCGCGCAAGGCGGGCCCCGTCCCTGTCCCGTCCCTCGGCAAACAGGAGCAGGTCCAACTTGTAGGGCGGGTTCAATCCCTCGTGCGTGGCGCGGCGAACCTTCGCGAAGACCGGCTGCAGCGCGGGCGGGAACCACGCCACGAAATCGTGTTGTCCCTTGAGCGAATCAGGCAGCTCGAGCCCCCGCGCGCGGAGATCCCAGCGATTGAGGTCGGGGTGAAAGACAAAGCTGTTGTAGCCGATGCGCTTCTCAAGTCCTTCCACCGCTGTCCTCGTCCCCTCCTCCTGCCGGGCCTTCCACGAGAGGTATTCTGCCATCCCCTCGCTTTCGAAAAGCGGAGCGAGCGAGTCAAGGTCGCCCCCGAGCAGGTACTCCGCCCAGAGCGCCCGTTCGAGGAGCTCGGCCGTGGGAGTTGGACTCAGGAGCGCGGCGACCACGGGGGTTGGGGAAAAAACCCAACGGCCCGTGGCGGCGATCACTTCCGTTCCTGGGCGAGTCGCAAGAATCACGCAATCGGCCGTCGTACCCTCGCGGATCCCGCGGTAGACGTCCCTCAGGACGCGAGGCACCACATGCGCGGCCTGGCGCGACCGTTGGCCAAGCCCGAGGGAG
>JADZFN010000022.1 GCA_020849895.1 Verrucomicrobiia bacterium | reverse complement strand
GAAGACGCGCGGCGGCATGGCCAGCAGCATTCATCTGGCCGGGCGTCGCCTGCAAACGGATCGCTTCCTCGCCTCCCGATGGCGGCGGCTCGAACAATATGATATTGATTGAACTGACACCTTCTCCGGGTTATTGAATACGTGCGTCTACATCGCCGAGGCGCCGGCCTCGGCGAGGGCGCTGCGCTCGCCCTTGGAGAGCGTCACATGCCGCGCGATCGGATGGCAACGCATCCGGTTGCGGGCGTAGACGAGGCCGTTGGAACGGGCGTCCACGTAGGGATGATCGATCTGGTCGGGGTCGCCCACCATGATGAGTTTGGATCCTTTGCTCATGCGGGTGACGATCGTCTTGGCCTCGAGCGGCGTGAGCTGTTGGGCCTCGTCGAGCACGAAGAAGCGGTTCGGGATCGAGCGGCCGCGGATGTAGCAGAGGGCCTCGACCTCGAGCACGCCTTGGGCGATGAGTTTTTCGTGGGGTTTGAACGCCCCAGGGCCCGGCCCGCTCTCGGCGAACGGCGGCCGTTCGCGGTGGCGGCGTTGGGGCCGCCCTTCAAAGCCAGGTGGCGCGGCGTTTCGCGGCATCAAGCACTCGAGCGCGTCATAGATCGGTTGGAGCCAAGGCCGCATCTTTTCCTTCAGATCGCCGGGGAGAAACCCGAGCGTATCGCCCATGGGGATCACAGGGCGGCTGATCGTGAGGCCATCGTGGAGGCGCTGCCGGAGCAGAAAGAGCCCGGCGCCGATGGCGAGGAGCGTCTTGCCCGTGCCGGCGGGGCCCAGACAGGTGACGAGCGAAACCTCCGGATCAAGGAGCGCATCGAGGAAACAGAGCTGGCCGAGGTTTGCGCCGCGAAGCTGGATGCCGCCGGGAATGCCGAGCGCGGCGGGGACGCAGAGCTTTTTGAGCGTGCCGTCATGGAGGCATCGCGCGGGCATCGTCTTGCCCGCGGATGATTCGAGAAGGACGTATTCGTTCATCGCCCGCGCGGGGTCGTTCTTGCGGTCTACAACAAGGCTGCCGGCGCTCGCGAACCGCTGCATCTGGTGGATGCCGATTTTGACGACGGGCAGCCCCGGATGGACCGCAGCGCGATCCTCGACCTTGTCGTGAAGGTAGTCGTCGCTTTCCAGGCCGAGGGCGAGCGCCTTGAGCTGCATGTTGATGTCCTTGCTGACGAGGATCGTGGGCTGATGGCGCGTGGCCTGAACGTGGAGGCAGCAAGCCAGGATGCGATGATCCATCTTCTCCGGATTGGGGAAGAACTCCTTCATCCGAGCGAGCGCCGGATTTTCCGCGCCGTTCACCGGTTCGTGGTAGCCGTTGATGAGCACCGAAATGCGACCCCCGTCGGGGGTGACTGCGCCCTCCTGCATCGCGTCGCGACGCCCCTGAAAGAAGTCATGAAGCCGGCGATTGACGCTGCGGGCGTTGGCGCCCCGCTCGGTCTGTTCCGTCTTGAAGCGGTCCAGTTCTTCGAGGGTTTCCACGGGAATCCACACGTGGTTGTCTTCGAAGCGCAGCAGGCTGCTGGGGTCGTGAAGCAAAACGCTGGTGTCGAGCACGTAGTTCTTGATCGCCACGGGAACTCCTTTCGTTCAGCGGAAGAGACGCGAAAACGCCCCGGTCGGTCCGGGTCCGCGGCCGTTCCAGAAAAAGCAGGAATAAGAGAGCCTGCGCAAAGCGTCAAAAGTTTTTGAAGCAGGATATTCCTTGCCAGGACCAAATGCAGAAGTCAAACAGAATCAACAATTTACGGATACGTTTCTCCGGGTTGCGGGCGCTGGAAATTTGCGTTTCCTTCAGCAAAGAAAAGCCGGCGCCGAAGCGATCGTCTGACGGTCCGAAGGCCGATTCGTCAAGGCGGCGTCACCAGATTCCGGGGATGAGGCGCGCGGTGTGGCGGAGGTAGCCCTCGTATTCGGGGAAGCGCACGGCGAGCGCTTCTTCTTCGAGCGTCATTTTTTGCAGGGCGATGACGACGAGGGTGATGCCGCAGGCGAGTCCGGTCCACGTGAAGCGCCCCAGCAGCCACGCGAGCATGAGCGCGAACACCGAGACGTACATGGGATGGCGAACGACGCGGTAGGGCCCGCGCACGACGAGTCGGGCGCGCGCGTTCACCTCGGGGCTGACGTTGAAGCGCCCGATGCCGAGAAGCGCGAAGGTCCAGAACATCAGTGCGAAGGCGGCAAGCTGGAGCGTCGCGAGCGGAAGGTTCGTCGGCACGACCGCGCCGGTCCCCGCAAGGCCGAGCATCGCGATCCACTGGAGGGCGACCAGGATTTTCGACCGCGCGGAGCGTGTCATGTGGTTTGGAGGTTGAGGAGTTCCTCCTTGAGGCGCCAGAGGGCCTGGGTGACGCCCACCTTGTAGACATGCGGATTGACGAGGCGTTTGTGGGAAGAATCGAGGCGGTCGAGGTTTTCGACTCGGCGGTCGCGCGCGGCATCGAGTGTGTCGCGCGGGCCGGTGCGCTTGCCCTCGCGCATCACGCAGCGCAAGAGCGGCTCGCAGGAGGTGATCGCCGCGATGCGTTTCCGGCGGAGCGGGTTGCGGGGGTCAATGATCAGGACGTCGCGTCCCGGTGCAAACGCCTCGTTTTCGAGAGCGAGGGCGTCGGCCTCGTATTGCGCGCCGCCGTTGGCGAGGAGGCGCCAGACCTGTTTGCGCCCGGGCGACGTCCCCTTTTCGAGGCTGTCGGAAAGCTTGATCACGGGATGACCGTTGATTTCGACCATCTTGAACACGCCGCCGAGCGCGGTGCCGCCTGCGCCGCCGCCGGTGACGAGGTTGGTGCCCACGCCCCAGATGTCCACCCGCCCGCCGTTGCGGATGATCTCCTCGATGACGAGCTCCTCGATGTCGTTCGAGGCGACAATTTTCACCTCAGGAAATCCGGCCTCGTCGAGCATCTGCCGCGCGATGCGGCTGAGATAGGCGAGGTCGCCCGAGTCGATGCGGATGCCGCGGAGCGCCTGCCCGCGCGCCCTCATCTCGCGTGCGACCATGATCGCGTTCGGCACGCCGCTTCGGACGACGTCGTAGGTGTCCACGAGCAGGATCACGTTCCCGGGGAACGTCTCCGCAAAGGCGCGGAAGGCTGTGAGCTCGGTGGGGAACGACAGCACCCACGCGTGCGATTGCGTGCCGCGGACGGGGATGCCGAAGGCCTTTCCGGCGCGGAGATTGGAGGTGCCGTCGGCGCCACCGATGTAGGCGGCGCGCGCGGCGGAGAGTCCGCCATCGAGCCCTTGTGCGCGGCGCAATCCGAACTCGATCACGCTGCCGCGGTGGCTGGCTTCCCAGAGGCGCGCGGCCTTCGTCGCGATGAGCGTTTGGAAGTTCAGGATGCAGAGCAGCATCGTCTCCACAAGCATGCACTCGGCCAGCGAACCCGAAACGCGGAGGAGCGGTTCGTCCTGGAAGACGACCGTTCCCTCGGGAACGCCCCAGATTTCGCCGCGAAAGCGCTGATCGCGCAGCCAATCGAGAAAAGCCCGGTCGAAGAGGGGGGGCTCCCCGCCGACCGCCGATAGGTAGGCGATTTCCTCCTCCTCGAAGCGCAGCCCTTCCAAGGCGTCGAGCGCCGTTTCGAGTCCGGCGGCGATCGCGAAGCCGCCCTGGAACGGGACGCGGCGGAAGTAGAGGTCGAATGTGGCGGTGTCTCCGAGCTTGGCGTGGCGATGCAACCCCGCCATCATCGTCAGCTCATAGAGATCGGTGTTCAGCGGGCTGGTTTTCATGGGGCTCCATCGCTTTTTCGGAGAGCGAGCGCGCCGAAGGCGCAGGCCGTCGCGCCCTCGACCGGATTTCGGGATCCGGAGCGACGGACGAAGCGCGCGCCCGCGCGCGGTCGAACGCCCTTTCCGCCCGCCGCGTCTTCGAAACGTCTGCAGGTCATCGGCGCGTCTCTTTCCTTAAAAAGAGCCTACGCCGTCACCCAGAAGTCTTCAATGAGAAGGGCATCCACGCGTTTTTCGCGGAGCGCCTGGAGTGCGTCGGACGGGCGGCAGACGATCGGCTCCTCGTGGACGTTGAACGAGGTGTTCACCAGGACGGGCAAGCCGGTGATTTCCTCGTAGGCCTTGAGGATGTCGTAGTAGCGGGGATTCTTCTCGCGATGGACGGCCTGCGGGCGGGCCGTGCCATCCACGTGGACGACGGCGGGGATGCGGTCGCGCCACGCGGGCTTCACCTCGAAGGTGACAGTCATGAACTCGGCGGCATGCGCGCCGCGCTCGAAGTTCACGAAAATCTCCGCGCAACGCTCGGCAAGCACGCTCGGGGCGAAAGGCATGAACTCCGAGCGTCCGAGGCGATGGTTGAGGGCGTCGTTGATCCGCGCGTCGGTGGGTGAAGCGAGGATGCTGCGGTTGCCCAGCGCGCGCGGGCCGAACTCCATCCGGCCCTGGTGCAGGCCGAGCACCTTGCCGTCCGCGACGAATCGCGCGGCGCGTCGGGCGCGTTCGGCGCCTTCGACGCGCGCCCACGCAAACCCGCTGCGGCGCAGTTCGGCCTCGACCTCCGCATTCATGGCGAATGACCCGAGGTAGACGTCCCGGAGAGGAGCGCTCTTCCGCGGCGCGGGGTCGGCGACCATCCGCGCGGCGGCGACGGCAAGCCCCGCGTCGCTCATTGCGGGGAAGACGAAGACCTTCTCGACTTCCGGAAGCTCCATGAGGCGCTGGTTGAGCTTCACGTTGCCGAAAACGCCGCCCGCGAGGGCGAGGCGGCCGTGGCCGGTCTTCGCGAGCGCCCAGCGCGCGTGGCCGAGGACGACCTGCTCGAGGACCCGTTGGGCGGCGCCCGAGACATCTTCGCGGGAGATGCCCTTCATCGCACGGTGGATCACGGCCTTGCGCGCCTCGCTGATGTTGGGCGGGTTGTCCTTCGCTTGTTCGCAGGTGAAATGGGTTTCCTCGGGCGCGAGTGCGAGCGCGGTCCCGAAAACACCGTCGAGCGCACGCCCCTTGCCCCACGCGGCGAGGCCGGTGACCTTCCCCTCGTGGCGCGGCGAGATGAAGCCGAGCCCCTCGGTCACGCTCCCGTAGAAGGCGCCGGGCGACCCGTCGAGTCCGCTCGTCCAGAGGCGGCGGAGGAGGCCCTCCTTCCAGGAGCTGGTGGTGTGGCTGATCGGGATGAGGTTCTGGAGAGCGAGCGATTCGAGGGTGTGCGGGACGTCCTCGTCCTGCGCGCAACACGCGCCGATGCAGTCCACGGTGAGGACGAGGGCGTCGTCGAAGCCGCTGTGGAGGGCGGCGCCCCAGGCGTGGGCCGCGTGATGGTCCACGAAGCGGACTTCGGCTTTGCGAAAGCCGTCGGCGCGGAAGCGTTCCCGATCGAAGAGGTCGGCGAGGAGGGCGCCGCGCCGCCGCGCTTCTGCGAGGAACTCCATCATCCCGACGGTGACCTCCTCGCGGCGGCCGAGGAGGGCTCGACGGGCGCGGTGCCAGCGCTCGGAAAGCTCGGCGAACCACGAGGGGCGGCGGAGGTAGCTGGAAGGAAACTTGTTCAGCGCGACGCAGAAGACGTCCACATCGGCGCGAGTCGCGCCCGCGAGGCGGAGGCATTCGTCGAGCGCGGAAATCGGGACGCCCCACTTCCCCTTCTCGCGGGTGAGTCGCTCCTCGGAAACGGCGGCGACGAGCGCGCCGTCGCGCGCGACGGCGGCGGAAGCGTCGTGCTCCATGCTCAGCCCGAGCGTCAGCATGGGGCCGCGCTCAAAAGAGCGTGTAGACGAACGGAGCGAGGCCCGTGTGACCGGCGAAGATCAGCAGGAAGGCGAACAGGACGAGTACGAGCACCATCGGGATGATCCACCAGAGTTTCTGGGCCCAGAGGAAGACCAGAAGCTCCCCGAAAATCCCGAAACGGTCCTGCATTTTTTGGAGCAACGACATCGCGGGGAGTGTGCGCGCCGACCGGGGGTTGAATCAATGGAAAAATCGGCGATGATGCGCTCTGTGAAGCCCCGCCCCCCATCTTCCCGTCGCGTCCGGGCCGCCCCCCCCTTCGCGTGCGTGGACCACGATCGTACGGCGCGGCGCGGTTTTCCCGAAGTCATTTACTGCGAGGGGAAGACCTCCACCCAGATCGTGGCGATCGCGAAGGAAATCCTTTCCCGATCCGGCGTCCTGCTCGCCACGCGCGTGCGGGAGGAGCACGTCCGCCCGTTCCTGCGCGCGGTGAAGGGCGCCCGCCACCATCGCGCGGCGCGCATCCTTTCCGTCGAACGCGAGCGCCTGCCGAAACGCGGAGGCGTCGTCGCCGTCGTCGCGGCGGGCACCTCCGACCTGCCGGTCGCGGAAGAGGCGGCGGTGACCGCCGAGGTGATGGGCAACCGAGTCGAGCGTTTCACCGATGTCGGGGTGGCGGGGATCCATCGAATCCTCGCCATCCGGGAAAAATTGAGCCGTTGTTCGGCGCTCATCGTCGTGGCGGGCATGGAAGGCGCGCTGCCGAGCGTCGTCGCGGGATTGCTCGACAAACCGGTGATCGCCGTTCCGACGAGCGTCGGCTACGGCACCGGCTTCGGCGGCGTCGCGGCGCTGCTCGGGATGCTCAATAGTTGCAGCTCGGGCGTGACGGTCGTCAACATTGACAACGGATTCGGCGCCGCCTGCGCCGCCACGCTCATCAACCGGCAACTGGCGCCCTGAAGGCTTCCGGCTGATTTTTCTTCGGTTCTTCGGGTCGCCTCCGAACCTCCGCGGCCGGAGGAGGACGCTGTTGCGGACGCCCCGAGAGCGAGATGGATTTTCCCCGGCCGCCGTGGAAAATCGGCTTGCCCGGAGGAGGGAAAACGGATCATCCTCGTGTCTTGAAGCATCTACTGAGCATCGAATCGCTCGCCGCTGCCGAGATCGAACGGCTGGTGGCGCTGGGGTTTCGTCTCAAGGCCCTTCGCGGAAAGCCCGCCCACCCTCGGCCGCTGCGCGGCCGGACGTGGGCGCTCATTTTCGGAAAATCTTCCACCCGCACCCGGGTCTCCTTCGAGGTGGGCCTTCGCGAACTCGGGGGCAGCCCCTTGTTCCTCGGAATGCACGACATCCAGCTCGGCCGTGGGGAAACGATCGAGGACACGGCCCGCGTCCTGTCGCGCTACGTTCACGGAGTCATCATCCGGACCTATGGCCAGCATGAGGTGGAGACCTTCGCCCGTGTCGGCAGCATTCCCGTGGTGAACGCGCTCACGGATGACGAGCATCCCTGCCAGATCCTCGCCGACCTGATGACCTGGGCTGAAACGCTCGCCCCCGGTTCGCGCCGCCCTCCTCTCTCGCGCCTGTTGCGCGGCAAGACCGTCGCCTTCTTCGGCGACGCCGCCTGCAACGTGGCCCGTTCCTGGATTTTCGCCGCCGCGCGGCTCGGGTTCCGTCTGCGCCTGGGGGCGCCTCCGGCCTTTCGCCCGCCGCGTGCACTGCTCGCCCGCGCAGGCGCGGAGGCGGCCTGCTTCGAGGATCCCGTGGCCGCCGCGCGGGACGCCGATCTGCTCTACACCGACACCTGGATTTCGATGGGCAAAGAAAACGAGGAACGCCGTCGGCTCCGGATGCTCGCGCCTTGGCAGATCAACGCCGAGGTTTCCCGCGCCGCGAAACCCGGCGCCCCCGTGATGCACTGTCTCCCCGCCTACCGCGGCAAGGAGATCGCTGCCGAGGTTTTCGCGGCGAACGCCGCCGTGATCTTCGAACAGGCGGAGAACCGCCTCCACCTGCAAAAGGCGGTGCTGACCGAGCTCGCCCGTTGATTTGATGGGGCGCCCCCGCGCCGCATGGTTGACAAGGAACACGCGCCGCACGAAGTCCGTTGCGAATGAATCCTCCTTCGCCCAGCCCGGATCCGCCGGTCCCGATCCTCATCCGCCTCCTCCGGTGGCGCGTGCTCGTGGCCCTGGCCGTCGTCGTTTTCCTGCTGGCGGGCGGCGCCACGCAAGGCCAGCGCGCCTTCCGCCGATGGAAGGAGCGACGCCTCGCCCGGGCGGCGACCGCGCATCTGGAGCACGGCAAGGTTGAAGAGGCCGTCCTCGCCGCCCGCCACGTGCTCGGCAGCAACCCGAACAACGCAGAGGCCTGCCGCGTGATGGCGGAACTGGCGCGCCTCTACAGCCCTTCGGATGCGATCGCCTGGCGCGCGCGCGTCGCGGCGCTGGAGCCAGACAACCTCCGCGCCCGCCTCGATTGGGCCGGAGAAGCGATTGCGCGCGGAGAGACCGCCCTCGCCAACGAGGTGCTCCTCGGCGTCGCTCCGGCCGACCGCGTGAGCGTCGAATATCACGAAATCGCCGCCGGGCTCGCCATTGCCGCGAGGCGGTTTCAGCTTGCCGATCTCCATCTGCGCGCCGCCCTCAAGCGCGACCCCAAAAACTCGCGTCTCCGTCTGAATCTTGCCACGCTCGAACTCGGGTCCACCGACCGCGCCATCCGCGAGCAGGCGAAGGCCGCGCTCGACGTGCTTCGAAAGGATCCCTCGGTCCGCCTCCCCGCCTTGCGCGCCCTTCTCGCCGCCGCGCTCCAATCCAACGAACCGTCTCGCGCGATCTCTCTTGGCCGGGAGCTCGCTTCGGAGCCTGGCGCCACTTTCCGCGACAAACTCCTCCATCTCGGCGCGCTCTTCCGCGCGCGAAGCCCGGACGCCCCGTCGCGGCTCGCGGAGTTGAAGGCTGCCGCCACGCCGAGCGGCGCCGATGTCGGCGAGATGTTGGCCTGGATGAACGCCAATGGCATGGCGGCGCACGCCCTCGCCTGGGCCTTCAGCCTTCCTTCGGGGATCACCTTCACCATGCCGGTGCCCATCGTTCTCGCCGAAGCGTACTCCCTCGTCGGAAACTGGAACGGTCTGCTCCAGATGATCAGCAGCACATCCTGGGCGGAGTTCGAGCCTCTTCGCCTCGCCATTGTCGCCCGCGCCTTCAAGGAGACCGGCAACGACATCGGCGCCCAGTTCCAGTGGCGCGCCGCCGTACGCCTCGCCTCCAGCCAGATCGACATGCTCAATACCCTGGTCCGTTTCGCCGTCAGTTGGGGCTGGCAAAACGAGGCCGAACAGATCCTCTGGGAGCTCGCCGAACGCCCCACTCCGCCCCGAGGCGTTCTGGAGACGCTCTATCGCCACTACCAGGCCCGCCGCGATACGAAGGGCCTTCTCCGAATCACCCGACGCATCGTCCAGCTCGATCCTGCGGATCTCGTGGCGCGCAACAATCTCGCCCTTTTCTCCCTGTTGCTCGACGAGGACCCCGGCGAAGCCTTCAAGAGCATCCGCGACCTTTGCGCCGACCACCCCCAAAACGCCGCTTTCGTCTCGACCTACGCCCTCGCGCTCCTCCACCGCGGACGCACCGACGAGGGGCTCAAGGCCATGGGGGCCCTCGATCCGAAAGCCCTTCGTGTGCCCGGCGTCGCCTTTTACTACGGCCTTCTGCTCGCCGATCACGGCGACAAGGCGCGCGCACGGGAATTTCTTGATCTCGGCGCGGTCGCCCTGCTCCTGCCCCAGGAGGAGGCGCTCGCCGCCGAGGCCCGCCGGAAAATTCAGTGAGCGCGATCGCCTCACACCTCCGCCGCTGGAACGGCGCCGGATGGGTGGCGGCCGTGGCGGGAAGCTGGCTTTGGTCCTGGTGGCGTCTCGCCGGGGAATGGCGTCTCGCCGAGAACTATCGTTACGGCTTCAGCGTGCCACTTCTCCTCGCCGCCCTCGTCTGGATCCGGCTGCCGGACCGTAACGATCCTCCGCTGCGGCCCGCCCCGCGCGCCTCGCGCGGCCTCCTCCTTGTCGGGCTCGTTTTTTTCTTCGCCGCAGAACTCGTTCGGGAGATGGACCCGCTCTGGCGGATCGTTCATGGGTTCTTTGCCGCCGCGGCGACCTGTCTCACTCTCGCCTGGCTCGATCGCCTGGGCGGCGTCGCGCTTCGACGCCGCATGGCGTTCCCGCTCGCCTTTGCCTGGACGGCGCTTCCCTGGCCGATGGGCCTCGAAGCGCCCGTCGGAAACTTTTTGATGAGTCGCATCGCCCTGGCCGCCGCGGACGCGCTCAACCTCGCCGGTGTTGCCGCCCTCCGCCAAGGCAATCTCCTCGTGCTCAAGAACGGCGTGCTCGGCGTGGACGTCGCCTGCAGCGGAATCCAATCGCTTCAGGCGGGCCTCATGATCGCGCTGTTCCTCGGAGATTTTCTCGCGCTCTCGCGGCGTCGCAGGGGCGCGCTGCTCGCCTTCAGCGTCGCCTGCGCGATGGCGGGAAATTTTGCGCGCGCCTTGGCGCTGGCGTGGATTCTCGGGGTTCAAGGCGCCGCCGTCGAAGCCCGTCGGCATGACCTCGTCGGCGCGGCCGCCACCGCCGCGATCTTCGGCCTCATCGCAGGGGCGGCTTGGGGGCTTCGCCCTCGAGGCGCGCGGCGCGACGGTCCGTGCGCCCTGCCTTCCGCGCGGCGCGCCTTCGCCGCCAGCGGCCGCGCCGGCCTCGCCGTGGCCGCCCTCCTGCTCGCGTCTCCGTTTCTGGCGCGCGGCTGGTTCGCGTTGCGGGGCGAGGCGCTTCGCGTCCAAATGCAGCCCCTGTGGGAAACCGCCGTCCGCCCGATTCCGTCGGGATGGACGCTCCGCGAGAATCCGCTTCCTCCCTCGACCCTCGGGATGCTCATGTGTTCGAGCGGGCGTTCGCTTTCTTTGCGGACCGACGATGCGCTTCCCGCCGAGGTGACGCACCTTTTTTGGAAACCCGGCAACTTCATGCCCAGCCTCGGCTACAGCCATACCCCGGAAATCTGCATGCCCAGCGCCGGCTGGGAACTTCTCGAAGGCCCGACGCCAGCGTCCTTTGCGATCGGAGGAAAATCCGCCCTCGGCGCGCTCTACCTCTTCCGTCTCGAGGGACGAAGGATCGCGGTCTTTCACGCGGTCTGGCACGGAGGCGCGCCCCGCGCCGTCCGCCCCTGGCCGATGGCGTTGGCCGGACGTCTCGATCGCCTCCGTCAGCTTTGGGAAGGGCGTCGCGACCGCGGCCACGAAACGCTGACGATCGCGCTGCCCGCCCTCTCCTCGGCGGCCGCCACGCGCGCGGCGATGGAGAGGGTCCTCGACGCGATCGTCACTCCGAATTCCGCCCTTCCGCCGCGCCCTCCGTCGGCGGAACGCGGACGCGCGGTCCGAACGCCTGTGCCGCTCGTGGTGGCGGAGTGCTTTCGCGGTTTTCCGGCTTCCGTCTCGAAACCTTTGCGGCAAGGATGGCCGCCATGAAAGTCTTGGTCACCGGTGGCGCGGGGTATATCGGGAGCATTTGCGTCGAGGAACTGCTCAATGGCGGACACGACGTCACGGTTTTCGACAACCTCTCCGAGGGGCATCGCTCCGCGGTGGACCCGCGAGCGGCGTTCGTGAAGGGCGATCTCGCCGACCGCGAAGCCGTGCGCGAAGCCCTCCGCAAGAGCGGGGCGGAGGCGGTGATGCACTTCGCGGCGAACGCCCTCGTCGGCGAGTCGGTGGAGAACCCCGGAAAATATTTTCGCAACAACATGGCGAACGGCCTAAACCTGCTCGAGTCCATGCGGGACCTCGGGGTGTCGCGGATCGTCTTCAGCTCCACCTGCGCGACCTATGGAAACCCCGAGCGGATTCCGATGACGGAAGAACATCCGCAGAAGCCGCTCAATCCCTACGGGCTTTCCAAGCTGATGTTCGAACAGGCGCTGCGCTGGTTCGAATCCGCGCACGGCATCCGCCACGTCATTCTCCGTTACTTCAATGCCGCGGGCTGCACGGCGCGCTATGGGGAGCATCACCGGATCGAGACCCATCTCATTCCGAATGTTCTCAAGGTGGCCCTCGGTCAGAAGCCGCACGTCGAGGTGTTCGGCACAGATTACGACACGCCGGACGGGACGGCCATCCGCGACTATATCCATATCGTGGACCTTGCGCAGGCGCACATGCTGGCCCTCCGGCGCGAGGCGAGCGGGATCTACAACCTCGGCAACGGCGAGGGGCATTCCGTCCGTCAGGTCGTCAACGTTGCGAAGAAGATCACCGGCCGGGAGATTCCGACGGTGGACAAGTCCCGGCGTCCAGGCGACGCCTCGCGGCTCATCGCCGCCAGTCACCGCGCGTCGCGCGACCTCGGTTGGGCGCCACGCTACGCCCGGATGGATCAGATTCTGGCCAGTGCCTGGGAGTGGCACCGCCGGCATCCGGAGGGCTATCCGGATTGAAACCCGGAGGCGCACGGCTGCGAAGCTCTCGGCCCATGCGGGAAGGCGCCCGCGGGGATTGCTCCTGCGGAGCCGTGGGCCTTTTCGCGACCCGTCTCTCCTCATGCGCATCGAACTCCTGAACGTCGGCACCGAACTCCTCATGGGGTTCGTAGTGAACACTCATGCCTCGTGGCTCGGGCGAAGGCTTAACGGGATTGGGGCCACGCTGGCCCGGCAGACATGCGTCGCCGACGACGCGGCGGACCTCCGCGCCGCGTTGAGTGAGGCGATGGCGCGCACCGACGCAGTGATCACTACGGGCGGTCTCGGGCCGACGGCGAGCGATCTCACGCGGGCGGCGATCGTCGAGGCGCTTGGGTTGGAAACGCGCGTGGACGAACTCTCCTTGGAGAACCTCCACGAGCGCTTTCGCCAACGCGGCGCGCCGGTCCTCGAATCGGTGAAAAGCCAGACGATTGTTCCGAAGACCGCCACGGTTTTTCAAAACGCCCACGGAACCGCTCCCGGTTTCGCGATCCCTCTGAACGGCCCATGCCGGATGATTCTCGTGCTGCCCGGGCCGCCCCGGGAACTGCGTCCGATGTTTGATCGTCAGGCGCTTCCGCTCCTGCGCAAGCGGTTCGCCGACCTCCTGCCCGCGCTCGAGTGCCGCGTCCTTCGCGTGGCGAGTCTCGGGGAATCGCGCGTGGAAGAAATTGTGCGCCCGCGGTTGTGCGAAGTGGCGGGCCTGGAGTTCGGCTACTGCGCGCGACCGGGCGAAGTGGATTTGCGGCTGGTCGTTCGCGCAAAGGAGGCTGCGGCGGCGCGAGAGACCGCGAACCGGGCGGAAGCCCTTGCGTGCGAAGCGCTCGGGGAGGCGGTCTTCGGCCGGGGAGACGACACGCTAGAGCTCGCGGTGGTCCGTCTCTTGCGGGAACGGCACGCGACGCTGGCGACCGCCGAGTCGTGCACGGGCGGCTGTCTCGCGCACCGGATCACCCAGGTGAGCGGCAGCTCGGAGTGTTTCAAGCAGGGATGGGTGACCTACTCGAACGACGCGAAGGCCGCCCAGCTTGGCGTGCCGGGCCACTTGCTCGTCGAACACGGCGCGGTGAGCGAGCCGGTCGCCCGCGCAATGGCCGAAGGGGCGCGCACCCGCGCGGGAACGACCTGGGCTCTCGCGACGACGGGGATCGCGGGGCCGACGGGCGGGACGCCCGAGAACCCGGCGGGCGTCGTCTTCATCGCCCTCGCGGGGCCGAACGGGACCTCCTGCGCACGGCATCTGTTCCTCTACGAACGGGAGAGTTTCAAGTTTGTCGCCACGCAGACGGCGTTGAACATGCTTCGCTTGGAAGCGGGAAAGAGGAGATGAAGGCGGTTCGGCTCGGCGTTCCTCACCGTGCGATCCGTCCGGTCCTGGGAAGAGTTCTTCGAGCAGCCTGGAATCCAGGGCTTCGCGGCCCGCCGCCGTGCGAAAGGCGCTCCGCCGGGCGCAACCGCCCGCGCTTTGTGACGAGCGCGCTGGTTTTCGTCCTCACCTGCTTTTCCGCGGCTTCCGCCGAAATTGCCCTCCGCGTTACGCGGCCCGAGCCCGCCGAAATTCTGTCGGTGGCAAAAGGGAAAACGTTCGTCATCGGCGTCGTCGAGCCGCTCCCGGAATCGCTCGAATGCAACGGAGCGAAGTGCGAGGTTTCGAAAGACGGCGCGTTCATCGGCTACGCGCCTTTCGAGGCGCTTCCTTCGCCGGTCCGTCAAGGAACCAACGAGTGCGACGTCGCGTTCGAGTTCATCGCGCGCGTGGCGGAAGAGGCCTGCACGAATCGCGTCTGGTGCGTCTCGCCGAGGAGCCCCTTCGCCGCGCGCGCGGCGGAAGAGGCCTTCCTTCCGCCGAAACCGGTGCGCGTCCTTCAGGACGTCTGGCTGGGGGTGCGCCGCGGAGAAATCGGGCGGATGCTTTTCGCGCCCGAAGGAGCGTTTTTTCAGGCGACCTCCGCAGGCGCGGAAGGCTGGCGGGTGCGCCTCGAGGCGCGCGAAGAAGCGGTGCTTCCGCTCGATCTCGGCGAAGCTTTCGCCGCGCGCGACCGCGCCCCGTCTGCCTGGCTGATCGAGGAGCGGGAGGGCCTGCGCGTCGCCGCGCGCCCCCTCGGCGGAGGAGACGCGGCGCCCTCGAGCGGGGCGCCGTGTCTTTGGGGTTTCGATTTCGAGGTGGAGAACGGTCGGGCGAAGATCCTCCCGCGTCCTCCGCCGGACGCCCTGTCGCGGCGGGCGGACGGGGCGTCGCCTCTCCGAGGTTGGAGGATCTGTCTCGATCCCGGTCATCATCCGGATCGGGGCGCGGTCGGGCCGCGCGGGTTGGAGGAGCGCGATTCGAACCTGCGGATTGCGCGCGAGACGGCGCGCCTCCTCCGCGCCGAGGGGGCGAAGACGAGCTTCACCCGGGAGGAAGATCCGTTGCCGCTGCGCGACCGGCATCGCAGGATTCGCGACTTGGAACCCGACGTGGTCGTGAGCCTTCACAATAATTCCGTCGGCGAAAATCAGGACCCGCGCGCGCGTCACGGGACTCAGACCTTCTGGGTCCATCCCTGGTCGAAAGACCTTGCCGAGAAACTGCATGCCGCGATGCTGCGGACGCTCGGGACGACGGACCTCGGTTGCCTCCGGCGCGATCTCTATCTGCCGCGTTATCCCGGCTGCCCGACGGTCCTCCTCGAACCCGAGTATCTGATCCTGCCTGAAATGGAGGCGTGTTTTCTCGATGACGCGTGGCGGACGAAGCTCGCAGGAGCGATTGTGGAAGGACTGCGCGACTTCGTTCTGGCGCGCCGGGCCACGACGCCTCCATCCCAATCATTTTCCCAATGAGGGCGGAGTTCGCCTTCCTTTCCGAGGAGGAAGGCAGGACGGCGTCTACCGGCACATCGCGGCGAGCGTGTCGGCGTGCGCGGGAGACGTGACGTCCTCGGGCGCGAGGCAGAGGCCGCGGGGATCGAGCTTTCTCAGCAGCTCGGGCACTTCTTCTGCGGGACAGAAAACGATCAGGGGCTTTCCCGCCGCCTGGAGCATCTTGAACATCTCCAGCTTCGCGAGCGCGGAAGGCGTTCCCGCTCCCGGCGTATACTGGATCGCGGTGATCGTCGGTTCCTTTGCGAGCGCCGCTGCGTGGCGCGAAGCGCCGGGGCCGTCCACGTGCAGCACGCAGCGCCCCGCGCGCCGCGCCTGATCCCGCAGGGAGGGCAGGCAGAACTCCGCGAACTGAGCCGGGCTGATCATGAAATTGAAGTCGCACGTGGGGACCGTGTAGGGCGTGGCCGACCAGCACAGCAGCCACTGCACCACGCCCGCACGCGCCCCGAGGACGATGTCGTAAAAGGTTGCATACACCTCTTCCCAGGCGTCCACCACCTGGGCGGCAGCCGAAACCACCGCCGCCCCGTGATCCAGCAGGTCGGTGCAGAGGCGGTCCGGGCTGCGCATGTTCGAGAGCACATCCATCGCGCCCGTCAGATCCGACAGGCAGACCGCGTAGCGTCCGCGCGCGTCGTCAGCCAGGAGCTTGAGCAGCTCGCACGCCGCGCGGAACCAACGATTCCCTCGATCCAGACGGAAGGAAGGCGGATGCGCCCAGTCCTCGATCGTGGGGATTTGCCAGGTCGTTTGCTCCTCCTCGGAAAGCGAGAGCGGCGCGCCGAGGTAGGCGGCCATCGAAACGGGGCCGAGGTCCACGCGGACGTTCGGGATCGCGTCGCCCGCCCAGTGGAGGTTCTCGACCTGACGACGCCGCACCTCGACCCATTCCCGCGGCTTCTCGAGCAGGTCGAAGGCTTTCCCCCAGCGGATCTTCGTGTCCTTCACCGCGGATGCGACGAGGAGGGGGCGGTCATTGCGGCGGGTCCACCAGGCCTCCCAACGGGCGGCGACTTCGGGGAAATTGGGTTTCAGCGCGAGCGGTTGCGCGCCGATTTCGCACAAAGCGGTTTTCCAAGAGTCGAGATGATTGGCGATCCGGAGAACGGACTGAGACATAAAAAGATTCAAAACTTTCTCTGTATGCGCGACAAGCGCCAAGTTCGCGCCCTTGCGGCCGAACCGGAGGGCCGGTGAGGCCGCCAGCCCGCAGGGCGCGCTTGCGAGCACGCGGAGAATCCGCTAAACGGAGCGCTCCATGGCGCGTCTCTCCCCGCCCTCTCTCCCGCTGCGCGATCTCCCCCGCGGCGACGCCTCTTGGTTCGTCCGCGACCGCTTCGGTCTCTTCCTCCACTGGGGCCTTTACGCGCTCCCCGCCCGCCATGAATGGGTGCGCGACCGCGAAGGGATTTCCGAGGAAGCCTACGAAAAATACTTCCGGCGTTTCGATCCCGATCTCTACGATCCGGGCGCGTGGGCGGACGCCGCGGCGAACGCGGGGATGAAGTATTTCGTCGTCACCACCAAGCATCACGAAGGCTTCTGCCTTTGGGATTCGAAGCACACTGAATACAAGGCCACGAACACCCCGACGGGCCGCGATCTCCTCCGCCCGATGCTCGAGGCGTTCCGCGCGCGCGACTTCCGCGTCGGCCTCTATCACTCGCTCATTGACTGGCATCACCCCCATTTCGTCCTCGACCCGCACATCGGGCCGTATAAGAGCCATCCCGACCGCAAGAAGCTCAACCGAGGCCGAAACCAGGCGAAATACGCGGCCTATCTCCACGCGCAGGTGCGCGAACTCCTCACGGAATTCGGCCGCGTGGACATCCTGTGGTTCGACTTCAGCTATCCGAAACCCGACGGCAGTGGGAAAGGGCGGAGCGACTGGAAGAGCGAAGAACTGCTCCGCCTCGTCCGAGAGCTTCAGCCGCACGCGCTGCTCAACGACCGCCTCGATCTCCCCTGTGGCTGGGATTTCAAAACTTTCGAACAGACTCAGCCGCGCGAAGGGGTTCGCGTCAACGGGAAGCCTGTGGTTTGGGAGGCCTGCCAGACCTTTTCGGGCTCATGGGGTTATCACCGCGACGAGATGACGTGGCGAAGTGTGGACGACCTCCTCCGCACGCTCGTGGACTGCGTGAGCAAAGGGGGCAACCTCCTGCTGAACGTCGGCCCGACGGGGCGCGGAGAGTTCGACGAGCGCGTCCTCGCGCGCCTCTCCGGCATCGGCGAGTGGATGAAACGCCACTCCCGGTCCATCTACGGCTGCACACAGGCGCCCGCGGAGTTCGCCTGCCCGCGGGACGCCCGTCTCACCTGGAATCCGGAAAAGAAACGGCTGTATGTCCATCTTTTCGCCTGGCCATACAAACATCTCCATCTCGACGGCGAAGCGTATGTGAAACGCGTGGAATATGCCCAGCTCCTCCACGACGCCAGCGAAGTCCGCCTCGGCCTTGATGCCTGGCACGCGAAGCAGGTCGCCCTCTCCCGCAAGGCGCTCGTCCTCACACTCCCCGTCGTCCGCCCGAACGCGACCGTACCGGTGGTCGAACTGTTTCTGAAATGAATCCTGAGAAACGCCTCGGCGTCGCCCTTTACGGGGCCAATGGCCACCAGATCCTCGGCCACGCTGCGCGCCACCCGCGCGTGCGCCTCGTCGCCACCGCGGAGTTTCCGGAGAACGCCGTGAAGGAGGGGCTCCCGAACAGCGCCTCGGTCCGAAAGGCCGCCACGCTCGACGAGCTCCTCGACGACGCGCGCGTTCAACTCATCTCGCTCTGTTCGCCGCGGCGCGCCGACCAGGCGCGCGACGCGATTCGCTGTCTCGAAGCGGGCAAGCACGTCTATGCCGAAAAGCCGTGCGCGCTCGCCCTCCGGGACCTCGAGGACGTCCTCCGCGCCGCAGAGAAGGCGGGGCGGAAGTTCCACGAGATGGCCGGCACCGCCTTCGCGCAACCGTGGCGCGAGATGCGCCGCATCGTGCGCGAAGGAACGATCGGTGAGACGATCCAGGTCGTTGCGCAGAAGTCCTATCCCTATCTCGACGCCCGCCCCGGCGACGAGGCGGTGGACGGCGGTCTCACGCTTCAGGTCGGCGTCCACGCTGCGCGTTTCGTCGAGCACGTGGCCGGCGTCCGCATCGCGAAGGCCGAATGCGTCGAGACGCGCCGGGGGAGCGGGCGGAAGGACGGCCTCCGCATGGCGTCCTCTCTCCTCCTGCAGCTCGAGAACGGCGGCGTGGGCGCGATGGTCCTGAACTATCTCAACCCGCCGAAGTTCCCGACGTGGGGTAACGAATCGCTCCGCATCTACGGCACGAAGGGGTTCCTCGAAGCCGTGGACGGAGGGAAACGCACCCGGCTCGTCCTCAAGGACCGGGACCTCTCTCCCCTGCCGATCACGGAGCCCGCGACCGATTACTTCGACTTCGTCGTGGACGAGATTCTCGATGGCGTCCCGATGCCGCTGACGCTCGACGAAGAGCTGCATCCGCTGCGCGTCCTCCTCCGCGCGAAGGCCGCCGCCCGCCTGGCGGAATGATGGAAGGCGGCGGACGGCTGCGGACGTCCGATTTGTCCGCTCTTCCCCAGATGGATCAGTCCGCTCACGCGAGCGCGGTGGAGATCTGCTCCCGCGGGGTGCGCGCGCAGAAGTCGGCGAAGCTTTCGCCTTCCCGTCGCTGGGCGAGATAGAATTCGACCGCCTTGCGGACGACGAGATGCACTTCCGCCGAGGGGACCTTGCTCTTCACCAGCTCGTTGAAACGGCGCCCGTCGCCCATGCGCCCTCCGACGAACATCTCGAAGGCGTCCTCCTGCTGGCCGTCCACCTTCACTTTCGTCCCGCGAAATCCGAGGTCGGCGATCTGGTGTTGGCCGCAGGCGCTCGGACAGCCGCTGAAGTGGATGCGGATCTTGCCGGGGTCGAGGCCCGTCGCCTCGAGCTGTCCGATGAGCGTCGCCATCCGATTCTTCGTTTCGACCACAGCGAGGTTGCAGAACTCGGTGCCGGTGCAGGTAATGCCGCCCTTGCGGAAGGAGGAGGCCTGATCGGCGCACCCTGCGTCCGCGAGCGCCTTCCTGAGCGCGGGGAGGTTCGCCTCGGGGACGTCGAGGAGGATGATGTTCTGCTTGTTCGTATTCCGCATCCGCCCGCTGCCGAATTCCTCGGCGAGCTCGCAGAGCCGCCTGAGCTTTTTCGCGGGGATCCGTCCGCCGAGGCAGGAGACCCCGACGTAGAAAAGCCCCTTCTGCTTCTGCGGGTTCACGCCGAAGTGGTCGCTCTCGGGATCGCGGGGGCGAATCCACGTTTCGCCCGGTTCGAGCGGGAAGCCGACGCGTTTCTGGAGCGCTTCGGCGAACTTCAGCGGGCCCCAATCGGCCATGAGGAACTTCAGGCGGGCGCGCATCCGGTTGGCGCGATAGCCGTCGTCGCGAAAGATTTCCGAGACGCCTCGGACGACCCCCACCACCTTCTCCTCCTCGAGCGGGACGAAGATCGGAAGGATTTGCGCGAAGTGCGCGATGGTGGAAAGCCCGCCGCCGACCATCACGCCGAAGCCGACGGCGCCGTCCTTGCGTTTCACGCCGAAAAGGCCGAGGCAGTTGATGTCGGGCTGGGCGCACTGGATGGAGCAGCCGCTGATCGAGATCTTGTATTTGCGCGGCAGATTCGAGAAATCTCGGTTGTCGGTGAGCATCCGGCTGACTGCGAGGGCGAAGGGTGTGGCGTCGAAGAGCTCGTGCGGATCCACGCCGGCGACGGGGCAGCCCACCACGTTGCGGGTGTCGTCGCCGCACGCGCCGCTCGTCGTCATGCCGATGGCCTTCATCCGGTTCCAGACGACGGGGAAATCCTCGATCTTGAGCCAATGCATCTGGAAGGTCTGGCGGGTGGTCACGTCGAGGAACCCGCGCGCGCGTTCGTCGGCAAGCTCCGCGATGGCCTTCCCCTGCGCCGAGGTATACTGGCCGCCGGGCATCTTGAGCCGCTGCATGAAAAAACCGGAATTCCTCGGGCGCTGGCGGTAGAACCCGTACCATTTCATCCGCTCGAAATCATCTTCGGGGATCGAGGCGAACCCCTCGCGCGCGAACTTTCCGAGGAGGTCGTCGAGAACCGCCAGGCCGTCTTTCTCCTGTTTGATGCGTTCCTGGTTCGTCAGCTTGATCCTGCCGGTCTTGACGGCGTCGAAGTTGGGAGGGGGAGGGGGCGGAACCGGGTCGCTCATGGGCAGGAACGCTAACGGAGGATGCGGGGGGCGTCAAACCGCACCTGAAACCCGCGCGCCGGCCTCGGACGGAGGAGGGAGACCCCTTCGGAAGGGAGCCGCTTCTGATCGGAGGACGCGGATCGGCGCCCAGGACAGGGCGCCGGAACCTTAGAGGGTGTTTGAAAATTGGCCTGCCCTCTGTCGAATTTTCAAACACCCTCTTACCGAATTCCGAAGACGCGGCGGACGGTCGCGGCGATGCGCTCCACGACGGTCTCGAGAGGTTCCTCCCAGAGCAGGGCGAGCTTTTCGGCGACGAGGCGCGTGTAGGCGGGTTCGTTGCGCGTGCCGCGATGCGGTTCCGGCGCGAGCCATGGGGCATCGGTTTCCAGCATCACCCGGTCGCGCGGCGCCGCGCGGACAAGGTCGCGGAGGGCGGGTGCGTTCTTGAAGGTGAGGATGCCGCCGACGGAAATCGTGTAGCCGAGGGCGAAAAACTCCTCCGCGCGGGCGCGGTCGCCGGCGAAGCAATGCATCACTCCCGGCTCCTCGCGAAACCGGCCGAATTCCCGCAATGCCGCCAAGGTGTCGTCGAGCGCCTCGCGACAATGGATGACTACCGGCTTGTCCGCGCGCCGCGCAAGATCGAGCTGCCTCATGAAGGATTCGCGCTGGGCGCGCTTGCCGCCTTCGAGGTCGTTCGTCTTCAGACGATGGTAGTCGAGCCCCGTTTCTCCCACCGCCACCACGCGCGGATGGCGCGCCGCTTGTTCGAGAAACGTCCATCGCTCGGGGGGGAGCGTGTCGAGACCGTTCGGATGGACGCCGACTGCGGCAAAAACATCTTCATGCCTTTCCGCCAGGACGAGAGTTTTCGCGATGGAGCGCTCCCCGATGCCGATGGCGAGAATTCGCGTGACGCCGGCCGCGCGCGCGCGCTCCAGAACGGCGTCGCGATCGCCGTCATATGCCGCGTCGTCCAGATGGGCGTGCGTGTCGGTGATCGGAAGCATGAGCCGCGAAGGAATGAAAATGCGAAGTGGCTTCCGCCGCGTCCCGCCGCCGCCCGCGCCTACCGGTGGAGGTGATGGACTTTTGCCGGAGGAAAGCCGTTGAACCAGGTGGAGGAGGCGTGGCTGTACGCGCCGATGTTTTCACTGTAGACAAGGTCGCCGAGTTCGAGCTCGGGAAGGCGTTCCGCCACGGAGATCGTATCGAGCGCGTCGCAGGTCGGACCGAAAACCGCACAGATCTCCGGTTTTCCTCTGCGGAAGGACTTCAGACGGTAGGGAATGTGGTCGAAGAGCACGCCCGAGAACGTCCCGTAGATCCCGTCGTTGAGGTAGTAGCCGCGTTTGCCGCCGCGCACGGCCTTGCCGATGACCTCCGCCACGAGCGTTCCCGCAGTCGCCACGAGGAAGCGTCCCGGCTCCGCGACGATTTCCGTCTCGGGCGGAAAGAGGCGGTCGAATTCCGCGTTGAGCGTGCGCGCGAGATCTTCGAAGGGCCTCATGTGCGCGTCATAGGGCGCGGGAAACCCGCCTCCGATATCGAGGATGTTCACCTGGGGATGCCCGCGGGAGTGCGCTTCCTGGAAAAGGCCGTGAGCCACCTCCAGGGCCTGCACGTAATTGTGGAAGTTCGTGCATTGGCTTCCGACGTGAAAGCTGATCCCTTCGACGACGAGCCCCGCACGGAAGGCCGCCTCGATGAGGTCCACCGCCTCGCCGGGCGACGCGCCGAACTTCGAGGAGAGCTCCACGACCGAACCCGTGTTCGGGACGCTCACGCGGAGGATGAGTCCGGCGTGCGGCGCGTGCCGACGGATCTTCTCCACCTCGGTGAGGTTGTCGTAGGTCACCAGCGGTTTGTAGCGGTTGAGCCTTTCGAGGGTGTGCTTGTCCTTGATCGGGTTCGCGTAGATGATTTTGTCCCAAATCCATTGCTGCCGCCGTTTCGCCGGCAGCGCGCGGATGTTGTCGTGGACGATCATGAACTCCGGAAAGGAGGCCACGTCGAAGCTGGCGCCTTCGGTGTAGAGCGTCTTGACGATCGCGGGATCGGGGTTGGCCTTCACCGCGTAATAGGCCTGCACACGAGGCAGGCTGCGGCGGAAAAGGGCGTAGCGCCGGCGGATCTCGTCGTGGTCCACGACGAACAGCGGCGTGCCGTGCTTCGCCGCCAGGCGTTTCAGTTCCGCGGGGGAAGGCATGAGAGGGGGCGGAGATGGAGCGCGATCCGCCGCGTTTTCCGACCGCGCCGGAAACGCAGCGGGGAAGGGTTCGGCGCCGGGCGCTAGTTGCGCTTCAGATACTCGCGGCGGACGAGGGCGAGGAGCTGGTCCCGGCGATCGTAGAGGCGCTTGAGCTTGCGCGGCTTGCGGCGCGCGAGCGCGTAGTGGGTCATCAGCGGCAGGTAGACCGTCGAATCGCCGTAACAGACCACCGCGTCGGGGAGCTTCGTCGGATCCACCTTGCCCCAGCTCACCGCTTCGGCGGGCGTGGCGCCCGAGAGACCGCCCGTGTCGGGGCGCGCGTCGGTGAACTGGATGAAGAAGTCGTGTCCTGCGTCCTTGATGCGGAGGACTTCCTGAATTTGCGGCTCGGTCTGGAGGAGGAAGTTCTTGGGCGAACCTCCGCCGATCATGACCGCCCCCGTCTTCCGTCCGCGGCGCTGGGCGTCGAGGACGATCGCGGTGCTTTCGTTCACGTCAATGCTCGGGTTCACGCGGAGTTGATTGCCGCCGAGCTCTTCGCCGGCGACGTTCATTCCGATGGTGGAATCGCCCGGAGACGAGGTGAAACACGGGACGCCGGCGCGGTAAGCGGCGGCGAGGAGGGAGGCGTCCTTCAGGCCCGTCTGGCGCTCGAATTCGGCGCAATATTTGCCCAGGAGATGGTGGAGCTCGGCGGTCCCCATTTCCTTCTGAAACTCGGGCTGACGAAGCACCTTCCGGAGCGTGTCGTCGGTGCGCATCAGCACGTCGTTGTAGTCGAGGAGGATGTCGTAGATGCGGACCACGCCGTATTTGCGCAGAGCCACGTCGCGGAGGTGCGGGGTGCCTTTCCAGAGCGGCAGGTTCATCGCGTGGTGCATGTCGTGGTAGAGGTTCGCGCCGGTGGCGACGATCCAGTCCACAAAACCCGCCTTGACGAGCGGGATGAGCGCCGAGGCGCCGATCCCCGCCGGAGTGAGCGCGCCGGCGACGCTCATGCCGACGGTCGTCGTCGTTTCGGCGAGCATGCGGTCCGCGAAGAGGTGGCAGGCTTCATGGAGTCGCGCGGCGTTGTAAGCGAGAAACGCGCGGTCAATGAGGTCAGGGAGTTTCTCCTTGCCGGTGATCGGCTTGGGGAGAATCCGCGTGCCGCGGAGGTATTGGGCCTTGCCGCCCTTGGCGAATTTGTGGGGGTACTTGCTGATGAAGGCTTTGGGTAACTGGATGGTGCTCATGAGAAAACAAGTTTGTTCCGCAGTGGGGAGGGGTCGCGCCGCCCTTGTGAGGAAGATCAGTCCGCGGCGGCGGCAGCCTGGTCGCCCTTCGGCGCGGCCTGGCGGAAGACGAGTTTGTCGTCGGCGACGAACACTTTGACCGGCTCTCCGGAGCGCACGAGGTTGCGGAGGATTTCTTCGGCGAGAGGATCCTCGAGGTAGCGTTCGATCGCGCGACGCAAGGGACGCGCCCCCGAGGCTGGGTCGAACCCCTTATCCACGAGAAAGGCCTTTGCCTCGGGCGTCAGTTCGACCTCCACCTCGCGGTGGAGCTTGATGCGCGCGGTCACCTTCGCGGCCTCGATCTCCACGATCTTCACCACGTCTTCGCGGTTCAACGCGCGGAAGACGATGAGGTCGTCGAGGCGGTTGAGGAACTCCGGCTTGAAATGCTTGCGCGCCTCGTCGAGGAGCTTCTCCTTCATCCTCTCGTAGGTCTGCTCCCCGGAAGCCGCGGTGAAGCCGAGCGACGTCTGCCGCCGCAGCGTGTCGGCGCCGACATTCGAGGTCATGATCACGATGGTGTTGCGGAAGTCCACCCTGCGGGCGAGCGAGTCGGTCACCTTCCCCTCCTCCAGGATCTGCAGGAGGATGTGGGCGATGTCGGGATGCGCCTTCTCGATCTCGTCGAAGAGCACCACGCAATACGGCCGGCGGCGCACCTGTTCGGTGAGCTGGCCGCCTTCCTCGTAGCCGACGTAGCCCGGCGGCGAGCCGAGGAGGCGCGAGAGATTGAACTTCTCCATGTATTCGGACATGTCGAACTGCAGAATCGCGTCGCGGTCGCCGAACATGATTTCGGCGATCACCTTGGCGAGCAGCGTCTTGCCGACGCCCGTGGGCCCGAGGAACATGAACGATCCGATGGGGCGGCGGGGGTCGCGCAGGTCGGCGCGTGAGCGGCGCAAGGCCTTGGCGACGGCGCTCACGCCCTCCTCCTGGCCGACCACCACCGCGCGCAGCTCGTTCTCGAGATTGAGCAGCTTTTCCGCGTCGCTCTTGCCCACGCGGTTCAGCGGGATGCCCGTCATCTTCGCAACGACGTTGATCACCTCCTCGTCGCCGACGACGATCTCCTTCTCCTCGCGGCGGGAGTTCCATTCTCCGAGCTTCTTCTGGATGTTTTCGCGGACCTGCTTTTCCTGCTCGCGGAGGGCAGCGGCCTTCTCGAAATCCTGGGCCTTGATCGCGACCTCTTTTTCCCCCTTGAAGCGCTCGATTTCCTTTTCGAGCGCCTTGATCTCGGGCGGACGCGTCGTGGCGCCTGCGCGGACGCGCGCGCCGGCCTCGTCCATGACGTCAATCGCCTTGTCGGGCAGGAAGCGGCCCGTGATGTAGCGGTCGGACAGGCGCGCAGAGGCGGCAAGGGCTTCGTCGGTGATCTTGATGCGGTGGTGCTGCTCGTACTTCGGGCGGAGGCCCTTGAGGATGGCGAAGGTCTCCTCCACCGTGGGGGCGTCCACCTTCACCTGCTGGAAGCGGCGTTCGAGGGCCGAGTCTTTCTCGATGTATTTGCGGTATTCGCTCATCGTCGTCGCCCCGATGCACTGCATCTCTCCGCGGGAAAGGGCGGGCTTGATGATGTTCGAGGCGTCCATCGTCCCCTCGGCGGAGCCGGCCCCAACGATGGTGTGCAGTTCGTCAATGAAGAGGATCACGTTTTTGGTCCGCCGGATTTCCTCCATCACCGCCTTGATGCGTTCCTCGAACTGCCCGCGGTATTTCGTGCCTGCGACCATGAGGGCGAGGTCGAGGGTGATCACCTTCTTGCCGCGCAGGATTTCGGGGACGCTGCCCGCAGCGATCTCCTGGGCGAGTCCCTCGGCGATCGCAGTCTTGCCCACGCCCGCCTCGCCGATGAGCACAGGATTGTTCTTCGTGCGGCGGCAAAGGATCTGGACCACGCGCTCGATCTCGTTGTGGCGGCCGATCACGGGATCGAGTTTGCCCTGCACGGCGAGTTCGGTGAGGTCGCGCCCGAACGCGCGGAGGGCGGGCGTCTTCGGATCGCCCTTGCGCTCCTCCGATTTTCCGGCGGCCACGGGGTCGCCGGACTCGGGAGGAGATTCCCCGCGGAGATTCGGGTCGAGCTCCTTGAGGATCTCCTGCCGGGTGCGGTCAATGTCCACTCCCAGGCTTTTGAGGACGCGCGCGGCGACTCCGTCGCCCTCCTTGAGCAGCCCGAGGAGGATATGTTCGGTGCCGACGTAGCTGTGGTTGAGGGCCTTGGCTTCCTTGGCGGCAAGCGCCAGGACCTTCTTGACGCGCGGCGTGTAAGGGATGCTGCCGAGGACCTTCTGGTCGGGGCCGGTGCCCACCTGTTTCTCCACCTCCATCCGCACCGTGTCGAGCTCGAGGCCAAGACGAGAGAAGACGCTGACGGCGACCCCTTGCCCCAGTTTGATGATGCCGAGGAGGAGGTGCTCCGTGCCCACGTAGTTGTGGTTGAAGCGGTCGGCTTCCTTGCGGGCCAGGGCGAGCACCTGCTGCGCGCGGGGGGTGAAGTTGTTCATGTTGTCTTGGGAGGTTCTTCTGTCGGAGGCGGGATGCCGAACTTCGGGGCTTTGCATCGCGCGATGACCGGGCGAACCAAGTCGGCCCGCAACGCGTCCCGCTCTTCCGCCGAAAGCCGCGAATGGCCCTGGTCGCGTTGGAGGTGGGCGGGTTGTGTCTCCACGAACAGTTGCTCCACATCTTCCGCGTTCAGGCCTCCGAAAGCGTCCAGGGCCACCCCGAGCTGAATCATCGAGAGGAGGTTGATGCACTCCTTCGAGCTGATGATCCGCGCGTGGGCGAGCACCCCGTACGCCCGGCCGATGTGATCATAGAGCATCCGCGGGGTTTTCTCAAGAAGCGTGGCGCGCGCGTTAATTTCATGTCGCACGATCTCCGAGACGACCTTTTCTAGGCGCCCGACGATCTCCGCTTCGCGTTCTCCGAGGGTCATCTGATTCGAGATCTGGAAGAGGTTCCCGAGGGCTTCGGTGCCCTCTCCGTAAAGCCCGCGCACGGCCAGACCGAGCTTGCCCACGGCCGAGATGATCTTGTCCATGTGGTCCGCGAGGACCAGCGCCGGCAGGTGCAGCATCGCGGAGGCGCGCATGCCGGTGCCGACGTTGGTCGGGCAGGCGGTGAGATAGCCGAGCTTCGGAGAAAAGGCGAAGGGCAGCGCCCCGGCCAGCCGCGTGTCCACGCCGTCAATCAGGGCATACACTTTTTCGAGGCAAAGCCCCGGGCGGATCGCCTGCATCCGAAGGTGGTCCTCCTCGTTGATCATCACGGAAAAGGTTTCGTCGCGGCTGATCACCACCGCGCTGCCGATGTTCCGGCCCGCGTGCTCCCGACTGATGAGGTGTTTCTCGACCAGGATCTGCTTGTCGAGCGCGGGGAGGGCGTCCATCGCATGGCACACACCGCCCTTCATCTCGGGGAGGGCCTCCACCGAGGGGCGAAGGAGCTCGAGGAGCTGAAGCCGCTCCGGTTTCCGGCTCCATCCCGGAAAGGAATGCCCCTGGAGGTTGCGCGCGAGGCGGACCCGGCTCGTGATGACGATCCCGTCCGCTTCGATTTTCTTCGCGCCGCTCATGGCCGGGGTTCCTCCGCGTCCGCGCGTTGTTCGAGGATCTTAATCTGATCGCGCAATCGCGCGGCCGCCTCGAAGTTCTCGGCCTTCACCGCCGCCAGCAGTTCCTGACGGAGGCGCATGAGCGAATCTCCCTTCGCCGTCTCGTCTCCGCCTCCGGGCGGAATTTTTCCAAGATGCTGGCGTCCCTTGTGCATGCCCTTGAGCATCGGGGCGAGCGCGTCTGAGAACGCCTCGTAACACCGCGGACACCCGAGGCGGGCGGCCCGGCGGAAGTCCGAGAGCTTCATTTCGCAGGAGGGGCAGCGCGATTCCGCGGACGCACGCGGCGGCGTGCCCGCGTCCTCCTGTTCGAGTCCGAACAGCAGGTCCGAAATCGAAAGCTCCGTCGGATTCGTGACTCCTTTCTCCTTGGCGCAGGCTTCGCAGAGATCAACCTTCTGGACCTTGCCGTTGACGATCTGGGTCAGGTGGACGGTCGCGTCGCCCGTTTTGCACACATGGCATTTCATGGACGGATCGGAAAACCCTCCTGGCGGGTCAGCTCCCGGAAAAGCGCGATGAGCCGTTGGGTGATCGCCCCCGGACGGCCCGAACCCACCACGCGCCCGTCAATCTTGACGGCGGCGATGATCTCGGCGGCCGTTCCCGTCAGGAAGCATTCGTCGGCGGTGAAGAGGTCGTAGCGCGTGAGCGCAGTCTCCTGCACGTTGACGCCGAGGTGTTCGCCCGCGAGCTGGATGACCACCTTGCGCGTGATGCCGGCGAGCGCCCCCGCCGACACGGGCGGCGTGAGGATCTGTCCTCCGCGCACGAGGAAGAGATTGTCTCCCGTGCACTCGGCCACGTTCCCTTGCGTGTTGAGCATCACCGCCTCCGGCACGCCGGCGCGGATCGCTTCGATCTTTGCGAGCACGTTGTTGAGGTAGTTCAGCGACTTGATCGCCGGGTTCAACGCGGAGGAGGGCGTGCGCGTCGTGGGCACCGTGATCAGATCGAGGCCGCGGCGGTAAAGCGCCGGCGGATAGAGTTTGATCTTCCCCGCAATGATGATCACCGAGGCGCGGCGGCAGTTGAACGGATTGAGGCCGAGGTTCCCCACGCCGCGCGTGACCACCAGACGGACGTAGCCGTCTTTCACCTTGTTCTGCCAGCAGGTCCGCGAGACGGCCCGCATCAGCGCCAAGGGCGACATCGGCACGCTGAGCATGATCGCTTTCGCCGAATCGAAGAGACGCGAGATGTGTTCCTCGAGCTTGAAGATGCTGCCGTGATAGGCGCGGATCCCCTCGAAGACCCCGTCGCCATAGAGCAGACCGTGGTCGAACACCGAAATTTTTGCGTTCTTTTCGGTGTAAAATTTTCCGTCAATATAAATTTTCATAAGATCGAATTCCGGGAGACGTCGTCTCCCTCGAAGCAGACCACGAAACCTCCTCCTTTCTCAAGGCTTTTGTCCCCGCTCCAGTTCCTCGAGAATTTTCATCACGTTCTGTCCTCGCTCCAGCCCACGGTCATGGCGGAACGTCAGATGCGGCGTGTATTTGATTGCCACGCGTCGCGCGACGGCTTCCTGCAACTCGGGGCGCGCCGCTTCGAGCGCCGCGGCCGCCTCCTTCTCCGTAGGCGCCGAAGCGTCGGTCGGCGCACCCACTCTGCTGAACCAGACCACGGCGGTCTTGAGATCTCGGCTCACCTCCACACCGGTGAAGGAGATCACGCCACAGCGCTCCACCGGCAGGAGGCGTCGCGCCGCTGCGCTGAGTTCGCGCAGCATCAACTCGTTCACTCGCTTCATTCGAAACTCGGACATGCAGGGAGTCTAGTCCCACCGTCCGCGCATGCAAAACCCAATCCCTGCCGGCGCGCGCGTCCGTTCGTCATTCGGTCGGGATGCCGGCGCGGAAAAGAATGCCCAACACCTCCCGGACGATCGGCTTGAGAGGGGTTTTGTCGGTGGCGGACAAATCCCGGTGGAAAAATCGAATGGAGTCCTTGACGAGCCGCTGCCCTTCCGGGTCGGCCAGGTCGCCTCTTGCGAGCGCTGGGGGATTGCTCCTCGCTCGCGGAGTCCGGCCGCTCACTCCTCCAGCGTGCGCCAGAGGGCGAGGAGGAAATCGCGGTTGTCGAGCGAGAGATAGCGGAGCGTGCCGCCCATGCGATGAAACGATTTATTGAAGCGGAGATAGTAGTCCGGATGGTCTTCGGACGGTTCTCCTCGGGTCCAGTCCCAGGCGCTTTTCGCGAGGTCCACCACGGCGATGCGGTGGCGGACGAGGCTTCGGCCTTCCTGCCGTGCGACGTTCCGCGCCATCGAGAGCGCCTTCTCGAAGATCATCGGGGACATCACCGCCGAGCCGATCGAGAGGTAGACTCCGCCCTCCAGCGCGCTTACCGAAGCGACGAACGCAAGGAAATCCCTCTCCGCCGCGCGTCCGATCGCCGCGCCGCAGCTCATCGGGTGCGTGTAGATGATGTCGTGTCCAAACATCGGATGGCTTGTGAACGGCACGCCGAGGCGGAACGCCGCGGCCTGCACGCTCGTCGGCTTCCAGCGGTGGGGGATCTCGAGGCGCCCCGGCTTCAGGGAGAAACGGCGGACGATTCCGAGGAGGTCGGCGGCCGCGGCGGCGCGCGCGGGGTCGGATGCGAGCGCCGTGCGTGCGATGGATTCCAGGGTTTCGGAGGCAGGGATGTCCAGCCCCTCCGTCTCGATCATTTTTCCGACCGACTCGCCGTAGCCGCATCCCTCGAAGGCGCCCACTGCGAGGGCGAGGTTGATGTGGAAGCCGGTCTCTTCCCACGTCCCGAACTCGCCTTTCTCGATGTTGCGTTGGACGTGCTCGCTCGTTTCTCCGAGCCACGCGAGCTCCCAGTCGTGGATGATGCCGGCGCCGTTGGTCGCGAGATGGGTGATCCACCCCTTTTCCATGAGCGCAACGAGCACAGGGGCCAGGCCGTTCTTGATGGCATGCGCGCCGGTGGCGAGGATTGCGGGGCGCTTCGACGCGCGCGCGTCGCGAAGCCAGACGGCGACCTCTGCGACGGCCGCGGACGCCGCTGCGGAAAGCGGGTGCGGCGCCTGCGTCGGCTCGACGAGATCGCGCGCGACCGTCACGCGGTTCGTCCGCTGGGCGAGCGGTTTGCGGACAATGCGGAAGCGGTCGAAGAGCGGAGGAAGCAAGGCACCTCCCTGCTACCCGCACCGCCGCGGCGTCTCAAGCCGGAAGATGATCGGTTTGCGGAGCGGTTCCGGAAGTGGTATGGAAAGAAGCGCGACGCCTCCTCGTGGGGCGCGACCTGCAAACAATCCTTCACCTCAAGGAGTTCTCCCATGAAGAAGATCGCCCTCATCCTCGGCCTCGCCTTCAGCTTGGCCGCCACGCAGTCCATGTTTGCCGACGACGGCTCAGGCGTCGTCTCCGCCAAGAAGGCCAGCGTCTGCAAGACCTGCGTCTGCAAGGCCTGCGGCAAGAAACCGTGCTGCTGCGACAAGTCCGGTGGAAAAGGCTGGAACTACAAGAAGTTCCAGAAGCACTAAGCTTTCCTCAAAAACCCCGCCGACGGCGCCAACGCCTTTCGGGGTTACGGACCGTTCCCCAGGGAGCGCGCGGCGCTGGGGGAATGGCCCTTGGTGCGTCCGCGTTTTCCGGAGAGGCCTCGGACCGCGGCCTCCGTCGCGCCGCCCTCCGTGATCCCTGGGATCCGGGGGCCACGAAATCAGGTCATGGAGCGCGCGCGGTCGAGACGGGCGAGGACGCGTTCCCGGCCCAGGGCCTCGAGCATCGGATAGAGGCTCGGGCCGATCGTGCGGCCGCTTGTGGCGGCGCGGCATGGGTGGATGAACTCCGCGGGTTTCGCGCCCTTCGCCGCCGCGAGCGCCTTGAGCTCGGCTTCCAATGCGGCGGCGTTCCACTCCGCCGTCGTCGCGTAGCGCGCGCGCAGCTCCGCCAGGCGATCGGCTGCGCCCGGTTTGCGCAGGGCCTTGGCCATGGCCTCCGGCTCGATCGGGAAATCGTCTCGGAAAAAATAGAGGGTTTGGGCGGGGAGGTCGGCCAGATGCTTCACCTTGTCCTTCACCGCGGCGAGGACGCGATCTGCATAAGCCGGATCCTTCGCGCCTTCCTCGCCGAGATGCGGACGCGCCAGTTCGAGGAAGCGGGGGAGCGGCATATCCATCATGTGGCGCGTGTTCATCCACTCGAGCTTGTCGAGATCGAAGCGCGCGTTGGAACGGTTGACCTGCGCGAGATCGAAGCGCGCAACCAGTTCCTCGAGGGTCATGACCTCGCGGTTGTCCTTGGGGGACCAGCCGAGGAGGCAGAGGTAGTTGCGCACGGCGTCGGGCGCGTATCCCTTCGCCATATACTCGCCGAGCGCGGCGCCGGCGTCGCGCTTGCTCATCTTCGTGCCGTCCTTGTTGAGGATCAGCGGGATGTGCGCGAAGGCCGGCGGCTTGGCCGCGAACGCCTCGTAGAGCGCGAGGTGCTTCGGGGTGTTCGAGAGATGGTCTTCGCCCCGGATCACATGGGTGATTCCCATTTCAAGGTCGTCCACCACGTTGACGAGATGGAAGATGAACGATCCGTCGGCGCGTACCAGCGTGAGGTCCGGTTCTGCCGAAAGATCAATGTGCACCATTCCGCAGATGAGGTCGGGCACGCTCATCACTCTCCGCGGCAGGCGAAAGCGGATCGCGCCCTTTTCCTCGTAGGCCTTTTTTTCGTCGAGGAGGCGGCGGACGTAGCGGAGGTAAAGGTCTTTCCGCCGACTCTGGAAATACGGCCCGCGGCCGCCCTCCTTCTCCGGTCCTTCGTCCCAATCGATTCCGAGCCACTTCAGCCCTGAAAGGATCGCGCGCATCGCTTCCTCGGTGTTCCGCGCTTCATCGGTGTCTTCGATGCGCAGGACGAACGTTCCCCCGTGGCGACGGGCGTAAAGCCAGTTGAAGAGCGCGGTGCGCGCGCCGCCGACATGCAGCCATCCGGTGGGGCTCGGGGCGAATCGAACGCGGGGAAGCATCTCTGCAGGCTCAAGTCTCAAAGCCCGGGGCTCAAGGAAGAAATCCGAGGCTCGAAAACGGAATCGGAGGGCTTGCGTCTCGCGCGAGCCGTTCTTTCTTCGAGCTTGCATCGAGAGGTGCGGAGGCGCATAAGGTGCGGCCGTGCGCACGGTTTTCGCATTGCTCGCGCTCTTCGCGCTCGCCGCGCCTTCGCGGGGTGAAATGGCTTCCGACTGGGTCGTGCTCAAGGTCCATCATGAGTTCATGGACAGCGACGGCGAGACCACTTCGGCGATCGCAGATCTGAAGGAAAAGGCGAAATACCAGCGGGAGCTTTCCCTCGATGCGAAGAAAATTGCGGGCATCCGCTTCCTCGTCCACTGGAAGGCGCCTGCCTCGAAAATCCCGAAGTTCGCCGTGAAGATCGAGGCGCGCGGCGTCGTGCCCGCGACGAACGAGGAAACCTTCACGGAAATCATCAAGCTCTACCGGGAAACACCGAGTTTCAGCGGCTGGACCACCGCCGACATTGTCGGCAACCACCTCGCCAAGTTCGGGCGGGTGATGGCCTGGAAGGTGACCCTTTTGCAGGAGGGCAAGCCGATGGCGAGCCGATCGTCGTTCACTTGGGACGAAACCGCGGCGGCCGCGGCGCGGAACAAGGCGAAGTCCTGACCCCGGACCGCGGGGCATGATCCTCCGGCGAAAACCATGGCCTTCAGCGTGGTCCGCAGGAAAACAACAAAACCCACGGCCTTCGCTTGCGCGAGGGGATGCTCCGGTGGAAACGTCAACAACGCATCTTCTTCTTCGCCGGAGAAGTGAAGGAGGAGGCGCTCGACGCGCGGTTCGACGGGTATGAGATGGTGGAAAACCCGCACGACGGCCGGTCGCTGTTGCGAACCGGGAGGTCGTCCGGCGCGCGGCGTCCGTCTCGCGTGGATCCCCGGTTCGCCCCAGCGCGGGAGGATCGCGAGGGATCGTTTCCTTCTCGCGACGTTCGTTGCGGCATGGCTCGTCGCGGCGGGGTGGGCGCGCCACGAGTGCCTGCCCTACGACGTCAATAATACGGACGTCGGAACGTATCTCTTCCAGGCGGAGACTTTTGCGGCCGGAAGGCTGTGGCGCGAGACGCCCGAGCCGCGGGAGTTTTTCCAACAGTGGCAGGCGATCGTCCGGGATCGCTCCTTCGCCTTTTATCCCCCGCTACCGGCCCTCGCCCTCGCGCTCCCCCTCGCGTTTGGCGGGCCGCCCTTTTCGATCCCATGGCTCGCGTCGGGGCTGGCACTGCTGCTCGCGTTTGTCTGGATCCGGCGCCTCGCCGGCCGGCGCGCGGCGTGGTGGGGAACCGTCGCGCTGGCGCTCTCGCCCTTCTTCGTGGCGAATGGGCTCTCGCTGCTCTCGCACGCCGTCACGCTGGGCTTGACGTTCGCCTTTCTGATCGCCGTTGAACGCGCAGCGGCGGGTTCGCACGGAGGCGCTGCGGTGTCGGGGGCGCTCCTCGCCGCGGTTTTCGCCTCGCGCCCCGTCAACGCCCTGGCGCTCGCGCTCGCGTGGTTTCCGTGGGTCGTGGTTTCGTCGGGTATCCATGGCCGGCCGACAGCAGCGAAGCGCCGGCGAAAGGCGTTTCTGGCGGGCTTGAGTTTTTCGGCCGGGTTCGCAGCGATCTTCGCGCCGTTGATGCTTTATTACCGGGAGCTTTCGGGACGATGGACGCTCAGCCTGTTCACGGATTACTGGCCGCGAGTCCGCCTGGGGTTCGGTCAAGGAGTGGGGCGCGGCGAGCCGGGTCATTATTTTCAGACCTTTGGAGATCATGACTTTTTCGGCTTCCTCGCGAATTTGAAATATTATGCGAAGAGCCTGGCCGAATGGTGGACGGGGAACGCGTGGGTTTCCCTCGCGCTGCTGGGTTTTGCGGGCGTGCTCGGGGCCACGCGCCTCCGGCGGCGAATTGCGCGCGCCACCTCTGTCGTTTCGAACGCCAACGAAAAATCTTCGCCGGCGGCTTCGCTCAAGAAGTTTTCCCTCGCGTTCGGAATTCCTCGCGCGCTTTGGCCGTTGTCGGTTTGGGTCGTTTTGCATGTCGGGTTTTACGCAAGCTATTTCAGTCGGAGCACGGAGGCGACAGGGCCGCGCTTTCTCGCCGAACTCATGCCCGCGCTCGCGTTCGTGACGGGGTGGACGTTTGCGGCGGCCCAGCGCGCGCTCCGCCTGCGCGTCGCCGCCGCCCTGCTGTTTGCGGGGCTTCTCGCGGCGCAGGCGGAGGGAGTCGCGCGCTTCCTCAGATTCAACCGCCTTGGGATTCCGGCGCGGCGCGGCGTAGAGCTCTGCGTCCGGGAAGAGGCGGAAGCGCCGGCGCTGGTCTTTCTGCGCTCCTTCTGGATCGGTCATCCACTTCCTATTTTCCGAAACTCGCCGGGTCTTTCGGAGGCGATGATCTTCGCATGCGACCGCGGGGCGGAAGACCGCCGGCTCGTGGAACGGTTTCCGGAGAGGAACGCGTATGTCCTCGCGCTCTTCCCCGAGAGGCGCGGCGTGCGCGCGAAACTCGTGCCGATCTATCGGGCGCGCGATCGCCGCTGGCTCCGCGCGCCAGAGTCGGTGGACGCGCCCTTTTTCGTCGGCGCTCGATTCACGGCGCCGTTGCGTCTCGAAGGCGAGACGGCGCGGAAGCTCTTTCATCCGCGGCCGGAGGAGATCGAAGGGCAATAGGCCGTGTGGGACACGCGTAAAAAGACCGGCGGCGAGGCGCCGTTCATTCCCTCTTGAATTCGACCGACATCGGCGGGGCATTCGTTTCCACGCGCGTGTTGAGCCAGTAAACCCAAGAGAGGCCGCTTTCGATCGGTTTCTCCGCATTCCCTGGCGTCGCGCGAACGCACCGGTAATTCGGGGGGAGGACGACGGCGGCGCCCTGAACTCCTGCGGAGGGCGGGAAGCGTCCCAGGGAAACCTGAAGGTGACCGGCGCGGTTGGGCCGCAGGCGGAGGTTGGTTCGAGTCACGCGTGCGACGATCTGGGTGGCGCTGGGGGCAAGCGGGGCATCGAGGTGAAGGAGGAGGAGCGCGGAGTTGGTCTGCGTGAGGTTGATGCGCTGGGTGCAGCGCATGGGGCTGCCGTCGAGACGGTAGTAGCCGACCCAGGCGTCGCGAGAATTGCGGAGTTCGCGGCTGATTTTCGCGAGAGGCGCAAATCCAGGATTCGTGAGCGTCTCGGTGTTCCACAGCCACGCGGCGCCGTTCGTGTCGGAAAGCGCGAGGACGCGAACGGAATGCAGAGGGCGCCGAAGGCGCGCGGCTTCGCGCGCGCATTCCTCACGGAGCCGCCGGAAGGCCGCGGAGGGGAGCTCCGGACTGAGGCGGGTTTGGATCTTGAGCCACGCAGGAGGGCGCTCGGCGAAGTTGCGCTGAAACTGGAAGACGCCGAAGGCCGCCGCCCCCGCAAGGAGCAGCCCCGCGCCGCCCGCTTTGAGCCAGAGGGGAAGCGGTTTGGGCGCCGGTCGGCGCGCGGCCGAGGGGGCGGCGGAAAACGACAGGTTTTTCGGCGTTCGACGGAACGCTTCTGCGATCGAAACGAAGATCGCTTTGAGGAGATGCCGGAGATTCACGGAAATTTTCAGACCTCCTCGTCTAGGGAGGGAGGTTCGCGGCCCAATCGGCGTTCTTGTCGTACCAGTAAGTCATCAGGTTGGTTTCGAAACGGCTGAAGGCGGCGACGTGATTGTCCGCAAAAAGGAAGTTGGCGAAGCCGTGGTGCGGCAGAGGGTATGTGGCGCCGTTGCGGGAAAACCCGGTGCGATCGGTCACCTCGTTGGTTGGATCGAGATCATTCGGATTTCGGGACAGGTCGAGGTCTTCGCTCATGAGGATGAATGCGGCGGGATTGCCGATGCGCCGCGAGTCGAGGACGAACGCGCCGGTTTTGGCGCCCCTTCCCGGGTCTCCGCCGCCTTCGAGGTAGGGTTGGAGGATGTTCAGATAATAGTCCACCGGAACGTGGGGAAGCATCCACTTGGGAAGCGACGGATCCCGATAGATCGCGAGGTCCTTCAGGTAGGGATACACCAGCTTCGCCCAGGACTGCGTCGTGCCCGTCGCATTCCACGACGGCGAAGGAAGCCCGCTTTGGGCGACGATCCTCCCTTCGTTGTCGTTCCAGTACATCTGGATGGCGTAGCCGAGCTGCCTGAGGTTGTGGGTGCACTGCACGGCCTGGGCGCGCGCGCGCGCCTTGGAAAGAGAGGGCATGAGCAGGCCCGCGAGGATGCCGAGAATGGCCACCACCACCAGAAGCTCGATGAGGGTGAAAGAGACGCAGGAGGCGTGGCGCGCGCCCGTGCTCTGCGTTTCCGACTTCATCGTCAGCTTTCCTAACGGCCCATCTGGAGGATGTTCTGGACTTGCTCGAAAAGCGGTTGGAGGTCGAGTTTGGTCTGGGAGTTGGCTTCGGAGAGGAAGGCCTTCATCCCTTCCGCCGCGATCCGCTTCACGTTTTCATCGCCCAGCGTCTTTTCCATCTCGGCGCGGTCGCCGCCTTCGGAATAGCGGGAAAGCTCGGTGATGGCTCGATGGACGACCTGCTTGCGCTTGAGGGGCGGCATCTTGTTGAACGCCTCCATCATGTTCTTCATGCCGCTGGGGAGCGTGAGGCTGAGGTAGCGGACGCGTTCGGCTTCGGTCATTTCGAGAACGATGCGACGGATCTCCTTTTCGAAACGGACTTTCTGGCGTTCCTCGAAGTCGAGACGGTTGACGCGGTCGGCAAGCCCCTCGATGCGGCGCATCCGTTCTTCGTCGGAGAGGTCGCGGAGGGGTTTTTCCCTGAGATAAGCGACCACCTTTTCGGAGGTGACACGCTGGCCTCGGAAGAACGCAATGCTTCCCGCGGCGAGAACCCATGCGATCGCCACCGCGAGGCCGGTCCATATCCAGAGACGCCGACGAGAGGTCATCAAGGGATCAGGCCGCTGCGGCCTTGAGCAGTTCTTCTTCGGTCCAGGGCGCGCCCTTGGAGGAACGGAGATGAGGGATCGTGGACATGCGCTTGATGAGGTCCTCCTTCGCCGCGGCCGTTTGATAGGCCTCGACGGGATCAATGAGACCCTTTTGGAGGAGATCGAGGAGTGAGTCGTTGAGGGCGCACATGCCCTCTTTGCGCCCCGTCTGGATCAACATGGGGATCTGGTGAATCTTGCCTTCGCGGATGTTGGCGCCGAGGGCGTGACTGCCCATGAGGATTTCGAAGGCGGCGACGCGGCCGCCGCCCTTCTTCTTGAGGAGATTCTGCGCGAGGACGCCCTTGAGCCCCTCGGCGAGCGCGGCGCGCACCTGAGGCTGCTGCTCCGCCGGAAACTGATTGATCAAGCGGTCCACGGTGCCTGCGGCCGTGGTCGTGTGCAGGGTTCCGAAAACGAGGTGGCCGGTTTCCGCGGTCTCGAGCGCGATCATGATCGTCTCCAGATCGCGCATCTCCCCGACGAGGACAATGTCCGGATCCTCGCGCAACGCGGCGCGGAGGGCGCGCTTGAAGCTCGCCGTATGCGTGTGGACCTCGCGCTGGTTGACGAGGCATTTCTTGTTCGGATGCACGAATTCGATCGGGTCTTCGATGGTGATGATGTGGTCGTTCCGGTTTTCGTTGATGAAATCAATCATCGTGGCGAGCGTCGTGGATTTGCCGCAGCCGGTCGGCCCGGTGACGAGGACGAGCCCCTTGGTGAGGAAGCAGAGCTTCTTGAGGGACTCGGGAAGTCCAAGCTCCGCGAAGCTCATGATCTTCGAGGGAATCAACCGGAAGACAGCGCCGGGACCATGCCGGTCCATGAAGGCGTTGCTTCGGAAGCGTCCGACGCCTTCGATCGTATAGGCGAAATCAGTGTCGTGCTCGCGTTCGAACTCTTCCCTGTTCCGCTCCGGCATGATCTCTCGCACGAGTGCGAGGACCGTTTCCGGGGCGGTGGCCTGGTCGCTGATCGGAGTCATCGTGCCCGAGATCCGGAACATCGGAAGCGCCCCGCTGGAGAGGTGGAGATCGGAAGCCTTGTGCTCCGGCATCGCGCGGAGATAATCATCAATGGCGGCCATGGAGATAGATTAGCTCAAACTTTTCGTCGCGCGAGAGAATATGAGAATCTTGCGCGCGAAGAGGTCGGCGCCTTCCTCGGCTGGCGAGAGACGCTCCCCTTCGATTCAAGGCAGACTGCTTGCGAAGACCTTTTCCCTCAATTGAGGCGGCATCCCGCAGCGTTTCGCCGGCGAAGGCGCTGTGAAGAGTTCGCAATTTTGAAATGGGATTGAAGCTTCCGGAAGGCGAAGGCAGGCTGGCGCATCATGACGCGCGCAGAGGCATGCCTGGTCCTCAACATGGTGGACCACATCGGCCCGATCACGGTGCGCCGGCTTTCGGATCGCTTCGGGAATCCCGAAGCGATCCTCGAGACGCCCGAGCGGGAGCTGCGGACGGTCAACGGCGTCGGCCGCGAGATGGCGCGGGCGATTTCGCGTTGGCGCGAAGAGATCCCCTGGGAGAAGGAGCTCGAACACGCGCGCGCCCAAGGGCTGCGCCTCATTTGCGCCGAGGACGAGGAGTATCCCGCGCTCCTGCGCCAGATCCACGATCCGCCTCTCGTGCTCTACGTCCGGGGGCGTCTCGAGGACGGCGAGAAAAACTCCCTCGCGATCGTCGGCGCGCGCCATCCGAGCCACTACGGACAGGAAACGGCGCGGCGCTTTGGCTTTCAGTTCGCGAACATCGGGATGACCGTCGTGAGCGGCCTCGCGGTGGGGATCGATTCGGCCGCTCACCGCGGCTGTCTCCAGGCGAAAGGGCGCACCGTCGCCGTGCTCGGTTTCGGCTTCGATTACCTGCCGAAGGCGGATCACGCGAAGCTCGGCGAGGAGATCGTCGCAGGAGGCGGGGCGCTCGTCTCCGAGTTCCCGATGGGGAAGAAGCCCGACCGCCAGACCTTCCCGATGCGCAATCGCATCGCGAGCGGGATGTCGCTCGGCACGCTCGTCGTCGAGGCGGGCGCGACGAGCGGGGCGTTGATCACGGCCAACTTCGCTTCCGAACAGGGGCGGCAGGTCTTCGCCGTGCCGGGGCGCATTGACCAGCCGAACGCGATCGGCAGCCACAAGCTCATCCAGACCGGTGCGAAACTCGTTCAGTGTGTCGAGGACGTGCTCGAAGAGTTCGAGATGCTTCTCCCGCGCGGCCTCGACCGTGCGAAGGGGGAGGCGGATGCGGCGGCGCCGAGGGCCGCCGTGAAGCTCACCGAGACGGAACGGCTCGTGTTCGAGGCGGTCGGGCGCGAAGAGACGCCGATGGACGCGATCCTGAGCGGCGGAGCGCTTCCGCCCTCGGTGATTTCCGCCACGCTGATGGTGCTCGAGATGAAGCGGCTCGTGCGCCAGCTTCCGGGCAAGCTCTACGTCCGCCTCGCCGACCTCGCCTAAGTTCTGACCGGCCAAAGCCACGGATGAAACACGGACGGCAGAGCATGCGCGACGAACCCCCAGGCGCGGGCGCGCCGCATCCGGGCCGCGGCATCCTGCCGGTTCTTCCTGCGGAGCCATGCCGGTCCTGCGGAGCGGAATCGGCGCATCCTGAATCCAGGGCATCCCTTCCGTTTCTCTCCTGATGAGCCGGACGATTTTCATTCTGGCGGGAGAGGCGAGCGGCGACCGCCGCGGGGCCGAGCTTGTCGCAGCCCTGCGGGCGCGCGATCCCTCACTCGATTTCGCGGGGATGGGCGGCCCGCTCCTGCGCGCCGCCGGCGTGCGAATCGTCGCCGATCCCACGGGGCGTGCCGTGGTGGGAATCGTCGAGGCGCTTCGTAATTACGGTTACTTCCGCCGCCTGATGCGGGAGGTCCTCGACGCCATGGCGGCGGCGCGGCCGTCTGTCGTGGTGGGCGTGGACTACCCCGGCTTCAACCTCCGCTTTCTCCGCACGGCGCGCGCGCGCCAAGGACGGGAGGTGCGGCTCGTCCAGTATGTCTCGCCGCAACTCTGGGCATGGAACGCGCGGCGCAAGTGGGGTATGGCGCGTTTTCTCGACGCCGTGCTCTGCCTCTTCCCTTTCGAGCCGGCGATCTATGAGGAGACCGGCCTGCGAGCCGTCTTCGTGGGGCATCCCCTGGGCGGAACGCGTCCCGCCGCCGACGCGGAGCGGGAGCGCGACCTCTTCGCGTTTTTCCCGGGGAGCCGGGAACGGGAAGTGCGCGCGCATCTCCCCGCGCTCACCGGCGCGGCGGCCGAGATCGTCCGGCGGCGGCCTGGCGCGCGCGTCGCCTGGGCGGCCGCCTCGCCTGCGGCAGAGACGGCGATCCGGAGGGGAGCGCCCGGCGCGCGATTTCTTCCCGCCGAAGAGCTTCTGCGGCGCGCGTGGGCGGGGGCGGTGTGCAGCGGAACGGCAACCCTCGAAGCCGCCGCCCACGGGCTGCCGTGCGGCGTGGTCTATCGCGTCGCGTGGCCGACGTGGTGGATGGGGCGATGCCTCGTGCGGGTGCCGTACCTGGCGATGCCGAACCTGCTCGCGGATGGTGAGGTCGTAAGGGAGTTTCTCCAATCGGACCTCACCGCGGCGAACGTCGCCGGAGAAATGCTCCGCCTCGCGAAGGACCCCGCCGCGCGCGCGGCGGTGGCGGGGGGCTATGCGCGGGTGCGCGCGGCGCTCGGAGACGGGCGCGCCGCCGCGCGCGCGGCGGAGGAAATCCTGAACGCCGACGACGCGCAAGGATCCAAGTTGACCCCCGGCGATTGAGCCTGTTCCCTTTTCGCCATGTCCCTCTTTGAAGTCCGCGATCACGATCGCGAAATCTACCGCGAGGAAATCGCGCCGTGGCTTCCCGACCGGCTGCTCGACGCTCACGTCCACGCGTGGCAGCGGGCGCACTGCCCCAGCTTCGGGCACGCTGCGCGCCTGGTGACCTGGCCGGCGCGCGTCGCCGCTGAGAATCCGTTCGAGGACCTCGAGGAAAGCTACCGCCTGTTTTTTCCTGGGAAAAAGGTTGTGCCCTTGGTTTTCAGCATGGTGGTCCAGCCCTCGGACGACCACGAGGCGGGCAACGCCTACGTGAGCGCGGAGGCGCGCAAACGCCGCTGGCCCGCGCTGCTGTTCGCCCTTCCTTGCTGGGGCGGAGCGGAGCTCGAGCGGCGGATCCGGGAGGGCGGATTCCTTGGTCTGAAGGTGTATCTTTCGCTTTCGCATCCCGCCATCCCCCAGCGGGAGGTGCGCATCCATGATTTCCTTCCGCCGCACCAGCTCGACGTCATGGACCGCCTCGGTGGGATCGTGATGCTCCACATCCCGCGCGACGGACGGCTCCGCGATCCGCTCAACCTTGCCCAGATGATCGAGATCGAGGAACGCTGGCCGAACGTGAAGCTGATCATCGCGCACGTCGGGCGCGCGTATGTGCCTGAAGACGTCGGCGACGCCTTCGAGAAACTTTCGACGACGAAGAAGATGGTCTTCGACCTCAGCGCGAACACATGCCGCGAGGTGTTCGTCGCCCTGTTGCGGGCCGTCGGTCCGGAGCGCGTCCTTTTCGCGAGCGATCTGCCCATCACGCGGATGCGGATGCGGCGCCTTGCGGAGAACGGGCGCTACGTCAATCTCGTGAAAAAGGGCGCCTACGGCGACGTCTCCGGCGATCCGAACATGCGAGAGATCGAGGGGCCGGAAGCGGAGCGGCTCACGTTTTTTCTCTACGAAGAGCTGTGCCAATTCCTCGCTGCGGCGCGGGAGGTCGGACTTTCGAAGGGACAGATCGCACCGGTGTTTTATGCCAACGCCGTTCGCCTGATCCGCGAAGCGGGCGGACGCGGCCTGGACCTTTAGGACTCATCGTCGAACGCGCGAACCGCCGGAACGCATACATGAAACGCGAAGCCTTCCTCGGTTTGGATGTCGGAGGCACAGGCGCCAAAGCGGGCGTGTACGATCTCCGGGGGCGCCTCCTGGGGTTCGCGCGGGCGGGTTACGTCCCGCAATCCTGGATTGACGGGCGGGCGGAGATCCCCATCGGGAAAATCGAGGACGCCGCGCGCGGGGCGGTCCGGCGCGCAGTTCGCCAGGCGCGCGCGCGCGTCCTCGGGATGAGCGTTTCCTCGCAGGGGCAGACGTTTGTTTCGCTCGATGAACGAGGCCGGCCGCTTCATCCGGCGATCCTCTGGTACGACGGCCGCGCGAAGGAGCAGGCGCGGCGTCTGACGGAGCGGGGCGCGCCGATGGACTCCATCGCTTCGGCGGCGAAGATCCTCTGGCTCCGGGAGCGTCATCCCGAGCGGATGAAGAAGGCGCGCCGACACCTACTCCTGCCCGACTACCTCGCCTTTCGTCTGACCGGTCGCGCCGTTACGGATCCGATGACGGCCGGCACGAGCGGCCTCGCTCGACCGGACGGCGCCGCCTATCTCCCGGAGAAGCTGGAGGCCGCCGGCCTGCGCGACAACCAATTCGCCGAAATCCAATGGCCGGGCCTCGCGATCGGCGCCGTCCTCCCCGAGCTGGCGCGCGCCTGGGGGCTGCCGTCCGGCGTGACGCTCGTCACGGGGACGAACGACCAGCTCGCCGGCGCCCTCGGCGCGGGGAACGTCGCGCCGGGCGTTCTCTCCGTGACGATCGGCACCTGCCTCGCGCTCGTGACCCTGGCCGAGCGCCTGCCCGATCCGCCTCCGCCGGGGCTGTTGTCCGGGCCTTTTCCGGTGAGGCCGTATCGGTTCGCGCTCCCGTATGCGCGCACGGCCGGGGTGCTGTTCGATTGGTTCCAGCGGGTCTTCTGCCCGGGGAAAGGCCTGGAGGAACTCGACCGCCTCGCCGCGCGCGTGACGCCCTCCTCTTTCGGCCCGGTGGCGCTGCCCGACTTCGAGGGCGTCGTGTCGCCCGAGCCGAACCCGTGGGCGCGCGGGGCGTTTCTCAACCTCGGCCTTCCGCATGGCGCGGCGGAAATGTTCCGCGCGCTGCGGGAATCGGTCGTTTTCGCGTTTCGCGAGAACGTGGAGTTTCTGGAACGCCTCGGCCTGCGCCCGCCGGTGATCCGCGTGGTCGGCGGCGGCGCGAGAAGCCTCCTGATGCTCCAACTGATGGCGGACGTCGCCGGACGGCCGATCGAGGTGCCCGTCGTGACCGAGGCGGCGACCCTTGGCGCGGCGATGCTCGCCGCGACCGGTTGCCGCTTCTTCGGCTCGATGGCGGACGCGGCGAAGGAGCTCTCCCGCACGGGGAAAACGGTCGCGCCGCGACCCGAAGCCGTGGCGGCCTACGCGCCGCTCTTCGCGCGATTCCTCGAACTGCGCCGCGGCGTTCACGCGATGGAAACGGGCCGCGGAGGATCCGCTGTCGCCGCCGGTTCCGACCTCCCGCAAATCGCGGCCCGCCGCTTGCGGACGACTACGCGCGCTCCGCGAGCGCGGCCCGGTGGAAGTCCTCGAAAATGGCGTCGAGATCGCGGGTGATGCGCCATCCGGGGAAGTGGCGTCGCATTTTCGTCAGGTCGGAGTAATAGCAGATGTGGTCGCCGACGCGATTCGTGTCGGTGTATTCTGTTTCGATCCTGCGGCCGGTCATGGTCTCGATGCGCGCGAGGCATTCGAGGATGGAGGCGCTGTTTTCCTTGCCGCCGCCGAGGTTATACACCTCGCCGGCGCGCGGGTTTTCGTAAAAGGCGTGAAACGCGGCGGCCACGTCGTGGCTGTGGATCTGATCGCGCACCTGTTTGCCCTTGTAGCCGAGGATCTGGTAGCGCCCGCCCGAGAGCGCGGTCTTGAAGAGCCAGGCGAGGAAACCGTGGAGCTTAGCGCCCGAGTGCGCGGCGCCGGTGAGGCAGCCTCCCCGAAAGACGCCCACCTTCATCCCGAAATAGCGCCCGTATTCCTGGGCCATCACGTCCGCCGCGACTTTGCTTGCGCCGAAGATGCTGTGCGTGCTCTGGTCGATCGGGAAATCCTCGGGAATGCCGCCGGCGAACTTCGGGTCCGCGTAATCCCAGCGCGTGGGCAGCTCGCGGAGCGGGATGAGGTTGGGGCGGTCGCCGTATACCTTGTTCGTGCTCATGAACACAAAGACCGCCTCGGGCGCGCCGCGGCGGGTCGCCTCGAGGAGGTTGTGTGTTCCGACAGCGTTCACGTCGAAGTCTTCGAAAGGGATTTTCGCGGCGAGATCGTGGGAAGGCTGCGCGGCGCAGTGGACGATGAGATCGGGCTTCAATTCCGCGATCGTCCGGAGCACGCGGTCGCGGTCGCGGATATCCGCTTCCACATGCTGGAAGCGGGGGCATTCGGCGACGAGGCGGCGGCGGTTCCATTCGGTGTCGCCGTCGGGTCCGAAGAACCGGGCGCGCATGTTGTTGTCCATACCGACGCATTTCCAGCCGAGGGCGTGGAAATGGCGCGCGGTTTCCGAACCGATGAGACCGCTGCTTCCGGTGACGAGGACGGTTTTCATGGGATGCCGCTCAAAGGTAGAGGTTCCGGAGCCGCGTTTCCTCGCGGCGGACCCAATCGGCGATGAGACGAAAACCTTCCTCGAGACCGATCCGCGGCACCCAACCAAGGGCTTTTGTGACGGGGCGATTGTCGGTGTAGTAAACGACGAAGTCGGCGGTGCGCGGCTGGGGCTGGAGCGATGGGCGGACTTTTCGCCTGAAAATTTCCGACACGATTCCGGTGGCTTCGCGGAGGGAGAGGCTGTTCGTGCGTCCTCCGCCGGCGTTGAAGACCCGTCCGGCGACGCGCCCGATGTGGCGCATTTCCAGCTCGAAGAGGCGGCAGGCGTCTTCGGCGAAGAGGACGTCGCGCACCTGCTTGCCCTTCCAGCCGATGTAGGTGAGGGGCAGGCCGAAGTGCGCGGCGATGGCCCACCAGGCCACCCAGCCCTGCGAGCACTTGCCGAATTGGCCGGGGCCGCTGAGCAAACCGAAGCGGTTCACCACGATCGGCAGGCCGAAGGCGCGCGCCCATTCCTGGCAGATGAGGTCGGCGCAAATCTTGGAGAGTCCGTAGATGCTGTGGGCGGGGCCGTCCACGTCGAACTCGTGCGAGAACCCGTGGCGTGGATCGAAACCCCGGCAGGGACGCGCGCGCCGCGCGTCCCACTCCCAGCGCGTGGCGGTCTCGCGCACGGGGAAGGCGTTCACCCGGTCGGCGCCGTAGACCCGGTTCGTGCTGCAGAAGAGGAATGCCGCGCCGATCCCCCGCGCGTGCTCGAGCGCATTCAGCAGGCCCACGGTGTTGTTCGTCAGATCGAAGGTGGGGTTCGCGTAGCTGTCGGTCGCTGAAGTCTGCGCCGAGCAATCGAGGACGAACTCGGCGTCGCGCGGCAGCGGCACGAAGTCTTCCCGGTTCCGGACATCCCCGTGATGGAACCGGATCCCGAGACGCTTGAACTCGGGCAGGTTCAGCTCGGCGCCGCGGCGGACCAGGTTGTCCACGACGTCCACCCGGTGGCCCCGCTTGCGGAAATAGCGCGCGCAGTTCGCGCCGAGGAATCCGGCGCCGCCGAGAATCAGCAGTTTCATGGGATGCGAATTTAAGAGGGCGTTGGAAAACTATCGGTCCTCTGGCGCTGTCGCAATCCCGTAGGCGCGCGCCTCAATCCGGCCGGCCGCCGGCGATGCGGCGGAGAAAGGCGCGCAGATCGTCGAGCGTCGGAGATTTCGCGGTCCGGACGTAGAAGCCCGATGTCGCCACGCCGCACTGGAGGCATTCCTCGAGGGTTCCTCCGAGGAGCAGGGCGAGGCTGAATCCTGCGTTGAAATGATCGCCGGCGCCGGTCGAAATCTTCGGGCGCGCCGCAAAAGGCCCTTCGACGACCGGTGTGTCCGAGGCGGTGGCGGCCGTCGCGAAGGCGACGGCGTGAACGACCACGCGCGCGACACCGAGCTTTTCGCGGAGGGCGCGCCCCGCGTCGCGACACCAGGCGTGATCGTCGCCGGGCAACTTCGACCCGAAGGCGTGAAGCAGCTCGGCAGCCTCCTTCTGGTTGAGGCCGAGGGTGACGTCATAGAATCTTGTGAAGCCGCCGGCGATCTCGAGGGCGCGGCGGAGATCGGCCGCCGTGCAGAACTGCGGGTCGGCAAGGTCGAGGAAAAGGCGGCGTGAACCTTCGGTGGACGGCGCGAGGCGGGGACAGACTTCGGCTTGGAGCCGTTCCCAGATGGCGGACATGTGGGGGAGCGCGGCCCAGTTGTTGAGCGCGACGAACGTGGCCTCGTCGAAAAGTTGCTGCACGCCGGCGAGGCCGCCGAAGGCGGCGCAAAGGCTTTCCCAATTGACGCGCGCGGAAGCCTCCTGACGCGAGAGCATGATCTTGCCGTCCTCGAATTCGACGGCGTCCGTGAAGCTCGCCTCGGCGAGGGTCGCCAGCCGGCAGGCGCCGGCCATCGGTTGAAAGACGGCGTGGGGCTGAGGCCAGCCGAGGTTGCCGACGCAGGTGAGCGGCAGACCGAACGCGGCGAGGGCGGAGGCCATGATCGGTCCGTTCCCTCCGAGCTTCATCTGAACGACCGACATCTCGAATTTAGTGCTCTTGCCTCCGGCGGCCTGCACCCGTTTCCCCCATTCGGCGATTGTGGGGATGAAGGTGGTCGTGCCGTCGGAAGACCTCTGGTCCACCACGCGAAGAATTTGGTCCACAAAACCGTCGAGGCCGATCACGCCCCGCAGGCGGGCAAGCCGCGTCTCCGCGTGATCGAGGCGGGCGAGGGCGGCAAGGGCGACAGGATCATGCGCGCGCATGGAGAAGGCGCGCCATGCTGGCCGTCCGCATTCGAGATTTCAAGGGAAGAACGAGAGGGAAAGCGGTGGAAGATTCGCGCCCGCGCGAGCCACCCGGCCGCATGTCTTTCGCCGCTCTCGAGCGGCGGCCGGCGCCTCGGGCGCGCACCCAGGCGTCGGCGGTTTCTCGAACAGCTTGCAACGGATCTGTCTCGTCGGCAGACTTTTCCCGGGTTCCATGAAGGTGCTTTTCAACCTCCCTCCTTCGATAATCGAACGCTGCTTCCGGAAATCGGATCTGGATCGGCTCGCCGCCGAGCACGAGGTGCGGCTCCCCGATTTCTCCGCGGGAGGCGCCTTTGCGGAATTTGCCGCCAAGGGAGAGCGGTCGGACCAGGCGTCCGAAAGCGCGGCGCTGAAACGCTTCGTGCAGGAGCATCTGACGGAGGCGGAAGCGATGGTGACCGGCTGGGAGATGATTCCGGTCACGGCGGAGGATGTGGCGGCGGCAAAAAATCTTCGGCTGATCGTGCATTCGGCTGGCAGCGTGAAGAGGCTCGTCGCCGAAGAAGCGTGGAAACGCGGCATCCGCGTGGCGACCTGCAACGAAGCACTCGCCATCGGCGTCGCGGAAACCACGCTCGGGATGATCCTCTGCGGATTGAAAGGGATCTTCCCCGCGCGCGAGTGGTCCCGCGCGGGCCACTGGCACGATCCGAAGCTCGGGACCCCGCGCGACGTGGTTCGTGAGCTTTACCAGGTGACGATCGGAGTGATCTCGGCGAGCAAGGTGGGGTTGCATCTCCTCCGCCTGTTGCGCGCCTTTGAGGTCGAGGTCCTGCTCTACGATCCCTATGTGACGCCCGAGCGCGCGAAGGAATTGGGTGCCACGCTCGTCGAGCTCGACGAGTTGGTGCGGCGTTCGACGGTGGTGACGCTCCATGCGCCCAGCCTCCCCGCGACGCGCCACCTGCTCAAGGGTGGGCATTTCCGCGCGATGCAGGACGGCGCGATTTTCATCAACACCGCGCGCGGCGCGATCGTGGACGAAACGGCGATGATCGAGGAGCTGAAGAGGGGCCGAATCACCGCGTTCATTGACGTGACCGACCCCGAGCCTCCGGCGAAAGACAACCCGCTGCGGACGCTCCCGAATGTGATCCTGACGCCGCACCTTGCAGGACACGTGACGAACGGGTGCCGCCGCCAGGGGCGCAGCGCGGTGGATCAGGTCTTCGAGTTCGCCGCGAACCGTCCGATGCGTGGCGAAGTGACGCTCGAAATGCTCGCGCAGATGGGGTGAGAAGAGGAGGCGCCCTCCTCAAGAAACCGTGCGAGATCGAGGCCGTCGCGAGGCT
>JADZFN010000021.1 GCA_020849895.1 Verrucomicrobiia bacterium | reverse complement strand
CGCGGCTACCGCACCGAGTTTTACCTCATCAACATGCTCTACTTCGTCGCAGGAAAACTTCCCATCCCCATGGCCTCCTACAACGCTCAACCACTTCAGGCCAGCCACTGAAAACCGCGAGGAACCTAGATTGGTCTCCCGCCCCGATCCACACATCAATTTGCTTGTTGTTGCCGTTGAGCGATCCGTGATCTTGAACAGTCTTAACCTTGAAACCTGGAATATACGCCTCAGCGCCGCACCCCAAATCGGGATTGTTGGGCGTAACCGCAATGGTTTGCGACGTGATATTTGGAACGCCTGGACATCCACCAGCGGTTTGCTGGTCTCTGTCAGGATTCTCGATGTACCCAGCACCGCCTCCAAGGAAGGTTACCCGCTCAAAACCAGCAACAGCATCCTGTGCATGGTCCCGAATGACCGTTGAGCCATCAACCGCAAGACCTTCATTCGCCGGGTCAAGCGAATTTAAAAAGCTCGTTTTCACCGTAACATTCGTAAGACCGCCGGGATATGTCCCAGAGGCATACATGCCCTTCGTGAGACTTGTTCCATCCCATGAGCCACCCCATGTTGGAGTAAAATAGTTGCTTATCTTCCATGTAGCCAACACCTTGACTTCAGAATCCAGCGTCTTATCCTGAGATGTTATGTCTTGACCGGCGACCGTCCACGCAGCACAGGCGACGGTATATTGCTCTGCATTGTGCGATGCCAAATTCTCTATATAGTCGTCAAGTTGAATGGTGACGGTACCATCAGCTTGGTTCGAAAGTGACGCAAGTTCCACTACGGTCGAATTCTTCTTCAGTTTCAAACGCAAGGTTCCACTTAGATTCGCGCCGGAACTGTTAAGAACAACTTGAAACTGCCCGTCGCGGATTGATGCTTGCGTGACCTCGACCTTCACAAGTCTCACCGACAAATTCGTGGACGCGTTAGGAACGCTCAAATCTCCAGAATCCTTAAGGTTTTGGCCAGTGGCTGCAATCGTTCCATTGCCTGCATCCGTCGAAGCAACGAACTTGGTGGAGGCGCTGCCCGAGGCGAGGTCCACATCGTTGGCGGTAAACGTTCCGAGGCTTCCTGCATTCCAGTTCACCTTCCCAGACGCCGGGGAACCGTCACCCAACGCCACGATCGAGGTGAGGTCGTTGGTGCTGCCCACTGCGGCAATCAAATTCGTGCCGTTCGAGGGAACTGAATAGCGGATGTAAACCCACTTCTGAAGCACCGAGATGTCGAAGGGGCGTTCCGGCGGGGTGCCGCCGCCACCCCCTCCACCCGACGGACTCCGCTCGATCTTTCCTTGAATTTGCGCTTGCCCCTGCTTCTTGGCGGTCACGATGGTGACCGTGTAGTTCCCTCCCGAGCCGCTCACCGTGATCCCATTATCCACCGGCACCACTGTCGGCCCTTCTTTGAACCGAAACCCACTTTGGGGCTGGACCAACAGGGTCTTCTGGTCACCGACGTTCTGGACGTAAAAGTTGATATTCGTCGTAAACGTCGATGCACTGGGAGAGCCACTCGCACTCCCATCGTCTCTCCAAAGGATCGTGACCGTCGCATCCGCAGCATGCACGGTGCGATGCAGTGCGAAGACGCTGAACAACAGCACCAAACCCACAAGGAATTGCGCGGGAGTTCTCATGAAGATTTCTTCTCGGCGGCTTTTTCACGCTTCAGCAACACATCCACCTGTTCCTTGAGCTTCTGCTCCGGCAGCTTGCTCAATTGCGCCCAGTATTTCCTCGCACGCCCCGCCAAGGCGCTGTCGGGATACTCTTTCATCAACTGATCATAGTACGGCCAAGCCTTCTTCAAGTCGCCCTCATACAGAACATGGCGATTGCCTAGGCAAAAGAGCACAAAGGGACGGAGATTGGACTGTGGGCATTGGTTGACCAACAGAAGGAAATGCTCGACACCCTTCTGGGGTTGACGCGCCGCGAAGCACACCTGAGCCGCGCGAAAAATCGCCTGATCCGCCCAAACGCTCTGCGGAAACTCCTCCCAGACGCGCTGGTATCGCGCGACCGCCTTCTCATGTTGCCCAAGGAAAAACAAGCGCTCGCCCAACTGGTAGGCATTCTCGGCGCGTTCGTCCTTGCTGAGCGACAGATCGCGATACTTTCGTTCAAAATCGCCAGCTTCCCTTTCCCAAATCTTCTGGTCCTCCAGTTTCTTCCTCTGCAGATCCTCTTTGCTCAAAACAGGCGTTGGACCGGCATTCCTCGTCAAGGTTGGATTGCCTTCCGCGCTCAGGCCCAAGCTCCTTTCCACTGAGGCACGGAATTCGGTCTGCGGATACTTTTCCAGCAGCATATTCCACCACCTCTCGGCTTCCGCGCGATTCTTCCGTCCCATCGCCTGTGAACCGGCGATGAAGATTGCCTGTTGCGTCTCGAAGGCTGTCGGATACTTGTTCAGCAGCTCCTGGGTCGCCCGCTGGCGCAAGGCCTCCATCTTGGCGTTCGTCGCGTGAATGACGATTTCCCCAAGGGCCTCCGCGGCGCTTTCTGGGTTCTTCTCGACCATGCGCTGCAGGGTTTGCAACGCTTCCTTGTCCTTTCCAAGGGCTTGCTGACATTGGGCCAGCCGTCCTGAAGCGTGGCCCGCTTCTTTGGAAAGCGCGTATTTGCCGAGCACTTCCTGGTAGAGACGGAGCGCCTCCGCGAAGGAAGCCTTGTCAAAGAGCGCATTGGCGCGTTTCAGAAGGTTCCCCGCTGCCGCTTCACCCGCCGCACCGGTGTCGCCTCCCGCGGCCAGCTGTGCGGTCTGAAGCTTTTCGCGAACCGCCGCGGCCTGCGGATGCGTTAGGAAGCCGCTGAGGAATTGCTCCCAACAATCGACGGCTTTGCGGTAGTCCTTGTGATCGAAAGCAACCTGGCCGCGTTTCCGCAATACCGTAGCGGCCTCCTCCGACTTCGGATACTTCTCCAGAATCTCGTCGTACAGCCGCTCCTGCTTCCCCGTATTCGTGGGGTCCTCGGCCTCGAAGAGGAGCGAACGCGGCGCGTAAATGCTGGTGGGAGCCAGCGAGCGCATCCGGGTCCAGATGGAGAACGCATCCGGAGTTCGCTTCGCTTTCAAGCGGCACAGCCCCTGTTGAAAACGGATACGAGTCGCCAGGGCCTCATCCCCCGCGGCCTTCTTCTCCATCTCCTCGTAGAGAGTGAACGCCTCAGCGTATCGCCCGCGCGCGAGAAGGTCATCCGCCTTCTTGGTGGCTACCACTGAAGCGTCCCCCGAAACCACCCCTGGAGCGGCACAACACATTCCCGCGCCCAAGCCGAAAACAACCAGCGCGAGATTCCGGCACCAAGAATGGCCGACAAGCTTCATACAGCGTCGGCAGATAACACCCCAGCACCCTTGCCCTTTGGAAGGTCAATGACTGTGGAGAAGGGAACTGCTTCTTGGAGATCAGTAAGCGACACGCTTTTAGCGTCGCCGACATTCGCGATCCATGGGGATCGACCAATAGACATGATGTTTCCTAAAGCGAAACATCTCATCTGAGTCAAGCCCTAATACTGTTCTCATTGCCCCCCCTATACGAGGAGCAAAAGGCTTCTTTACGAAACCGGCCACGTCCACATGCCTCATGGCGTTGCTTGGACGGGGTCCTTTGGGGCAGCAAGGCCGCGTATCCGCTCCCGTGTCAGGCCAAGTGTCTGCCCGGAAGTGGCGATGCGGCAGCTTTGGGGATGCCCAGCACGAGGATGAATCGAAAAGAGGGCACGCTCGACAAGTCGAACGCCGCCCGTCTGCTGGATGGCGGAGGGGGAGCCGTCTTCCTGCAGGGACGGCATGATGGCCAGCCAAGGGGGAGCACCTTCAAACTGTCTGGGATTCGTCATGGAACCCCAGATACTCAGGCAGGTTTTCCCGGCACCAAGCGCGGTATTCGGCGGTGGAATTGAAGACGCGGTAGGGGGCGTCATCGAGGACCGGCCGGTAGGTGTGAAACCAACCGTATTTCATTCGCGAGCGAGTGTCGCGCTTCATCTGGCGGCGACATTGTTCCCGCCACGCCTCCATATCGTCGGGCGGTTTGCCGAAGGAGTAGCCTGTGGTTTGCTGGGTGGATGAATCGGGATTCATTGGTGGGCTCTGGCCAAGGTGACGCTTTCCCGTCGTCCGGTTCACCTGGCATCCGCCGCTCTTGACGTGGCGCTTCGGTCTTTAATCATCGATTTTGGGACCGGGCGAGGAACGACCGTTGCCGCGGAAATGATCCCGGATCTTCTTGCGGATCAAAGAAAGGGGGGCTGGCGGATTCTTGCGAATGGACAGGCTTCCTGGATGACACGGTCCTGCGCACGAGTGCGGCGAGACGGTTGGCCGCCCCCAGCTCGACCGCGGCGTCAATCTCCAGGCTCGATTCCCCTCTCGGGATAATCCCGATTCGACGGACCGAGGTAGGGTCGTTTGGGAAGGTGTTGTCGGAGCTTCGAAAGGCTCCGTTTCCTGGCTTGAGCCACCGTTTCCAGAGCCTGCTCGAAGGAGTCTTTCGCCATGTTCAGGATCTGATGGTGCTCCTTGGTGTGATCCAGGCGCTGGCGGATCACATCCGGCTGAATCATCGCATGCTTGGCCAACGACTCGATGAATTCGATGTCCTTGGGTCGGCCGGCGATGAGTTTGCTCACAGCAAGATCATGAACTTCGAGACAATGGGCGGTCACCCCGGGCACATTCGGACTCGTGAACTTGACGAGACGGGATTCCCAACCCTCGGGAAGGTGGGCCACCCCGGGCCCAACTCCTTCGGCACGGTATTTGAATTCGTTGTCGAAAGGGGACTGCCTTCCCATCTCCGAACTGATCAATTCTGATTTTTCCGGCCGCTCCTTGGGATACAGATCCACATCCTCTGAGACTTCCAACTCCGGGGGAAGTTTGGCTGACGTTCCGTGCAATGAACTGGCGCCAATGACGATGAACTCATGTTCCTCACAGAGTTGCGCAGCGGCTCGCAGAACATGCTCAAACTGGGACCGTTTCAAGAAACTCCTCTTTAATCCGCTGGCGAACGGCGTCCAGTTGATCCTTGTAGATGTAGCGCGAGGAAAATTCCCTGCACTCCTCTGGCTGAGGCGTCGCCAACAACTCGGCAAAAAGTTCCTTCACCCGCTCTGTGATGTGGTCGAGTTCTGACTTGGAAAGAAATGCCGATGGAGAAAACGGGTCGGCCTGTCTCCGCGCATCGCCATGGTCGGAAAGATCGGTCATGTACTCGATCAGATCCGGCAGCGGCCGCTCATAAAGGAAATGCCTCCATCCTTCGCGATAGCGACGCGAATGGGGATTTTTGTTGGCCTCCCATCGGCGGAGACCCTCCTTGGCTCGTTCCAGCAGCGAAGAATCCTCCTGGAGTTTCCGCGCCATGGCGCATTCCATGGCGAGATTCTCCGCGTCAATGAGCATGTGCCCGCTGTAGATTTGCAGGCTACGGGAAGGAGAACCAACCGATGCCATGACAGGAGGTTATCATGCCATCAAAACAATCTCAACATGCGCGACAGCAAATGCGCGACAGCAAAACAGCGCCTCGACCGTGAGCGATGTCATGTCCCCGGAGAACCGGGGCGTCTCCCTCGTCTGGTTGAGAACGATCCCCCCCGGCCACGTAGCTGTCGGGGTTGCGGTTTTCTGCCAGAAGGCGAAGGACCTTCCGCTGAAGCTCCGTTAGTGGCATAGGCGAGCCGCGATCTGGTAGGTCTCGTGCGTACCGTTCTCGCGGAGCCCCTTGATGATCGCCGGCAGGTCCTCCTCGGTGATTCGCAAATCCTCCCGCATGTGCCAGAAGCAAAGGGTGTGGAACTTCTGAAACGCCTCTTGGGCGAGACGGAGCACCTCCTCTCTCTTGGACGGGGCTTTCGTAGGGGCCTGAAATGCCATGTGCTAAACCTAGCAATTCGCACCCCCTGCCGCAACATCACCGTGGTGGCTCACGCTGAAGGGCGGTCTGGTTGCTGCCGAGGACGGGCCCCGAAAGCCCGTCGGAGGCAGTTGCGCTGAGACAAGGGGGCAGGAAGCCAATCGGCCCTTCGAACGACGGGGTTCTCCTGGCAGCCGGAGGTATGGCAGAATCAGGGTGGCCATGAAGGAGAAACACGGCTTCCGGCAGAAATGATCCGGGTTTCATCGGTGGGCTCTGGCCAAAGTTGCGGTCTTCCGTCGTCCGGTTCAGTTGTCAGCTCGGTCTTCAATCGCCAATTTGGGGGCCGGGCGTGGAACGACCTTTGCCGCGGAAACGATCTCGGATTCTCTGGCGAATCGACGCAGGATCGACGGCTGATTGTGCCGGACGCGCAAGCCCTTTGAAAGCTGCGGCCTTGCTCACGAGGGCGGCGAGACGGATGGCGGACCCCAGATCAACCGTGGGATTCCATTGGGCATAGCAACGCCCCTGGCACGATCGCGTGGCGGCCAGAGCCACGCGCAGACCCCGCGCCAGATGGCGCAACCGGGGGTGATCGTTCCGTTGCGCTGGCGGGATCGTCGGCAGCGGGGGTGGCGCTTTGGCGGAAGGCATTTTGTCCAACTCTCGGACGGCCGATGGTCCCAGGGTTCGTTCCAGTTCGCGCTCCACGCTCTTGGCGAAGAGCCGCTTCAACTCGCGCACGGGATCGGGGGCATCCCTCCCCTGATGTCCCTTCAAGTTCGCCACCGAACAGTTGACCTCCCTGCCGGCCTCGTCCCGTTTGAGCATGACCACGTGAATGTGGGGATGGCGGTCGGCCCCGTTGGCAACCACATGGGTCCCGGCCACCCATCCCAAAGTGTGCCCCGGGCCAAGTTGCTTGCGCCGCCAATCGGAGAACTCCTTCATGGTCTGCGCCAGAATCGTCCGCAGGCAAAACCGCTCATCCCTACCGGCGGCCCGGAGAGAGGGCCAGATGCGTGGGTCGGGAGAGAAGACCAGGTGGATCCCGGCCGCGCGGCGGAGCTCGGGCCATGATTCGTCGCGTTCCTTGGTCCATTTTCTGAGCCGCCGCGCGTATTGATAATCGGTTTCCCGGTGGGTTTGGGACGGCAAGGCGATTTGCCGCTGCCGGGCGTACGCCCGTACCCGGGTTATCCAATGCTGATAGTGCTCATGGCCCGCGGGGCCGTGGGAAGCCAGATGTTCCCGGGCAAGCTGGCAGGCCAACCGTTCACGCTCCGGCAAGGGAAGCTCCGCGAGGCCTCGTCCGGCCGCGGCGGCGCGCTGGGCGGCTTTCCGCTGCAGAAAACCCCCGAGGACCAAATCGGCTTCCTTGCTGGCGTAGCCGTCTCCATGAGGAAGGTCGTTGCGGGCGTTCTGCCTTCCACGCCCCTTGTCCTGCTCGCGTCCGTAGCCAATGAGTCCCTGCAGGACTTCCGGGGAGAAGTTGCCGCAATGCTCCACGATGTGGTTCATGAAATGGATCTCCGGGTGCGAATGGCATCGAGGACAGGGTTGCCAGTGGACGCCGGTTTGCGAGGCGGGACGGGTTCCGGTTTCTCCGGAGCCAGTACCAGGCTCAACAGCTCGTAGAATCGACGGAGCATCTCACGCGTCTCCTCGTGTTCGTGCGCGTCGGCCTGCCTCGCCTGCTCTTGGGCTTCGAGGAGATTGTGGATGGCAACCAGTGCATCACGGATCTCCTGTTGCTCTCGCCGAATGGCTTTTGTTTCGTTGGAAGGAGGGTATTCTCGGGGCGCGGGAGCACGGGTTGGGTGCAGCAGGGAGAGGAAGTATTCATCCCAACTTCGAAAGCCGGCGAGTCGCCGTGCTTGGATCATTTCCGCTGCAACCCCCTCGCTGACCCGCCAATTGAACCGCTTTCGATTGGTCTCCACAGGATGAATTCTCAGGACGCAGCCCGCTTGCGGGCGGAGTCCCCGGCTCCAGTTGCCACGAAGGGGCAACTAACCTGCGTATCGGGATGTTCCCTTTTCGAGCCATGGATTCCTCGGTGGAAAGGCCCATGGCTTCCATGAAGACAGCCCTGCGCATCCGCGCAGTCCATCACGGCCGGTCCACGGTCGCGTTGAGGCGGGATCCAATGCCGTGCTTGGGACGTTGCCCTGGGGAGGGCATGGACCCCGTGAACGGTCGCGGGTCATGGGACATGGGGAAGCTCATGGGGTTCACGAGGCTCAGGGCGGCGGGGAGTTCGTTGAGCTGGGCCTTGATCTTTTGGCAGCCTCACGGGGCACGGCCAAATGCATGCTAATCCACGGCCACGGGCTTTGGGGCTCCTTTGGGAAGGGCGATGGACGCCCCGGCGGGGCGAGGTCGTCGTTCATGGCGTGGATGGAGTGTTGTTGACGCGCGCTCTGGCGTGCGGAGGGTCCTCCGCGGCGTGGGAACCGCGACACGGGGGACGCTCCGTCCGGGCAGGTCGGCGGAGGGGCGGAGCCAAGGGAGGCGTCTTGATGTGACCGCAGCCCAAACGGAGAGGAGGATCGGAGCATCTCCATGCGGAGATCCTCTCGAAGTGCCGGCCCAGGCCACATGAAGACGCGTAGGGAGGAGGAAGGTCTCGCGCGGAGATGCCGGTGGCTGCTCACCTGCCGGGCTGCAGCGGTCGGAATGGGGCAGATGGTCGCCCCATAGGGTCGTCTCCCTCGTAGACCGTGCAACGGGCTCGTGGAACCGATGAGGAATCTCCTCTTGGGAGTGCTGATTCTCGAGGGCCTTGTGTTGTCGCTACGCATGGAGTCAGGACCTCCTCGCGCCATGCCGTTGTTCGTCGGTCTCGCTGTCTCTCGCGAAATGGCGCCGCGCGAGGAAGATGGTGAGTGCCGGGCTGGTGAGATCGTGGCTGGAGTGGGGATGAAGGGGGGCGTGTGATCGGCTCCAGGGCGCGACGCGCAACCTTGTCGCGACCGCCCCGGAGGCGATGACACGCCGACGACGGGGACCTCGTGGGACATGCCAGCCTGAAAGGGGGCGCAAGGAAGGCTCGGGCGGAGTCTCGTCCCGAGGCTTCCGGCGCGCGACACGGCGTCGGCATTCAGCAACGCTTTGGAAGTTCACGGCTTGTTGCTGGTCGCGGGGCTGCACTGCTTCAGGTATTCGTCGATGTCCTGGCGACGGAGGAGGACACGTCCGCCAAGTTTGCTCGCCGGGATACTCCGCTGCTTGATGAGGATGTCGAGATGCGTCGTGCCAATGCCCATGTAGGCAGCCGCCGTGTTCCGATCCAACCACACCAGCTTGCCGGCCGCGTCAACAAGACGCGCCCGTCGTTCGAGTTTTTGGATGTGTTCTGTTTCCTGGGTTGCATTCATAAAACACAAAGCGGTGCCCTCGCAGAGATGCTGGGGGTGTTGGACCGGGAACATCCCCTCGGCTTTCCGGAGAGAACGGCACTCCTCCGCCCCTTCCGGGCGGGGAGTGCAATGAGGGAACGGCGCCCGAAGGCGCGTTGTTCCAAGACCTGGAGAATCTCATACGCTCGACCCCGCAACGCCTGAGCCAACTGCCAAGGGACAACGGCGCGTTCTTGGCTGGAACGAGGCTGGCGCCATCGACGCGACTGCTGCAGTCGGCCAGGTTGGCGCTTCCCTCCCGCATGCACCTGCGGTTCTGTGAGCGTCCACCCCACTCGCAAGGGGCATGAGCGTATGCCATGGGCTCCTGAGGACCCTCCATGGGACAGGGCTCCGCCGCACGCTCCGAGAAACCACCAAGCGGCGGATTGACGCGTCTCCCTTGTTTCTCTGGCAATGCCTGCCGGCGTGAGGCAAAGGCTCGTCGTCCCGCCCGACGGCGGGAAGAGCGGAGTCGCGATTGGGATTGGAGGGCATGGCAGTCGTGCATGCCTCGCCTCCGGCAGCGACTCATACGAAGGGACGCTATGCTTTCGTCGTGGCAGCCGCCGACAACGAAGGGGGACGCGTATTGGGTGGAGGCGAGGCGGTACCAAACTACATGAGGGGCCAAGGGACGCAAGCATAAAGTTTATGTTTGTAGTTGTTAAAACTACAAACAACTTGATTGAGCTTGCGCCGCAGGTCCGATGACGCCATCCTGTCCCACGTGAAGACCCACCCCTCCCCCAAGGACACGATTCTTTCCGTGCGGATTTCCGCGGAAATGGACGAACGGCTCAAGAAGGCCGCCAAGGCGCTGGATCTGTCGAAGAATGACGTGGCGCGGGGCGCAATCCGCGCTGTCCTCGATACGATGGAGATGCGCCGCTACAGAATCGAATGGCCGCTGAGCATGAACGCCGCCCCTCGCACGACCCGCGCCGAGCGGGAGGATACCCGAGCCATCCTTGAGGACGTTCGGCAGCAGGTCAAAAAACTTCTCGAGCGACAGGCGAAGCGTTCCACACGGAATGCCGGCAGCTGACCCTCTGCCTCAGCTCACGCTGAACGTCGCCTTTTGAGCCGCCATCTGCATGTGGTCGCGACGCATGTGGTTCCCGTAGCGCTTGGCGATCAAAAGCCCTCCGTCGTTATGTCCCGCCCATTTCGCAATCGTCCCGAAATCGATGCCCGCCTTGACGAGTTCTGTGGCCCACGCATGACGCAGTCCGTGGAAACTAAACCGGAGCACACCGGCGATCTTGCAGGCGCTTTCCAGCGCGCGCTTGGGGCTGTAGGGCTGGCGACCCTTACCGGGGAAAATCGCGCCGGCAGGTCTTTCCTTGCCAGCCAGGAGGCGTTCCACAAAAGCGCGGAGGGGTGGAAAAAGGTCCACGATTCGGGACTTCCCCCCTTTGCCTTCGCAAACGGTGAGGGTGCCTTTCTCCAGGTCAATGTCTTCCCATGCCAGCGCCTGAGCCTCTGCCAAGCGAAGGCCTGAGAGCGCGAGAAGCTCGACAAAATCAGCGGCCTTGCGGCTTTGGATCAGCATGCGTCCATCCCGCATTGCCTGGAGGACCGATTTGATTTCATCGACCGAAGGCACGGGAACCTTTTTCTCCTTGTGGGGAAATTGCCCAATGTCCTGGGTCGGATCATCCCACCTCCACCCCTTCTCAACGGCCAGCTTGAAAACTTTGCGGATCGCCGTCAGGTCGTGGTTGGCGGTCCGTCCGCTGCAGGTTTCAACCCGGCGGTGAAGGTAGTCCTTTACGTGGTGGAGAACGATCCGGTTGATCTGCATGGGCCCCAGGAAGGATTGCTCCGCGCAACTCAAGGAGCCCTTCAGGGTGGTCCAGGTTCGGGGACGCCTGACCTCATTCTTGGCTCTTTCGAGAAGGATCTGGCTGGCCTCATGAAAAGAGGGCGCCTTGCCCTTCCCTGGGTCCGGGGTGTGCGAGCTGATCTTGGCTTTGAAGGCCAGCAATCGCGCGTCCGCGATGTTCCGGTCGGAGGTCTTGAGGGACTTCCAAATATCCTTGCCGGCCTTCTTGAGGCGGGCATAATAGCGCCCATGGCGCAACCAGAGGTTTTCTCCGACGCACTTGACGTTTGACGCTTCCATGGAGGATTTCATATTTTCTGTGTAGCATATGGGTGTAGCAGCGTCAATTTCAGAAGAGAATTTCTGGCTGTTTTTCATAGCTGAATCGCCGAAGTAGCTCAGTGGTAGAGCAACGGTTTCGTAAACCGTGGGTCGCGGGTTCAATCCCCGCCTTCGGCTCCAGCCTTTTTCCCGCAAAGCAGACCTCGAACCCGGACGGCCGCAGGCGTCGCGAACACGCACCGAATCCGGCAAGAGGCGGAAAAGCTAAAACAGACCGGTCACGCGGCCGGTCTTCAGGTCTACGTCCACGCGGCGGAAGGCGGGATCGGAGGCCGTGCCCGGCATGAGGGTGATATCGCCCGCCACGGGCACGATGAATCCCGCGCCCTTGTAGACGAGAATGTCGCGCACGGGGAGCGTCCAGCCCTTCGGACGGCCCTTGACGTTCGGATCGTGGGAGAGGCTGAGGTGGCTCTTCACCATGCACGTGCCGAGTTTGGCCGCTTCGGGGTCGGCCTCGTAGGCCCTGGCTTTTTTAAGCGCGACCTCGCTGTAGGTAACGCCATCGGCGCCATAGACTTCTTTCGCGATGAGCTCGATGCGCTGTCTCAGCGGCGTCTCGAGCCCGTAGAGGAACTTGAAATGATTCTTCTCGGTGCAGGCGGCGATCACCGCCTCCGCAATTTCGCGGGCGCCCCTGCCTCCTTCGAGCCAGTGTTGGGAGACGGCGAACTTCGCGCCGGCGTTCTCGGAAATCCTGCGCACCGCCGCGATCTCGGCCTTCGTGTCGGTGTAAAACCCGTTGAGGCAGACGACCGGTCGGACGCCGCTCTTGCGGACAATCTCGACATGGGCAAGCAGGTTCTCGCATCCCTTCTCGACGAGACCGAGGTTCTCCTTCGTGTATTCCTCGGGCAGCGGAACGCCGGGACGCACGGCGGGGCCGCCTCCGTGCATCTTGAGCGCGCGCACGGTGGCGACGATCACCACGGCGTCCGGCGTCAATCCCGAAAAACGGCACTTGAGGTTCCAGAACTTCTCGTAGCCGATGTCGGCGGCGAAACCGCTCTCGGTGACGTGATACTCGCCGAGACGCGTTCCGACGCGGTCGGCGATGATCGAGCTCTGCCCGATGGCGATGTTCGCAAAGGGGCCGGCATGGACGAAGACAGGCTGCCCTTCGAGGGTCCGGAGGAGGTTCGGATTGAGGGCGTCCACCATCCAGGCGGTCATCGCGCCGTCCACTCCAAGATCGGCGGTGGTGACCTCCTTCCCCGAGCGGCTGTAGGCGACGACCATTTTGGCGAGGCGGGCGCGGAGGTCGGCGAGGTCGCGCGCGACGGCCAGGATGGCCATGATTTCACTCGAGACGGTGATCTGGAATCCGGACTCCATCTCGAAGCCGTCCCGAGGGCCGCCGCGGCCGATCACGATGTTGCGCAGCGCCTGCGCGGCGAAATCCATCGCCCACTTGATCTGCACGCGGGCGGGGTCCACGTCGAGGCGGCGGAGCCCGCTCTTCGCGAGGCGGGTGTCGTCGTAGTTGCGCTCGTGCTGCATGCGCGACGTGAGCGCAACCATGGCGAGGTTGTGCGCATTGGTGATCGAATCAATGTCGCCCGTGAGGCGGATCGAGAGAGGCGTCAGCGGAATGCACTGGGCGAGGCCGCCGCCACCCGCGGAACCCTTGACGTTGAACGTGGGGCCGCTGCTGGGTTGGCGGATGGCGCCGACCGCCCTCTTGCCCAGCGCGCCGAGCCCTTCGACGAGGCCGAGGGTTGTCGTCGTTTTCCCTTCGCCGAGGGGAGTGGGTGTAATCGCGGTGACATCCACATATTTGCCGGCAGGCGCCCCCTCGAGGCGGCGGAGGACGCGCTGATAGTCCACCTTCCCGAGCTGGTGGCCGTAGGGGATGAGCTCCTCCTCCTCCAGACCGATCTCGGCGGCAAATTTCCGGACCGTCGGCATCTTCGCTTCGGCGGCCTCAGCGATCTGCCAACCCTTCATTTTCAAAGGATCAAGTTTCATGGAAAAGGAACCCGGCGTGGGAGGCGAGACACTCCTCGCAACGTCATTTCGTCTCTCACTTTGCGTTTCAGGAGAGATCAGGAATAAAATTCCTTGATGCGCATGAGACCCTCGAAAGGATCCATGCCGAGGACGTCCTGGAGACAAATCCTCGCGGGATGGCTGGGCTTGAGCAGGTCGTATTTACGGGTGACGGACCCGATAATCATATCGAGACCGAGCGGCATCGCCAGGGTCAGGAACGCGCTTTCCAGCGCGCTCTTCACGGGCGAACCGTCGGCGCGCTTCGCCGGAAGCATCACCGTGAAATTGCTGAGCCCGACGGAGACATGCGTCCCGTGGAAATCGGCGGCGGCGCGCATGAGCTTCAGCGCGTCGAGGAGGCGCTTGAGATTGCCTTCGGTGTCGCCGCCGATGGGGGCGATGCCGGGATCGAAGATGCACTCCTCATTCTTCAGTCCGGCGGCGCGCGCGGCGGCGAGCATCTGTTTCGCCGTGGAAGCCGTCTCCTCGGCGGTGCGGTTGGGCTGGCCTTCGCCATTCTCCACGCGCTCGGAAATCATGAGGATCGGCATGAAACGGCGCGTCTTCAGGAGGTCGAACATCCCGAGGCGAAGCGGCGAGATCGAATTGAGGATCGGGAGGCAACCGCCGGCGCGCGCGGGGTCGTAGGCCTTCAGGCCCGCCTCGGCGAGCTGGGGGTCGGGCGTATCAATGGAAAGCGGCTTTGCGGTGACGGCTTGGATGCGGCGCACCATATCGGTCATGAATGCCGCGTCGCGACGGCCGACGTTCACGTCAATAAAGTGAGCGCCCTTCTCATCCTGAAATTTGGCCAGCGCAACGATGCCGTCGAGATCGTGGGCTTCGTAAAGCTTGTGGGTGGAAGGAACCGAATCGTTGATGGATTCGCCGATGATCTTGAGGCCGGGGATGGACATGGAGCCCCTGATCCAAAGAGGAAATCCGCCGTTTGCAAAGCGAATTCTGCGACGATTCTGCGACGATGAGAATACGACGCCAAAAGGCTGGCGGCTCCAGTCAGGAGATCGCAGCCTCCCAGGCTGTTTTCAGGCGTCAGCCGCCTTGGATTCTACGAAATTACCGACTGAAACCCCGTCCTACTGCCGCCGGCGCAAAAAGGCCAGAAACGCCAGTCCCGACCCAATCGCCATCGCGGCCGACGGTTCCGGAACCGCGGCGAAGACGAAATTGTCGAACCCAAAGACGCCCTGACGAACCGTGGAAATATTGCCGATAAAATAACCGACTTCCGTCGTCTGATTGGTATTCTGAAAAGTATCGGACCAACTGGCACTTCCGAGATTGTTGCTGAAGTTGACCGTAAAGATCTTGCTGTCCAGATTGAGGAGCACATCGAAGTGGGTCGCAAAATCGGGTTTGAGTGCATTCGCGAAATTCGTGCTGCCGCTGGCGCCATAGATGATCAGGTCCTTGCCGCTGTTGCCATCTTGCAATTGGAATAGACTCATATAGCTACCGGCTGCGCCACGCCGCAGACTCATATCGGCACCCCAATAGGCGGACTGGTCGTTCACGTAATCCCATTGCGCGTGAAATAATCCGTTCGTGGGAAGCGTCCCGGCCGCCATGCTTGACGATAGGTAAATCGTAAAATAGGACGTTCCTGCATTGGCATTCGTGCCGTCGAGGTGCGACATCACGACCGGCTGATCATTCAGGCCGTGGACCAAATCTCCAAGACGCGTCTGAACCAGGATGGAGTTGGTCACGAGGGTGTTGCTGACCACGCCATTTACAAATGTACGAAGGTTTGTCGTGGTGACTCCTGGAGTCGGCGACGAGGTGGGCGGTGCGACATTCGTGGCATCGAGGTTGAAGTTGACGTTCACCGGCGACCAAGGCTCCACCGCCCTCATCTGCGCGACGCTCCATGTCCCGATCCATGCCATCCCAAGAAAAATCGCCGTGAGGTTCCTTTTCATTTCAAGATTCCATCGAGGGGTTGGAAGATTCACGCGTCAAAGGACTCTCTGCCCATAAGCAGACTCCTGTGACAGGCACGTTCCTTCATTGGCACGCGAGGAATGCAGAGCAGAAGCCGCTCATCCAAGCAACACTTTTTTTCGACTCCTCATCCCGCAATAAACCCTTGCTTTTCCTTTTATTTGGATAGGCTCTCAAATTAGCGCCTAAACCACGTTGCCAATTGAAGAACCAGAGGGGATCTGATATACCATGCTCATGAAGCGAGACGGCATCTTGCAGGACCTCCCGGCGCATATCGGACGCGCTGTGGCGCACTACTGGACCACGCGCTTCGGGCAGAAGGACAGGCAGAAGGAAGCCGGACAGACGGATCAGGGATTGCGCGGCGCCGTGACCGGCGGCGCACAGATGGATGGATTTAGCGATCTGTTCGCGGAGATCATTGTTGCAGCCGGAATCCCTGGGGCTTGCGTGTACCGAAGGAGAGACGTTGAACTGCCGGGGTTCTTCCGACCGACCAAAGAATGGGATCTGCTTGTCGTTCGGGACAGGGTCTGTAACGTCTTCTGTGTAAATGGCTGATGGCACCGGGGCATCCACCAAACACCACCCCGCGCCGTTCCCTCTGGAACTGGCAACCCGACTCGTGCGCATGTTTTCCTTCTCCGGCGACACTGTCCTCGACCCCTTCTGCGGCTCGGGCACCACGATGGTTGCGGCGCTGCGCACGGGCCGCAACAGCATCGGGATCGACATCGATCCCGAGTACTGCCGTATGGCGGCTCGCTACCTGAAGGCGGAGAACACAGACCTCTTTTCAACGGCTAAGCTGCTCTTTGAGAAGGTCCCCGCTGAACCGGCGAGTCTCGTCAAGGAGGACCACATCCTTTACGAAGTGCGTCCTGCGAAGAAGCGACTGGAATAGGGCCAAGAACCGCCTGGAACACTACGCCGGTTCCGCTTCACTCCACCGGCGAGGTTCAGGCGGGACGTCGCCACGGCCTCGAACATCAGCGTCCAACGGCTCTCCTTCTCCGCCCACGGCACCGCCACCTCAACGGCTCCACGTGGTCGCAGCACGTCACCGCCACCCCCTCCCGCCGACTCTCCCCAGCCCACAGCCCGGCGTCTCCTCCATCCGAATGACGAACGTCCGCGTCTCCTCCCCAGATCCAGCAGCCGTCCAAACATGTTCTCGACATCCATCTCCCCCTACGCCTCCGCATCTCGCCCGGCATCCTCCTGCCCGCACTGACGCACGCACCCTCCTCTTCCAAAAAAACACGATTTCTTCAGCGCCCCACTTCGGCTCTGTCGCTCACGATCCGTCCGCGTCGTCTTGACGAAGTCGGTTAAGGCCTGGCTTCTTCGGGTTCTCCGGTGGATTCGAACACGAGGTCGCCGAAGCGCTCGGGTTTGTAGAACAAGCCGAAGGTCGGGCTCCAGGCCAGATACGCGGGAGGCTGTCCGCTGCGATGCCCGCGCGTGAAGTTCGCGCTCCACACGTCTCCCGGCAAGGGCGCACCCTTCAATCCGAGCGAGGCATAGGGAATGGCCAGCCGCACTTCCCAACCCTGTGCCGAGCAACGGGCCGCAACGACGGCGCCGGATTCCCAGGAGGCGTCGGGCTTGTCGCCGACGTGGAGAAGATCGGTCACCGTGCCCATGGGGTTGACGAGCAAATGATAGGTTTTTTTCCTGGATTTTCCAGGATTGAGAAAAATCTCGATTGCGTCGTCGTTCCACACTTCGCCGTCATGCTTTGCGATCGTGCTGACCAGGCGTTCCATGCGCGGTTCTCGGGCGTCGAAACGCAGGTAAAGACGGTGGGCGTCCGCCAACAGACGGACCTTCGTGTCCACGGGATAGGCGTCGCCGTTGTCCGTCCGGACCATGGGGCCGATCTCGCATGCCTGATTCCAAGGCGTCTTTTCCAGATCTTTGCCGGCATCCAGATCCTTGGAAAACAGAGGCACCCGGACCGCGCGCACTTCACCGGCGACCCGCGCCTCATACTCGCCGGTGCCGACCGAGTGCCGGTAGCTGAGGTCGGAAGCCCGGATCTCCGGCACGCTGACCGTATAGTCCTCAGGCCCGGAATGCGCGGCGCAAAACGCCTCTCGCCGCCTGAGAATTTCCAACATGGCGCGGGCGTTTTCCTTGCTCGAATCGGTCTTGTAACGACGCAATCCCTGAAGCGTTTCCAACTCGATTTTGGTCCATTCCCATCCGTCCACGGCCATCTGCACGCGGCGGCGCGTCGCCGCGTCGGCGGACGCCGTGCGTTTCCCCGCTTGCTTCAGAAGCGCGTCGGCCTGCGTGCGAATCGGCTCGTACGTCGGGATCACCCAATCCTCGCGAATCATTTCGTCTTCGGCGAGCTTCAAGCCGCGCGCCACCGAGGCGTGCGCGCGGGCGATCAGATCGAAGTATTCTCCCACCTCCTTCGCCGCCGGACCAAAAGCCGCGCGATTGTAATCGCGGATAACATCGGACGCTTTCTGCTTGGGGTTCCACATCAACTCGGCGCCCAAGACATACTCGTTGCCCTGCGTCCCGAAGGCCGGCGGCTGGAAGGTCATCCCCAGATAAATCCCCATGGACGAAGGATATTCCGCGGAGGTCTGGATCAGATCCGCCAAGGCGTCCGGAGAAAAGATGGGCAACGACCACCACGGCATGCCGTGGTAGTAGGACGTCAAGACGACCGCCGAACCTTTCTCGCGCCATCCTTTGATGATCTCGAGGTGGTGCGCGCGCAGCGCCGGCTGATAGAAGCGTTTGTCATATCCGTTGTGCACGTCGGCGATCGCAATCCCGCGCGCGGGGAAGGTCTTGACGGGGGGAAGCTCGCCCTGATGATAGGCGTCGTAGCCGAGCAACATTCCCGGTGCGCGATCTCCGATGGCTTCCTGAACGCGGTTGGCGAACACGGCGAAACGATCTGAGAGGGAGGGCTTGCCGGGATGCCACTCCTCCTGATCCAGCGCGCGACAGTTGGGACATTCGCAGTGGTCACCGCCGTCGTTCTCCGTAAGGCTGAACATGGTCCACTTCGGATGCTTCCGGAAGTTTTCCACCGCGATCTCGGCCATTTTTTGGATCACTTCGGGATTCGAGGTGCAAAGCTGGCCGCCCATCCCCTGTTCGCGCAGGTGGACCTGGCGCACGCCGTTCACCAGCGCGAACCATTCCGGGTGTTCCTTGCCGTAGACCTCGGGGCTGATCGTCTGATACCAGCTGTGCCAGAAGCAGGTGACCTGCGACCAGCCGAGGCGATTGAATCGCATCCATCGGATTTCCGCCGGAGTCCCGCCCATGCTGAAGCGGCGGGATCGAAAGAACGGTTGTCCTTGAACATCCAATGCCGCCGGAACCTCCAGCCTCGTCAACCGCGCGACGACTTCGCCGTCCGGTCCCGGCATCACCCAGCGCGCATCCAGAAACCGTCGTGCGAACTCCACCACCGCCGAAAGGGTCCCCGTCTGGCACGCCCGCATCCAATGCAGGTCCCACGGGTTTCCCGGAGTATCCTTGCCGACCAGGAACAACCGCCGCCCCTCGAGCCTCATCCGAAAGCCTTCCGGAGGCAATTCCTCGGCGCGGAGCCCCGCTGCTTCAGCCAAGGGATGCGGTCCCACAACGACCTCGAACCCCTCGAAGGGGTCGTCCGCCGACGGATGCGCCACCGGCCACTTCGCACCGGTTGCCTTCTCCACCAAGCGCTGCAGTTCGATCGCCGCCTGCTTCGGCGTCTCCATCCCGCTCTCCGAGACAACGATCCGCACGGCGTTCGTCGCGCCTTCGCCCGCCAGCACGAGGTCCAGCTCACGCGTCAGCGCCGCCGATTTTTCGGTTGTCTCGATACAGCCGCACAAGCCCCAAAGTCCGATCCCCGCCAGAACGAGGGCCGATTTGCCAAAGAAGCGCGTCACCGGACCTCCTCCCGGCTCAGCTCCCGAACCGTCGCCGCATCCAGCTCGCGGTCGTAGATGCGCACCTCATCCAGCCATCCGTCCAGATACCCGCCCATCCTTTGCCCGACAGCCATCCACGTCGGACCGTCCAGGCCCTGGAGCGCCAGTTGATCGGCCGATGCCCGGGCCTCGCCGTCCACGTAGATCGCGATGCGCCCTTCGCCTGCCTTGTTCAAATTCCAAGTCAGGATCAAAAGATGCCAACCCGGCGCCAATTCTTGAAGCGGGATCGTCAGGCTTTTCTGCGCCCCTTTTGCATCGCTGACGATCAGGTTCATCGCGTAACGCCAATCCTTGAATGAGGGATCCAAAATCCACGCGTTGAACTGGATCGAACTTTTCGATTTGTTCCAGACTTCAGAGGGATCCTTCATCATGCAGAAGAGGCTCATGGCTTGGTCCGAGGTCTCTCCGAACCAGTTCGGTTTGATCCAAAAGCTGACCGTCCCCTCGGTTGCCGAAAACAACGGCTCATCGCTCTTCCAGATCAGACCGCTCACACCCCGCTTTCCCACAGCCAGAAAGCTCGTGGGGAAGCTCGCACCGTACTCGAACTGCGGCTTCTCGATTTCGATCCCCCCGCGCACGGCGGTCAGCGTCGCCGTGGCGGAACCGCCCACGCTTTTTTCAAAGACCCATACCCTCTTCCACTCGCTCGTCAGATCGAACTCACGACGGTTCGGCTCCACGCCTCCGGCCCATTCCACGGCCAGTTTTCCCGATCCCGATGAAGCGCGCGCAAACACCGAAAAACAATAAAGCTTGCCCGCCTCCAAACCGCCCACCACCTGCCGCGTCATCGCGCCCTGAGGCAGTTTCAGTGCGCCATTGGCGATTTGGGCGCCGCCGAGGCGAATCCAATCCCGGGAGTTCGCATCGGCGAACGCGGCATCCTTGAACAGATTCTCCGTCCGACGCTCTAGGAGCACCGCCGATCCCACCCGCCCTTCCCCGAGCGCCGTCGGCGCATCGAGAGAAGCGCCGGACGACACCGCCTTGATCGAGTCCATCGGCTCATAAAACTTCGGCTCGGGCGCCGCCATCGCCGGCGGCGATCCCGCGAGCGGAGCGAGAAGCAGAACCAGCATGTCGAAAACGCGCCTGCACGAGAGAGAGGAATGCGGAGGTTTCATAAAAAGAAGGGTCGTGGATTCTTCCAGCTTTAGTCGGAAAGCCCCTGGCGTCGCCACAGGCGATCATAGAAATCACGCTCTGACGGAGGCATGTCCATCACGCCATACAACTCTTTCTTAAAACTGGCAACGTGCTGATCGCCGTAGAGGAAGTTGGGGTGTCCTCCGTGGCGTTCCGTCATGTGATTCCAATCCCACAGTTTATACTGATGACTGCGATAGATGACGAACGAGGCGCGGCTGTCACTTGCGAGACAGTATTCGGCGGGATAAGCCAGGTCCGCCACGTTGACGAAAGCGTGGCCGTTGTTGTCGTAATCCAGATCAATATTGACGGAATAGTGCAACCGCGCTTCGTTCGGATCGGACAGGAGCGGTTTCTGAGAGGGGCAGAAGTAGATCGTCGAACGGTAGGCTTCCGGATTCTGATAAATCTTGGAGTAGTCCAAGCCGATGTAGCGGTCCACCTTCTGATTCCAGTTGCTGTTCAATGCAGGATAGTTGTGCAGTGGGAAAAGGCCATCGTTATCCTGACAATAGAGCAGGATCGCCAGGCCCCATTGGCGGAGGTTGCTCATGCACCCCATGCTCCGCGCGCTTTCGCGCGCCCGACTCAGGGCGGGGGTTAGCAATCCCGCGAGGATGGAGATGATCGCGACGACCACCAAAAGCTCGATGAGAGTGAAACCGAAGCGGGAAGGAAGAAGATCGGCTTCGCCGCGAGATCCCCGCCGCCAATCCGAGCGGCCAACGGCCAAGAGGGCCGCCCTCCAAGAATTCTTTTTAGCCCGCGGCCGCGGAGCATCTCTTCCAGGATGACGCTTCCGTATGGCGGTGGAAAGGCGTGCGCCACGCTGTCGGAGGAAAGCCAAAAGCGCCAATCTCAACGCCATCGCGCCGAAGGTTGAGACTTCGGGATGCGAAAGGTCAACTCGAACACGCGCTCCTCTCCCGGGCCGCTGATCGCCCAATTGCCGATCGTCAATCATGTGTCATTCGCCCAGTTCACCTCGACCGCGGGGAGGACAATCACGCCGCAGGATCAACGCGAGGATTTCTCCCGCGAGTTGCATTTTCCACGAGATCCGGATGGTTTGATTCAATGGAGATCTCTTGTTTGAGATTTTCCGCCTCGGACTTTGGCGTCAACCCATAAGCGGTGTCGGAGCTTCGCTTATTTTGGACCTATAATCCTGCACCGTCTAAATCAAGTTTTTTGGGGAGGGTTGCCTCACGATTTCTGACTGCAGAAGACCCCTTCTTGTCTCCTCCATGCTGCTGCCAATTTCCAAGCCGGTCTCTCGGCCAAGAACGATGAAGACCCCGGGAGTCCATGCGCAGGCTCCTGCGCCGACGAACGTGATTCTCATGGAAAGCTTTGAGGAAATCCGCGCGAAGCCCCTCCTGCGCCGCTTTTAGAGGGCGAAGGAAGCGCCGAGCGCGGGCCGTTCCGCGTCGAGGCCGAAGCGCGCGCGGAGGAGCCCGGCGAGGGCGGTGCGTGGGCCGTCCTCGCCGTGGGTCAGGACCGTGCGCGGCTTCGCGGGCGCCAACGCCTCGAACCAGGTCCGAAGATCGGTCTGTCCGGCGTGGGCGCTGAAACCGCCGAGGGTGTGAACCTGCGCGCGGACGACGATCTTTTCGCCGAAGATGTTCACCACCGAATCGCCTTCCACGAGGCGTCGGCCGAGCGATTCTCGGGACTGGTGGCCGACGATGAGAACGTGCGTTTCCGGGCGGGAGAGGTTGTGGCGCAGATGATGGAGGATCCGGCCACCGGTGCACATGCCGGCGCCAGCCATGATGAGGCAGGGGCCTTGAAGGTCGTTGAGCGCCTTCGATTCCTCGGCAGAGGCGGAGGCGCGCAGGGTGGCAAGGTCATGCTTGAGCGAGCCTTCGCGCAAAAACTTCCGCATATTTTCGTCAAAAAGCTCCATGTGGCGCGCGTAGATGCGCCCGGCTTCGAGAGCCATCGGGCTGTCGAGAAAGACGGGAAACGGCTTGAGCCGCCCTTCGCGGAACGCCCACGCCAGCAGCACGGTGAGCACCTGGGCCCGGCCTACGGCGAAGGTCGGCACGATCACCTTCGCGCGCTCGCGGACGGCCGTCTCCAGAATTTTGAAGAATTGTTCCACCGTCTCGTCGAACGGCCGGTGGTCGCGGTCGCCATAAGTGGATTCGAGAAAAACGAGGTCGGCCTCCCGGAACGGCTCGTAATCACGGAGGATCGGCGCGGTGCGCGGGCCGAGGTCGCCCGAGAACACCGCCGTGTGGACGCGCCCGTTCTCCTGCGCGGTGAGGCGGATGCTCGTCGAACCGAGCATGTGGCCCGCCTCCGTGTATTCCGCGTGGATCCCCGGGGCGACTTCGACAGGCTGGAGGTACGGCACCGCCCGCATCAGCGGAAGGGTCTGCTCGACCTCGGCCGGCGTGTAAAGCGGTTCGAGCGGGGGTTTCCCTTCCCGGGCGCGATGGCGGTTGTGCTTCTCCAGGTCGTGCACCTGGATCTTCGCCGCGTCGCGCAGGATCAGGCTCGTCATCTCGATCGTCGCCGGCGTGGCCCAGATCGGCCCGGAAAATCCCGCGCGGGTGAGCAACGGCAGCCGGCCCGTATGGTCGAGATGTCCGTGCGTGATCAGCACGGCATCCAGCCCCCTTCCCTCCCCGTCATGCGGCGCGCGGTTCTTCGCATCCGCGTCCTTGCCGCCCTGGAAAAGCCCGCAATCCACGAGCGCTTTCGCGCGCGAGGTTTCGACGAGATACGCGGAGCCGGTGACTTCGCCGCCCGCCGCTCCATGGAGGGTGATTCGCATAAAAGGGACCGTGTGGCGGCGTCCCCGCCGCACGCAACATCAATGTCCGCCGCGCGCCTTGGCCGTCCTCCATTCCTTCAGCGTTCGATCCCGGCATTCAGGGCAAAGCCCGTGGGAGAAGTCTATGTCGAAATGCGTCTCGAGATACCGCTCGATCGTCTGCCAGTAGGTCTTGTCGCTCCGCACCTTCTTGCAGCCCATGCAGATCGGCAGCAGCGCTTCGAGCGTGACGATCTGTTCGACGTCCTCGAGAGTCAGCAGCGCCAGCGTTCGCCCATCGAGTTCGAGCGGCGAGGCGCTGACCGAGAGGAACACCTCGGCGAGCGATCCTTCGCGCAAGAGCTCCATGCGCATGCGCGCACGGACGGTTTCTTTCCCTTGGAAGGTGCCCGCCACGGAGTTGCGGAGCACGCACTCGCGACAGGCGTCCCCATGGCCGCACCCCTCCGGTGCATCCGTGGAGTGGAGACAGTGAAACAGGTCTCCGCCGCGCCGGCGGTAGGCCTTCGCGGGATCTTTGCCAAGGAACGGGCGGGCCGCCTTGTTGGAGGCGAGGATCCGGAGGTCGTCGTCCACCAGGAAGATCGGCAGCGGAATCGCATCGAGCACCTTCTGATGGCGCGCGAGGACTTCCGGACTGATGTCATCCTGGGGGGTCATTCGCCGCGCTCCGCCCCGGCGGAGCGGGAACGCGAGGATGGTCCCTAACAGAAATTCGGGGCGGCGGCAACTCGACGGATCAGATCAGCCAGGCGGCGGGCCGTCCACGGATCCGCGCCGCGCGCCGTCGGAGTCGTCGGCCGCGGAGGGCGACGCCCCGCGCGCACTTCGTCGGAGATCGCTGCCGCAAGCGTGTGCGGATCAGCGCAGTCCACCACCCAGCCGCTCGCGCCGTAATGATCGTTCGAGAGGATTCGGCAACCCGCCGAACGCGCCTCCGCGATCGCCAGGCCGTAGCTTTCATGAACGGACGGAGACACAAAAAGGTCTGCCCGGCGGAGCATCGCCGCCTTCCGTCCGGCCGTCAGATGACCCGGAAAATCCACGCGGATGCAGGCGGGGACCCGCCGCACGAGCCGGCGAAGGCGCCGCAGACAGCGTTGCCCCGTCATGAACGCTGGCGCGCCGCAGATCATCACGCACACCCGACGCCCCTCTGTCTCCACTCTCGGAAGCGCGCGGAGGAGGCGTTCCAACCCCTTTTCCGACGAGATTCGGCTCATCGTGACCACGAGATATTCGTCCGCCGCCACGTCAGGCACATCGCTCGCGGCCGGCGTCTCGGACGCGGACAGATCGCCCCAAGGAAGCACCTCGACGCGCTCCTCCGGACATTCCCGATAACTGCGACGAATCGTTTCGCGCATCGGCTCGGAAGGGACCACGATCCGCGCGCTATGCCTCACGCAATCGTGCTGCTTATGGAACACGAGTCGAAGGAGTCCTGGCAACGGCAGACGCCAGGCGCGCGCCGCCGTTTCCGTTCGAATCCATCCGCGCAGATACATCCGCGTGAAAAAATCCACCACGTCCACATGCCAGAGGCTCACGATGCGAAAGCCCGCGCGCCCCAGCGCCGCGAAATCAGGCCCTTCGCTGAGGTCGTTGGTCAACACCACCGTCGCGCGGGGGTCCGCGCTGAGGAGGCGGGCCGTGGCCGCGCGTTCGAACTCCCGGCAAAATCGCGCATAGGCGAACTCCCCCATCTCCACGAGCGGCTGCCCGAGGCGCAGGCCGAGCGAATCGGGGCTGATCGTCTCGAACTCGAACGGACATGAAGTCCGCCACTCGCGGACGAGATAATCGGCGACCGCCTTGCCACCACCCAGAGGCTCGGTGTCGGGAAAGTCCGCATGCGCCGCAGCGTAAAACACCTTCATGGCTCGTCAATTTGCGGCTTCCCCGCGCCATGCGCAAGACGGAGGGCGCGGCGCGCCCCTGCGCGTTTCCGCATTGTCGAAGCCGCGCTCCATCTCTCCCGCTTCAGTCGCCCACCCGGAGGACCGCCTTCGGGCCCAGGCGCGCGCGAAGATCGTCCACGGCGTGCGCCAGCCTCCGCCGCTTCTCGCCGGACGCATCGAACAAATCGAGCTGCAACTGGGGGGTGCCAAGCCCGCTCGCAACCAGACCGATGAGACGAATTTTCCGTTTTCCAGTCTTCTCCGAATCCAAAAGCCGCACCAAGGCCTCAAAGATCCGGATCTCGTCCTGGGTGGGCTGGTCGAAAGTCGTTCGCCGCGTAATCGTCGTAAAATCCGCGTAGCGAAGCTTAAGGGTGATCGTCCTGGCCGCCACGTTCGCTTCCCGCATCTCGCGCGCCACCTTCTCCGACTGGGCCAAAAGCGTCCTGTGCAGGATCGGCCGCTCCTCGGTATCGGTCTCGAAGGTGTGCTCGCTGCCGATGGACTTGGCTTCTCTCTCGGTCTCGACGGGGCTTTCGTCCCGGCCCAAGGCCAAGTCGTGAAGATGACGCGCCCGAGAGCCGACGATCGCTTCCAAACGCTTCGGATCCGCGTTCTGAAGATCGCCGATCGTTCGATAGCCGTGCGATTCGAGGAGTCCGCGGGCGACCTTGCCCACGCCCCAAAGACGGCCCACCGGCTGAGGGGCGAGGAACGCCGCCTTGGCCTCTTCAGAGACCACAGTGAGGCCGTCAGGCTTTTCGAAGTCGCTGGCGATTTTGGCGAGGAACTTGTTGGGCGCCACGCCGATGCTGGCGGTGAGGCCGCGTTCCCGGAGGATGCGCGCCTTAATTTTCCGCGCGATCTCCGCCGCGCCTCCGAAAAGCGCTTGTGCGGAGGTCGCGTCCAGAAACGCTTCATCAATGGACACCGGTTCCACTTCAGGGGTGTAGTCCCGCAGAATGGCCATAATCTTCCGGGACTCGTCCGAATACTTCCGCATGTCAGGCGGCAGGAAAACCCCGTGCGGACAGAGCTTGCCCGCTGTGCGGGAAGGCATGGCCGAGTGGACGCCGTAACGGCGGGCTTCATAGCTGCAGGTGGCAATGATCCCGCGGCGGTCGGGTCCCGCGCCAACCATCACGGGTTTGCCCCGGCACTCGGGGCGGTCCCGCTGTTCGATGGACGCGAAGAAGGCGTCCATGTCCACATGCAGGATCGCGCGCGCCGCCGGCATGAAGGCAGGGTGATGGGAGGGAGACTCGTTTGCCAAGGCGGAAAGTTCCAACGCCGCCTTGGATTCCCGCGTCGTCCTGCTAGGCTGACGACAACTCCCCATGAGCGAAGGCCTGGCCACCACCCTCAAGATCCTCGGCGTTTCCGTTCTCGTCTTCCTGAACGGATTTTTCGTCGCCGCCGAGTTTGCGCTCGTGAAGGTGCGCGAAACCCGGATGAAACGCCTCGCCGCCGAACGCGCTTTCGGCGCGCGCACAGCCCTGCATCTCGTGCAGCATCTCAACGCCTACCTTTCCGCCGCCCAGATCGGGATCACCCTGACCAGCCTCGGCATCGGCTGGCTCGGCGAACTCGCGCTGGCCAACATCTTCGCCCCCCTTCTCGCCCGCTTCGGGCTGGGCGCCGTCGCCGCCCACTCCGTTTCCGCCACGATCGTGTTCACCCTTATCGTCTTCGTCCACGTCGTCGTCGGCGAGCAGGCGCCCAAGGTCCTGGCGATCCGCAAGGCCGAGGCCACCACGCTCATCATCGCCTGGCCGATGCGTGTCTTCCACGCGCTCGCCTGGCCTGTCATCTGGGCGCTCAACAACGCCTCGCTCGCGCTCCTCCGCGCCGCCGGTCTCGGCAAGGCCGACGCTCACGAGTCCGCCCACTCCGCCGAGGAACTCCGCGCGCTGCTCGAGCAATCCAGCCGCACCCGCCACCTCACCCCCGTGGCCGGCTCTCTCCTCCTCAACGCGCTCGACCTCCGCCGCCGCCGCGCCCGACAGGTCATGCTCCATCGCACCCGCATCGCCTTCCTCTCCACCCGCCGCACGCTCGACGAAAACCTCAAGATCGCCCGCGAGACCGGCCACAGCCGCTTCCCGCTGTGCGACGGCGCCATTGACGCCATTGTCGGCATGGTCCACCTCAAGGACCTCCTCTGGCTCGTCCGCGACGAGGACGCCGCCGCCGACATCAGCTCCGTTAAACGCGACATTCTTTTCGTTCCCGAGTCCATGCCGCTCGAGCGTCTGCTCAACACCTTCCTCACTCGCCGCATCCACATGGCCATCCTCGTGGACGAATACGGCACCGTTGTCGGGATGGTCACTCTCGAAAACATCCTCGAGGAGATTGTCGGCGACATCCACGACGAGTTCGATCAGAAGGAGGCTCTCATGCTCCAGAAGACAGCCGACGGCGAGTTTCGCATCCATGGCGAACTGCCCCTCCACGACCTCGAAACTCCGCTCGGCCTCCAGCTCACCGCCGAGGACGTGACCACGCTCGGCGGCTATCTCGTCAAGGAATGCGGCCACTTCCCTGACGAAGGAGAAACGATCCGCATCGGCGATTGGCTTTTCACCGTCCTCCGCGCCGACGGCCGCCAGATCCTTCAGATCGCCGCAAAAAAAGCGCCCCCGCTTTCCGATTCCCAAATTTTCTCCCTCTGACGCCTCCGCTCGAACGAGGGGAAATTTTCACAGAGCAACGCGGATTCGACAACGGTTCGCCAACGTCGCAGGCAAACTCCTCAGGCGCGCCTGATCTTCGCGTATGAGGCGCACAGGCACCCCCGCACGCGGGGGGAGTGTCGCGTCTCAAAGCAGGCCGAGGAGCGGAAACGCGCGGCCCAGGATGGGGGAGGACGGAACGCCGAGATGTTTCTCCAGGACCGTGGCGTAAACGGAACGAAAATCGGTTCGGAATGCCACGTCCCCACGGTCCAAATGCTCGGCGGCCAGCGAAGGCATCTCTCCGTGCAGCCCCGCCTTCACTCCGCCTCCGAGCGCGAACAACGGAGCGCCGGCGCCGTGATCGGTGCCGCCGCTCCCGTTCTCTTTCACCCGCCGCCCGAACTCGCTGAACGTCATGAGGAGCACGCGATCGAAGTTCCCCTGCGCCTTGAGGTCCGCCGCGAACGCCCGCAGCGCATCACCCAACTCCCGGAGCAACCGTTCGTGGGCGCCTTTCTGGTTCGTGTGGGTGTCATAGCCGCCCTGCGACACGTAATAGACGCGGGTCACCATCCCGCCCGCGATGAGCCGCGCAACGAACGCCAGCTCCTGTCCGAGCCGCGTCGCGGGATAGCTCCCCTGCCCTTTCGCCTTCGCCGCGATCTCCGCAATCTGCTCCCGGCTCACGCGGGCATCGAGTTCCGTCCTCCGCACAAAGTCGAGCGGCGATCCTCCCGAGGGAGGCAGCTCTCCTGCAAGCATGCCGATGGACCCGCCTGCGCCCTCGGATTCTCCCTCCGAGGCCGGCGGTTCGTCCATGGCGACTTCCGGGCCGTCTCCGACCGAAGCCTTTCGCGCCCTGTTGCCCGTGTTTTCCACGATGACGCCCTTCGGGGATTTCGCCGCGAACGCAAGCGGCATCTGCCCCCCGAGGCCGAGCCCCACCGAAGCCGGCGCACCGGCGCAACAGCTATCGAAAAAGCGACCTACCCAGCCGGTCGTCGCCGAGCGGTTCGCGTCGCTTGCCGTCTGCCAGATGTCCGTCGAACGGAAGTGCGAACGGTTCGGGTTCGGATAACCCACCGCCTGAACCACGCCGAGATGGCCGTCGTCCCAGAGCGCCTTCAATCCAACGAGATCCGGATGAAGCCCGGCGCGCTCGCCGAGCCGCAGGGCGGCGGAATCTGCGATCCCGAGCGTGGGCCGCGCGCGGTGATAATCGTCGTCACCGACCGGCGCCACGGCGTTGAGCCCGTCGTTGCCGCCCGCAAGCTGCAGGAGCACAAGAATCCGGCCGTCCCGTCCCGTCGCGGGCGAGACGACGGCATCGAGGGCCGCCGCCTGGAGGGTCGCCATCGTCCGGTCGAGAAAAACGGGGATGGTCCATGTGAGAGCGCCGACGATCGCGCCGCGGCGGAGGAACTGCCGCCGCGTCAGGATGGGGGGTGTGCGCTTCATGAGGTCTCCTTCGGTTTGGGTTCGAAAATCCGGTTCCCTTCGCAGCTCAACAGGAAAGTTGAAAGGAAGGCGCGCAAGCCAGCGTCACCGCCATTTCGCGCGCCGAATCATCCGTCCATACGCCGGTCGGCTCGATCTTTCGCGCCGCCTCGAGGGCGGCGTCGCGATCTTCGCGCGCGGGCATCCGCCCGTTCAAACGCCACCAGAGATCGCCGACCACCGCTTCCTCCGAAAGACGCCTCTCCCGAGGCAGGATGCGGGTCATGTCGACCGGCGCACGGGTCGTCTCGACGAATGCGCGTTTCTGCGCTTCTTGGCGCGCCTCCCCGCTCATCTCCGACTCCTGTCCCATCGCGAAAAAGGCGGCGAGACGCCGCGCCGCACGCCTCGACCAGTCGTTCTCCGTCCGCCCTCCGCGGATCAGCGAAGCCGCGATCTCCTCGCGTCGGGCGAGCGTGGCGGTATTGATCCAGGCGAGCCCGCCATCCCACCCCTTCACGTTCGGCGGACGGAAGAGGTCCTGACCGAGCTCGGCGAGCGCGAACGAGGCGACCGCCGGATGCGGGAGCGGCATCTCGAGCGCGCGGCAAAGCCCAACCAGCCATTCAACGGGACTCTTGATCCGGAGGAAGTCGAGCGAAGGATCATAAAATTCCCCACAGCGGAAGATCGTCCTGAGAAACTTTCCGAGATTAAATCCTCCGTCACGCAACTCCGCTGCGAGCGCCTCCCGCAACTCCGCCGAAGGCTCGCTCCCCGCGTAGAAACGCCAGAGTTTTCCGGCAAGAAGAGCTGCCGCCGCCGGCTGCTTCAACGTGAGGCCGACGATCTCTTCTCCTCCGAAATTCCCCGTCTTTCCGAAAACGGTCTTCGTCCCTCCATCGTGCCACGGCTTGCGGATCACGAACTCCCGCATCTCCGTCGCGAGGCTCCAGCCCGTGAACGCCCGCGCCGATTCCTGGATATCCTTCTCCGTGTAGTTCCCTTCGCCGAGGGCGAAGAGCTCGAAGAACTCGCGCGCGAAGTTCTCGTTCGGATTCCCCGCGCGGCTCTTGGCGTTGTCGAGATAGATCAACATCGCCGGATCCTTCGCCACGCCGAGGCAGAGGTCGTGCCACGCGCCGAACGCATGGCGCCGGAACAGGCGGTTCTGCGCGAGGAGCAGACGCGGAGAACGCACCTTGTCGGCGCTCGTTGCGAAGTGACCGTGGAGGAAGAGGACCATCTTCTCCCGCGCCGCCTTCGCGGGATCGGCCATCCGCGCGAGCCACCAGCCGCGCGCCGTGGCGAGCCCGCCCGCCTCCCGCGCGCGCGCCAGGCGAAGCGCCTTTTTCTTCTCTTCGGCGTTCAGCGCGTCACGATCGCGCTTCCGCGGCATCGGATCGCCGCTGTCGAGACCGAGATCCGGTCCTTCGTCCAACGCCGCAGCATCGGGCGCCCCGAGCAAGCGCTCCACCGCCCCTTCAGGACCGAGGGCAAGCAGCGCTTCCGCCTCGTGTGGCGGGCCGCCGAATCCCGCACGCCAGAGCAGGCGCGCGGCGTCCTTGAGGTCCCACCGGCGCGAATCCAAGGGCTGAAGCATGCCCTTTACCAACACCACCGCCCCGCCTGGGTTGCGCGATCTTCCACGCCGGCGTTTCGGGCGGAGCTGCCCGGCACCTCTGCCGCCCGCCCTTGCCTCTCGGAGGAATCACGGAGGCGCTGTCAATTATGGCAGTGCAACGATTCCTCAAGGCGCGGATCGCGAACGGGGATCAACGACGCCGAGGCAAGCCGGCGGAGGAAGGCGTAGAAAAGAAACCCCAGCACCGCCGCGAGCGCCGCGAAGTCCATCCAGTGGAATTGGACGCCGGGGAGAACTCCCTTGAGCGCGTCGTATTCGGCGCGGCTGCCGCCGAACTGCGATTGCGGAAGGATGATCCAGTAGAGGTCCACGGCGTGCATCAGCAGCAGCCAGACCGAAACGCCTGTCAACACGTTCACCCTTTTCTTCGTCCACTGGAGCAGCAGCAGCACGAACGGCACGAGGAATTGCCCGAAGATCAACAGCCCGGAAAGCCACTTCCAGCTCCCCGAGGACCGGTGGAGGAAAAAGAACGTCTCCTCCGGAATGTTCGCATACCAAATCAGAAAATACTGACTGAAGGCGATGTAAGCCCAGAAAATCACGAATGCCAGGAGCAGCTTGCCCATCAGATGGTAATGCTCGACCGTGATTTCCTTCAGCCAGCCTTTGGCCTGGAGCCAGCGCGTCACAACCACCATCAACGCCATCGCGGAGAGCGCCGAACCCGAAAAGATGTAGACGCCCCACATGGTCGAAAACCAGCGGTAATCCAATCCCATGAGCCAGTCGAACGAACCGAATGTAAGCGCCATCGCGAAGATCGGAATCCCCGCGTAAGAAAGCTTTCGCATCGTGAGGCTCAACCCCGGCGCGCCCGAGAGGTCCTGCCGCACGGAAAGGCGGCGGAGGAGGCTTCCGAAAAAGATGAAGGCGAGGAAGTAAACCGCCGCGCGTCCATAGAAGAACGGGGCGTTGAGATAGGCCGCCTTTCCGTGGAGGACCGGGTCTCCCGAAGGATCCACGCCCATCCAGGAAAAGAGGCGGACGCCGGCAAGGGCCACGGGAACGAAGGCGAGCGCAATCCACGGGAACAACGATGCCAGGTTTTCCGCCAACCGCCGGGGGATCACCGACCAACCCGAATCGGTCGCGTGATGGAGCAGCGTCCAGAAGAGCGCTCCCGCACAGAGCGTGAATCCGTAGATGAATGCAAAATGCCACGCGAAGGCCGCACGCGTCGGGTTCAAGGTCGCTCCGAACAGGCAGGCCGCCGCGCCGAGCACTCCGAGCGCCAGAAAGGTCGCAGGCCATGCGCCGAACCGGTTGAAGTCCGGTTTCTGAAGCGGAAGAGTCGGCGGAGAGTTCATGGAGGCGGCAAGGGGGATCAGGGTGTCCTCCATTTCGAGCGCTCGGCTTCCGTCGCGTCCGCGAGCGGCGCGGCCTGGCTGAGCTGGAGGGTGCGCACCCAGGCGACGATCGCCCAACGGTCGTCCGCGGCGATGTGCGGATAGCCCATCATCTGGCCTTTGCCGTTGGCGATGGTCCAGAAGATCTGTCCGTCGGCCAGATTGCGGAGGCGATCGCTATTGAAGTTCGCGACGACCCCCTTGAGCGCGTATTCGGTGACGACGCCGTCTCCGCTGCCCGTCAGGCCGTGACAGGGCGCGCAATAGATTCCGAAACGCTGACGGCCCCGCTCCAGCAATGCGGAGGTCACTTTCACGGGGAAGCCGTCGCCCCAGCGGTCCCGAATTTTTCCAGTCAACCGGTAAGCGTCTCTCGGATCAATCTCTACGGGAATCGTGCCGCTCACGGGAACGCGGTCGGCGCGGGCGTCTGCGAAAAAAGGCGTCTCGGCCTGCGTCTTGTATTTCGGCTGCGATTTCATGTCCGGAAAGATCTGCAGCGGCGGGCGTTCGCTCTTCCGCCCGCGCCAGCCGGCGGCGGCGAGGGCGGCAAAAAGAACGATCGCGAGGGCGAGAAGGAAGTTCCTCATGGGTAAGGAGAACGGGAAAGCGCTCGGCGGAGGCGCAACGAAGCGGGTTTCATGGAATTCTCGAAGTTCACTTCTCGCTCCTCATTCCTGAATCAGCGCGATGTGACGTCCGCCGATCTCCTCGAGAAACCTCGGAGTCTCGGTTTCCGAAAAGAGAGAATCTCCGGCCTCGACGACGAGGAAAAAGCCGTCGTCGGTCACGCGCTGGAAGCGGTCCCAGTTGAACACAGGGTGGTGCGGACGCGGAAGGAGGTTGATCGCGAGCATCCCGAAAAGCGTCGCAAAAGCGGTGAAGAGCACCGTCAGTTCGAAAAAGATCGGCATCGAAAACTGCCAGGCGAAATACGGTTTGCCGTGCGTGACGAGCGGATAGTCCACCGCCGAGGTCCACCAGATGAGAAGGAACGCGGTGAGCAACCCCGCCGCGCCGCCCGCGAGCGAAATCGCCGACACCAACGAGTTGCCCAATCCCATCGCCGCGTCCATCCCGTGGATCGGGAAGGGCGAGTGGACGTCCCATTTTTTGAAGCCGCGATCGCGCGCCTTCTCGGCGGCGCGCAGCAGCGCGCCGGCGCTCTCGAACTCCGCCCCTGCCCCGTAGACGCGCGCGTTCATCGGCGGTCCTCCCTGCCTCCCGGCCCATGGCCGTGATGCGGATTCGCTTCGGGAAGGATCGCCTTCACCTCGAACATGGTGATCATCGGCAGGAAGCGGATGAAGATGAGGAAAAGGAAGACAAAAAATCCGATCGTCCCCGCAAAGGTGCAGACGTCCACCCACGTCGGCTTGAAGTACCCCCAGGAGGAGGGGAGAAAGTCGCGATGAAGCCCGCCGACGATGATCACGAAGCGCTCAAACCACATCCCGGCGTTCACGCACATCACCACGCCATAGATGACCCAGAGGTTTCGACGGCAGCGCTTGAACCAGAAGAACTGCGGGGCGAGCACGTTGCAGGAGATCATGCCGAGGAACGCCCATTGATACGGCCCCGTCGCGCGGTTGTAGAACGCGAATCTCTCAAAGGGGTTGCCGCTGTACCAAGCGATGAAAAACTCCATCGTGTAGGCGTAGCCGACGATGGAGCCCGTCAGCAGGATGATCTTGCACATGTTGTCAATGTGCTTCGGCGTGATCAGGTCGTGCAGGCCGAAGATCGCCCGCGCGGGCAGCAACAGCGTGAGCACCATCGCGAATCCGCCGAAGATCGCGCCAGCCACGAAGTAGGGCGGAAAGATCGTGGTGTGCCACGAGGGGAGGATCGAGACGGCGAAGTCGAAGGACACGACGCTATGCACCGAGAGCACGAGCGGCGTGGAGATGCCGGCGAGCACGAGGTAGGCCTTCTCGTAGTGCCGCCACTGGCGGTTCGAACCGCGCCAGCCGAGCGCAAAGATGCCGAAGAACATCTTGCGGAGGCGCGTCTTCGCGCGGTCGCGCAATGTGGCCAGGTCCGGCACCAGACCCGTGTACCAGAAGATGATCGAGACGGTGAAATAGGTGCTCACGGCGAAAACGTCCCAGAGCAGCGGACTGCGGAAGTTCTGCCAGACCCCCATGGGAGTCGGCACCGGCGCGAGGAACCACACCATCCAGACGCGCCCGACGTGGAAGGCCGGGAAAAGCCCCGCGCACATGACCGCGAAAAGGGTCATCGCCTCGGCGGAACGGTTGATCGAAGTCCGCCATTTCTGGCGGGTGAGAAAAAGGATCGCTGAGATCAGCGTCCCGGCGTGGCCGATGCCGATCCAGAAGACAAAGTTGGTGATGTCCCACGCCCAGCTGACCGGCTGGTTGAGGCCCCACACCCCCACGCCTGTCGCCACGAGATAGGTGAACATCGCCGCCGCCAGCAGCGCGAGGAGGCCTGAGGAAACCGTCGCGAACCACCACCATTTTGGCGCGCGCCGCTCGGTGATCCCGCTGATGTGCTCGGTGATCCAGCGGTAGCCGCGTCCGTGGAGGACGAGCGGGCGGCGCCGCACCATCTCAGCGGCGGCATCGGGCATCGTCAGGGGGGTGTCGTTCGACATCATGATGCTTTCGCGGCGAAGCGGCCTTGTCGGCCACCGTGCGCCCGGAGGGCGTCTGCAAGAGACGCCCTGCCGCAGGTTGGGGAATTGGGTTTCACGCTTTGTTCCTCGCTCTTACGGGCTTGCGTTTCTCGTCGCACCCGGACGCTCACGGCCGGCGGCCCGCCTCCGCGGGATGCGGCGCCTGCGGCGGCCCGGCGGCGGGAGATGCCGAGGGGCCATGCCCGTGGGCTTCCGCCAGCGAACTCATGCCGACCTGGTCGGCGCCCGGCATCCGCGGGTTCGGGTTGCGCAGCTTCGCCAGATAGGTCACCCGCGGGCGCACGTTCAGATACGCGAGCATCCCATAGTCATGCGGGAACTTCTTCACGCGCGCCACCTCGCTCTTCGGATCGGCCTGGTTGCCGAAGACGATCGCCTGCGCGGGGCAGACCTGCTGGCAAGCCGTCTTCACGGAATCGGTCGGCACGAGCACATCGGGCGAGGCGCCCGCCTTCACTTTCTGATCAATCTTTGCCTCCTCGAGGCGCTGCACGCAGAACGTACATTTCTCCATCACCCCGCGCATGCGGACGGTGACGTTCGGATTTTTCTGCATCTTGACCGTTTCGGCGACGCCCTTCGATCCGAGCGGGCCGAGATAGAGGCTGTCGAGCTGGCGTCGGTTGTAGTCGAAGAAATTGAAGCGGCGGACCTTGTAGGGGCAGTTGTTGCTGCAATACCGCGTGCCGACGCAGCGGTTGTACGCCATGACGTTCAACCCCTCCTCGCTGTGCACGGTGGCATTCACAGGACAAACCGTCTCGCACGGGGCGTTCTCGCACTGCATGCAGGTGACGGGCTGGGCGAGCAGCGCGGGATCGTCTTCGCTCCCCGCGTAATAACGGTCGAGGCGAATCCAGTGCATCTCGCGCCCCTTGGCGACCTGGTCCTTGCCCACGATCGGGATGTTGTTTTCGCTCTGGCAGGCGATCACGCAGGCGTTGCACCCCGTGCAGCGATTCAGGTCAATGGACATCGCCCACTGGTGCGGCGCGTCCATTTTCGGATGTTCGTAGGCCGAACGCAGCGGCGGCATGTGCGCCTCGTCCGTCATCTTGTCCACGCACTCCGGATCCTCCTCGAAAATCTTGAGCGGCGCCTCGCGGACGAGCGCGCGCCCCTCCATCGCGCCATGCTCCTGAGTGACGGCGAGCTTCGCGACGCGCCCAGTCCGTTCCACGCGCGCTCCGAGGGCGAACCCCGCGGTCCCGTCGCGCAACGCCCAGGCGTTGAAGCCGCTGCCCTCGCCCACCTTGCCCACCTTCCAGCGGCCGTAGCCCAGCGGAAGGGTGATCGAGTGATTGGCGTGCCCGGGCGCAACCAGCACCGGCGCCTCCACGAAACGCCCTCCCAGCGCGATCCGGACGACGTCGCTGTTGAGCACGCCCTTCACGTTCCGGCTCGAGAGACCGAGGGCGCGCGCCGTCGCCGGGCTCACCAGCGCGGCGTTCTCCCACGTCAGCTTCGTCACGGGGTCGGGGACTTCCTGCAGCCAGGCGTTGTTCAGGCAGCGCCCATCGTCAGCGCTCGCGTCCGGCGCGAAAACGAGTTCAATTCCCTCGCCGGCCGCCGGCATCGGATGCGCGGCGACAAAATCCGCGCAGCGCCGCAGGTCCGCGCGCCGCGCGACGAACGCCGCCGCGCTCTCTCCAAGAAAACCGTCGTGCACGAAGCGCTCCCACGCCTGATCGAACGCAAAGGCGTCGGACCCTTTCCCCGCGCGTTCGCGGAAGGTCGTCCGCACCGCTTCCGGCCCCTCGGGGCGCGGCAGGCCGGCGATCCGCGCCAGCAATTCGATCTCCGAAAGCCCTCCCCAGAGAGGCAGGATCATCGGCTGGGCGCAGAGGAGCGATCCGTCCCGGGCGAGGCCGTCGCCCCACGCCTCGAGGTAGTGCGCCGCCGGCACGTGCCACGCGCTCCGCGCCGAAGTCTCGTCCTCGTGCAGCCCCCAACGGATCACGGTCTTGACCGAGCCTTGAAGCTTCTCCCAGCCGAGGTCGGCTGGGGCGTTGTACGCCGGATTTCCTCCGAGAATGAAAAGCGTCCCCACTTTCCCCTCGCGGATGCGGGCGGCAAGCTGCGCGAGGCCGGGCGCCGGCGCGCGCTCGCGACGGATGAATTTCACGGTGTTCCCCGTGTTCCCAAGCACCTCGTTGAGCATCGCGGCGAGGACGTGGACCACCGGAGGCTGGAGCAGCCCGGCCACCACCAGCGCGCGCCTGCGATGGTCCCAAAGGTCGCGTGCCGCCTCGCGAATCCACGCGGGAGAAGCGCCGCTCTCGACCGGCGGTTTTCCGCCGGACGCGAAGCCGGAAATTTCTCGAACGAGGGCGGAGGCGACGGCGCCGATCTGGTTCGCGGGCATGCGCAGGCGATGGTCGGCCATGCCTCCCGTCAGCGTGTAGCGCGATTCGACGGCGTAAAGGCGATTCATCTTATCGCCAGGTTTTTCCACCTTGCGTCCCCCCGTGAACGCGCGCACCGCGGCAAGCCCGCCTTCGTCCTCGTTGCCAAGGAAATCGCAGTCGAGCGAAAGCACCACCGCCGCCTTGTCGAACTGGAACGCGGGGATTAAACCGGGGCCGTAGGCGATTTCGCAAGCGGCTACGTCGTGTCCGGGCGAGAGAGGCTCCTCGACGCACCAGACCGCCTCGGGGTATTTCGCCTGGAGGAGGCGACGCAGCCGCTCGCGCGTGGGGGAATCCGTGCCGTCCACGAGGAACGCGAGCGTACGCCCCCGGTCCGCCGCCCAATCGGCGCGCAGCCGCTCGATCTCGGCGAAGAAGGCCGCTTCCGACGAAGCGGCGCCGTTCTTCACATAGGCGCGCGAGCGTTCGGGATCGTACAGCTCCAGCACCGAAGCCTGCGCGAAGGTGTCCGTCGCTCCGCCGCTGCACGGATGCAAGGGGTTCCCTTCGATCTTCGTGGGGCGCCCGTTGTAGGTCGTCACGTGGAGCGGCATCCCTCCGCGGCGGCGCGGCATGAAGGTCGCGTAGCGCAGGTTGCGTCCCGGCACGAGCCATTCGGGCGTCTTCGTATAGGGCACGAGGTGCGCTTCGGGACGGCGGCATCCGCTCAATCCGATCCCAGCCAGCGCGAGCGAGGCGCTCATGACCCGCAGGAAGTTGCGGCGCGACATCCCGTCCATCTCCAGCTCGGAAGCGCCTTCGGGGAACTCGCGTTCAAGCCATTCGCGGAATTCGGGCGTGTCGGCGGTCTCTTCCAGACTGCGCCAGTAGCGCTTGCCGGTCGCGTCCGCGGGAGGATGCAGGAAGGAAGGGTTCAAGGAAGAAAGCGGCAAGTTCGGTGCGTGAAGCGGGAGGAGAGAATCGGGCGGGGCATCAGGGATTTCGGATTCCGGCTTCCATCTTCCAGCATCTTCATCGGTGGCATCCCGCGCACGTCACGGGCGGGTTGACACCCCACTCCTTGACGAGCTTCGCGCCCAGCTCGCGTTGGGCTTCGGGGGTAGGCGCGCGCCAGTCGAGATCGAAGACCTTGTCGGGCGGCCGGATTTTCGCAGCGGGATCGCGATGACATTCGAGGCACCAACTCATGCTTTGCGGCTGATCGTGATACAAGACCGGCATGTGATTCACCGCACCGTGGCAGTGCGCGCAACTGACCCCGCGGTTCACGTGCGCCGAATGATTGAAATAGACGAAGTCGGGCGCCTTGTGGACGCGCACCCAACGCACGGGCAGGCCCGTCTGCCAGCTTTCGCGCAACGCCGCGAGCTTCGGACTGTCCGTCTTGACGTTCTGATGGCACGCCATGCACGTCTGAGTGCTCGGAATCGTCGAGTTCGCCGAACGCTCCACGTTCTGGTGGCAGTAGCGGCAGTCGAGCCCGAGCTGCGTCACGTGCAGTTCGTGATTGAAGGCGACCGGCTGGACCGGCATGTAACCCACGCGCACATACTTGGGCGTGAAGTAGTACCAAAGGGCGCCCACCACAATCGCGCCGACCAGCGACACCCCGATTACAATCTGAGGAAAGACGCGATTCGCCTCGCGCGGGAAGATGTTCGCCATGGATCAGGGCAAGCGGGTTCACTCGGCCAAGCGCCGCGGGTTTCGCACGGACACTGGCGGGCGCTTTCCATAAGATACGACTCCGCATCGCGCAAGTCCGAAGAATAGGCCTCCGAAGAAAGCCTTCAGGACCGAAGGCGGCGGACGAACTCCGCAAACCCCTTTGCCTGCCGCCGCAAGCGTTCTTCCAGGCGAGCATCGCGAAACCGGCCGTCCTCTCCAAGGAGCGCATCCACGCGCGGCAGGAACACCCGTTCGGGATAAAGGTGCGCTCTGCCGTGGCTGAAGATCTGCTGGAGATGCTCCACAGGGCGGACCCCGCCGCTCCCTCCTGCCGACAGCCCGACGAACCCCACCGGTCGCCCCTCGAAGGCCTCCGGCGCAGGCAGCATGTCCAAGAACAACTTGAGCGCTCCCGGTAGGCTCCCCTGATATTCGGGCGTCACAACGAGGAGGCCGTGCGATTCCAGCACGGCCCGCGCAAAGCGGCCGAAGGCCGCAGGCTTGGTTTCGTAGGCGTCCGGCGCGAAGAGTTCCGACGGGAGTTCTGTCAGATCGAGAAGCTCCGCGGAAATCTGCGCCTCGCGAAAGGCGCTCAAGACCCGGTCGGCCACCTTCCGTGTGTTGCCGCCCGCGCGATTTGTCCCGGAAACGACGAGGATCACAAACTTTCAAACCGGGCCTCCGAACGACGCATGATCATCGAGGTCGAGAAGGTCGAACCAGGTGACGATGTCGTCGCGCGCCGGAGCGAGTTTTGCATGCAGATCGTGAAAATAGGCGCGCAACTCCACCGAGGAGGGCGCGCGCCGATCCATGTAGGCCGTCCACGTGGCGATCTCCTCATCCGCGCGGGCGTTCGTTGCGTTTTTACGGATCCACGCGAGGATTTCGCCGTCGCCGTCGCCCGCGGCAAGTCGCGCCTTGAGCTTCTCGGCGTCCACCCCCACATACCGCAGGAAAAGCAGATCGAGCGGGCAAGCGTAGTTGTATTCGCCGTTCGTGCCGGCGATCACCGCGCGCCCTTTGTCCAATATGCGCGGGAGGATGGCGTAACCCCCCAGGCGCGCGCGAGGACTGCGGGGCGGACGTTTCGTGAGGTCGAAGGCAATGATTTTGGCCATGGCGAAGAGGGGAGTGAGGAGGTGAAACGAGCGAGCCAATATGCCGCGCCCGACGCCGGATGCAAATCTTCGCGGAGAGCAGCCGAAAATCCATTCGGCGTTCGCGCCGTCTTGAGCTACGCTGACCCGGCGCCCCGTCCCTCCCGTGCCCTCCGCTTCCGAACTTCGCAGCTCCTTCATGCGCCGCGCGCTCGCGCTGGCGAAACGGGGAATCGGACGGACCTCGCCAAATCCCTGCGTCGGCGCAGTGATCGTTCAGGACGGACGCATTCTCGGAGAAGGATGGCACCGCGCCGCCGGCCAGCCCCACGCCGAAATCGAGGCGATTCGCGACGCCGCCCGGCGGGGCCATCGCCGCCTCAGCGGCGCCACCTTGCACGTCACTCTCGAACCCTGTTCCACCCACGGTCGCACCCCCCCCTGCACCGACGCCATCCTCGCCGCCGGCCTCCGAAGGGTCGTGGTCGGCGCCGTGGATCCGAACCCCGCGCACGCGGGGCGCGGCCTTCGCCGGCTCCGCCGCGCGGGCGTCCGCGTCGAACGCGATCCTCTCGCTGCCGAATGCGCGGCGCTTAACGAGGCGTGGAACCGATGGATGGTCGAGAAGCATCCGTGGGTGATCGCCAAGGCCGCGATGAGTCTCGACGGAAAAATCGCCACGACCGCCGGCGCCAGCCGTTGGATCACCGGGAAAAAGGCGAGAGAGGCCGCCCATCGCCTCCGTGCGACCTCGGACGCGGTTCTCGTCGGAATCGGCACCCTCCTCGCAGACGATCCCGCGCTTACCGCGCGCGACGCGCGCGGCCGTCCGCTCGCCCAACAACCGCTCCGCGCGGTCCTCGATTCCTTCGCGCGCACCCCGCCCTCTTCCCGATTGATCGGCGCGGACCCCTCGCGCGTCCGGATCCTAGTCGGCCCTCGCGCGCCCGAGGCGCGCGTCGCGCGCCTCACCCGCACGGGCGCGCGTGTGGTGCGCCTCCCCTCGAGCAAAGGGTCGCCCTCGGCGCGCGTGAGCCTGCATGCCGCGCTGCGCGCGCTTGCACGGGAAGGAATGATCCGCCTCCTCGTCGAAGGCGGCGGTGAAATCCTCGCATCCTTTTTTGAAGCCGGACTCGTGGATGAAGCCGCGTTCTTCATCGCGCCGAAAATCCTCGGCGGCGCGCACGCAACGCGCGCGGTGGCCGGCGCGGGTTTCCGCCGCTGGCGCCTCGGCCCCCTCGTCTCGAAGCTTCACCTTGCGCGCGTCGGCTCCGATCTCCTCGCCCGCGGGCGAATCGTGCGGAGACTCCGTCGCGCGCGGCTCTGAAGGGGCGGGGCGAAGGATTCCCACAAAACAGTCGCACTCGCCCTCCATCTTCGAAAAGATGTCCTCTGCAATGCCTCCGCGCTCTCTCATCGTTTCGATCCATGACATTTCGCCGTTTCACCTCCACGCGGTACAGCGTCAGGTGAACGAGATGACGCGCCTCGGGGCAGCGCGTTTGAGTCTGCTCGTGATCCCGTGCCACCGCGACGTCGGGCGCCTCGACCAGCATCCCGCCCTCGTCGGTTGGCTGCGGCGCTGGCAGGATGAAGGCCACGAAATCGTCCTTCACGGCTGGTGTCACGCGCTTCCCAAGGAGCCGGCGAAACGTCCCTTCCAAGGCGGCCTCCGCCGATGGTTTTACGAAGAACTCTACACGGCGCGAGAGGCTGAGTTCTTCGCCCTCGATCGGGAAACCGCGTTCCCTCTTGTTCAGCAGGGCCTTTCCGATCTTGCGACGCACGGCTTGCGCGCCAAGGGGTTCGTCGCACCCGCGTGGCTCCTCAATCCACAGGTCGAAGAGGCGCTGCGCGCAGCGGAGCTCCTTTACACCACGACCCGCACCGAGATTGTGCATCTCCCTTCGGGCACGCGGATCCCTGCCCCCTCCTGCGTTTGGAGCACGCGGACTCCGTGGCGTCGGGGCGCCTCGCTTGCCTGGAACGCCCTCCTCGCGCGGCGCCTGCGCAAGGCCGAACCGATGCGCATCGGGATTCATCCGACCGATCTGAATTCTCCGGCCGTCTGGAAACAGATCCTTCGGACGGTCGCAGCCGCGCTCGAATCTCGACGCCCAGAACCCTATGGGAACTGGGTTTCCGCCCGGTTCGCCTGAACGCCCGATCCGCTCAACCACGGAGTCTCCGCTCGAAGCGGACGCCGCCCTTCTCCGCCTTCCCAATCGTCCCAAGAGTCTTTTCCGTGAAGACTCCATTGGGGCGATCCAAAAATGCCGAGGAGATTGGGGCGCTTGATTCGTCTCATGCGCGGCGGCACGCTCGCGCCATGACCGCCGCCACCCGCCCCGACCGCCGCAAACCCGACGCGCTCCGCTGCATCCGCTTCCGACCGAAGATCGCCCCTGAAGCCGCGGGGTCCGTCCTCGTCGAATCGGGCAGGACGCGCGTCATCTGCGCCGTCAGCGTCGAGGAATCCGTGCCGCGCTGGATGCGCGAGCAAAAGGTCTCGGGCGGATGGTTGACCGCCGAATACTCGATGCTCCCCTACTCCACCCGCGAGCGAAAGCCGCGCGACATTTCCAAGGGGCGTCTCGACGGGCGTTCGCAAGAAATCCAGCGTCTCATCGGTCGCTCGCTCCGCGCCGTGGTGGACCTCGAAAAACTCGGCGCGCGCACGCTTTGGGTGGACTGCGACGTCCTCCAGGCCGACGGCGGCACGCGCACCGCCGCGATCACGGGCGCCTGCGTCGCCCTCGAATTCGCCTTCCACAAGCTCCTGAAGGCGAAGCTCCTCGCCGAAAGCCCGCTCAAAGAACGCGTCGCCGCGGTGAGCGTCGGAATCGTGAACGGCCGGGCGCTTCTCGACCTCTGTTACGCGGAGGACAAGGAGGCCTCCGTGGACATGAATGTGGTGATGACCGAAGGAGGGCGCTTCATCGAGGTGCAGGGATCCGGGGAGGAGGCCACCTTTACCGACGCCGAGCTTGAGGCCATGCTCGCCCTCGCCCGCAAAGGCGTCGCCGACCTCCTTGCTGCCCAGCGCAAGACGCTGGACTGAAAGCGCCTCCGCCGGATCGGACCGGCGTCGCCCGTCATCGGGGTTGCCGGAGCGGGCGCATGCGTTAGCATGGAGGCCGATGTCCTCCCGCCTCTCCGCAGCTCCTCGAGGCCCTCTGCAGGTGGACCTGCGCACGGCCATCCTGGGCCTGGTCCTCGTGGCCCTGCTCGGGACGGTGTCGGCCCTCGCCACAACCGCGTTTTTCATGGCGCGAAGTTCGCTTCGAAGCCTGACGACCGCGCACTGCGTCAGCGTTTGCCGTGCGGTCACCCGCCAAGCCGAGTCGCTGTTCGGCGGCGCACCGATGCTCCTCGCGGAAATTTCCTCGATCGCAAAAAGCCAGAAAACCCCTTCCACCCTCGACGCTGCGCAGCGGGAAGGCCTGGCGCACGCCCTTGCGGAGCGCCTCCGCTGGCGCCCGTATCTTTCGGGACTCTACTGGGGCGACGCGGCCAGCGGCGCGTTCTTCGGCGCCCGCCGCGACGCCGAGAACAACCTCCTGCTCGTGGACGCCGACCCCTCGCGCGACGGCGGCATTCAGCACCTGCGCCTTTTATCTTCCGACGGAAGGCCCGCGCCGCATCCGTCGCCCGCGCAGCGAATGGACGCGCGCACTCGCCCATGGTTTCAACGCGCGATGCAAACGGGGGCGCTCGTCTGGACCGAGCCGTACGACTACATTGACGGGCGGCGCGGCATCACCGCGGCTCTCCCCCTGAGGCGGGACCCCCTGGCGCCGCCTGCGGGCGTCCTTGGAGCGGACTATCCCTTGAACACGCTCGGCGTCTTTCTCGCGCAGCTTCGGCCGAGCCCTCGCGGCGCCGTCTTTCTCCTCGACGAAGTGGGGCGCGTCGTCGTGTCGCCCGCCCAACCCGGCGTGCAACGCGCCGTTGAGACCCTCGCCGACGCGCTTTCCGAAAACCGCGCCGCGTTCGCGGACGTCCCCGTCGGCTCGCCGGTTTCGTTCAGCTCGGAATTCGAGGGCTCCACCTATCGCACCACAATCGCCCGTTTCGAAGCGAGCGGAGGCCTCCGCTGGACGGCCGCCGTGATCCTACCCAGTTCGGACTTTCTCAACCCCGCCTATCGCAACGCGGCGGTCTCGGGCGGCATCACCATCGCCGCGCTGGCCGTCACCCTCGTCGCCGCCACCGTGCTTTCCCGGAGGATTTCCGCCCCGCTCCACCGCATCAGCCGCGGCCTCGCAGGCATCGGCGAGTTCCGCATCTCGCCCGAGCCTTCGCCGCGCTCCTTCGTGCGGGAGGTGTCCGTCATCGGCGAGTCCGTGGACCGCATGAAATCGAGCCTCCATTCCTTCGGCAAATACGTGCCGACCGAAATCGTCCGCGACATCCTCCGCACGAGTCGCGCCGCTCAGCTCGGCGGCGAAATGCGCGCCCTCACGATCTTCATCTCCGACCTTCGCGATTTCACCCGGCTCAGCGAGTCCCGGGAAGCCGATGAGGTGGTGGCCATGGTCTCCGACTATCTCGAAGTCGTCACCGCAGCCATCCACGGCGCGGGCGGCGCGGTGGACAAATACCTCGGCGACGGCGTGCTCTCCCTGTTCAACGCACCGAACGATCTGCCCGACCACGCGGCGCGCGCCTGCTTCGCCGCGCTCGACACCCAGCGCCGCCTCGCCGAAATCGCGTCAGCGCGCGCGATGCGCCGCCTCCCGCCTCTCGCCGCTCGGATCGGGCTCCACACGGGGGAAGCCGTGGTGGGCAACATCGGCACCGCCGAGCGTTTCGCCTACACCGCCCTCGGCGACACGGTGAACCTCGCCAGCCGCATCGAGACATTGAACAAGACCTACGGCACCTCGATCCTCGCTACAGCGGCGGTCCGCCACGCCGGGGGCGCGGCGTTCGCATGGAGGACGGTGGACCGCGTGGTCGTCTACGGACGCCGCGCGCCCGTGGAACTGTTCGAGCTGCTCGGCGAAGAAGCCGGGCTCGCGGACGGCCTCCGCGCGGAACGCGACCTCTTCGAGCGCGCGTTCAAGGAGTATCTCGCGCGCCGCTTCGATCACGCGGCGGAACGCTTCGAGGAGCTCTTGAAAATCCGCCCCGACCACACGAGCGCTGCGCTCTTCAAAGCCCGATGCGAAGCGTTCCGTGCGCAGGCGCCGCCGGACCAGTGGGACGGCGTTTTTGTCTTCGACCGAAAATAGCCCGGCCCCTTCGATCTCCGCGCGCTTCGCGCGAAATCTCATACCGTCCTCCTTCCATGATTTCGAATCCAGCGCCGATCTCCAACGGAAGACTCTGGCGCGCCTATCGCGCGTGGGTCACCGATCTCCGATCCACGGTCGCCCTGCGCTTCGAGAAAGAGACCTTCGTCCTTTCTCCCGCCGACCCGGAAGGAATGGCCCGAGCGCTGACGGTCCGCTGAGCGAGAACCGCCTTCCGTCGTTCTCGTCACCAGTCCGGTCCGCAAAGATGGAGTTCTCCTTCGGGGAACGGTTCCTCCGCGAGGGCGAGGCCCATCGCGATGTTCTTGGACGGGACCTCCGTCTCCGCACCTTCGAAGAGCATCCGCGCGCGAACGGGCAACGTCCTCCAGCCCAGCGAAGCGTAGAACCGTTCAAGGGCGGGGACGCAAAAGAGCAGACCGAAGGGAATCCCGCGTCCTCCCGCCTCGCGCATCGCCGCCTCCATCAACTCGCGGGACAAACCCGTTTTCCGCCGGTCGGGCACGACCACGAAGTTCTGGATTCCAGCGACACGCACCCGCGCGCCGCCCACGGAGATCTCCCGCGCGACCACGCCGACATGGCCCGTCACCCGGCGCCCTTCGCCGACGACTACGGAAAAGAACGGCGCGGAGCCATGCCACGCGCGGGTCCTGGCGAACGCCGCCGTGTCTTCGGGAAAACACTCGCAGAGCGCGCGGCGGATCGCCGTGTCGAGCGCAGCGGGCATCGCGTCTTCCTCGACGATCTGCAGGACGGGTTTCGCGGAAGCCGCCGCCTCCTGGTCATCGAGGCGCACCGCGATCCCCTGCGCCTGCAAGTGACGCTTCACATCGGCGACGGTGAACCGTCCGAAATGAAAGATCGAGGCCGCGAGCACGGCCGACGCTCCGCCTTTCGTGAGAACGTCGCTCAGATGGAAAAGCTCCCCCGCCCCTCCGCTCGCGATCACGGGCACACACACGGCGTCGCTGACCGCGCGCGTGAGCGCGAGGTCGTAGCCCTCCTTGGTGCCGTCGGTGTCCATGCTCGTGAGCAGCAGCTCCCCCGCGCCGAGCGCCTCGACGCGCCGGGCCCACGCGATCGCGTCGAGCCCCGTCGGCGTCCGTCCGCCATGCGTCCAGACCTCCCAGCCGGAGGCGGGGCCGCCGCGGTCCGCCGCCGCGGGAACGCGGCGTTTTGCGTCAATGGCAACCACGATGCACTGACGGCCAAAGCGGTCCGCGCTTTCGCGCACGAGATCGGGCCGCGCCACCGCCGCCGTGTTGAGCGACACCTTGTCGGCGCCCGCGCGGAGCATGAGGCGGACATCCTCGACGCTCCGGACCCCGCCTCCGACCGTCAACGGCATGAAGCAGCGGTCGGCCGTGCGCTCGACCACGTTCACCATCGTCTGGCGGTTGTCCGATGAGGCCGTGATGTCGAGAAACACGAGTTCGTCGGCGCCTTGGCGGTCGTAGGCCTCGGCGCACGCGACCGGATCGCCGGCGTCGCGCAGGTTCAGGAACTTCGTCCCTTTCACCACACGGCCGTCCTTCACGTCGAGACAGGGAATGATGCGTTTGGCGAGCATGCGGGGAAAAGCGTCAGCGCGCGAGCGCCGATGGAGCGGGCGGCGGGGCCTCGAAGGCGAGCGAGGCTTCCGTCGGGGACCCGGCGATCGCGCGTTTCGCAATTGCGCAGAAGCCCGGGTCGGCGTCAATGCCGACGGAATGGCGTCCGAGAGATCGCGCGACCACGCAGGTCGTTCCCGACCCCACGAAGGGGTCCAGCACCCGGTCGCCGGGATCGGTGAAGAGCCTGATGAACCATTCCGGCAGGGCTTTGGGAAAAGCGGCGCTGTGCGCTTTATTGCCGCATTCGGTCGCGAGATGGAGCACGTTGGAAGGGAAGGCCTTTTCCCGGTTCTTCCAGTTGGCGACGTTTTTCCCGAAGCCGCTGCCCACCTGTGACGCGAAACGCACCACGTCGTTCTTTCCAAGAGACCGGAGCCGCTTGTGCTTCCAATCGCCCATCGGGACCATGACCGCTTTCTGATTCATCTTGAACCGCCGGTTCCGGGTAAAATGGAGGCAGCGCTCCCACGCATCCCGAAACCGGTTCGGCCATCGTCCCGGATGACAGTTGCGCTTGTGCCAGAGATATTCCTCCGTCCAGAGCCAGCCTTGTTTGCGCAGGGCGAGGATCAGCTCGATCACAAAGGTATGTCTTTCGCCGTTTTCCACCTTCTCCTTGATGTTCAACACGAACGAACCGGAGTCCTTAAGCACGCGGCGGAACTGGTCGGCGCGGGGAAGGAACCAGTTCACGTAATCTTCCGGTTTGACGCCTCCATAGATGCGCGCCCGGCGGTCGGCATAGGGTGGAGATGTGACGACGAGATCGAAGTGGCCTTCAGGGAACCGCGCGAGCGTCTCGAGACAATCGCCTTGCAGAATATCCGCGCGACAGGTCACGGCGGCACTCTAGCGCGAACCTTTAACGCAAGGCATAAAAATATCTCCTGCGGGACCTGGCCGGCACATCGCGATTTTTCCTTGAAGAAGCGATGCGCGGCAAGAAGACGGCTTTTTCGCGCCGAGCCCGCTGCTCGAAGAGCAGCGATCTCATCCAGCGCCTCCCTCGTGCGCCAGCGAGCATCCTTTCAGCGTGGCGCGCGGCGCGCGGCCCGCGAGCGCAAACCCGCCTCCGACGGCGACCGCAAGGTCTTCCGTCCGCACGAACGCGCAGGAATCCGTATTGGCAAGATCGTGGATTTCGAGCACGCCCACGCCATTCGGGAGATGCGTCCCGCTGTCGAGGAAAGGCGCGACGCGCGCGAGACACCACGGAGGAAACCTCAGGGCGTCGCCGAACGACCAGGCCTGCGAGGAAAGTTCGCACATCGAATACTCCGAGCGCGTGTTGCCGTGCGGAATCCCCAGCGTCCCGGAGATCAGGCCGTGCAATTCCTCGCGCGACACCTCGCGGCTCCTGCCCTTGGTGCCGCCGGTCTCGAAGGCGAGCGCGTGTTGCCCCAGAGAAAAATGCGTCCGTCGCGCCGCACAGGCGTCGAGAAAACGCACCCAGCCGAACGCCGTCCCGAAAACCACGGCATTCCTCTCCTTTTTCCGAAGGTCTCCGAGCCGTCTCGACAAACCCGCCCAATCCCATTTTCCTCGGCGCAACGCCCAAAAACCGCGTCCGCCGCCGAACCGCAGCATGAGAATCTCCAGCATCCGCGAGAGCGATGAGTGCGGCGCTTCCGACGGAGGCGCCATGATCGCGAAGAACTGCGGACACGCCTGGGACCCTCCTGTTTTCGGCGGAACCCGTTCGAGGCGCGCCCGTTCGGACGCGGCCCAAGCCCATCCTGCGACGACACTCGCCTCGTAGACCGCCAAGTCCCGGAAATCATGACGCCCCCTCGCCACCGACGTCGTGCCGCTCGATACGAACCGAGCTCCGGGCTTGCCGCGTCCGGTGAAGACGCGCGCTTCCCGCCACGCCGCCACCGGAAGGGCGACGGGACGCTTTCCGCTGCCGTTCGCCTGAAGCCAGGCGCGATAGACGGGATTCTCCCGCGCCTGCTCCGCGTGGAGGCGCGCTTCGATCCGTCTCCGCGTCGCCGGTGTCCATGCCGCCGCCCCGCGGCGCAGCCGCCAGAGAATCTCGGTTCGCAGACACGCCATGAAACCAAGATTGCCACGGCGACGGGCTTCTGTCATTCGGAACGCCGGAGGAAGTCCCGGGCGGAATCGCGCGGGCCTTTTCCCCTTCCGAAAATCCCCAAACACCGCCGCCTCCCATGCCCGACGCCACCCCTTTTCTCCGCCGCTTTCAGGTCCGGGTCGTTCCGCGCGCCGCCGCCAACGCGGTGCTCGAAATGGCCGACGGCACGCTCAAGGCGCGTCTCACCGCGCCGCCCGTGGAGGGCGCCGCAAACGAAGCGCTCATCCGCCTCCTCGCCGAGCATTTCGGCGTCCGACGCTCTCGGCTCCGGATCGTTGCGGGCCTCGCCTCCCGCCTGAAGCAGGTGGAAATCTCCTCTTGATCGCCGAAAGGCGAGCGCGCGAAGGATTTGTCGGCCGCCGTTCGAGGACAGGAAACCGCGCGGCGCAGACGCCTCCGCCTGCGCGCCACGAATCGCTTCCAGACGGAGGAGACTGGGACGCATCTCCTTCCGACCTTTTGATTCTCCGATCTTGGAAGGCTCGCTTGCATCGCGTCCTTCCGCCGCCTATGGAAACGCACGCACGATGCATCCTCTCGAACAGAGCTTCCGCGACCTCGCGGCGAAAGCGCCGTCCGACTTCGCCGCCACCGGCAACGCGGACCTTCTCGAAGCCGTGCGCGTGCGTTATCTGGGGCGTCAAGGCGCCTTGCCCGAGCTGATGAAGCAACTCGGCGGAGCGCCCGCCGACCGGCGCGGCGCGCTCGGAAAACTCGCCAACGAGGTCAAGGCGGCGGTCGCCGCCGCGTTCGAAAAACGCCGCGCCGAGCTGGCCGCAAGCGCTTCCTCCGCTCCCGCCGACCTCGACCTTACCCTCCCGGGACGCCGCCCGCGCCTCGGCCGCAAGCATCCGCTCACCCAGACGCTCGATCGCATCGTCAAAGTGTTTCACGGATTGGGCTTTACGGTCATTGAAGGGCCGGAAATCGAGGACGACTGGCATTGCTTCGACGCGCTGAACACACCGGCCGATCATCCCGCGCGCGACCTGCAGGACACTCTCTACCTCAAGGACGGCCGCCTGCTCCGCACCCAGACGAGCACCGTCCAGATCCGCGTGATGGAAAGCCATCCGCCTCCGATCCGCATCGTGGCACCGGGGCGCGTTTTCCGCCGCGACGAAGTGGATGCCACCCACAGCGCCTGCTTCCACCAGATCGAGGGGCTTTACGTGGACGAAGACGTGTCCGTTGCCGACTTGAAGGGCACCGTCGAGCATTTCTTCAAGGAACTGCTCGGGCCGTGCGCGCGCACCCGCCTTCGCCCGCACTTCTTTCCCTACACGGAACCGAGCTTCGAGATTGATTGCTCCGCCGAGGCGCTCGGCCTCCGCGGCAAGGAATGGCTCGAGATCGCCGGGTGCGGCATGGTGGACCCAAACGTCTTCAAGGCGGTGAACTACGATCCTGAACGCTGGACGGGATTCGCCTTCGGCATGGGGATCGAGCGCCTCGCGATGATCCTCCACGGCATTGACGACATCCGCCTCTTCTACCAGAACGACCTCCGCTTCCTACGGCAGTTCTGATCCGCTCGCGAGCGGAGCGTCCGCCCGATGAACCGATTCCGACACTGGATTCCTGCCGCAGGCTGGGCGGCGATGATCTTCGGCCTCTCCTGCATTCCGGGCGAGGATCTTCCGCCGCCCCCCTCGATCCTCGAATACCTTCAGGGCTTCGTGTCGCCGGATAAATTCGTGCACCACCTCCTCTACGCGAGCCTCGGCTGGCTCTGTCTGCGCGCGCTTGTCCTGGAGCGTCCGACGCGAAACCTCATGCGGGCGGGCCTTCTGGCCGCGGCGCTCGTCTCGATCTATGGCGCCACGGACGAGTGGCATCAGCTTCTGACGCCGGGACGCTCCTGCGATTTCTTCGACTGGCTCTCGGACGCCACCGGAGGAATCTTTGGGGTGACGGTCGCCCTCCTCGGCTACGCCGCGCTCCGCCGCGCGGGACGCCTGCCGCACCCTGCTTCGAAGCCATGAAACCCGGCGCCTCCGCCGCGCGCATGCGCGAACTGGAACGGCAGATCGAAGCCCACAACCGCGCCTATTACCTCGAGGCGCACCCCACGGTCTCCGACCGCGAGTTCGATCGTCTCCTGGAAGAACTCCTCGGGCTTGAGACAAAGCATCCCGATCTCGCGTCGCCCAACTCGCCGACCCGCCGCGTGGGCGGCGCACCCCTCTCCGGCTTCCGCCCGGTGGCGCATCGCGTGCCCATGATGAGCCTCAACAACACCTACTCGCTCGGCGAGCTGCGGAAGTTCGTGAGGCGCGCGGAAGGGCTGCTGCCCGGCGAACCGATCACATGGATCCTCGAACCAAAATTTGACGGAATCGCCGTCGCGCTCCGCTACGAAAACGGCGCGCTGGCCCTCGGCGCCACGCGCGGCGATGGGCGCACCGGCGACGAGATCACCGCCAACCTGCGCACGATCCGCTCGCTCCCTTTGACGCTTCGCAAAAAAGAGGGCGTGTCCGCGGCACAGGGCGAGCTGTTCGCCGCCGGAGCAGTGGAAACCGAAAAGCCTTCGGCCCTTTCCTGGATCGAGGTCCGCGGCGAGGTCTACATGCACCGCGCCGATTTCGAGGCGTATAACCGGGAGCGCGAAAAGGCGGGAGAACCCGCATTCGTGAACCCGCGCAACGCCGCCGCCGGCGCGCTCAAGCTCCTCGACTCGAAGGAGGTCGCCCGCCGCCCGTTGCGCGCCGTCTTTTACGCGATCGCCGAAGCGCGAGGCGTCGCGCTCGCCCGGCAATCCGAGGCGCTCGCGCTGCTCGCGAGTCTCGGATTTTCCACGCCGCCGAAGACGTGGCGCTGCCGGACCCTCGAGGAGATCGAGCAGGCGATCGGGGAACTCGACACCATCCGCCGCACGTTCCCCTACGAAACCGACGGCGGCGTCCTCAAGGCCGATCTCCTCTCCCAGCAGAGAGCGCTCGGCGCCACGAGCAAGGCGCCGCGTTGGGCGATCGCCTACAAGTTCGAAGCCGAAAAAGCGGAAACTCTCCTCCGCGCCATCACCGTGCAAGTCGGACGCACGGGCGCGCTCACTCCAGTCGCCGAACTGGCGCCCGTCTTCGTCTCCGGCTCCACCGTCACCCGCGCCACGCTCCACAACGAATCCGAGATCGCCCGCAAGGACCTCCGTGTCGGCGACACCGTCGTCATCGAAAAAGCGGGCGAGGTCATCCCCGCTGTCCTGCGCTTCGTCCCCGAGAAACGTCTAAAAGGCGCGAGGCCGTTCAAGATGCCGACGCGCTGTCCCGCCTGCGGCGGAGGGATCACGCGCGACCTCGTGGGCGACGAGGCGGGCACGCTCCTGCGCTGCGAAAACCTTTCCTGCCCCGCCCAAATCCGCCGTCGCATCCAACACTTCGCATCGCGGGGCGCGATGGACATCGAGGGACTCGGTGAGGCGCTCGTCGAACAACTCGTCGCCTCGGGGCTTGTCGCCGACATCGCCAACCTCTATGCGCTGCCGCGCGCCAGACTCCTCGGCTTGGAGCGCATGGCGGAGAAATCGGCGGATAACCTGCTGGCCGCGATCGCCGCGAGCAAGGAACGCGGGCTCGAGCGGCTCCTCTTCGGCCTCGGGATCCGCCACGTCGGCGCCGCCTCCGCGCGCGCGCTCGCCGCGCGCTTCCGCAGCCTCGACGCCCTGCGCACCGCGACGGAGGATCAGCTTCTGGAGGTCCCCGACGTCGGCGCGACCGTCGCACGCAGCCTCCGCACGTTCTTCGAGAGAAAGGACAACCTCCGGAGCCTGGAGCGCCTCCGCGCCGAAGGGCTCGCCTTCGAGGCCACCGAGAGCGGCTCGCCCGCCGACGCCGCGCTTGTCGGAAAGGGCTTCGTCCTGACAGGCACCCTGCCTCACCTCGAACGCGAAGAAGCCGCCGGGATGATCCGCGACGCCGGCGGCGTCGTCCGCTCCAGCGTCAGCAAAAAAACCGACTACCTCGTCGTGGGCGCCGATCCCGGCTCGAAGCTCGACGAGTTCCGCCGTCTCGGCTTGCCCACCGAGCGCATCCTGGACGAACCCGCTTTCCTCCGCCTTCTCGGCCGAAAAACCTGAGCGAGAGGAATCGAAAAACGCCGCCGGTCTCTGAAGCGCTTTCCGCTTGCTCGAGAACCCTTCTCGCGCGACAAGGCGCACTCCGTACGGGCTTTTTCCGTTTGCAGACCGTTTCCGCTCTGCTACAGTGGCCTCACTTCTCTTCCCCCTCAGAACCTCAACCAGGAGCTCATTCATGGCTGTTTTTGCCAACAAACATAAGGAAAACGTCCCCGGCAAATATTACGTCGACGATCAATGCATTGACTGCGACCTCTGCCGCGAGACCGCGCCGAACAATTTTGCCCGCAGCGATGAAGGCGGCTATTCCTACGTCGCCAAACAGCCGGAGAACGCCGAGGAAGAAGCCCAGTGCAAGCAGGCGATGGAAGGATGCCCCGTCGAGGCCATCGGCAACGACGGCCAATAGTTTCCCGTCCCGGCCATGACGCCGGAGCTGCGTCGCAAGCTGTATCCCCTCCGTCGTTCGAAAGACGCGGAGAAGCGGCGTTCCCTGCTCGCTTCCCTCCGGGGCGCGGATTGGAGCGACCGGGAGAGACTTCCGTCCCGCGCCTTCACCGATGCGCTCCGCGCGGTGCTTTCGGGGATCTCGGGCGCCTCTCACCGCGAGGAAAAAATCCTCGAAACCGCATGGTCTGAAATCGTCGGCGCCACACTGGCCGCCCATTGCCATCCCGCCAGCCTGAAGAAAGGACGCCTGCTCGTCCTCGTCAATCATTCCACCTGGCTGCACCTCATCGCGCTCGAACACAAACGCGCGATCCTCACCGCGATCTCCCGGCGTTTTCCGGAGCTGGGCGTTTCCGAAATCCATTTTCGCCTCGGCTGACGGGGGCGCGGCCGAGGTTCCTCTCGGTCCGCGAGATCTTCCAACAAGGCGATCTCCCGCCTTGTCGCGCCGCGCGCCGAATGCTAGCTTGATGCAACCCGATGAGCGCCATGCTTTCCGAAAAGCAAAAAAACTCGCTCTTCCGTCTCCTGTCGGATGACGATCCTTCAACGCTCCAACTGATCAAGGATCAGCTCTTCGACCGAGGAAACGAGGCGGCACCCCAATACGAGGAGTGGATCAAGGAGTTGCACGGGACGCCGGCGGAGGCGCATCTCCTCGATGTGCTCCACCGCCTGAAACGCGGAAGCAGCCATCAAGCCTTCCTCAACTTTTGCGCCCGCTTGCGCGCCGACCCCAACGCCGAACTCGAGGAGGCCTGCTTTCTGCTTGCTTCCACAGAATACCCCGCCACCGACATGGCGCCTTATCGCCGGCTCCTCGACGAAATGGCCGGCGACGTCCGCCTGGCTCTCGGACGCGACGGCAGTCCCTCCGAGATCCGCGCCCTTTCCCAGGTCATCCACGAGAAGCACCGCTTCCGTGGAAATCGCGACCATTATTACGAAGCGGAAAACACCTATCTGAACCGGATGCTGGAGCGGCGGCTGGGGATTCCGCTCACGCTTTCCCTGCTCTACCTTCTGATCGGCCGCCGGCTCGATTTCGACGTGCAGGGAGTGGCCCTGCCAGGCCACTTCATCGTGAGCTGGCGCCATCAGTTCTACGACCCGTATCATCAGGGTCAACTCCTCGACGAAAAGGCCTGCCGCGAGATCGTGGCCTCCCGAGGCCAGGAGTTCCGCGAAGCGCATCTCGCCCCCGCCTCGCACCGTCAAATCCTCCTGCGGATGCTCATGAACCTTTCGCGCGTCTATGAACTCGAGGAGGACCGCCCCCGCCTCGCGCGCATCCGTCAGTATCTGCGGGCGCTCAACGGCTGATCTTGTCGAGCGATGACCGACCGACCGGCTGCGGCCTCCTTTCGTTTTTCCGATTTGCGGCGCGGATTTGCCCTGGTGCTGGGCGATCCCGAATGGTTCCCCAAGCTCCTCCTCACCGGCATCCTCCTCATCAATCCGCTCGTTGTCGCGTTCGCCCCCGGATGGTTCTCGGGCACGGGCCCCGCGTGGGCGCGCGCCGCCTTCCCTTGGCTTGTGATCTTCAACGCCTTCACGTTCTGGTTCCCGCTCGGGTTCACGTTCGAGGTCCTGCGCCGCGCACGCACAGGTCAGGGCAGGCAATTGCCGGACTGGAGCCTCGCCGTGCTTCCTCGTTACGCCCGCGAGGGCGCCGTCAAACTCGTGCTGTCCCTCTTCACGCTCATCCTGCCCGTGGCCGTCTGGACAACCGCCGTCTGGTCCGTCCTTGGATGGAGTTTCGGTCTTCCGGACGGCCTCCTCGGCCTCGCCGCGGGTGCGGGCTTGTGGGCCGCCGTCCCTTTCTGCGCCGTCGCCTGTTGCCGCTGGCTCGACGGCGCCTCCGTGCTTTCCGCGGCGCTCAACTACGCGGAAAACTGGCGGCGTTTCCGTGCACGCGCTTCGGACTATCTCCTCGCCTCCGCATTCCTCGCCGGCGTCAACTCGGTGACCTGTTCCCTCTTCTACACGATTCCGATCGGCGCCGCCTTCGGGCTTTGTCTCGTGGACACCTGGTTCGGACCGATCTTCGCCGAAACAGTGGACCTTCCGTCGCCCCAAACGAAGGAAGGCGCCCGGACGGATCCATGAGCGCGATCCTCGGCCGGCGAAACGCCCGACGGTCCGCTCCATGAGCCGGTTGGTCCTCGGCGCCGGCGGCATCCTCGGTGGCGCGCTCGTCCGCCATTACGCGGCGCTCGGGATGCCTTGTGTTGCCGCACCGCACGCCGCGCTCGACCTCTGCGACACCCCCGCGCTCGAGGCCGTGCTCGACCGCGATCGTCCGGCCTGCGTCTTCAATGCGGCGGCGTTGACCGCCGTGGACCGCTGTGAAACCGAACGAGAGCGCGCATTCGAGGTGAATGCCGCGGCGCCGGCGCGCGCCGCCGCCGCCTGCCGGGCGCGCGGCCTCCGTTTCGTTCACGTGAGCACCGACTACGTCTTCGACGGCGCGCGCCGGCGCCCCTATCGCGAGGACGACCTCGCGCGCCCCCTCAGCGTCTACGGCGCCTCGAAGCTCGAAGGCGAACGCCGCGTCCTCGCCGAAGACCCTTCGGCCCTCGTGGTGCGCGTCGCCTGGGTGTTCGACCGCGGAGGCAGGACGTTCCTCTGCCGTCTCCGCAAAATGATCGCCTCTGATGAGACACTCCGCGTCGCGAACGACCGAATCGGCAACTGCACGTATGCCTCCGATCTCGCCACGGCGCTCGAGGCCCTCGTCGCCCGCCGCGCCGAGGGCCTCATGCACTTCTCCAACCGCGGAGAGCTTTCGTGGTTCGATTTCGCCGCGGCGCTCGTCGAGGAAGCGCATCGCCTCGGCCTCCCCGTCCGCTGCCGCGCGATCGAGCCGATCTCCTCCGCCTCACTCGGCCTCCCCGCCCGACGTCCGCCCTACTCGGTCCTCGACACCGCGCGTTACGAAACGCTCACCGGCCACGCGGTCCGTCCCTGGCGAGAAACCCTTCTCGATTTCCTGCGGGAATCGCGCGATTGAGATCCCCCGCCGTCCGATCGCAAAAAAAGGCTGCGCCTCCCTTCAGGGACGAAACGCCTCGACGAACACCGAGCTGGGTTTCTCGGGAGTCTCGTACTCGAACCTCGAGAGCTCCGCCGCGGGAAAAACGTCCGACTCGTGAGGCCCCTTCTCGCGGACCTCCGAGAAACCCGACGAGGAAAGAATTTCCTCCCAAAAACCGAAATCATACGCGAGGCGGTGCTGGTCGCGGCAGAAGAGGAAGTTCGCCATCCGTCCCCCCGCCGAACGCCGCCGGTCGGGAAAATCCGGAAACCACGCAGCATCGCCTCTCAGATAGGCTTCCGCCGCCTTGCGCAGATCGGGAGTGACGATCCGAATTCCTCCTCCCGGTTTCAGCGTCCGCAAACCGTCGGCCACGATCGCCCGCGCGTCCGGCTCGAAAAAATGTTCCAGTGTGTGGCAGCAGTAGATCGCATCCACGCTGCCGTCCGAAAACGGCAACCTCTTGCGCAGGTCGAGCCACACTTCCGAACGCACGAACGGATTAACGTCCACGTTGACCATCCCCTCGATGTAATGCCGCCCGCAACCGAGATGGACCCAAAGTTTGCCGTCCGCGCGGCGCGCGCGCAGTTTTCCACGTCCGAAGGCGAGGAGCCGGATCCGGTTCAACACCGACAGTTCGCCCAACGTGCCGTGGACGAGATCCTTGATCCATTGGGCTTTCATCGCGATGCGGCTCGTTCGCGCCGGAGTTCGGCGGCGCGCCGCTGAATCTGTCTCTGGAACCGGGCTTTTTCGAGGCAAAACCGCAACCCAGTCCATCCATCCAGAAATCCTCCGCGAAGGACGCCCGAATACAAAAAATAGCCCATGCCGCGCACCGGGCACCGTCGGGCCAGGCGTTTCCATGCGGCCCTGCGCGCGAGCGGATCGGCCGAGAACAGGCGGCTCGCGCGCAGCGGCCCCGCGTCGGACGCCTCGAAACGCGCCTCCTCCTCCGCGTAGCGCGCCTGCCGCCGCCGCCATTCCGCGATCCCTTTCAGATTCTCGTCGAGAAGATCTTCATCGAGCGAGGCCACGCGTCCGTCCACTTCCTGCGTCTCGGCGTGGCCGCGATTGACGTAACGCACTCGTTCGGGCCGCACGAGGCGCACCATCCACGAGGGGTATAGGTTCGCCCGCCGTAGCCAGCGGCCTTCCCAGAAGAACCGGCGTTTCAAGCGGAACGCTCCGACGTCCCGAGACGCGGTCGCCGTTTTTTGGAGCATCTCCGCCCAGAGCTCCGGCGTCACCCGCTCGTCCGCGTCGAGCACCAGCACCCACGGATGACGAAAGGAGATTTCCGCGAACGCCCACGTCCGTTGATCGCCGAAACCCGTGAACGCATGCTGGAAGACCCGGGCGCCGGCCGCGCGCGCGATCTCGAGGGTCCGATCCGCGCTGAAGGAGTCCACGACCGCCACATCGTCGCATTCCCGGAGCGATTCGAGGCAGCGCGGGAGATGGATCTCCTCGTTCAGAGTGAAGACGGCTGCGCTGATCATCGCCACCGCGGAGCCTAGCAGAACCCCCCGCGATCGGGGAGTCCGGACCCGCCTCCTGCCGTTTCCCTCCGGGCCGAGGTGGAGCGGTGGAATGGACCGGGCCGTGCTTGCCCTGCCCTCTCCGCTCTCCTATCGTGCCCGCCGGATGGAACGCTTTTTCCAGCGGTTCGGCGCCGGCACGCTGCGCTTCGTGGATTACCTCGGCAGCGTCGGCATGCTGGCGGCGGAATCGTTCCGCGCCCTCGTCACGATGCGTCCGCGCTGGCGGGAAACGGCGTTTCAGACCTGGAATATCGGGGTGCGCTCCCTCCCCGTGGTCCTGCTCACCGGTGCGTTCATCGGGATGGTCTTCTCCGCGCAAAGCTACTTCCAATTCCACAAGGTGCGGATGGACACCTCGACGGGACCCGCCGTCTCGATCGCGCTCTCGCGCGAGCTCGCCCCGATCATCACCTCGCTCATGATCGCAGGGCGCGTCGGCGCCGCGATGGCCGCCGAGATCGGCACGATGCGCGTGACCGAACAGATTGACGCCCTCCGTTCGATGGCCGTCCTGCCGATCGAATACCTCGTCGTCCCGCGCATGGTCGCCATCGCCTTCTCGCTCCCTCTCCTCACCGCGATGTCCATCGCAATCGGGATTTTCAGCGGCTACGTCGTCGGCGTCGAGGTGCTGAACATTGACGGCGCCTACTTCCTCCACAACATGTATATCTACACAGAGGACAAGGACATCTACACGGGGCTGATTAAGGTCTTCATCTTCGCCTTCCTCGTCGTTTTCATCAGTTGTCGCGAGGGCCTCCACTGCGAGGGAGGCGCTGAAGGGGTCGGCCGCGCCACCACCGAAGCGGTCGTGAACTCCTCCATCGCGATCCTCATCACCAACTTCTTCGTCACGATGCTCCTCAGCAAGATCATCCCCCCATGATCGAGATCGCCGGACTCAAAAAATCGTTCTTCGGGACGCCGGTCCTTCAAGGGGTGGACCTCGCGGTCGCCGACTCGGAGCGTCTCGTGATCATCGGCGGCAGTGGCTGCGGAAAGAGCGTCCTCCTCCGCCATATTGCGGGGCTGCTGAAGCCGGACACCGGCAGCCTGCGCATTGACGGACGGGACCTCGTCCCTCTCCCTGAACGCGACTTGAACCCGATCCGTCAGGGGATCGGGGTGCTCTTCCAGGGGTCCGCCCTTTTCGATTCACTCGACGTCTTCCACAACGTCGCGTTCAGCCTCCTCGAGCACCGTACCGCGAGCCCGAAGGAAATCCGCGAGCGCGTGGCGCAGGTGCTCGACGTCGTCGGGATGACCGGTCAGGAGGGGAAGAAGCCCGCGGAGCTCTCAGGCGGGATGCGCAAGCGCATCGGTCTCGCCCGCGCGATCATCAGCCGCCCCCGCATCATGCTCTACGACGAGCCCACCACAGGGCTCGACCCGCAGATGGCCGACTCGATCAACCGCCTCATCCTCAAGATGTCCGACAGCTTCCACGTCACCTCGATCGTCGTCACCCACGACATGACAAGCGCCTACATGGTGGGCGAGCGCATCGCGATGTTGCATCGGGGTAAAATCCTTGTTTCGGGCGCCCCGCGTGAGATACAAGAGAGCTCCGACCCGATTGTGCGCAACTTCATCCGCGGCGTCTCGGAAGAGCGCGACGGAGGCGACGGAGGGGAAGGCGCAAAAAAAACCTTATGAACGACGAACGTCGAATTCAGCGGACAGTGGGAATTTTTGTTTTTGTCGGCGTTCTGGTGGCCTGCTCCCTCATCCTGCACTTCGGCAAGGTGGGTGACCGCTTCCGCGGCGGATACCCCATCACGGTGGAATTCGCCAACGCCGGAGGTCTCGTGCGCGGCGCGCAGGTCCTTTTCGCGGGCGTTCCTGTGGGCAAGGTCGGGAGCATCCGTCTGCACGAGAACGGCGCCGGCGTCGAGGTGGAGGTGGATCTGTTCGACCGGACCGGTATCCGCGACGACGCGCGTTTTCTCATCAAGCAGTCGGGATTCCTTGGCGACAAACACATCGTGGTGCTCCCCGTCTCCTCGACCGCACCGCTCCTCAAGGGAGGCGAACGACTCCGAGGCACCGATCCCTTCGACTTCACCGACGCCGCCGCGCAGGCCGGCGAAGCCATCCGCAAGCTCAATACGGCGGTGGACAAGTTCTCGGACGCCATGCTCGACGCGAAAACCCTCACCGACCTCAAGAGCGGCATCCGCAGCTTCTCCGAGCTCGGCGGCAAACTGCAGGGTGGCGCCGACCGGCTGAACGTCATCCTCGCGCGCGTTCAGAAGGGCGAAGGCACCTTCGGCAAGCTCCTCAACGACCCCGAACTCCACGACGAGCTCAAGCGCCTGATCCACAACTGGCGCGTGCACGGGCTGCTCTATCGCGAGAAAGGCGACGAACGCTATCCCGACCCGAAGAAACCTGCGCCCGGCATGCGCCCGCCCTGACCATGGAGCAGACCCTCCTCCTGTTCCGGACCCTGTTTCTCACCGGCTGCGGCGTCGCCGGATGGTATATCGCGCGGATCGTTGAAGGCTGGAGCGAGCAGCCCTGGCTCGGCGCGTTTCTCGGCCTGGCGCTGGGTTTGGGGGTGATCCTCGCCGACCGCCTGATGAAAGGGATTTCCCTGCGCGCGTTTTCCAGCGCCACCTTCGGGCTGATCCTGGGTTGCGTACTGGCTACGCTCGTGCTGGCCTCGGGCCTCTTCAAGCACGTCAGCGAGGACATGGAATGGGTCATTCGCCTCGTGATCTACCTCGTCTTCGGTTATCTGGGCACCATGCTCGCCCTGCGGAGCAACCGCGACGAGTTCAGCCTCATCATCCCCTACGTGCGCCTCATGCGCTCGCGGCCCGCCGATTTCACCTGGATCCTCGACACCAGCGCCATCATTGACGGACGCATCGCCGACCTCTGCAAGAGCGGTTATGTGGAAGGCACCCTTGTGGTGCCGCGTTTCGTCCTGAAGGAGCTCCAGGACCTCGGAGAAAGCCCGGACTCCGCGCGGCGACAGAAAGGCCGCCGCGGCCTCGACCTGCTCAACGAGCTGCGCGCCCTGCCCAACCTCGAGATGAGCGTCCACGAATCCGACGAAAATGCCGCCTCGAACGAAGCCCGCTACCTCCATCTCGCATCGCTTTATCAAGCCCGTCTCGTCACCACGAATTACAACCTCGGACGCATCGCCGAAATCCAGAAGGTGCGCGTACTCAACGTCCACCAGCTTGCCGGCGCCCTGCGCATCCCGCTGATCGCCGGCGAGCGCCTCATGCTCCGCCTCATTCGCGAGGGCAAGGACCCGCATCAGGGGGTCGGCTTCCTCGCCGACGGGACCATGCTCGTCGTCAACCATGCGCGGGAAATGATCGGGCGCGAAATCGAGGTCGTCATCACCAGCTCGATCATGACCTCCGCCGGACGCATGGCCTTCGGAGAGCTCGCCTCCTCGCACGCGGAGAATCTGCGATGACCGCCTCGGTCATCCTCCTCGCTGGCGGAAGCGGCCGGCGGATGGGAGGCGGAGACAAGCTTTTGATCGAGGTGCGGGGCGAACCCCTCCTGCGCCGCGTCCTGCGCGCGATCGAGGCGTGCGCAGCGGTAGACCGGATCGTCCTCGTCGCTCGCCCCGGCCGGATCCCCGAATACACCCGCCTCGCTTCCTCCTGGGGCCTCACCAGGATCTCGGCCATCGTTCCCGGCGGCGTCGAACGCCAGGATTCCGTCTGGAACGGTCTCCAGGCCCTCGTCCCTCCGCCTGAAATCGTCCTGATCCACGACGCCGCGCGCGCCCTCGTCACCCCCGACCTGATCCGGCGCTGCGCGGCCGCCGCAGCGGAACACGGCGCGGCAATCCCGGCGGCGCCCGTCCACGACACGATCAAACGGATCCGCTCGCCGGAAGATCCGCGCATCGTCGAAACGCTCGACCGCACCCTCCTCCGCGCCGCCCAAACGCCGCAGGCGTTCCGTTTCGTCATCATCCGGGACGCTTACGCGCCGCTCATCCGCCAACGGGTCCTCGTCACCGACGACGCGTCCGCCGCCGAACGCGCCGGCCACGAAGTGCAGATCGTCGAGAGCGACGCGACCAATTTGAAAGTGACCTCCCCGGAGGACGTGTTCCTCGCGGAGACGATCCTTTCGCAACGAGAAAAAACCTCATGATCAAAGTCGGACTCGGCGTGGACGTTCACGCCTTCGAAGAAGGCCGCCCCTGCATTCTGGGCGGCGTCGTCATCCCCCACCCCCGCGGCCTTACGGGACATTCGGACGCCGACGCCCTCGTCCACGCGATCATGGACGCCCTGCTCGGCGCCGTCGGCGAGCGCGACATCGGTCATTTTTTTCCCAACACGGACGCCCGATGGAAGGACGCCGACAGTCTCCATCTGCTCGCGAAGGTCCGGGAGACGCTCGCGGCGCGGAAGGCTGCGATCCACAACGTGGATGCCACGCTCATCGCCCAGGAACCGAAGCTCGCGCCTCACCTGCCGGTCATGCTGGAAAACCTCTCCCGCGTCCTCGGGATCCCCGCCGGCCGCATCGCCGTGAAGGCGACCACCTGCGAATGGATGGGGTTCGTCGGGCGCAAGGAGGGCGTCGTCGCCCTCGCCGTCGCCTGCGTGGACACCGAATGAAGCGCGCGACGCGCGTCCGGCCTCAGAGGGTGTTTGAAAATTGGCCTGCCCTCTGTCGAATTTTCAAACACCCTCTCAGGTATTTTCGCTGTTGCCGCCGTTCTCCTCGGCCTTCGCGAACCCGATCTCCACGGGCGCCTTCGCGGGACTTTTTTCGCCCGCGGGCGGCTCCCCCTTCGGACGGAATCGTACGGAGACGATCTTCGAAACCCCCCGTTCCTCCATGGTCACTCCGTAAAGCGCATCCGCCATCGCGATCGTGCGCTTGTTGTGGGTGATGATGAGGAACTGCGACTGTTCCAGAAACCGCTGGAGCATCCCGATGAAGCGTCCGATGTTCGATTCGTCGAGCGGCGCATCCATCTCGTCGAGGACGCAGAACGGACTCGGCTTGACCATGTAGATGGCGAAGAGGAGCGCGACTGCCGTCATCGTGCGTTCGCCGCCGGAAAGCAGGCTGATGTTCTGGAGCTGCTTGCCCGGCGGCCGCGCCACGATGTCAATGCCGCACTCGAGCGGATCGTCGCCATCCAGGAGCGCGAGATCGGCCTTCCCTCCCCCGAAAAGCTCCGTGAAAACCTGGAGGAAGTTGACGCGGATTTTCTCGAAGGTCTCGCCGAACATCCGCCGCGTCTCCACATTGATCTTGCGGATCAGCGCCGTGAGATTGTCTTTCGAATCGGAAAGGTCCTCGAACTGCTGGGTGAGAAAACGATGGCGGTCCTCCTGCTCCTGATATTCCTGCACGGCCTCGAGGCTGACGGGGCCGAGAGATTCCAGTTTCGCGCGCACTTCCTCCGCCCGCGCGGCCACGCCGTCCCACGTGTCGAACGGAAGCTCCGCTGCTGGCGCATAAGCGGCCGCCGCCGCATCGCCCACTCCCGAAGACGGTTCGGACGATTCGTCGGCGGACGCCGTTTCAGGCGGGAGCGCCTCCGCCGGCGCGCCCCGACCCTTCAACGGAAGGAGCACGACCGTGGCCAAGTCGGTGGAATGCTCCCGCTGGATGCGCTCGGCCAGATGCGCGGCGGCCGCCCGGCGTTCCGTCAGGCGCACCTCGAGATCGGTCAGCGCCTGCTGCGTCTCTTCCACGCGCTCGCGCGTCTCGCGCAGCTTTTCCGACGCCTCTTCGATTCGCGTCGCCGCAGCTTGCTTTTCCCGATCCGCCGCGACTTCCTCCTCACCGACGCCGCGCAGAGACGCCTGGAGACCTTCGGAACGATGCCCGGCTTCCGCGATCTCCCCTTCCCATTGAACCTGCTTTCTCTGAGCCTCGCGGAGGCCCTCTTCCCGGACCCGGATCAACTGCTCGAACTCCCCGGCGCGCTGTTCGACGAGACGGATCTCTCCTTCTCGAGACGCGAGTTGCTCGGCCGTCGTCGCCATCGCCACCTGAAGGTCGGCAACGGCGGTTTGCCGCTGCCGGCTCTCCGCCGAAGCCTCGTCCGCGCCCGTTTTCGCAGCGGAAAACTCCTCGCGCCCGCGCGCCTGCCGTTCGACTGCCGTTCCGACTGCCGCGCGCACGCGCTCCTGTTCCGAAGCGGTCTCCGAACGGCGCTGTTCCAAGTCCCGCGCCTCGGCCTCGGACGCAGCGATCTTCGATTCCGCATCACGGATTTCCGCATGGAGCGCATGGAGCCGTAGTTGCTTGCCCGACAGATCGCTCTCGCGCGAACGCACCTCGGTCTGATGGTCGCCCACGGCCTGCCGCGCCGCGGCGCGGCGCCCTTCCCATTCGCCCTTTTCCGCGCTGAGTTCGCGGAGTCGTGTTTCCCGTTCCGCGATCTCCGCGTCGAGCGCCACGATCTCGTTGCGACGCCCGAGCACCTGCAAGGGCAGCGCTTTCGGGGAACCGGCGCACAAGATGCCGTGGTGATCGAGCACGTCGCCCTCCACGGTGACGAGCGTCAGCCCCGGATCCTTGCGATGCAGGTCGAGCGCCGTCCGGACGTCGGGCACGATCGCCATGTCCGCGAGCAGGTTGCGGACGAGGGAATGGACCGGCGGTCGGCACTGCACCGCGTCGGTCGCCCAGCACAGCGCTCCGTCCGGACGCGGCCGCGGAGAGGACGGCACTCCGGCCAGCCCTTCCTCCTCCTCCTTGAGGGCGAATGTGGCCCGCCCGAGGTTGCGGCGTTGAAGGGCTTCGACCAACCGGAGCGCGGCATCCGATTCAGAAAGCACGAGGGCCTGGAGCCCCTGTCCGAGTCCCGCCTCGATGGCCACGGCGTAGCGCGGTTCGACTTCGAGGAGGTCGGCGAGTGCACCGAGGATGGCGTGGCGCACCGAGGCGTCCACCTCGGCGTAATGCCCACCCATGAGCGCCCGCGCGCCTTCGGAATAGCCCTCATACGTGTCGTGAAGCTGGCGGAGCACCTCGCGCCGCGAGCGTTTCTCCGAAAGCGCGGTCTGGAGATCGGCGAATCCGGCCGAAAGCGCGGCGCATTTCTGGTCGGCCTCCCGAAGGGCGTCTTCCCCTCCCGTGAGCGCGTGGCGGCTGCTCTCGAACGTCAGCTTGAACGCCTCGATCTCCGATTGCAGCGCCTCCTGACGCTGCCGCAGGACGCGCAACTGTTCCCGGGCCGCACCCTGCTCCGCGAAAAGCTTCTGCGAGGCCAGCGCCTGCTCCTGCCTCTGCCGCTCCAGCCCAGCTTCCTGGTTGCGGAGATTGACGACCTCGCCTTCGGCGTTGAGCGCTTCCTCCTGCCGCTTCTGGATGAGCGCCTCCCGCTCGCGCTCGACCGCCAGCGCGGCGTCGAGGTCCGCCCGTGCTTTCGTCAGCTCGCCTTCGCGGCGGTCGCGTTCAGCCTTCAAGGATTCGATCCGTTGCCGCAACCCTGCTTCGTGCGCGCGCGTCTCTGCGAGGCGTTCCCGCGTCTCGCCGCGTTCGCGCTCCGCCGCCTCGATTCCCGCCCGAACCTCCCCAAGGCGCTCCCGTGTCGCGCACGCCCGCTCCTGGCACCGCTCGAGCTGCACCTCGAGTTCGCGCCGCTTCTGATGCACCCCTTGACGCCGGACTTCCGCTTCCTCGGCGCGAACGCGCAGCTCGGCCACCGCCCGTTCGTCCACTTCGATCTCCGCGCGCCCTTTCACGAGACGATCGCGCGCCTCGTCAAGCGCCCGGCGGGCTTCCTCGCAGGCCGCCTGGATCTCCTCGTAACGACGGCGCGCGACCTGCGTGTCGAGGTGGCGCATCTCGGCCGAGAGCGCCTGATAGCGGCGCGCCTTGCCCGCCTGCCGCTGAAGGCTCCCGATCTGCCGCTTCACCTCGCGGATCGTATCCGAGAGGCGCGTCATGTTGGCCTCGGTGTATTCGAGCTTTCTCGCGGCTTCGCGTTTCTGCGACTTGTAGCGCGTAATGCCGGCCGCCTCCTCGAACACCGAACGGCGATCCTCGGGATGCGAGGAGAGGATCTTGTCAATCTTCCCCTGCTCCATGATCGAATAGGAAGACCGCCCGATCCCGGTGTCCATGAACAGCGATTGAACGTCGCGCAACCGACAAGACGTCTTGTTGATGAAATACTCTGAGTTTCCGTCGCGGAAAATCCGCCGCGTCACGGTCACCTCGTCGAAATTCACGGCGATTCCGGCGATCTGACCCGTCTGCAGGACCTCCTTGCATCCCGCGAAGGTCAGGCTCACCTCCGCGAGCGACAGCGCCGGGCGCCCATCGGCGCCGTTGAAGATCACATCCGCCATCTCGCCGCCACGAAGCGCCCGCGCCGACTGTTCGCCGAGCACCCACCGGATCGCATCGGAGACGTTCGACTTGCCGCAGCCGTTCGGCCCGACGATCGCCGTAACGCCGGGCGTGAACTCCAGGACCGTCCGGTCCGCGAAACTCTTGAAACCCACGAGAGAAATGCTTTGGAGATACATGCGACAGGGGGCGGCTCGGCGTCCGAAAATTCGGGCGCAAAGCGTGTGCGCCGCACTCCCTCTCCGCAAGGGAAAACCTTTTCCGTTTCAGTGAAAATCCGGTTCAATAGGTCAAAACGGACCCTGCGCCTCCGTGCCGTGTCCGCCCGGTGCTTTTGATTCGCCTTCCCTCGGTGGTTGCGTTTCATTCTTCGCCTTCATGACCCTGATCGAACTCGCAAAAGCAGCCTTTTTGGGAATCGTCGAAGGATTGACGGAGTTTTTGCCGATTTCCTCGACCGGTCATCTGCTCGTCGTCGAACGACTGCTTGGCTTCGATTCGGAGGTGTTCACGGTCGCCATCCAGATCGGCGCGCTCACCGCGGTGTGGTGGCTCTTCCGCCGGCGTTTCCTCGCGATGATCCCCGGAACGCGCGCGTCCTCGCCTTCGGCGGCCCGTCTCGGATGGCAGGTCGTTGCAGCCTTTCTCCCCGTGCTGTTAATCGGTCCGCTCGGCCATCACTGGATCAAAGAGCACCTCTTTTCGGCGCACGCGATCGCGTGGGCGTCCATCGGCGGCGGTATCGCGATCCTCCTCATCGAGGGGCTCAAGCCCGCCGTTCGCGTCAACGACATCGAGCGCCTCCCATGGCGCCTCGCGTGGGCGGTCGGCTTCGGCCAATGCCTCGCCTTGTGTCCCGGAGTTTCTCGCTCCGGCGCCACGATCATGACTGGCCTGGCCGTGGGCTTGAGCCGCGGCGTAGCGACCGAATTCACTTTCCTGCTCTCCGCTCCGACGATGACCGCCGCGGCCGTCTACGAGCTTTGGAAATATCGCCACGACCTTGCGCCCTCTCTTGCCCTCCAGATCGGCGTCGGCCTCGTCGTTTCCTTCGTCGTCGCCTATGCGGTCGTCAAATGGTTTATCCGTTACGTTCAGGGCCACACGTTCGAGCCTTTCGCCTGGTACCGGATCGTCGCGGGGGCGATCTTGCTCGGAATGCTCGCCAACGGCTATCTTTAGGCCATGCAGATTTCCCGCTACGAAGTGATCCAACAGGAACTCGCCGTGGTCTGGGACGACGGAACAGAGAGCTACATCGGGCTCGAACGGCTCCGCCGCGCCTGTCCGTGCGCCACGTGCCAGGGCGAAACAGACGTCATGGGCCGCCGCCTGCGTGGGCCGGAGGTTCCTCTGTCTTCCGCGAGCTTCGAGGCGTCTCGGATCGAGAGGATCGGAGGCTACGCGCTGCAGGTCGGGTGGGCGGACGGACATTCCACCGGTCTTTACGGCTACGACCTGCTCCGCCAGCTCGGCGTCGAGCCTTCCTGATCCATGTCCGTACTCTGGAAGAGCCTGCGGCCGCTCGCCTTCCAACTCCCCCCGGAGACGGCGCACGACGTCGCCTTTGCGGGGCTCGGCGCGGCGCAGGCATTGCCTCCCCTCCTCCGCGCCCTCGCCGGGCGCTTCCGTGTCGAAGCGTCCTCCCTGCGCGTCCGCGCCTTCGGCCTCGATTTCCCGACTCCCGTCGGTCTCGCCGCCGGGTTCGACAAGGACGCCCGCCTCCTCCCGCTCTGGCACGCGCTCGGTTTCGGTTTTGTCGAAGTCGGCACCGTCACGCCGCTCCCCCAAGCAGGCAATCCGCGCCCGCGCCTGTTTCGTTTCGTGAAGCAGGAGGCGCTCATCAACCGCATGGGCTTCAACAACGGCGGCGCCGCCGCCCTGCGCGCCCGCCTCCTGCGGCTGCGCGAACGCGGTCGTCGCCCCGCATTCCCCATCGGCATCAACCTCGGTAAAAACCGGCTCACCCCCATGCCGCATGCCGTCGCGGACTACATGGCCCTCTATGACACGCTTAAGGACCTCGGCGATTACTTCGTGATCAACGTCAGCTCACCGAACACGCCCGGTCTGCGCCAACTCCAGGAAGGCACCCGCCTCGCCGAGATCCTCGATCGCCTCCAGCAAAGGAATCAAGGCCGCCGCCCCCTCCTCCTCAAGGTGGCGCCCGATCTCGAGGATCATCAGCTCGACGCCGCAGTTGCGCAATGTCTCGATCATCGCCTCGCGGGAATCGTCGCGACGAACACCACCACCTCGCGCGAAGGAATTCCCGCAGACGCGCCGCGCCGCACCGAGGAGGGCGGCATGAGCGGACGCCCCCTGCGCGTACGCGCCCTCGATGTCGTCCGACGGATCCACCGCGCCGCCGGCAACCGCCTCGCAATCGTCGGCGTTGGCGGAATCGCCAACGCCGAGGACGCCTGGGAATGCCTCCGCGCCGGCGCCACGCTGGTGCAGATCTATACTGCGTTCGTCTACGAAGGGCCTGCCGCCGCACGAAACCTCGCCGCCGGCCTGCGCGACCGTCTGGCTGCAGAAGGGTTTTCTTCGATCTCTGCGGCCGTTGGCGGAGAAAACTGAAATCGAGGCGTCCGATCTCTTTTGCAGTCCATTCTCAGCATTTTCAAAAGATCCAAAAGATCTTTTTAATTTGACAATTCTCGCGCAAATAGACTCAATAGGGCGAAAGGTGCAAAGGGCAAATATTTACTTAAGTGCTTCAATCCCAAAATCTTAGAAAGAACCATGAAATTTAAGATTCTTCTGTCGGTGCTGGTGGGTGGGTTGGCGTTGCCTGCGGTTCACGCGGATGATGCTTTGCGCGTCAAACCGAAGACGTCCTTGGCATTAAAAAGGAAATTCGTGAGCGAGTTGCCTGCGGACCGAGAACTTGAGGTTCGCATCGGGCCGCGCGTGACCGAAACTGCAGGATCTTTCCGCCTCGGTTCGCAAGCGATTGCCTCTGCAGTCGGACGCACCCCCAAAGACACAGTGGATCTTCGCCGCGATCTCGGTCTCGACGACGTCAACGTCGGCGCTCAACTCGATGTGGACTGGCAGTTCACAAAGAACTGGCATTTGGCTCTCGGCTACAAGTACGACCAGACTTCGAAAACAACGACTCTCCCGACGGATATCTCGTTCGCGGGCAGCGCGTTCGCAAAAGGGACGAGTTTCAAGTCGGAGGCGGAACTCCACCAAGTGGATTACGTGGTTGGCTACGACCTCTACAAGGACAAGACTTTCAAGGTGATGCCTTTCTTCGGAGGAAAATCGCTGGTGGCTGAAATCAAGGGCACCGGCACGTCATTCGCGTTGGCCAATCCGGCGGCTCCTGGGGTTCCGGCGAGCTATCCATCCTCATCCTTCAGCAAAAACGACACCGCTTGGACCGCGACCTGGCTTGCCGGCTTCGACGCGAAAATCAACATTTCGCGCTCGTGGTATGTGGGCCTCACGCCGGCCGCCTCGGCGCTGTCCGATTGGTGGGCGATCCAAGGCCAGCTCTATACGGGCTACAACTTCTCCAAGGAGTGGGGAGTCCGTTTGGGATTCGACAGCCTTTACGGCAAATATTCGGGCAGCAACAATCAGATGGCTGAAGCCGCCCTTGGCTCGGTGTTCGCGCAGGCCGTGTGGGGCTTCTGACCACGAGCCGTTCCTCCTCTCAATCCGACCCGACCCTGCGCGAGCGGGATCGGGTCGTTTTTTTGCGTTCAAGCGATCGTATTGCAGGAGATCCTGGGAAGGAGTGGCGTCGGGCGGCGTGCTGGGGTAAGGAATCTCCTCACGTGAAGCCTTCCCTCGCCCATCCCTCCCGCCGCGCGATCGCCGCTTTGCGCGAGGGTGTCGCGGAAACGGATCGCACGGCGCGCCTGCGCAGGTTTCAGGAGTATCTGACTCTCGAGACGCGCCGCCTTCAGAGCTGGCACGCGGCGGGCGCGGGCGGATGCGAACTCGCCGCCGCCCGCAGCCGCCTGATGGACGTCCTGCTGCGCGCCCTCGTCGCCGCGACGCTCCGGGAAACGGGCGCCCGCGGCGCAAGCGCTCCGTCCTTTTGCCTCGTGGCCACCGGCGGCTACGGCCGCGGAGAGCTCAATCCGTTCAGCGACGTGGATCTGCTTTTCCTCCTCGGGACCGCCAAGGAACCGGAACTTTCCCGGGCGAACGCCACTGTGGAACAAATCCTTTACGCGCTGTGGGACCTGGGCCTGAAAATCGGCCACGCGACGCGCACGCGGGAGCAATGCCTCGCCACGGTCACGCAGGATATGAAATCGGGCACCGCGCTTCTGGAGGCCCGCCTCCTCCACGGCGACGGAGCGGCCTACGCCACCTTCGACAAAGCGCTCGCGCGCGAAGGCCGCCGGCACGCCGACGCCTACGTGGAAGCCCGCGCCGTGGACCAGGCTCGACGGCACGAAAAGTTTGGGAACACCGTCTTCGTCCAGGAACCGAACGTCAAAAACGGCTGCGGCGGCTTGCGCGACGTCCAGAATCTCCTTTGGATCGCGCGGGCGCGCTGGGGTGCGCGAACGCTTGGCGAGATCGTCCGGGGCGGACATCTCTTGAAGCTGGAAGCCGGCCGTCTCCAGCGGGCCTACGACTTCCTGATGCGGGTGCGCAACCAGCTTCACTACATGCACGGCCGCGCGAACGACGACCTGCCGCTCGCGATCCAGCCGAAGGTGGCCGAGGCGCTCGGCCACCGCCAACGAAACGTCCTGGTGCGCATCGAAGAGTTCATGCGCGACTATTACCGCCACGGACGCGACATCTTCGTGCTGACCGAGGCGCTCGGACGGCGTTTCGGCGCGGAAGCCCGCGAGAGCCGTCGCCGGGCGGGCTTGGGAGGTTTCTTCGGAAAAAAATCCCGCGCACAACCCGTCGAAGGAGGGCTCCTCCTTCGCGACGGCACGCTCGTCTGCACCTCCGCTTCCGAATTCCCCCGCGACGCGCGGGAGATCCTGCTGGCCTTCCGTTCCGCGCAGGTCCACGTCGCGGCGCTCGGCGCCGACGTCCTCAGCCGCGTGCGTCAGAACCTCAAACTCGTCACCCGGGAGTTTCTCTACTCCACGCGCTCCCGGGAAATCTTTTTTTCCATCATGAGTTCCAAAGGGGAAGTGGGACGGATCCTCCGCGCCATGCATGAGTGCGGATTCCTCGGCGCTTATCTCCCCGAATTCGGACGGCTCGACTGCCTCGTGCAGCATGAGTTCTACCATCGCTACACGGCCGACGAGCACACCCTCGTCGCCATCGAAAAACTGGACGAAACGCTCGAAGCGCAGGAGGGCGCCGCCGCCGCTTACGGCCGCATCTTCCGTCCTCTCGAAGACGCGCACCTCCTCTATCTCGCTCTCCTCCTCCACGACACCGGAAAGGCCACCGGCGTCCGACGCCACAGCGAGGCGAGCGCGGAATGCGCGGCGCGCGTCGCCCGCCGTCTCTGCCTCGACCGCGAGAGCGCGCGCGTCCTCCTTTGGCTCGTGGACCACCACGGGACGATGGCGTCCCTCGTCGCCCGACGGGACCTCGAGGATCCCGAGGTGATCGAGGATTTCATGCGGCTCGTCGGTTCGCGGCTTCGGCTCGACATGCTCCACCTCCTCACGTGGGTGGACGGCCTCGCGGTCGGGAGCGGCGCGTGGAACGAGTGGCGGCAGACTTTGCTCTGGCAGCTCTATCAGGAAACCGCGCAAGCGCTGGAAACGAGCGGCGTCGCGCGCGTGGACGCCGACGCCCGCCGCATCGAGCTCCGGAAGACCCTGGCCTCCGCGCCGGCCGCGCGGATCCCCGACGACGAACTCGACGCCCATTTCGCCCTCATGCCCGCGCGATACTGGACGCGCGTCGAACCCGACGAACTCGACGCGCATCTTCAGACGATTCACGAGTTTCTCGAAGGCCTCGCAGGCGGCCGCGAGGAAGATGCCGCCGCGGTGGTTCGTTGGCGACCTTTCGTGGACCGCGGCTACACGGAGGTGGCCGTCTGCTCCTGGGACCGCCACGGGCTTTTCGCGCGGATCGCCGGCGCGTTCGCCGCGACACGCATCAACATCCTGAGCGCCGACATCTACACCCGGGGCGATCGCCTCGCCTTGGACTTATTCCATGTATGCGACCTCGACCATCGCGCCGTGCGGGAAGAAGCCCGTTTGGCGCGGATGCGCGAGATTCTCCGCGCGCTTTTGGAGGGCAAACTCGAGAAGGCGCTTCCCGAGGTGATTCATGAGGAATACGCCTCGATGCGGCGGATGCCGCATCAGGGCGAGGAACTCTTTCCCACCCGGATCACGTTCGACAACGAGGACTCGGATCGGGCGACCATTCTCGAAATCGTCACCCCCGACCGTCTCGGGCTGCTTTATCACGTGCTCGACGAGCTCAGCCGCGCCAACCTCGACGTCGGCCTCGCCCGGATCACCACCGAAAAAGGCGCCGCGATGGACGCCTTTTACCTGACGGATCGCGAAGGGCGAAAGATCGCCGACGAAGACCGCCTGCGGGAGGTCGCCACCCGCCTGCGCGCTCGGATTGATGAATTGAACCGCCCGTTCCGCAACGGGAAATAAGAAGACGGGATGCGGGTTCACGATTCACGGTTTTCCAGTTGAGATTCGCATGGGCTCGCGCACACCACGCCCCTGCCGGGATTCTCCTTCGCACGAAGGCTTATGCGGACCGAAAGCGACGGTGCGCGCAGGCGCCGGTGTCACGGCGGCGGCGGCGACGCTCGTCCTTTTCGGAATCCTGAACCTGCGCTACGTTCGCGCACACGGTGCGCTGGCCACCCAGGGACCGGATCTCTGGTTTTACCTGCTGGTCGCACGAGGCTGGGAACCGCTCTCCTTTCTCGACGTCACCCGTTGGCTCGCGGCCCCTGCCGCGGGATTTTCCACGGCAGGAGGCATGGCCTGGTTCCTCGCGCTCGCCGCGTGTTGCAACGCCGCATCCGCCTTTCTCCTTGCCGCGCGGCTGGAGGCGTTTGTCCCTGCGTTCCACAACAGACCGCCGGGATTCGGGCTCCGTTTCTCAGCGGGACTCCTCTTCGCGCTTCTGCCGCATCAGGCAACGCTCTCCGTGGCGTCCTTCACCCACTTCACAGTCGGCCAGCTCGTCCTGCTCGGCGCGCTGCAGGGGTTTCTCCCCTGGCTGGACGGCCGCCGCGCGCGCCCCAACCTTGTCGCCGTCGCGTGTCTCGCGGAAGCCGTGGTGATCGGCCCGGAAGGCGTCGGCGTAGCGCTGTGGATCGCATTGCGTTTCGCATGGCGGCGCCTCGCGCCCCGCTTCGAGAGAGGGCGAGGGATTCCGTCAGTTCTCCCGGGCGACAAAAGTCAGGAAAAATCGCTCGGCAATTCCACGCATCCGCCGAAAATCCTCGTTTCGTTCGGAAGGCTCGACATCGCGCTGGCGGGCGCCGTGTTCGCCGCATGGCTTTTTTACGAACCGCTGTTTCGTGCGTGGGCACATCTGGCGCTGGCTGTGCGCGGAGTCAACCTGGTCTGGCAACGGCAAATGCTTTCTGGGGACCTTCTTCCTCTTGGCGTCTCTTTCTTCACGATCTTCCACGGAATCAATCTCCTCTGGATCGGGCTCGCCATTTGGCATCTTCGGAAAGGGTCGAAATCCCTGGCCTGGCTTGCCATCGGGCTGGCGGCGCTCTCGCTGCGGGTGTTTCGTCCTGCCTTTCTCCTCCAGCTCACCGGCGCGCTCCTCCTGCTTCCCTTTCTCGCCTCCCTCTGCCGTCCGCGGCGCGGTTGGGCGGTTGTCCTTGCGCTCTTCGCCGCGTTCACCGCCCTTCCCCCGCCTGCTCCGGTGTTCCCTCATTTCCTCGCCGCCGCCGCACGGGAAATCGCGGACGTTCTGCCAGCGGAACGTCGCATCGCCTGCTCGCCAACCTACGGCTTTTTCCTGGAGGCCTGGACGAGACGCCTCACGACCGCGACGATGCATCGCCCCGATCCGCTCTGGGCGGAGCTTGCGGCGCGTCCTCCGAAAGAATGCGCGCGCGCCATGCGCGACGCGGAGGTCGGCGCGCTTTGGATCACGACCCACGATTTTCGCCTAACGCCGGACGGCTACTGGAGCAGTTCAGGACTCCAGGAAACGCTCCAGCTCCTCGACAACACCGCATTCAAGGAGAGCGTCGCGGTCCGCATCGCGCGGGAACAGGACCTGATGCCGCTCCGATGCCGGACCTTTGTCGGACGCAACGAGGCCAGGGTTTGGTGCGCGTTCACACGCTGACGCTTTCGACCGACAACTCTACCAAGCATCAATCTCGATGTGGCTGTCGCTATAACCCGTGATCGCTTTCCAATGTTGGACGCGGCCGTGGTGGTAGCCCGCCTCCCGGACCAATTGGATCGGCTGATCGAACTTGCCGAGGTCACCCCCCGTCTGCAGGAGATAGAGATAGGAAAGATACGTCGGATTTTCCGGTCTCGGATCCTTCAACCTCCTCGGATCCGAAGGACAAGTCATGGACCAGAACGCCATGTCGTACTGGCCGAGAACCAACCGAAGATCCAGCGCGCCAGAGCTTTGGGAAAAATCAACGGAAAGGTTGTCCTCGGTGAGCGCAGGAAGCTGCCCCTCGTGATCCGTCGCGTAAATGTTCAAGCCGTTGGCCAAGGCGCGAACATTGCTGATGCATTTGACCATGCGCGCACGATCCTTGTAAGCCTCAAGGCCCCGGATGCCCAAGGCGGCGAGCATTCCAAGAATCGCCACCACGAGCAACACCTCGACGAGAGTCAGGCCCTCACCGTTCGCTCGCGGAGCGCGGGATTGGAAAGACCTCCGTACCATCGGCATTAAATTTGCTCGGATTCGCGACCTGCACCTTGCGAGACCTCAGATCGTAGACCTTGCCACCGACCACGATGCTCTTCGGATCCGAAGTCACATTGATCGTGAAGGAATGCAACGAGTTGGAACTGGTGGAGGTTGCTGGATTAGCAAACTTCAGCGACCAGGTCCCTTTGGTGTTCTGGTTCGTTGTGAAGTTGGAATAGTCCGCGCCACCGGACAGTTTGACGGTGGCTGTCACGTCCGCCTCGAATTTGATAAAATCTGCGTACTGGGTGATATCCTTCAACGCCAAGGGGTCGAAGGTGACCGTCCCCACATACCCTCCCGCTTGATCCGTGCTCACATCTTCTCCAGAAGGAGTGAGGCCGAGAAGAACCGGAGTCACCGAGTCCTTGGCCAAAGTCAATTGAATGGGGCCATCGGGCTTCAGCGGAAACTCCGAACGAAAAACCACAGTGACCGTCATCGCCCGGATCGGGATGTCCGTATCATGACTTATCGAAACGATCACGTTGGTTCCCGGAGGGACATAGATGCCGTCGGGAGAACCGGCGGAAACCAAATTGGTTGTGATCGTGTCCGTATTCGGCACCGTAATCACGGTAGGCGCGGTGTCGTTTTCGGGCGGCAGAAAAGTGCTGACGGTGCGCGGCGTGCCATTGTTCACGTTCTCGCCTCCCCACATGCCGGTCGCCTGGGTCCGATACTGGCGGACGCGGTCCGCATAGCCCGGCGGCACTGGATTCTGGGCGGAGACCCACAGGACGCTTGCGAACAGGCCTAACCCTCCGAAGGCGAAGACGAGGCGATGCTTCTTCATGGAGCGGCTTTTCCTAAGCGAGGAGCGATCAGGGAGTTTCCGTCGCGGCGGGCGCGGCGGTGATTCGGGCGTCGGTGAACTCGCGCACCGGCTTGCCGGAAGGATCCACGATCCGCGCGGTCAGGAAGATGATCAGGTTCCGCTTGCTCGAGGAATCCACCTTCGACTGGAAGAAGCGCCCGAGGAGAGGAATATCGCCGAGCAACGGGATCTTGTCGTTGGTCTTGGTGGTGTCTTCGCGGATCAAGCCGCCGAGCACCACGGTCTGACCGTCCCAGATGATCACGCTGGTGGTGATCTGGCGCTTGTTGAAGACCGGCTGCGGGATGGTGAAGGTGAACTGGGTGCTGTTGGCCACCGCGTAGGTGTTGTAGTTAATGAAGCCTTCGAAGTCCACAACCTCGGGAGAAAGAGTCAGATTGATCGTGAGGTTGTCGTCGGGATTGACGTTCGGTTTCACGTCGAGGATCACGCCGATCTCGCGCGTCGTCCAGCCGCTCGGGCTGGGCGAGGTGATCCCGACGCCGGCGGTGCCGCCGGTCGTTGAAGAGGTTCCCGCCTGCACCTGCGGATCGGTGTAGGTCGAGGGATAGATGAATTCACGGGTGACCATGATCTTGGCGGAATCGCCGCTCACGGTGGTCACGCGCGGCGCGGAAAGCAGGTTGGTCAACCCCTTCTGCGACAGCGCATCAATCATCACCTGAAGCTGGGGGTTGGTGAGCACGCCGGTAATGCTGAGAATCGTGTTCACCGTGCCGCCGGACACCCCTCCCAGCAAGGCGTCGAGCGCGCTGGCGGAGATGCTCTGGCGGAGGCCGCCGGTAAGCGGGTTGCCCAAGCCGCGATACGGTCCGCCGATCGGAATGCCAGGCAGCGCGGTGCCGCGGCCGGACTCGATCGTATACTGGGACTGGGTGGCCGGTGCGAACGCCCACTCGAACCCAAGCTCTTCGAGGTCGCTTTGGCGCACGTCAATAAATTTAGCTTCGATGGTGACCTGCGGCGCCGTCTTGTTGAGCTTCAGCATGATCTCGTCAATCTGGTCCAGGACCTCGTTGGTCTGAGTGACGATGAGCAGTCCGAGGCTCTCGATATACTTGGCGCTGCCGCCGCTCTTGAAATCAATGCCGAACTCCTCGAGGAACTTCTTCGCGTCGGTCTCGGCTGTGACGCGCGTGTCACCGGTCAAGCCGGTGAATCCCCCCGAGGCGCCGCGCGTGGTGGAGGCTCCCCCCGTGTCCGTGCGCTCGACGACCGACTTGAAAAGAGTGGGTTTGACGGTGTAGCTGCGCGATTGGAGGCTGCTGCTGGCCAGCGCCTCGCTGGCGCTGACAATCTTCACCGAATCGGTATCAATGCGGTACTTGAGGCCCGTGACCTCGGTCAGGTATTTCACGGCCTGGAGGAGGGTCACGTTGCGGATGTTGAGGCTCACCTTCGGCTGGTTGAGCGCGGCGAGATCCGCGGAAGGTGCCGTCGCTTCGACGCCCGGCGCGGGCGCGGCGCCTTCAACGCCCGGCATCGGCGCGGGCGCGGGCGTCGTCATCGGGACCGGCGCGAGGCTTTTGAGGAAAGTCGGAATGATGTTGACCCCTTCATGCTTCGGGTCCACGGCCCGGCTCTCCTCCATGAGATAGGTGATCGCGCTCATGATCGGCGTGTCGGAGAACTCGATCTTTTTGATCACCAGCGAGTTGAGTTTCTGGAGGATCTCCATCTTGCTGCCGACGGTCTCCACGCCCTCCCCGTCCTTGGAGGCGAGCTGGATGGTCTGTTTGTCGCGGCGGATGGGCAGCCGCCACCGCTGCTGGACGTCGCCGAGCAGCTCCGTTTCCGTCTGTCCTCGGGCCGCTTCGAGCTTCTTGAACTTGCCGTGCTGGACTTCGCGGAGGCGGTGGTAGGCGGTGGCGCTGTAGGGGTCAATCTTGAGGATGTCTTTCAGGGCACCTTCGGCCTCCTCGAACTGCTCGCTCTTCATGTAGTTCTCGGCGGCGCGATAGAGCTCGAGGACGCGCTTCTGCTTGGCCACGAATTCGGGATTGGAGATCTCCTTGGGAATGGCCGCCGCGGCTTGTTCGGTCTCCTGCTTCTTCTCCTCGGATCGTTCCTCGGCTTTCGCAGCTCGTTCATACAGGGAGCGGGCGTCGTCATTCTCGGGATCCACTTCATGCGCGCGTTGCGCAAAAGACATGGCTTCCGAATATTTCTTTTCGCCGTAGGCAGCCTTGGAAAGAGCCAGAAGACATCGAAGGCTCCCCTCGGCGATGGCCGTCTGCTCGTCGGCATTGGCCGGTGCGGCGATCACGAGCTTGTTCGCGTCCGCATACTTCTCCAATGCCGCGGCGTATTCGCGTTCGGATTGGAGCTTGCGCGCCTGCTCGATCAATTGCTGGGCTCGAATCAGCGCCTCCTGGCGTCGCACCAGTTCGATCTCCGAGAGCTTGGCGCCTTCGAGTGCGGAGGCCTTGCTCGCTTCGCGGGCATCCTGCGCGCGGGAGGGCGCAAGCCCCGTCAACAGGACGGCAGAGGCTAGGATCCAACAGGTTTTCGAGGTGCGTTTCATGGAAGTGGCGCGGGATGAGGAAGAGACTGGGGAGAAAAAGAGGGATCGGCAGGATTTGAAAAATTGCGCTTGAGATCGTTCCGATCGAGAAGAAGGACCGAAATTTCGGCGGGAGAATCCTTGCGGCGGATTATGACGGAGGGCGTTCCATCGTCAAGCCTTTTTATGCTAACCACCTGATAGACAGTATTTTGCAGTGCAAATTCCATGCCAGGACTCACGACGAAAAAGCGGTCTTCAAGGATGAAATAAAGGCGTACCGAGAGATCGCCCGAAGCGGTCAGACGATCCCGAACGAGCACCACGGGCTTTTCGCTTTCCTTTTCCAAGGTCAGTTCTGAAACGTCCGCCTTGATGACAGGACGACTCTTCACGCTGGGGTCTGGGCGGTCTTCGAATTTCTCCGTGTAGTGGATCACCTTGTAGCCGGGATACGTCTTGTCCGGAACCGCACCGCCGAGCTCGACGAAATGGGCCTTCGTGCCGTCGGTGCGCTGCACGTTGAATTTGCGGGTGGAACCTTCGATGATGCCCTTGAAGACGAAGGGGAATGGGCGCTGAAGGATCGTCTCGATGCGCAGCTTGCGCGAGACGTCCGGCCGGCTCGAGGGATCCATCGGATTGGCTCCCGCCTCGCATTCCTCCCGGTTGGTGAAGCCATCCTGGTCCGGGTCCTCGTTGGCGATGAGGCGATCCGTCGGCAGGCCGTACTGATGGAGCCAGCGATAGGTGAACCCCTCGGAGGTCTTCAGGTCCTCGAAGTTCACATCACCGGTCCGGGTGGGAATCGGATTGTTCGGATCGAGCACCCTCATGAGTGGCGCGATGAAAAGACGGCTGTCCTTGTTCTCCGCCCAAACCGGCGGCTGGACGAGGCGTTCCCGGGCTTCCTTGAGCACCAGCAGATCCGCGGAAACCGCGTCGGCGCCCTTCGGCGCGGTTTCCACATCCATCTTGATCTCGGTCTTGAGGTTGTTCACCCGCACCACGAGCCAGCTCATACAAAGGACGAGCAAAAGCAGGACGGCGACGGCGAGAAGCCGCTCGTAGACCTGTCCGAGGAAAGCCCTCAGGGAATGCATCATCGCGGGCCTCCCCTTTCCTTGCGAGGCGTTCCCCCCTCGACCTTCGTCGTTTCCGCATGGCGAAAATCAAGCCAGTCCAGGCGGATTCCCACCTTGATCCGTTCCTCCCCCATCACGGGTCGAATCGTGCTGGGATCCACCACCGTCGTCGCCTTGGCGGACTCGACAGGCGGTTTTGCTCCTCCACGAGACACAGGCGAAGAAGGCGGCGGCGCAAAGGCCGCTCCACTCTCGCCGGCTGCACGGCCTGCGGCGACGGAGGACATTGGCTCCTTCTTCTCATTCTCCACGGTGATGATGCGGGGGATCAGGAGGTGCGGCGAGCGGGAGAGGCCGTCGAGAAACTTCCTCAGAGCGTCGGTGTCGCAAATGAATTCGAGATCGAACGGCATCGTCGAGTAGAGGGAGTTCGGCGGGTTCACGAACTCGAACTTTCCGTTCTGGGAAATGAGAGGATCCGCCTTCGGATCGTAGCTGGAAGCCGGCTTGGCGGGATCGGCATCCTCGAACTCCACGCGGCGGACGGCGAGGAGATCGTGGATGCGGGCTTCGGCAAGCAGGCGCATCAATTCCTCGGTGATGGCGAGCTGCTTGAGCAAAAGCGGAGTGAATTCCTTTTTGGGGGGATAGCTCGCATAACGCTCAAAACCAAACTGAAACTTCTCGGGATGCTTCACCTCGGCCTTGGACAGCGCTTCGGACATTTGGCGGCAGGCAACCAGGATCCGCCCCTTCGCCACAAGCTCCTCCAACACGGGGGTTTTGATTTCCGGCCCTCGGAAGGTCCCGAGGAAACCATCCACGAGGGCCTTCATTTCGCGCCCGTTGCGTTGAACGATCTCCACGTTCGGCTGCTTCGGAAACGGTTTGCGCGCCCAGAGCGCCGCGCGACGTTCGCGTTGGACTTCGAGCTCGGCTTCCACGGCCGCCTTGATCCGCATCGTCTTCAAGAGGAGCGCGAGGCTCCCTCCGAAAAGAAGAAGAAACCCCGCCAGGAGGGCGGTGAAGACGGGGTGTTGTCGGATGAACTTCATGTCTTCGCGAGGTCGCGTCGGGTCAGTAGAGAAGAGGCGTCTTGAGTTTGGCCCGGAGCAGGAAGCTGAAGGTCCAGTCGGACTCCTGCGGGCTGACGGCCTCAAGGATCTTAACGTCCGCAAAGTAGCCCGACTTCGCCAGCGCGTCGCGAAACACCACGACCGGATGGAGCGGCTCGCTGCTGTTGCGGTCGTTGAGACAGAGGCCGCGAATTTCAAACTCGGTGATCCCTTTGCTTTCACTCGAGGTGTCGCCGCCCGACGGCGGCGCGCCAGGTTCGGGCATGGCTTCCTCGATCATGATCCCCCTGCGGAGAGGTCCGCGGCGCGGCGCGGCGGACGTCGGCGCGGCGGCGCCGCCCGACGCCGAGATCGCGCGCCCGTTGTTCTCGGGCGTGAACTGGGTGATCCAGAGATCTCTCGGAGTCAACTCGTTGAGCTTGCTGAAAAACTCGATCCAGAAATACCGGGCGCGAACGACCTGTTGGATCTGCCCCGCATCCACCTTCGTCAGTGCAACGAAGTCTTCGGCCTTCTTGAGCCCGGCTTCGATGCCCGCGCGCTGATCGGCTTCCTTGCGAACCTCCGCCGTATAGCCTTCGAGGATCCGCGTCACTTTCTGTAGGTAGACCCACCAGCCGAGCACCATGCAAATCGCCCCGAGCATGGCGACCGCGAAGTACGGGACCTTCTTGCCGAACAGGCGGCGACGCGTGACCGTGGGCGGGATCAGGTTGATCTCGACGGGGGACTCCGTCGCGAGGCGCAGGCCGAGTCCGACCACCTCGCCCAGCGAGTGAGCCGCCTTCTCGAGCTCTCCCGCGGGAACTTCGAAGGGGACATTCTTGAAGGGGTTGAAGTACGCGACTTCGACCTCCATCTTCTCGCGGAAGAAGTGATCCGTGTAAGGCGTGATCGAGGCGCCCCCGCACAGGAGCAGCGCGGAGGGTGAATGCCCGCCCTGTTGCGACTTGTAGAAGTTGATCGAGCGCGCCACCTCCGCGTGGAGGCGCGTCATCACATTGCGGATGATCTTGCTCAGGCGCGCCGAGGATTCGAGTTCCGGGTCCTCATACGCGCCGCCGAGCCCCACGAACCCCTGACGCCTCTTGAGGTCTTCGGCTTCCGCAAACGGCACCTCGAACTCCTGCGCCACGCTCTGGGTGATCGTGTTGCCCGCGATCGGGATGCTGCGCATATAGAACTTGCCCGGCTCGATGAAAATCAGATTGGTCGTCCGCGCGCCGATGTCGAGCATCAGCGTGCAGCGATCCTCGCTCTCTTCGCCAAAGGTGTAGTTGAAACGGGCGGCGTTGTAGATCGCCAGCGGTGCGACGTCCACCACCTCGACCATCAGGCCTGCGTCCTCCACGCAACGGTTCACCCCTTCGATAAGATCGCTCTTGATCGCCACGAGGACGATTTCGAGGTCGGACTGCTCCGCGCGGCCCGCCGCCTGATAATCCCAGACCACCTCCTCGATCGGAAAAGGCACGTTCTGCGCCGCCTCATAGCGCACCATCTGACGGATCTTCGCTTCATCTGCGGCCGGCAGTTTCATGAAGCGCGTGAGCACCACCTGGCTGGAAACCGAGACCGCCACCCGCCGCTCCTTGAACGCCCCGCCGCCGAGCATCTGCTTCAGTTCGGCGGTGATCTGAGGCCCGCGGTCCGCATCCGCCACCGGATCCGCCTGAATTTCCGCCCGCCCGAAATGCACCAGGCGCAGGTCGCCCGGCGACGAGGAGACGAACTCTCCGAGCTTCAGAGTGCTCGCGCCGATGTCGAGCGTGAGAAATCGCCGGAGGGCCATCGGGAAAGGATGCGCAAAAAAGGCGTCGGGCGCCGAATCAGGGCGCCGCGACGCCGCCCCCCATCGGCTTCACCTGTTCGTAGTATTCGCTGAATGCGGGCCACCACGGCGACTGCAACAGATTCAGCAGCACCCCGCCGATCGGCTGCTTCTGCTCCCAGAAGCGTTCTCCCTTTCGGGCGTTGGTCATCCACTGCGTATCTTGAAGCACTCCCCTGTAATAGACCATCACCGCCACCTGAGGCACGAACTGATCCTTGCTGATCGCCCCGTATTTTCGGACCGTATTTGCATCCATGAAGACGGGGACGACGTTCTTCCGTCCTTTGGGCACGTTCACCACCGCGACGTTCGCCGAAAGGATGTCGAATCCGTCGGGGGAACGCTCGCGGGCCTGAGACCCGTAGTTGGCGACCACGTAGAAGCGGACCTGGAGCTCCTCGCACCAGTCCGGCAGCGTCTCGAGCTCCGCCTCCACCATGAGCCATTTTCGGTTCGAGTCGGGCTGCGGTTTTTGAATCTGGACGGACGCCTGATATCGGGGTGCGGCTTCCAACGTGGTCTCAATCTTTTTAATCTGGACCACGGGCTGCTGAGCCCAAGCCCAGGTTCCGGCGGTCAAAAAACACACGAGGAAAACGAAGCGGGTGAACATGGCCGAACTCCTTTTGAATTAGGAATTTAGAAGCGGGCGCGCGCCTTGGCAAGCCTAGAAGCGCGCAAGAAAGAATCCCCTCGAATCCATTAGAGAATCTCTTGTAGGCATTTGTGAAAGGGGGCGCTTCCTCGGCGCGCGAGTCGGAAGGGAGACGGTGCGTCTCCGAACGCCTTCGGGATCCCGTCTTCCGAAAGCGGACTGTAAAACGCGATTCGATGCCGCATTCCTCGCCGTACGGCCGCCGCCGCGCCGAAGGGAAATTCTCACGCCTCGATCTTGAATCCTCTCCTCCGCTCTGGCACGTTGCGCCCATGCCCGTCCTCCGTTCCGCCCCGAAAACCCGCGCCCTTGCGCCGGAGAAAATCCCCCTTGCCGTCCGTGATCTCGTCGCGCGCGCGCCGATTGACGACATCCACACGCACCTCTACACCCCGTCGTTCGGCCCACTGCTCCTTTGGGGCATTGACGAGCTCCTCGTCTACCATTACCTCGTCGCCGAGGGCTTCCGCCACCACCGCCTCCCGCCCGAAAAGTTCTGGGCCATGTCGAAAACCGAACAGGCCGACCTCCTCTGGAAACACCTCTTTCTCGAACACTCCCCGATCTCGGAAAGCTGCCGTGGCGTGCTCACCTGCCTGCACGCCCTCGGCCTCGATGTCCGGAAACGCGACCTCGCCGCCCTCCGCGCCCATTTCTCAAAGTGGACGCTCGACCGCTACCTCGACAAAGTGCTCGAAATCTCCGGTGTCGAGCGCCTCGTCATGACGAACAATCCGTTCGACGACCTGGAGCGTCCGGTCTGGCTGCGCGGTGGGACGCGCGACGCGCGCTTCGAGGCCGCCCTGCGCCTCGACGACATCCTGATGACCTGGGAGAAGGCCGTACCCCGCCTCCGCGAATGGGGGTTCGACGTCGGTCTCGACTGCAGCCGGCGCACCCTCGATGAGACTCGCCGCTTCTTGCACGAATGGATCATGCGGATGAAGCCGCTCTACCTCGCCGTTTCGCTTCCGCCGACCTTCGCCTTCCCCGACCTCAAGACGCCCGGATCCGACACCCTCCGCAATCATCTCCTCGTCGAGGCCATCCTCCCCGAATGCCGGGAGCACAACCTCCCCTTCGCGATGATGATCGGCGTGAAAAAGCTCGTGAACCCGTCCCTGCGCCTCGCGGGCGATTCCGTCGGCCGCGCCGATCCCGGTGTCGTGGAGCGCCTTTGCGCCGCCTATCCGGACAACAAGTTCCTCGTCACGATGCTCTCCCGCGAAAACCAGCACGAGATCTGCATCGTCGCCCGGAAGTTCGCCAACCTGCACGTCTTCGGCTGCTGGTGGTTCCTCAACAACCCCAGCATCATCGAGGAGATGACGCGCGAGCGATTCGAACTCCTCGGCCTCAGCGTCACTCCGCAACATTCCGACGCACGCGTGCTCGATCAGCTCCTCTACAAGTGGCGTCACTTCCGCGCCATTCTTACGGATGTGCTTACGGATAAATACGCCGATCTCGCCCGCACGGGCTGGGCGGTGACCGAGGATGACCTCCGCCGCGATGTGCGAGATCTCTTCGGCGGCGCGTTCCGCCGGTTCCTCGAATAGCCGATGCCTTTTCTCCTCGATGCGGCGGTGGTCGCCGCCTACGTCGGCGCGATCCTCGCCATCGGGCTGACTCTTGGCCGCCGCGACCGCACCCTCGAGGGTTTCGCCGTCGGCGACCGCCGCATCCCGTGGTGGGCCGTTCTCGCCTCGATCCTTGCCGCCGAGATCAGCGCCGCGACCTTCCTCGGCGCGCCCGGCGAAGGCTACGCGCTTCGCAACTTCACCTACGCTCAGCTCGCCCTCGGAACCGTCCTCGCCCGCGTGATCGTCGGTTTCGTGTTCATCAAGCCCTACTACGACTTCCGCGTCGTCTCGATCTACGAGTTCCTCGAAATCCGCTTCGGCCCGACCACGCGCAACACCGCTTCCGCCGTCTTTCTCGCCACCCGCGCGCTCGCCAGCGGCACCCGCCTCTACGTCGCCGCCGTCATCCTCGTCCTCGCCTTCGAATCCGCAACCGGCGCCCGCCCCGCGCCCGGCCAGGAGCTCGCCATCTACGCCGTCGCGCTCGTCGGCATCACGGCGCTCACCGCCGCCTACACCGCCGCCGGTGGGATCAAGGCCGTGGTCTGGACCGACCTCATCCAGGCGTGCGTCATGCTGGGCGCCATGGGCACCGCCCTCGGCGTGCTGCTCTCCCGCATCCCCGGAGGCTGGGATGGCGCGATGCGGCTGCTCCAACGCCCCGGCGACCTCGCCTTTCTCGACGTCGGCAGGGATGCGGGCGGGCTTTGGGCGAGCGTAAAGGGCGTCCTCGAAAGCGAATACACGATCTGGGCGGCGGTCTTCGGCTCGACCTTCATCACCATGGCGACCCACGGCACCGATCAGGACATGGTCCAGCGCATGCTCACCGCGAAAAACCACCGACGCAGCCGCCTCGCCCTCGTCCTCTCCGGCCTCGCCGATCTCCCGATCGTCTTCGCATTTCTCCTCATCGGCGTCCTGCTCTGGGTCTTTTATCAGACGAACCCTGACCCGCGCCTTCCCGCGAAAAACCCGCACGTCTTCGCATGGTTCATTCTCCACGAAATCCCGCCCGGCGCGCGCGGACTCCTCGTGGCCGGCATCCTCGCCACGGCGATGGGATCGCTCAGCACCGCCCTCAACGCGCTCGCCACGAGCTTCGTCAAGGATTGGTTCCTCCGCCCCGGCACCGACGACGCCCGCGCGGTGCGCGCCGTGCGCTGGAGCACCGTGGGCTTCGCCGCGCTCCTCGTCGCCATCGGGATCGCCACGGCCTGGGCGGTGATCGTCATCCCCGGCTCGCGCATCATCCCGATCGTGCTCGGCATCTTCGGTTACACCTACGGCTCGCTGCTCGGGGTTTTCCTCGTCGGGATGCTCACCCGTTCGCGCGGCAGCGAGCGCGGCAACCTCCTCGCGATGGCCTGCGGGCTGCTGGTCGTCGCCGGACTCGCCGATCTTCCGGGCGATCTTTTCGTCCTCGCCGGCGGCGCGCGCCCTGCCCGTCCCGAATGGCTGCCGACCATCGAATTCCCGTGGCGGATCATGTTCGGCACGCTGACCACCCTCGGGGTGGCCCTCCTTTTCCGCACGCCCGCCGAGCGGGTCGCCCACGCCCGCGCCCGCCGCGAGGCCCTGGCGCCTCAAGCAACGGCTTCGAGATAACACCCCCGCCAAGCCTCCTTCGCCTCTCCGACGGAGGAGCGATCCTCCCCAACCGGATCCGGCTTGACGCCTTCGCTTGTTTATTTTACACAAAATCGAGCAGAAACGAACATTCCGCCATGAACGCCTCCCGCCGCACCGGAATCGCCGAGACCCTCGGCACTCTCGGGGAGTGCTCCGTCGGGCGGCTCGCCCGGAAGTTCGGCGTCAGCGAGATGACCGTCCGCCGCGATCTCCAGGCCCTCGCCGACGAGGGGCGCGTCCTCCGCACCCACGGCGGCGCCGCCGCCGCGGAGCGCATCAGCTTCGAGTTCAAGTTCCTCGAACGCGCCCGCGAACGTCAAGACGCCAAGGAGGCGATCGCCCGCGCCGCCGCCGCGCTCGTCCGCGACGGTCGCTCCGTCCTCATGGACTCGGGCACCACGACCCTGGCCCTCGCCCGGCAGCTCAAGTCCCGCCGCGACCTCACGATCCTCACCTCGTCGCTCCCGATCGCCTCCGAGCTGCAATTCTGCGATGCGATCGTCGTGTATCTTCTTGGCGGCCAAATCCGCCGCCAGTCTCCCGATCTTGTCGGCGTCATCGCCGAGGCCACCCTGGAGAACGTCCGCGCCGACCTCGCCTTCCTCGGCGCCGACGCCGTGGACATACGCGGCTTGGCGTATAACAAGTCCCCCGAAGTCGCGCGCATGCTCGGGCACATGGCCCGAGCCGCCCGCGAGGTGTATGTCGTCGCCGACAGCTCCAAGATCGGTCGCACCGAACTCATGTGCTTCGGTCGAATCACCCGATGGAGCGGCCTCGTCACCGACCGCGAGCTTTCCCGAAAACACGCCGCCGCGCTCCGTCGCGCGGGCGTCCGTCTCCTCCAACCCTGAACTCGTCTCCCCAACTTATGAGCACACCCCCTCCCACCGCGCCCGCTTGGGCGAAAACCGACCTCACCCGGGTCCCCAGCTTCAAGACGCCGTCGCCCGGCCCGAAATCGAAGGCGATCCACGACCGCTGCACGAAGTACTTCAAGGGCCTCAGTGAGCAGGTGAAGCTGTTCCCAGTCGTCTTCGACTCGGGCCACGCCTGCACCCTCGTGGACGCCGACGGCAACACCTACATTGACTTTTCCTCGGGCATCTACGTGACCACCCTCGGCCACTGCCATCCGAAGGTGACCGAAGCCGTCCAGAAATATGCGGCTCGGTGCATGAACTGCCACGACTTCACCACGGAGATCAAGATGCGCCTCGTCGAGAAGCTCGCCGCGGTCCTCCCCGGAGACCTCAACGGATTCCAGCTCTACGACTGCGGCACCGCCGCCGTCGAGGCCGGCATCCGCGTCTGTCGCGCCGCCACGAAGAAGCACGAGATGCTCTCGGCCTTCTACGATTACCACGGGAAGACCTACGGCGCCGTCTCGCTCGGCCACATCCGTTCCCACGTCTACGGCGCGACGCGCGCCCCCGGCGCCCACATGCTCCCCCGCCCCGACGCCTACCGCCCGTGGTGGACGAAACCGGACGGGGAGATCGACACCGACAAGTACATTGAGTTCTACGCCGCCTACATGGACAAGGCCACCGTCGGCGCCGTCGCCGCGTTCTGTCTCGAGCCGATCCAGGGTTGGGGCGGCTCTGTGATGCCGCCGGACGACTTCTTCCCGAAGCTCCGCAAGCTCTGCGACGAAAAGAAAGTCCTCCTCATGGCCGACGAGGTGCTCACAAGCTGGGGGCGCACCGGCAAATGGCTCTGTCTGGAGCATTGGGGCGTCGTGCCCGACGTGGTCACGCTCGGCAAGGGCTTTGGCAACGGATTCCCCGTCACGTGCGTCGCCGTGCGCGAGCCGTACAAGGAATCGTTCGAGACGATCTCCGCCTCGAGCAGCTACGGGGGCAATCCGATGGCCTGTGCCGCCGCGCTCGCCAGCACCGAGGTGATCGAGGAAGAGCAGCTCCTCGCCCGCTCGGAGCATCTCGGCCAACTCGCCCTGAAACACATGACACGCATGAAGGAACGCCACCCCATCGTGGGCGACGTGCGCGCCAAGGGCTGCCTCATGGGGATCGAGCTCGTCAAGGACCGCAAGACCAAGGAACCGTTCAACGAAGCAGGCAAGCGGGTCTACCAGAAGGCCTTTCGCAAAGGACTCGCCTGGATTCCCGCCGGGCACATCCTCCGCATGAGCCCGCCGATCGTCATGGACGACGATACGCTCCTCAAGGGGCTCGACCTCATCGAGGAAGCCATCGGCGAAACCGCCAAGGAACTCGGCCACACCCGCTAAACCCCAAGTGAACGGCGTCGTTCCCTCGATGGCCTGCAGAGGCCCGCTGCGCCCAACAGCGGACCGTCCCGCGCCGCCGGGGAGGACGCCGCCGCCGCCTGATCACGCCGCCACATAGAAAAAACTGCTCCCATGAAAGAAATCCGTTTCGGAATCATCGGTCTCGGCCTCATGGGCCGGGAGCTCGCCAGCGCCGTCGCTCGCTGGTGCCACCTCACCGACGTTACCGTCCGCCCCGTGATCACGGCGATCTGCGACAAGGCGCCGCCCCCGGGCCGCGTCGAGTGGTTCACCTCGAACTTCCCGACAATCACGCAGGTCTGCGCCGACTTCCGCGAGCTCCTCGCCAACCCGGAGGTGGACGCGGTCTATTGCGCCGTTCCGCACAGCCTCCACAAGGAGATGTATTGCGCGATCGTCGAATCGGGGAAGCATTTTCTCGGCGAGAAACCGTTCGGGATGGACAAGGCGGCCAACGATGCGATCCTCGCCGCGATCCGCAAAACGCCAGGCACAATCGTCCGCTGCTCCTCGCAGTTCCCCTTCGCCCCTCCCGTCCAGAAGATCTTCCGACTGATCGAGAAAGGGTTTTTCGGGCGAATTTTCGAGGTGAACACCGGATTCCTGCACTCCAGCGACTTGAACCCGAACAAGACGATCAACTGGAAACGCATGATCCGGATCAATGGCGAGTACGGCGTGATGGGCGATCTCGGGATGCACGCCTGCCACGTTCCTCTCCGCGCCGGCTGGCGCCCGCGCAAGGTCCGTGCCGTGCTCTCGAAGATCGTGAAGGAACGGCCCGATGGCAAGGGCGGCATGGCCCCGTGCGAGACCTGGGACAATGCCACGCTGCTCGTGGATGCCGTGGACCCGCGCACGAATGAACCGTTTCCCTGGACGCTCCGCACCCAGCGCATCGCCCCCGGCGAAAAGAACACCTGGTATGTCGAGATCTACGGCTGTTTGGGCGCCGTGAAGTTCTCCACGAAGAACCCGAAACGCCTCGAGCTCCTCGAATACACGGGCGGCGAACAGATCTGGCAGCAGGAGGACGTCGGCTTCGAGCCGGCGTTCAAGACGATCACGGGCGACATCTTCGAGTTCGGCTTCCCCGATGCGATCCAGCAGATGCTCGCCGCCTTCTTCCACGAGGCGGTTCACGGCGCTCCGCTCACGCCGGCCGCCGGCTGCGCCACGCCCGAAGAGACGGCGATCAGCCACCGCCTCTTCACCGCCGCCCTCGCCTCCCACAAGAACGGGACCACGGAAACCGTGTGAAGGCGCGAAGCCGGAAGAGCGAAGCGCGCCAAGACCCAAAGGACACGGGAGAATCGTCAAGCCTAGTGCCCATGCAAAGCGACCGTCTTCAGCGATCGGAGATCTGACAACTGCCCCTGGGACCCTGGTTCGAGATTCCAATTTCAGGCTTTCAGCATCCGTTTCCCCATGAGCCTCCTCCTCGGCGCCGCGCGGCGCGACATCACTCCGAAAAAGCCCCTCTTCCTCTGGGGATACCCCTACGTCCCTCGCACCTCCACGGGGGTGCACGATCCCCTCTGGGCCAGCGCGATGGCGATCCGCAACGGGGACCGTTCCGTCATCCTCATCGCCGCCGACGCGCTCTTCATCTGCCCTGACGGCACGCACAAGTGCCGCGAGGCCATCCGGGCGAAGACCGGCGTCCCGCCGGAGTGCGTGCTCATCAGCACGACCCACGGCCACTCCGCTCCCGTCGTCGTGGACTACATCGCGAGCCGGGCCGACCCCACGATCCCCCCGCCCGACCCGGAGTACATCGCCCAGTATCACCAGGCCGTCAGCGACGCGGCGATCGAGGCCTTCGCGAAGGCGGAGCCCGCCGAACTGGCCGCGACTTCCGCACAGGTCAGCGGCGTCGGCACCAACCGCCTCTCCCCCGACGCCCCTCGCGACCCGGAAGTCGGCCTGCTGTACGCCCGCCGCCTCAAGGACTCGTCCCCGCTCGCCCTCGCGATGGTGTACGCGATGCATCCCACGGTGCTCCACGAGGACTCGAAACTCGTTTCCGCCGATTTCCCGGGTTACGCCCGCGACGAAATCGGGGCCGCGTTTCCCGGGCTCACGGTGCTCTACCACAACGGCGCCGCGGGCAACCAGAGCCCCCGCTACTCGGTGAAGGGCCAGACCTTCGCCGAGGCCGAGCGCCTCGGGCGCATCCTCGGCCGCTCCGTCACCGTCGCCCTCGCCGGGCTGAAGGCGAAAGACTTCTCCCATGACCCCGTCCTCGCCGGCCGCATCGCCAAAGTGAACCCCATCCCGCGCAAGATGCCCTCCGTCGCGGACGCCGAGGCCGCCAACAGGGCCGCCCTCGAAAACTTCGAGCGCCTCAAGCGTGAGGGCGCCCCGCACGGCCCGGTCCGGACCGCGGAATGCACGACGTTCGGGACGATGGAGGCCCTCCTCTACGCGAAGCTCGCCGCCAGCGGCGAACTCCAGGCCCGCCTCCGCCGTTACCTCCCCTCGGAAGCCCAGGTCCTGCGGATCGGGGACCAGGCGATCGTCGGCCTCCCGGGCGAGTTCTTCGTGGAGTACGCCCTCGAGATCAAGAAGCGCGCGCCGATGAAAACCTCCGTGGTCTGCTACGCGAACGGCGAGTTGCAGGGCTACATCGTCACGCCCGAGGCCGCCGCCGCGGGCGGGTACGAGGCCCAGAACTCCGTCTTCGACTGCCGCACCGGGACGCTCTTCGTGGACGCCGCCCTCGCCCTCCTCCGCGACCTCGCCTGACGCCGCCTCCTGCGGCGCATCCGAGCCTCGCGATCGCTTAAAAGGCGGCGATCAGGAATCGTGAAGAAAGGTCAGGGCTTCGGCGACTCGAAGAGGACGTCCACCGGCTTGCCGTCCCAGGACGGATCCGGTTTCAACCCCAGCACGGCCACCGCGGTGGCCGCTGTATCGCAGGTGCTCACGGAAGACTCGACCTGATGCGGAGGCACGAGACCCGGCGCATAAGCGATCCAGGGAATCGTCATGTCCCGCACGTCGGTCGTGCCGTGAGTTTTTCCATGACCGCCATGGTCCGCGGAAATTACGAAGAGGGTCGAGGACTGAAGGCCGGCGTCCCGGATCGCGGAGCGCAGCACACCCACGCCCTCGTCGCATTTTTCGAAGGCCTGGCGCTGCTCGCGAGATCCCCAGCCTTTCGCATGCCCCACCGAATCCCCGTCTTTGAAATGCACAAAAAGGAGATGGGGCTTGTCTTCCCGGATCACCCGGGCCGCCGCCTCGGCGACGACCGGCGCCTCATCTTCGACACACAGGAACCGGTCCACGCTGCCCGGTTTGGCGAGGTGCTCGAACTTGCGTTTGGCGACGACCATGGCGGTGCGTAGACCGGCGGCTTTGGCGACTTCGAAACAGGTCGTGGCTTTCGCATAACCGCGTTCGGGCGCCCATTTGTTCCAGTGAATCCCGTGCTTCTGCGGCAGGCACCCCGTGAGCATCGAGCTATGGGAGACCAGGGTGATACTGGGATTGACCGTTTGCGCCCACCAAGTCCACGCGCCACGGTCCGCCATCTCGTGAAGGTTGGGGGTCTCGGCGGAAAGAAGAACATCCGGCCGTCCGCCGTCGAGGCTGAGGATCACCACATGTTCCACTGGTGCGGCGAAGGCCGCCGCCGTCCACAAAAGTCCGAGGAACCATCCGCGAGAGAAGAGCGCTTGCATGCCGCGAGGATAACCGCTGCGGGATCGGGAGGCAAAGCGTCGAAACCGGCATCCGGAGATGAAGGCGCGCGCAAGAGGGGGGGTGCGAAACGGATCGAGCGGACTCGCGTCTCCCGCGAGCCGCCCTTTCTCCGCCGCATCCTCCGCCGCTTGTGCCGTGGAAAATTCCGGGCTACCGGTTCGTTTCTCGATGCCGCCGTCCCTCCAGACCTCCTCCCCCCGCCGCGGGTTTCACGTCATGACGAAACCGATCGGACCGGCCTGCAACCTGAAGTGTTCGTATTGTTTCTACCTCGAAAAATCGCGACTCCACCCCTCCGAAGGAAACTTCCGCATGTCGGACACCGTCCTGGAGGCCTATATCCGCCAATACCTCGACGCCCAACCGGGCAACGAGGTCCTCTTCGCCTGGCAAGGCGGCGAACCCACCCTGCTCGGCGTGGATTTTTTCCGCCGCGCGGTGGACCTGGAGAAACGCTACGCAAACGGCCGCCGCGTCGCGAACGCCTTCCAGACCAACGGCGTGCTCCTCGACGACGCGTGGGGCGAGTTTCTCGCGCGCGAGAAATTCCTTGTCGGCCTCAGCGTGGACGGCCCGCGCGCGATCCACGACCGCCACCGGGTGGACAAGGGCGGCCAGTCCTCGTTCGACCGCGTGATGGCGGGGTTGGCCTTTCTGAAAAAACACGGCGTCGAGTTCAATACGCTCACCGTCGTCGGCGCGCACAACTCCCGCGCGCCGCTCGAGGTCTACCGTTTCCTCAAGGAAGCCGGCTCCGGCTTCCTCCAGTTCATCCCGCTCGTCGAGCGTCTCCCCGACGCGAATGCCGCGGGGCTTGGACTCGACTTCGCGACGCCGCCTGCGCCCGGCAAAGGCGACGCGCGCCCCGCCATGACTCCCTGGAGCGTAAAGGCGGAGGACTACGGCGCCTTCCTCGTCGCGATCTTCGAGGAATGGGTCCGCCGCGACGTGGGCCGGGTCTTCGTCCAGATGTTCGACGTCGCCTTGGGCATCTGGGCGGGAGAAGGCCCAGGGCTGTGCGTCTTCGCCGAGGAATGCGGCGACGCGCTCGCCCTCGAACACAACGGCGACCTCTACGCCTGCGACCACTACGTATATCCCGCCTGGCGGCGCGGCAACCTCCTGGAGACGCCGCTCGCCGAGCTCGCCGGAGGCGAGGCGCAACGCCGCTTCGGCGCCGACAAAAAGGCGACCCTCCCTCGCGAATGTCGCGAATGCGACGTGCGCTTCGCCTGCAACGGAGGCTGTCCCAAACACCGTTTCCTGCGCGCACCTGACGGCGAAGGCGGTCTCAATGTCCTGTGCGCGGGCTACCGTCGGTTCTTCCGTCACGTCGCCCCCGCGATGGAGGCGATGGCTCACCTCCTCCGCACGGGGCGCGCCCCGGCTGAGATCATGGAGCGGTTTCGCGAACGCGACCGCCTCGCCACGGTCCGCCCCGACGTCCGTTGCCCGTGCGGCAGCGGGCGGAAATTCAAGAACTGCTGCGGCCGCTCCGCGGCAGCAACATCCATTCCGCCGGCCACGACGGCCCGTTCACGCCCCGTTCGCGCGTGAAGCGTCCGCCGGGCTTTTCCTCCTCCCTCGCCCCTGTCACGCCCCCGCCCTTGGGGCCTCTTCTCCACTCCGACTTTGCTTCGCTCAGCCTCCGCGGCGAAGAAACTCCAGGAGCGGATTTACAGAATGCACGTTGCGCCGAAAATCACTCCAAACATTGAATTCTGAAAGGACCTCAACCGGGACACCGTCTGCGCGGCGGCCGAAGATTTGCGGGTTGTCGAGGACATCCCTCCGCCGTATCGTTCCGTTCCCTCCGGCGGGTCGGGCCGTAGCGCAGCCTGGTAGCGCGTCTGCCTTGGGCTCAAAACAAGGCGTTTTTTCACAAAGTCTCGGGTCCTCTCAGCGGTTCTCAAACTCTCCTTTTTCAGAGGGGAAACCGGCAAATAACGACTCCAAGCCGTTCTTGCAGGGTCTTGGTGATTTTCACCTCGGGTATACCACTCGGGATACCATTTTCAGAACGTTAGCTTCTCCAAAGAATGGACTTGGTACACCCATTTTGGCTGGAGGGGGCTCATGAGATCCCTCGACAACCAAAAGCCGAATTTTTTCGGCATTCCTGACGAGGTGATGGATGACGAACGTCTGGAGGCTGAGGAGTTTCGCATTTACGCACATTTGAGTTGTTGTGTTGGCAAGGGCACCGAACCTTCCGTCACAACCATCGCCAAAACGTGTCTCATCCCCGAGGCGGTTGTTCGCAAGAGCTTGGATCGTTTGAACGTATTGGGCTGGCTCAGCCACTTTAGTGAGTTGGACTTGGTCCAAAGGGGGTGGCGATGAAGAACCTCGTTCACGGGGAGGACGCGTTCAACATCCCCTTCATCCGGGCCGAGTTGGACGACTACATTCTGACGGCCAACCAGTTCCGGGTTTACGCGCACCTGGCCCGACGGGCCGGCCGTCACGCCGCATGGCCTTCCGTGCTGTCCATGGCCCGGACCTGTCGGTTGCGCGAGGAAACCATCCGCCAATGCGTGGGCCGCCTCCGTAAGTTGAATCTGATCGAGACACGCCTCCGCAAGGGACACACCACCCTCTACACCCTCACCCCTCTCTCGAGTTGGACACCGATTCCCCCGGAGGAAAGAGTCAAGCGCTCCTCACTGCCGGAGACAGGCTGGAACTTCAACCCCTATCCACGACGTAGTCAGCGCGGTCGCAAGCAAGGGCATGAGAGGAGCCTTTTCCACGGCGAGAATGCCTTCAACGTCCTGTTCATCCGGTCGGAACTGGACGATTACATCCTGACCGCGAACCAGTTCCGGGTCTATGCCCACCTCGCGCGCCGCGCCGGGACTGATGGCGCTTGGCCTTCGATCAAGTCCATGGCCCGGACCTGCCGCCTGCACGGAGACACCGTGCGACGCTGCCTACGCTGTCTCCGACAGTTGAACCTGGTCAGAGCGCAGGCACGGCGCGGGGCCACTACTCTCTACATTCTCACTCCATATTCCGATTGGAAGAAGCCCCAGTCCAAGGGGCCCCCCTCCGCAACGAGGGGGGCCCTCCCGGTTACGGGGTCCACCCCTCCCCCGGATACGGAGGGGGGTACTCCGCATCCGGGGGAGGGGAAGGTATCCCATGAAGGGAATCCAGAGAAGGTAAAGAACACGGTGGGCGGGGGTTCGCGCGGTCCAAACGCCTCCCGGGCTCGGCGTGCAGGGGACGGCGGACGGCCCGCGAGCGGACCGTCCGCGATGAACGGCCAAGCCCGATTCCCGTCCGGCCCGAGGCAGGAGAGCCGAAAGACCGCCCGCTCGCAGACCAGCCTTCGCCGCAAAGCCTTCGCGGTCGCCTCTCGGCTCGAGTCGCTCCACTGGGACAACTGCAAGGTGGCCTACGCCCTCCACGCGGCCCGCTCCTACGCCGAGCAGGTGATGGAGGACGGCCATGACGAGTCAGCCATTCTCGACGCCTACCGCAAGGCCCTGCAGTACACCCACGGGGTCACCACCGACGAAATGGATCGCGGTGAGCGCTCGCGCCATGAGCTCGCGACCCCCGCGCTGACGATCTACCTCGCGCGGTGTGCCCTTGCCAAGGATGGCAAGACCGTCGAACAGCGACGCGAACAAACGCGCAGGCGCCTGCACGAGAAGCGGCGCAAGGACGCTACCGAGGACCAGCGCCTCCACGAGGAGGCCCTCCACCTCGCGCCCGAAGTCGCGGCGTGGTTCGCGGAGAGGAGCCGGGAGGCGACGCTTCAAGGCAGTCCTCCGTCCGTCATCGGTCCAACCACGGCCACATCACAGGCCACCAGCACCGGAGTTCCCGCGTGAGTCCCTCCCACCTTCCCCCGTGGCTTCGTGTGGCCTGGGCCGGCACTACGAGAGGATCTCCGCGAGGAGACGCTCCGATCCGTCTCTCCGTTGGGCTGCGGCCACACCAAGCCGCGCCCCTTCGGCTCCGCCCCGCAACGGACCTTCCCGGGCGGAGCGTCCCCCTTGCCGCGGTTCCCGCGCCACGAGGGACCCTCCGCACGCCAGAGCGCGCGTCCCAACCTCACCAACGAACCCCATGAACGACGACCTCCACCCGCCGGGGCGTCCACCGCCCCTCCCGCAGGACTCCAAGCGTTCCTGCGTCAACATGCAACTGCCCGTGCCCCGGGAGATCTACCAAACGATCAAGGACCAGCTCACCGAGCTCTCCCGGCAGACCGGCGTCGACTTCCCGATGGTGAAGTTTGCGAGCCGGACACTCCAGAACCACTGGAAGACCGAGTTGGAGCGCGCCCGTAGGTCCTTCGAGCGGTACGCCCGCGGTCAGGGCTGAGCCGGAGCCGAGCCCAGTCATTTCGATGAATTTCCCCATGCTCAACGACCCTCGATCCCTTGCGGTCCCTGAGGGGTTGATCCCACAGCCGATCGATTTGCTGCGGCTGGCTCACGCCTCGGCAGGACCGTGGCGGCGCCGTGACGAGACGACCGCGTATTCCCACGACCGTGACCGTGGCAGTCACGGGCCTCGCCCTCGCGGAGCCCATGTGCGTCAACGGCGGTTCGATGAAAAGCAGGATAGTCGCCCTGTCGTGGCGACTGGCACGAGTGGCACTTCGCTCCTGCCAGCAAGCTGGCTTTCGCACGCATCACGGAGGCTTTCGTGAGCGACACGAAGCGCATCCAGCTTCGGCTGAGCGAGGGCATCCGCGCCCGGATGGCCGTCGATTTTCGGCAGAGCGGGTGTCGGAGCTGGGACGAGTTCTTCGCCCTCCTGCTCGCCAAGTGGGAGGGACAGGGGGAGGCGATCCCCGAGTCCCGGGTCCTCAAGGAACTGCATCAGGTCCGATCCTTTCTCGAACACTCCGCCTCGCGGGTCGAGATCCTCTGCCTCCTCGAGGAGTCCCACGGGGAGGACCTCCATGTCCTTCAGACCGGCCAGGAACAGCTTGCCGGCCAAGTTCAGCGTCTCGTGGGCCTTCTCGCTTTGGCATTGGGCGTCGGGGAGCCCACCGGTCACGCCTCCTCCCCTCGTCAGCCTCCGCCCTCCGTCGCCGCGGAATCCCGCGGCGCTGAGGTCCTGCGGAAGATCCGCCACCGCCAACTCCCGTGAACCACCTCGTCAAAAACCTGGGCAACTTCTCGGTTGAAGTCTCCGAGGGCCTCATCGGCTACGGGCGCGAAACCCCTCGGGGTCGTGGTCGGTTCGAGGCGGAGCATCGCGGAAAAGACCTTCCCGAGAGCGACGGCTACACCTCCAAGGAGGGGGACATCCTGCTCGGGGGATTCATCCAGCGACGTGCTGCCCAGCTTGCGGCCCAGGAAGATCACGCGCTTGCCGCCTCGGACGTGGCCCGGAAAGAACAACTCGCGCTCCGGGTCTTCAAGGAACACCTCGCTCAGCACGGTCCCGCCAGCCACGAGCACTACCGACACTGGATGATCCGGTTGCGGCGCTTTGCGGAACGGCGGGGCATTCGGTTGCCACCCCAGCGAGAGCAGGAAACCCCTCACGCCTACTCGCGTCGCGTGCGCGAGTGGACCAATGGCCGTCCCGAGAAGTGGCCCGCTCTTCGCTCCGCGGCGGGAACGCACCTCGTATTCTCGCCCGACCCGGCGATCTGGGTCTCGCTTCGAGCCCGGGGAGCCGATGAGCGCGAGGTGCTCCGTCGCGTTCTCGCGGCGACCCTCAAGGAGTTCACCGACTGGCGACGCGCGCAGCACGGCCCGGGGCATTCCATCGGCTGGGTCGCTGGCACCCATGTCCACGCGGATGGCGCGGACCGTCATCCCCACGTCCATCTCGTCGTCCTCAAGCGCGATGAGAGCGGCCGGGAGGTGGACTGGTCCGTCAGCCGGCTCAAGGGCCATCAGGGGCGATCCGAGCCGGATCCCCTCACCACGATCAAGCGCCTCTTTGCCAAGCACGTCGAGAAGGAGCTTCAACGACATCTCGATCCAGATCTCCCGAGCCATCGCTCGCGCGAAACTCGTCCGCGTGAGAACAACCGCGCGACTCCCGAGATGCGTCAGTTTGCCGGGGCGCTGCGGGCCGCAGCCCGGGCGCTCCATCACCACTCGGAACATCAGTTCTTCCCCATCCTTCCCCGTCAGGGGCCACAGGCCATCGGCCTGGCTCTCCGGATGATGGGCGCCCTCCAACGCGAGCGGCGGAAAGACGTTCCTCAACCCCAGCGTGCCGGTCGGCCGCGCCGTGCCGGTCCATCCCCCGAGTTCAAACCATGAAACCCTCCCTCCAGCAAACTCTCCACCGGTTCCGCGAGGCGCGCCGGCAGATCTACTTCCTCCTCTGCACGATCGCGATCTCCACGGTCGGAACCGCCCAAGCCGCCTGGCTCGACAGCGCCAAGCGCCTGATGCTCGATGCGACCGAGCCCATCGGCATCGCCGTCATCGTCATCGGCGGCATGCGCATCAGCACCAAGGACCTCTACGGCGGCATCGCCGCCGTGGTGGGCGGCATCTTCATCTTCAAGGCCCAGGACATCGTCTCGGGCCTGAAGTAACCCCAACCGAAAGGACGCACCCATGACACCCCCAAACGACAGCCCCACCCCCGAAGGCAGGAGTCTTGCCCCCGGGGACCGCGACCTGCTGATGAAGTTCTTCACGCACCGTGGCCCCGGCAAGGCCCTCACCGACCCCGAGTTCGCCCGCATCAAGGACCACGTGGATCCGCGCCGTGGCGGTCTCACCAAGGAGGCCTACCAGGCTGTCAAAGCCGACAAGGACCTCGTGAAGGCCTCCGCCGTCCGGAGGGCACAGCGGGACCACCGGATCATGGAGGCGCGTCTCCCCAAGGCGCGCGAGCCGCTCTTGAAGCTCCTCAAGGCCGGTCCCGGCGAAAAGGTGCTCTCGCTTGAGGAGTTCAAGCAGGTCGCCATCTTCCTCGATCGGAAGAACGGGGGTCTGCGCCGCCACGCCTACGAACTCCTCAAGGAGGATCCCGAGATTGTGAAGGCCGCCGAGAAGCATCGCGAGGCTTGGAAGGAGCGCGGACCCAAGGAAGTTACCCGCGAGCGCACCGGCCGGGAAAACCCCTCCGCGCCCTCCCAAAGCAAAGATCGGGCCTCCGGCCCCGCGAAGGGTGGGCCGACCCCCGCTGCCAAGGGTGCCCGTGACCTCATCCGCCGCCCCCCGCCTCCGCCCCGGGGCCGGGCCATGCAGGCGTCCCGCAGCCTGGGCATTGGGGACTGAACCATGCGCGGCCCTTCATCCACCGCAGGGGAGTCGGACGTGGAGATCCTGCCGTCCATCCCGTGCAGCCGGAACCTGCGCCGGCGCACGGGCGTATGGCTGGGCGT
>JADZFN010000020.1 GCA_020849895.1 Verrucomicrobiia bacterium | reverse complement strand
CTCAAATCGTACGTCGTCGTTGAACGTGTAGTGCCGTGACATGCCTCCTTCTACCACGCCTCACCCCAAAAATCCGGCCCTTTTCACCCTCACATCACCTCTCCCCCTTGTCGCTAATGATTGGGGTTACGCACCGGCGGCGCGGCCGCTTCGCCTTTTCGAAGGTCGGCGCATGGCGATCCAGCGCCACAGCTGATCCGGGAGGATTCGCACACGCGAGCATGCGGTGTTCCTTGGCCGGCTGGTTCCGCGCCGCCGCGGTCATCAGCTTCTGGACCCGAAGCGTTCGGCCACTTTCCGACGAACCGCTTCCTCCATCCGGATGATCGGCGGCCAGGGGCGGCGATGCCCTTCGCCGGGAAGCTTACGCGTCGCGTCGAGTCCGAGTTTGCCGCCGACAGCAACCTCGGAGGTCGCATGGTCGAGCACGTCCGCGGGGCCTTTCGTCAAAATCCCGTCGCGCTGCGGATCGGTGTTCGCGCAGAGGCGAAAGAGGACTTCGCTCGTGTCGTGGACGTTCACGTCCTCGTCCACGACCACCATGTATTTGGTGAACATCATCTGCCCCATGCCCCAGAGACCGTGCATCACCTTGAAGGCCTGCATTGGGTAGGTCTTCTTGATACTCACGAAAACGAGGTTGTGGAACACCCCTTCGGCGGGCAGGGCGAGGTCCACGATCTCGGGAAAATTCATCTTCAGGACCGGCAGGAAAAGCTTCACCGACGCGGCACCCATGTAAAAATCCTCCATCGGCGGCCGCCCGACGATCGTCGCGGGATAAACCGCATCCCGGCGATGGGTGATCGCGGTGAGATGAAATACGGGATACGGCTCGGGGAGCGCATAGTAGCCGGTATGATCGCCGAACGGCCCCTCCTCGCGGAGCGGTTCCTTCGAGTCCACGTAGCCCTCGATCACGAAATCGGCATCAGCGGGAACCTCGAGGTCGTTCGTCTCGCATTTCACGAGGTCCACCGATTTCTTTCGCAGCCAGCCGGCGAGAAGGAATTCGTCGAGCCCGTCCGGAAGCGGCGCGGTCGCGGAGAACGCGAGCGCCGGATCGCCTCCGAGAAAAACGGCGACGGGCATGCGCGTCCCCGTCTCGTAGTAGCGGCGCCCGTGGCGCGCGCCGACCTTCTGGAGCTGCCAGTGCATCCCCGTCGTCCGCTCGTCATAGACCTGCATCCGGTACATCCCGACGTTGCGCGCACCGGTGTCGGGGTCTTGCGTGACGACACACGGGAGTGTGAGGAACCTCCCGCCGTCGAGCGGCCAGCAGCGCAAAATCGGAAGATCGAGGAGGGTCGGCGGACAGGAATCGAGGGACGCGGCGCTTCGCCAATCGGGCGCAGGCGGCCACGCTTCGGTCCGGGACGGCGGAGGATCGAAGCGGCGGACGACCTCCTTGCACGGCCCCGTCTTCACGCGCGCGGGTTTGGCGTGGCGCAGCTCAAAGGCGGCGCCGAGGAGCCGGCACGCCTCGCGAAAGGACTGCGGAGGCTTCGCCTTCACCAGGGCGCCGAGCGAGGCGGCGGCCTCCTCCAGGCTCGCCGCGCCGAGGCTCATCGCCATGCGCTTCCACGAGCCAAACGTGTTGATCGCGACGGGAAACGGAGAGACGCGCCCGTTCACGGTCGGTTTCTCGATGAGGAGCGCCTTCCCTCCGTCGGGAGATTTCATCTCTCGATCGGCGAGCTCGGCGAGCTCGAGCTCCGTGGCCACAGGCTCGCGGATGCGCGTCAGCTCTCCGGCCCGGTCCAGGGCCGTGATCCAGTCGCGTGTGGAGGAGTAGGCCACCTACATCTTCAGGATCTTGTCGAGCGCCTTGGAGGTGTTCTTCACGACCGTCTCGCCCGGCGGAACCATCTCGGCGGTGATCGTGCGGTCGTAGCCGAGCTTGCGCAGGGCTTTCATCACGTCCTTGAAGGGAACGTCTCCCTCAAGGAGCGGACAGAATCCCTCCATCCAGTTGCCCGAGAGCTTGTAGTCCTTCACATGGACGCGATGGATCTTCGCGCCGAGGATCTCGATCCAGTGCACGGGTGAGCCGAAACGCAGGACGTTGCCCACGTCGAAGTAGATGCGGACGCTCGGGTGGTCGAAGGAATCTACGAAGTCCTTGAGCTCGAGTGGCGACATCAGAAAGTGGTTCCAGACGTTCTCCACGCAGATGCGGATCTGATACTTCTCGGCGAAGGGCAGGAGTTTTTCGATGAAGTCCACGGCGCGTTCGTAGGCGTGGTCGTAGCGGACCGGCTTGAACTTTGGGTCCCACGGAATCTGCACCGCGCCGGGAACGACAAGGATCGAGTCTACGCCGAGCCAGCGCGAGATCTGGATCATGCGGCGGTAACGCTCGACCGCCTGCTCGCGCACCACGGCGGAATCGGAGGTGGGACAGATGCTCCAGGCGATGCCGCTGGCGAGCGAGCTGAGTTGGATGCCCACCTTGTGCGCGAGGCGCCGCACGTTCTCGCAATCCTCCTCGCTCGCCCCCACCGTGAAGCGCCCTTTCAAGTCGCACGTGATTTCAACGGCGGGATAGCCAAGCTTTTTCGCGAGCACGAGGCTCTGTTCCAGGTTGAGCTTTTCGGGAAACGACCACAGGCTGATGGACTTGATCATGGTTTTGTCAGTTGGTTGAGAAATTGGATGGCCACGCGCATATCCTCGATCTGCTGTGGGCCGCTGATTTCCCGCTCGATGATGAGCGGGCCACGGTACCCCACCTCGCGCAGCTTGCGGAGGAATTCAGGAAAGCGGACCTGCCCCTGACCGATCGGCATCTCGTGGCCCAGCCGGCCCGGTTCCGTCGGCCAGCTGCCGTCCTTCGCGTGGACGTTGTAGAGCCACGGCGCAAGCTTCTCGACCGCGGGGATCGGCTGGTCGTGGCCGTAAAGGAGCATGTTTGCGGGATCGAAGTTCACCCCCACGTTCGAGCGCTTCAGATCGCCGAGGAAATCGCGGAGGAGCGTGCCGGTCTCCTGGCCGGTTTCGAGCGTGAGCTTCAGACCCCGCTCGGCGAGGAAGTCGGCGATCTCCTGAGCGACCGCGACGACTCCCCGATAAGCCGACGATCCGCGTTCGGTAGGGATGAAGCCGATATGAAGTCCTACAGCGGGAACGCCCAAGCGACGAACGGCGAGGCCGACTTCTTTCATCTCCGCGAGTCGCTCCGCGCGCGTGACTTCCGGCACGAGACCGATGGTGGCTCGTGCCGTCGCGAGGTCGTCGTAGCGGTCGCCTTCAAATCCGCAGAATACAGTCGTGATCTCGATCTGCTCGCGCAAGGTGATCTCGGCGACCCGCTTCTCGAGCGCGGGAGTGAGCACGCGCCGTCCGAGCCAGATCTGGCAACAGCGCACCCCAAGCTGGCGAAGGAGCCCGAATTTCCCCTCAGGATCTTTCGAAACGTCTCCCAGCATCAGTCCGATTTCGTAGGGCGCAGTCATAAGGCAAATTGATCTTCTGTCTCCGACCCTGGAATGATAAGGCTTCCAAGGCCCGGTGATATGGACTTTGGAGTCTACCGATTTCCCACCGCCATTCAACGATTATCTCTCTGAGAGGGGATCGCTCCGATCGAAGGCGGCGCTGGGGCGCCGAAAATGCTCGGCGCCCATGACGCTTCCGCATGCGCCACGTCCAACCGGCAAATCCGTGCATGAGCTCGCACGGAGGGTCCGCAGAAGGGTCTGCCGAAAACAAGCCTGACCGGGCGGATACCGAAAAAGCTCGTCTGGCCGGAGCGCGAGGATAGGCTTTCGGACCCCATGGGGCCTCTCAATCCTGAAGATCCTTCGTGAAGCTTTTTGTGCGTGAAATCCGGGAATCCGTCTTCGAACACCGCCTTCGATCCGGCGGCGACCCCTCCGGCGCCGCCGGCCTCGGGAAGGCGAACCGCCGGGAAATTCCGCGACTGTTCGTGGACGCCCGGTCGCAGGTCGCGGCGAGGCGACACGAGAGGTCCCCGTGATCGCCCGGCGCATCAGTCCGAAACAGCTGGAGGTTTTCCGCGAGCTTCTGCGTGGCAAACGCGTGCTCGATCTCGGGAACGAGGCGAGCCCTTTCCTCGCCGCCGAGTTCGCGCGCTATGCGGCGCGCTGGGTTGTGGCGGGGCGCGCGCCGCCGCGCCTGCACGCCCCGCTTCCGTCGAGCGTGAGCGTGAACACGCACCCCTACGACGCCGTCACGCGCACCCAGCTTAACGCCGAGGATTTCGACATCCTGCTTTTCCCGTTTCCTCCCCTGAAGGGGACGCAGGAGGCGGCGTGTCTCGAAGACGCCGGGCTCAACCAAGTCGTCGTGGTCTTCGGGCTGCCCGATCCGGACACCTCATGTGGCAGCCTGCGCTTCTGGCAACTCGCCGAGGCCTTCGAGCGCGTGCGCGACGATTCGGACGCCTTCAGCCGGATGCTGATGATGCGCCGTCCGCGCCCGGAGGACGACGCGGAGGAGGTCCACAGCCCGATGGACGGCGTGGAAGGGCGAAAATATCCCCGGAAAGGCGACCGCTACCGCCTCGCGCCCAGCTTCCGCTGGCCGGGAAAGAAACCGGGGGAACGCCCGCCGATCGTCGAGATCACGCGCGATTGGACGCGAGCGGCGGGGCCCGCCAAGGCGGTCGGTCTCGGCGAGGTTTGGCGGATCCGCAAATCGGACCTCGGCCAAACGCTTTAAAAGACCGGCGTCGAGCGGCCGCTGGCCGCGCTCACAGAGCGCGAGGGCCGCGCGAAACGCCGAGCGTCTCGCACACGGCGCGAACGCGGGCGATCTCATGGGTGCGGAGGAGGTCGGTCTTTCCCAACAGGGCGAGGACGGCGAAGAAAGGTTCGGCGCAGCGCACTTCCTCGCGGAAGTATTCGAAGGCGTGCGGAAGCGCGTGGCAGACGGGCCAGCCAAGCTCACGGAGGCGAAAGGTGTTGAGAAAGGTCCGCATCTGGTGGAGGACGCGCGTCGCGCTGTCCTGCAGGTTTCGGTAGTAAAAACCGAGCCCGGGATCGAGGAGGATGCGCGTCACACCGAGTCGGACCGCTTCCTCCACTCGGCGCGCGAAGAAATCGTGCAGCTTCGGCACGGGGTCCTCGTCGAGCGCGAAATCGTTGACGGCACGCACGTGGGCGCCTTCGACATAACAGAGAATGACGGCGGCGGCGCGTTCCGCGGCGAGGCGGAAGAAGTCCGCCGCGTCGGTTGTGCCCGTAAGGTTGAGCACCTTCGCGCCGGCGTCGAGGCAGGCGCGAGCGACCGGCAGGCGGTAAGTCTCGGCGGAAACGAGGATCCCCGCTTCCGAGAGGCCGCGGATGACGGGGAGGAGGCGGTCCATTTGCAGGGCGTCGTTGGCGCGGGTGGCGGTCAGGACGCTCGACTCGGCACCGACGTCCACGAGCGCCGCGCCCTCGAGGGCGAGACGACGACCGCGGGCGATCGCGGCTTCCGTGGTGAGGCAGACGCTTTCGCGATACCACGAGTCGGGGGAAAGGTTGACGACGCCCATGAGGCGCGGGCCGGCGTTCCAATCGAAGAACCGCCCACCGAGATCGAAGCTCCGCACGGACGCGGCGAGCGTGCCGGCGTGCGCGAGGGCAAGATCGCGGAGCGATTCAAGCGTCAGCATGACGCCAAGGGTGCGCCCGCCACCGCCGCGGGGCAAGCCGTTGCTTCGCGGAGACGGAGTGCAAGAAAGTGGATGGAGCGGCCCTCACGGAGGAAGTCGCGTTCGAAATCGGTCGTCTCGGGGAAAAGTTCGTCAGCGCGCGCCGCCTCCCACGGGGCGAGGAGACGCGACGCGGCGGCGGCGGCGCGGATCTGATCGAAGTAGGAGGCGTCGTCGGTCTTGATTCCGAGCCAGCCGACGGGCTTCAGCGCGCGCGCGCAGGCGTCGAGGAACGTCGTCCGGATGAGGCGATGCTTGTGGTGGCGGCGTTTGGGCCACGGATCGGGGAAAAGGACGGTGATCGCGTCCACTGAACGCGGCGGAAGCAACCACTCGGCGGCGTAGGAGGCTTCGATCCTCAGGGCGCGGACGTTCGCGAGATCGAGGCGCGCCGCGCGCCGCGCGATCTTTCGCGTGCGGCCGAGGAGGCGTTCGACAGCGAGGAACGCCCGCTCCGGGTGCCGGCGCGCGCGTTCGACAACGAACCCGCCGTCGCCTGCGCCGAGGTCCACCTCGATGTGGGCGGGCGTTTCCGCGGAGGCGAAGACGGCGCGCCATTCGAGGCGCTCGACCCAGGAACGAGGGCGATGGCGCAGCGCCTCGGCACGTGCCGCGAGCGGCAACTCCCGGGAATCATCCACGGCGAGGCGCGGCGGGGGCGAAGGGAGACGCCGGTTCGTCGGCGAAACGGACGCGGATCGCTCCCGTCTCGCCCTCGTGTTCCTTCTGGAGAACCCACGCGCGCACGAAAAGAGAAACCTGGTTGCGCGCCGTCTCACGGACCTGCGGGAGATGCGCCGCCGCCGCACGGCGCGCCATCGGGCCGAGGGCGACGCGTAGTTTCTCCAACACGGGTGCTTCGCGGCGCCAGAGACTGCTCCGGACAGTGCGGTATTCGAGCCGTCCCACGGCAATCGCCGGAGTGTTGAACTGCAGCGGTGGCGCGGCGACGAAGACGTCGCGGTCGCGGACGCTCACGCTCCAGCGAGCGTTCAGATCGAGATACCAGGTGGTTTCGACCGGTGCGCGAGCCTCGACGATCACCTCCGGAAGGGGGATGCCGAGAAGCGTGGCCGGATCCTCAAGACGAAACACCTCGACGAACTGCAGCGTGGCGACCTGGAGGCGAGCTGTGCCGGTAACGCGCTGGGCGTAGGCGAGAAAGCTCTCCGTCGTCCAAGGCCTGGAAAAGCCCAAGCGAAGCCAGAGCGTCGCGCCGGCCACGGCGAAGCCGAAGGCCAGCGCGACGGCCGTCCAACGGCGAAGAGAGGCTTTCGAGGGGATGAGGAGGCGCAAAATCGCTCGTCCGAAGTTTGCGGTCGTCTTTGGGAGGCAGGCGAAAAAATGGTGGCTGGGGAGGGAATCGCACCCCCGACACAGGGTTTTTCAGACCCCTGCTCTACTACTGAGCTACCCAGCCGAATCGGGAGGTCTACCAGTAGGGGATGGTCGCGGAGGTGTCAAAATGAATCGCCGTCCGAATTGGGATCCGTCAGGCACATCGTGACCCCCCTTGGGAAAACTGAAGGTGGTGAACCAAGCTGGGATGGGGGCGCTCCACGGCTACCTCCGGAGGTGGCCGTGGAGCGACGCGGTTGGGAAGCTTGGGCGAGACGATCGAGGACGGCGAGCGCCGAGTCGAGGCGGCGCGGTTCGCGCACGGCGCGAAAGAGTTCGCCGAGGCCGTAGGCGGCGAAAAAATCGGTGCGGATGCTGGACGCGCCCTGAAGCTGCTTCCCTTCACGCGACAGGAGGAACGCGTAGCCGCCCTCGACGACCTCAAACCCATCCCTGACGGAAGCTTCCGGACCTCCAGCTCCTCCCAGCTTTTTCGTCGAACCCTCGCTCTGCCTACCTTTGCCGGAGCTGGATCTTGCGTCGGATGAACGTGGGCAGATCGAGGTCCTCGCCGTCCACCACGGTGCGTTCCGCGCCCTCGAAGGACCCACGGAAGACCTCATTGAGATTGAGGACCCCTTGTCGGATCTTGCCCTTCCCCGTGAACGGCACGGAGACCGACGAGGGATTGAGGGTCGAGGTTTGAATCTCGCCGTCCGCCACGCGAGCGCCGGCGCGGCCGGAGGCGGGCAGAACGGATTTGCCGGTGGAGGCGACAATTAGAAGCGAAATCCGGTCCTGAAAATTTTCATCCACGATGGGGCCCTGCTTGCAGGCGGTCTGCGGCCCGAACTTCTCGCTGACCCTCTTCATCAGTTCACGGAATTGGGCCATCTTAAAATCCGACCCATGCGTCACGGCGACCAAGGCGCATTCGGCGCGTTGGAGCGTCTCCGAATCGTTCAGCAAAGGGCTTGCGAGCGCGCTTTCGAGGGCCTTCTCCACCTTGTCGGGCCCTTCGCCGTCACCGAAACCGACCAGCGTTTCTCCGCCGCGACGTTTGAGCACGGCGCGCAGATCGGCGAAATCAATGTTGATCAATCCGGTGGTCCCGAGCATCCGCCAGATTTTGCGTACACCGCCGCTCAGGAAGGCATCGGTGGGGGCGAACCCCTGCTGCACGCTCGCATCCGCTCCGGCGAGGTCGTAGAGTTTGTCGTTCGGAATGCAGATCACCGCGTCCGCAGCATCCTGAAGCGCGAGGAGACCTCCGCGCGCCACGCGATCGCGGTAGGCGCCTTCGTGAGAGAAGGGCAGCGTCACCAGCGCCAGCACGAGCGTACCCTGGTCGCGTGCAGTCCGGGCGACGACCGCCGAGGCGCCGGTGCCGGTGCCGCCTCCGAGACCGGCGGCCAAAAAGAGAAGGTCGTAGCCGCGAACGGCGTCCGCGATCGCTTCTGCGTCCTCGAGGGCGGCCTGTCGGCCCACATCGGGATCGCCTCCGGCGCCGAGACCGTGAGTGATCCGTTCGCCGATCTGGAGCTTGTCGGCGACCATGCAGTTGGCGAGGGCCTGGGCGTCCGTGTTCAGCGCGAGGAGGCCGACCTGATCGAAGCCGTCTTCCACGAGGCGATCTATGGCGTTCACGCCGGCGCCGCCGACACCGACGACCTTGATGCGCACGCGCTTCTCGGAGGGTGCGCGACGGGCGGACGCCGGACGCGAGGCCTCCTCGCCGCCTGCCATAAAATTCTTCGGCTTCATCGCAAAATCAACCGGAGACCGCCCTCCACATGCGGTTCCACCAGGGCCCGGCCCGCTTCGATTCGTATTGCCGCTGGACATGGGCGTATTTGACGAGGCCGACGGCGGTCGCCATTTCCGGCTTTCGCAGATGTTCTTCCTGCCCTTCGAAACCGCCGGGGATTCCCTGCTTCGCATGCATGTCGAAGACCGATTGCGCGAGGGTCGTCATCCCCTTAAGATGGGAGCAACCGCCGGTCAGAAAAACGGTCGCGCCGTTGAGGTCGTTCGCGTTTCGAGCGAAAATGCGATCGCGGAGGATGCGCAGCGTCTCGTGCATCCGCGCATGAAGGATGCGTTGGATGTCCTCGAGATAATAAACCTTTTCCCGGTCTCCAAGAAATTCCTGGCTGGCGAAGCTCACTTCCTTGTCGCGGTCGCCGGGCTCCACCATCACGCCACCGGCTTTTTGGAGCAGCTTCTCCGCCCTTCGGCGCTGACGGATGCCGAGGCCAACCATCAAGTCGTTCACGAGATGGCCTCCTCCGACGCCGAGCGTTCCCGATTGACGGAGCATCCCGCGGAGATACACGGCGTATTCGGTGATGCCGCCTCCGAGATCAATGACAATGGCGCCGAGCTTATCCTCAGGCTCAAGCACGGCGAGAGCGCTCGCGAACCCGCTGAAGACCGAATTGCCAATCTCGACGTTCGCGCCGATCTTCTCGCACAAACAGTGGCTCAGGTTCTGGATGCGTGTCGCCTGACCGTGGATGCAGTGGACCTCCGCCTTGAGGGTGCCGCCGATATGGCCCACGGGATTCGTGAGGGGAGGGCCGCCATCCAGTTCGAACGTGCAGCGCATGGTGTGGATCATCGCGCGGTCGCCGCCGAGTTGCGCGCAACTCGACGCGCTGTCCATGGCCGCCCGCACGTCCGCTTCGGCGACCTCTCCTTCTTCGCTCTGGACGTTCGCATGTCCGGTATAGGTCCCCGAAGCGATGTGCGAGCCGGTGATGGCGAGCTCGACGACCTCGATTCCAATCCCAAGGTTGTTTTCGGTTTCCGTGAACGCCCGCGCGATCGCTTCGCAGGCGCGCTCCTGATTTTGCACCTCACCCTTGCTGATCCCCTGAGATTCGACGACATGGCTGCCGACCATCGAGAGCGAGCCGTCGGGGCACGTCTCACCGATCGCCAGCTTGATGGAGCTGGTACCGATGTCCAGACCCACGAGGAAATCCGATCGGTTTCTTTTTAAAATCGCGTTGACAAGGCTCATGGCGCCTCCGTTTGCGCCGCGACGAACGTCACGGGCACGTCCCCTCCGAGGCTCAGATCAATGGTGGCCACGCGCAGCGTTCGGGCGCGCGCGTCGCGAAGCACCGCCGACCAACGGCGAAGTTGTTGGTCGAGGTCAGCAATAGCCAGCCGCGTACGGCAACCGTCCGCCGTCGTGACGGCGAGGAACCCGCGCCGCGAAACGTCCACGGAGCGAATTTCGAGTCCGGGATCGAGGTCGCCACGATCGACGCGTTGGAAGAGCGCCAGCGCGTGATGGATCTCGGAGGAGATCACAGGGCACTGGATCCGCATATCCGCCACCGCAGCGCCGGTGATGACGGGGAGCTCCTCGATGGCTTTCCTCTGAGCGTCCGAGAGACGGCGACTGCTCAACAGGTCCATCACCACGCCGCGGCGGTCCACCTGATATCGCGTGGCGCCGGCGACGAGGCTCGCCACCGGCGTCCGTTCGGCGATGCGGATCGCGAGACGGTCGGGCAGCGCGAGGCCGACTTCGGCACGCTCCACTTCGGAACACAGCTCGAGATCGCGTCGCAACCGCGCGATATCCACGCCAAGCAGACTTTGACCGCGCCGGAGATGCAGGTAGTCCACCACGAACTCGGGCTTGAGCAGCTCGCCGGTGCTCTCGACGGTGATCTCCCGGATCCGGAAAGCCTGATTCTCTGCAAGAACGCGCCGCGCCAATTCCCGCGCGCCGATCCATGCGATCCAGCCTGCCGCGCCGAGCAGGACCGCCGCAAGCAACACGAAACCCGCAAACCGCGTGCGTTTCTGGGCGCGCACCCGCGCGCGCCGGGTCGCGTGGAGGGCACGAAGCTCGACCCGGATCGGTCGGTTCCGGCGGCGCACGGGAAATTGGAAGGGCAACCCACTCATGAAAGGATCTTTCCTCGGTTCAACGCGCATTCAACCAGCGTCCGGCAAAGCTTGGGAAAAGCAATGCCGGCGGCGGCGGCTGCCTTGGGAAGCAGGCTGGTTTTCGTCATTCCCGGGATCGTGTTCACTTCCAATAAATAGATTTCACCAGTCTCGTCCAGACGAAAATCGGCCCTCGATATATCTCGACATCCAAGAACCTGATGCGCTCGGAGACCAAAATTTTGGATTTTTTTCCTTAAATTCCATCTCAGCGGAGCGGGAACCCGATACTCGGTATTCCCTACCGTGTACTTGTTTCGATAGTCATACCAGCCGTTCTTGGGACAGATTTCGATGACGGGGAGCGCTTTTTCTCCAAGCACTCCCACAGTGAATTCGCGTCCCGGAATATAGCGCTCCACGAGCACAATCTCGTCGCTCCGTCGAGCGATCTGGACTGCCGTTGGCAGTTCCGAAGCTGCGCGCACGATCCGCACGCCAAGGCTCGACCCTTCACGCGCGGGCTTCACCACAGCCGGAAGGCTGAAGGGAAGCTCCTCCGCCTTCGGCGCTTTCTCCCGCCCTCGGAGGACGATGCCTTCGGGCGTCGCAAGTCCCGCCTCGCGAAAGCGCGCCTTGGACGCGGCCTTGTCGAACGCGCGTCGGCAAGCCGCGGCGTCGGAGCCGGTGAACGGCAGGCCCCGTTTTTCAAGCGTGTCCTGAAGCTCGCCGTCTTCGCCGTAAGCGCCGTGCAGCGCGACAAAGACCACGTCGGTTCCCGCAGGGAGCCGCCAGCGCCGGTGGCGCACGTCCACTTCCTCGACTCGACAGCCGGACGACCTCAGGGCCGCGGCGGCGGCGGCCCCCGTACGGAGCGACACCGCCCGTTCTCTCGAAAAACCACCTTTCAATACGGCCACTTGGATCTCGGTTCGTTTCATGGCGTCTCCGGGAAGCTCACCAGCCTTCGTCGCCGAGAACGACGACTTCCATCTCCAATTCGATGCCGCGCGCGGCGCGCACCCGGTCGCGCACCATGCCGGCCAGCGTCAGGATGTCGGAAGCGGTCGCTCCGCCATCGTTCACGATGAAGTTCGCATGGGCCTCGGAAACGCGCGCGGCGCCAAAGGCAAGCCCTTTGAGGCCGCATGCGTCAATGAGCCTTCCCGCCGAATCGCCGGGTGGATTTTTGAAGATGCATCCGGCGCAGGCGGCGGCCGGCTGGGAAGCGCGGCGTTTCTCCTCGAAGGCCTTCAGACGCGCATCGATCTTCGCAACCGGCGCCGGAGTTCCGCGAAACTCGGCCCACAATACGAGACAACCGTCGAGCCCGGGGCAATGGCGGTAGACGGGATGCAGTTCCTCCGGCGCGCGCTCGACAATCTCGCCGTGCAGCGTGACGAACCGCACGCGCTCGACGACTTCGAAGACGCTCGACCCCATTGCGCCGGCATTCATTCTCAACGCGCCTCCCACGCTGCCGGGAATGCCTTCGAGGAACTCCAGTCCCTCGAGGCCTGCGGCGCGTGCCGCGGCGACGACCTGCTTGAGGCGCGCGCCGCCGCCCGCGCGGAGGCGCTCCCTCCGAGCCTCCACACCGCGAAAAGCCTCCCGACCCAAGTGGAGCGTCACCCCCGAGATGCCGGCGTCGCGCACGAGGAGGTTCGAACCTCGGCCCACCACGGTCACTGCGTAGAGCCGCCGGACCTCGGGGGCATCGCCGGCCGACTGACGGGCTTCGGAACAGCGCCGCAGCACGGCCACGAGATCGCGTTCCCCGGCGGGCTCGATCCACAACCGTGCGGGGCCGCCGACGCGCATCGAAGTGCGTTTCGCCATCGGTTCGCAGAGGCGCACATCCGCCCCCGGATCGAGCAATTGCGCGAGCTCGTTATGCGCGCGAAGCTCCGACGCCAGGCGGCGCGTCATGTCCTGGATGTTTCCCGCGCCCATCGCGAGGACCGTATCGCCGTCGCGCAGCTCCGCGGCGAGCCGGTCTTTCAGGCGCCACATGTTCGGTTCCCACGTCACGCTCGCCGGGTCCCGTCCGGGCTGTGCGGCGAGCGCGCGCGCCACGAGCTCTCCGCTCACGCCCTCGATGGGGGTTTCGCTGGCGGCGTAGACCTCGGTGATGAAGACGCGGTCCGCCTCGTGGAGCGCGGCGCCGAACTCCTCGTGGAGGGCGCGCGTGCGGGAATAGCGGTGAGGTTGGAAGACGGCGAGAAGCCGCCCGTGCCGCACCTGGCGCGCGGCGCGCAACGTGGCACGCACCTCACTCGGGTGATGCGCGTAATCGTCCACGAGGCGAAACCGCGCACTTTCGAACACTCGTTCGAACCGCCGACGCGCTCCGGAAAAGGAGGTCAGGGCTTCCGCCGCCTTCGCGAAGGAGACGCCGGCGCCCATGGCGGCGGCGATCGCCCCGACTGCGTTCGAGACGTTGTGCCGGCCGGGCACGCGCAGGCAGACCTCGCCAAGCGTTTCTGCGCCGCGCCGCAGCGTGAATCGGGAACCTGAAGCCTCGAGGCGCACGTCCACGGCGATCCACTCGGCGCCGGCGGCGAGCGACGGGGCTGCCGACCAGGCCGAAGCGTCCCGCGCCGCAGCGGCGACGCGCGCGGCGACAGGATCGTCCGCGCAATAGATCACGCGCCCCGTCGCGCACGACACGAGGGCCCGGAAGGCCCGCTCGATCGCAGCGAGGTCCGCGTAAAAATCCAGGTGTTCCGCTTCCACGTTCAAGAGAACCAGGTCGTGCGGAGCGAACTCGCTCATCGTTCCGTCGCTCTCGTCGGCCTCGATCACGAAGTTTTCCCCTTTTCCATGGCGGGCGCTGCCACCGAGATCGGGCACGAAGGCGCCGACGTAAAACGAGGGATCCACGCCCGCGTGAACGAGCGTGTGGGCGATCATCGAGGTGGTCGTCGTTTTCCCGTGCGTGCCACCGACCAGCATCGCCTTCTGCGGCGGCACGAGCGCGGCGAGGGCGCGCGCCCGCCGGACGAGTGGGATGCCCCGGCGCTGCGCCTCGACCAATTCATCGTTGTCCGTGGGGATGGCGGAGGAATAGCAAACGAAGTCGGGGTTCTCGACGTGAGCCGCGGAATGGCCGCGATAGCGGACGATGCCGGCGCGGCGGAGCGCTTCCGCGTCGAATTCCTCCCCGATGTCGGAGCCCGTCACCCGATGCCCGCGCTGTGCGAGCAGATGCGCAAGACCGCTCATGCCGGAACCCGCCACCCCTACAAGGTGCGCGCAACGCGCTCCACTCGCGAGCAACAGCCTCAGATCCTCTCGGCCGATTTCGGTCATGGCGCGTCCCTCCCCCGCGTCCCGAGCGCCACGACTTCATCCGCGAGGCGTCGGTGCGCCTCGTCCTGACGCAGGCCGCGCGCGGCGGCGGCCATCGCCGCGAGCTTCCCGCGGTTGGTCAACAGGTCGCCGAGCGCGGAGGCAAGGCGTTCACCCGTCCAATCTTTTTCCTCGACCGCAACGGCGGCGCCCGCGCGCTTGAAGACGGCGGCGTTCGCGGACTGGTGGCGGTCGGCCGCATAGGGAAAAGGCACAAGCACGGAGGGGAGGCCCGCCGACGCAATCTCCGCGAGCGAGGCGGCGCCGCATCGCCCGAGGAACAGGTCCGCGGCGGCGTAGGCCGCCGCCATGTCGTGGGAGAACATCTCCACACGGGCGGCGACGCCGGCCTTTGCGTAAGCCTCGCGCATCGGAATTTCGTCCAATTCTCCCGCGAGATGGATCCACGCGGCGTGGCCGGGGCCGAGGCGCGCCGCCGCCTCGACGGCAAGGCGGTTCAGGACCCGCGCGCCCTGGCTGCCGCCCATGACGAGCACGACCGGAAGATCGAAAGGCAGACCGAGGCGCTTCCGGGCTTCGGCGCGCGAGGGCAGCGCGCGGAGCGCCGCGCGCACCGGCGTGCCAGTCCACACTGTGCGCTCCTTCGGGAACCAGCGTTCCGCTTCGAGCATCCCCACGGCGCAACGGTCCGCCCACGAGGAGAGGAGGCGGTTCGCCCGGCCGGCCACCGCGTTCGATTCGTGGATCAGCGTCGGAATCCCGCGCCGCCGCGCGGCCCACAACGGCGCCAGCGTGCTGAAGCCTCCCATGCCGACGACGACGCCGGGCCTGAATTCGTCCATCCGGCGCCCGGCGGTGCTCCGTGCGCGTGCCAGGCGCAAGGCGAACCGCAGCACGCGGTCCGGCCGCCAACCGGCCCACGCCACGCCGGGCAGGCTCTCGATCCGGAAGCCGGGCGCGCCCGCCGCCGCCACGCGGTCAATGCGTTTCTCGGAGACGACGAGCATCGTGTCATGGCTTCTTGCCCGAAGCTCTTCGGCGAGAGCGATGCCGGGAAAGAGATGTCCACCGGTGCCTCCGCAAACCACGATCGCGTTCATGATCGGCCTTTCCGCTCGTCAGATGAGAGGCGTCTCCTCATCGGCAGGCAGACCGGCGCGGAAGCGGTGCGCGCGGAGAGACTGGCGATGAATACTTACAAGCAATCCGATCGAGGCGTAGCAGAGCGCCAAATTGGATCCGCCATAGCTGATGAACGGAAGCGGCATGCCTTTCGGAGGGAAACAGCCGGTGAAGGTCCCCACGTTGATCGCCGCCTGAAGGCAAAGTCCGAAAACCAGTCCGAAGCCGAGCAGAAGCCCGTAGACCTCGCGCGCGCGACGCGCGATGAGGATGCCGCAGATCAGGATCGTCACATAGGCGAGGAGGATCGCCAGCGATGCGTAAAAGCCGAGCTCTTCACCGATGATGGGAAGGATCGCATCGGTGGCGGCTTCGGGGAGATGGCGCATCTTGAAACGACTCTTGCCGAGGCCGAGCCCTTCGAGGCCTCCGTTCCCCAGCGCCAGGAGGCTCTGCCAAATCTGATAATACTTGCCGTCGTGTTGCTGCAACTCGGGATGGAGGACCGCGTTCCACCAGGCCTGGAACCGATCCAGCCGTTCCGGCAACAACGCCACCATCGTCGCCACGCCGGCCGCTCCTGCCACGCCGACTCCGAGGAGCGGGAGAAGGCGCGCCCCCGCGACATACGTCATGGCCAGCGTGCAAGCCAGGACCAGCGCGGCCGTGCCGAGGTCCGGCTCCTTCAACAGGAGCGCCACGACCGGCGCGAGCACCACCAGCGGCCAAACGAGCCCCCATTTCATCTCCCGGATGCGCGTCTGGTGACGCGCCAAACCGTCCGCGAGCAGAATCGTCAGGGCGAGGCGCATGATTTCCGAAGGCTGCACTTGAACGGGCCCGAGTCTCACCCAGCGTGACGACCCCTTGATTTTCATCCCGAGGACCGGCATGTGCACCATCAGCATCGCGAAGAGGGTGATCCCGAAGATCGCCCACGCCATCGGTCGCCACGCCTTGTAGTCGATCCAGCCCGTGATCCCGAAGACCGCGATCGCCACCCCCAACCAGGAGAGCTGTCGCACGAGCTTCGAGGCCGAGCCGCCTGCCGCCACCGTCGCCGTCGTGCTGGAAATCATCACAAGCCCAAGCCCCGTCAGGGCCAGGGTCAGGACAACCAGCACGGCGGAAAGGTAGCGGTTCATGGTTTCGGCGGATGCGGGCTTCAGGCGGGCAGCCGGCGCAACGAATGGCGCGAATCGCTCGAGGCGCCCGGCGCGCCGGTGGAAGGGCGTCCCGACGGAAGTTTCAACTTTTGCCCGATCTTGAGCTTCGACACGTCGGTGATTTTGTTTGCTTTCACCAACGCATCCACGGACACGCCGTGCTGTTTGGCGATCGAGGTCAGCGTCTCGCCCGATTTCACCACATGCGTCGCTCTCGTCGCGGGTTTCGCCGCCGCTTTGGAGGCGACAGTTCCCCGGGGTGTCGGCGCGGAGGCCTTGAGTTTCGCGGAGGGAACCGTGAGCTTCTGACCGACCTTGAGTTTCGTGGCGTCAACGATGCCGTTGGCGCGCATCAAGGCGTCTGCAGCGATGCCGTATTTCTTTGCAATCAGGGCCGGAGTTTCACCCGATTTCACCATGTGAGTCACGGCGCCGGTCGGTTTCACAGCCTTCGCCGCAGCAGGCGCGGCGGGCGCATCTTCGGCGGGCGCACCTTCGGTGGAAACGATTGGTTCGGGAGGCGCCGGAGGCGCGACCTCGCCTGGCATCCGTTCTTCCGGCGTCAGCGCGAGGCTTCCCGGCTGCGCCACGGCTGCAGATTGACCTTCGGCTGGAGCGGCGACCGGCGCGGGAAAGACGTTTTCTGGCGCAGCGGGCGCCGCGACGTCGGCGGATTCCTCCGAGCGCTCCGCAGGTTCGCCGCGGTGGCAGCCCTGAAAGACGACAAAACCTCCAAGAGCGACGGCGTGCAGGGCCAGCACGACGGCGACGATGCGCCACGCGCGCCCCCGCGGGCGTTTGGGCGACGGAGTTTCGATGGGTTCCATATCGAGGATGGTTTGCATGGAGTTTTCGGGTTGGAGGTGAATGGGTTAAGAGGAAGGGGTTCGGCACGCAGCGGAGACCCAACGTTTCACGGCGCGGCGGAAGGCGTCGCCGCGGCGTTCGTAGTTCGCGAACATGTCGAAGCTGGAGCACCCCGGAGAGAGCAGTACGACGCCCGAAGGCGCGGCGAGCGCGGCGGCTCGGACCACGGCGGCCTCCAGCGTGTCCTCGAGGTGGCACGGAAGCTCCGCGCCCCATCGCTCGCGGATGCGCTCGCGCGTCTCGCCGATGAGGACGCAGGCACGGACGCGGCCGCGCAGGGCGGGAAGCGCGTCGGCAAAGTCGAAGCCCTTGTCCTTTCCTCCAGCGATGAGGACCACGGGGCGATCGAACGCGGCGACCGCCTTCTCCATGGCGTCAAGGTTGGTCGCTTTGGAGTCATTCACAAACTCGACGCCGCCCGCGGCGTCCACGGGTTCGAGGCGATGCGGGAGCGGCACATAGCTGCGGATGGCTTCCCACGCGGCGCGAAGGTCCACGCCCGCGGCGGCGGCGACGGCGAGCGCCGCCATCGCGTTCTCGGCGTTGTGCGCGCCCCGCAGGCGCGTGGCCTCCAGGCGCAGATCGAGCCCATCCACCGCAGGCCCGCGGATCGCGCGCCCGTCGAAGCTGAAATCGGCCTCCGCCCCGCGCGTGCTGTAACGCAGGACGCGGCCGGGCGGACGAAACCCGAGGCGGGCGAGCGCGACCTCGGTGTCGCCGTTCACCACGCAAACGTCGCCTTCGCCCTGATTCCGCCAGAGGGCGGCCTTGGCGCGCGCGTAGTCCTCCACAGAGGCGTAGCGGTCGAGGTGGTCGGGCGTGATGTTCATCATCACGCTCACGCGCGGACGGAAACGATCCACGCCCTCGAGCTGGAAGGAGCTGGCTTCCACGACGAGCCAGTCGAGCTCCGAACTGCGCAGGACCGCCTCGGAAAGCGGCAGGCCGATATTGCCCGCCGCGAGAACGCGACGCCCCCCCGCGCGGAGGACGCGCGTCGCCAGTTCGGTCGTCGTTGTTTTCCCATTCGTGCCGGTCAGGGCCGCCATCGGGCACGAGCAGAACCAGGAAGCCATCTCGATCTCACCGAAGCGCGGCGCGGCGAGGTTCGACACGGCGAGGCCGAGGCGGCCCCGCGGGTCCACGCCCGGACTCATCACTGCCGCGGCAAAAGGCCCGGCCGGCGGCGTCGCGGTTCCCAAGGCGAAGCGGATTCCTGCGTTCTTTTTTCTGCGCGCGCGTCGTTTCATAGTTTCGGTCTCGGTTTCATCAATGACGGTGACCTGCGCTCCGTTCCGGGCGAGCAGCCGCGCGGCGGCCTCTCCGCTCGATCCAAAGCCGACGACAAGAAAGTGGCGACCGACGACCGGGATCACGGCGGTCCTCCGGGGAAGATTCGGGAATGGTGCATGGGGTGTTTCGCATGGCGCGGGGTCGGGGAGTTCGGATCAGCGGAGTTTGAGGGAGCTGAGGCCGACGAGGGCGAAGAGGATCGAGAGGATCCAGAAGCGGACCACCACGGTGGTCTCGCTCCAGCCCTTGAGTTCGAAATGATGGTGGAGCGGCGCCATAGCGAAGAGCCGTCGCCCCGTGAGCTTGAAAGAGGCGACCTGAAGGATCACCGAGAGGGCTTCGAGCACGAAAACGCCTCCCACGACCACAAGGAGAAGCTCCTGCTTCAGAGCGAGCGCCACCGCCCCCAAGAGCCCTCCGAGGGCCAGCGAACCGGTGTCTCCCATGAAGACGCGCGCCGGCGCGCAGTTGTACCAGAGAAACCCCATCGAGGCCCCGACGAGCGCGGCGCAGACCACGGAAAGCTCGCCGGCGGCCGGGACGTGCGGAATCTGGAGATAGGCGCAGAACTTTGCGTTCGACGAGAGGTAGGCGAGGACCGTGTAGACGAGCGCCACGATGATCGTGCAGCCGATGGCCAAGCCGTCGAGGCCGTCGGTGAGGTTCACCGCGTTGGAGGCGCCCACCAGAACGAGGCAGGCGAACGCCGGGAAAAGCAGTCCCAGATGCGCGGTGACCGGGTGCTTGTAAAACGGCACCATGAGCTTGTGCGCCGTCTCGCGCGTGTCGGGATGCCAGAGGAACAGGAGCGCGATCCCGAGTCCGATCAGGATCTGCCATGCAATCTTGGCGCGCGCGCTGATCCCTTGGGATTCCTTGCGCGCCACCTTGCGCCAGTCGTCGGCGAACCCGAGCGCGCCAAGCCCCAGCATCACGCCGAGGGTCGCCCAGACAAACATGACGTCGAGGCGCGCCCAGAGGGCGCTGCCGAGGATGACGGAGAGGAGGATGAGCACGCCGCCCATCGTCGGGACTCCCTTTTTCAGACGATGGAGTTCGTGGAGGCGATGGACCTCTTCAGCGGTGCGGATCGGCTGGCCGAGCTTCAGTTCCGAAAGCCGGCGGATCACCCACGGGCCGAGGATCAACGAAACGACGAGCGCGGTGATCGCCGCCATCAGCGCGCGAAACGTGATATACCGGAAAATCCGGAGAGGCGACCACTCGGCACTCAGGAAATGGAGGTAGTAGAGCAAGGTGAAACGGAAGCGGGAGGTTAGGGGCGGAAGGCTTGCGCGAGAGGGAGGGCTGGCGACCGGGCAATCCGCCGTGTTCTTTGTTCAGTATTCATTGCTCACTTGGCGTCCGGGCCGAGCCATTCAGTGGCGATGCGTTCGAGCGCGACGCCGCGGGAAGCCTTGATCAAGACGGCGTCGCCGCGCGCAACGTGTGCGCGGAGAAACGCCGCCGCCTCCGCCGGACCCGCGCAGCGCTCGATGCGCGGCGGGGGCGCGCCGCCCTCTCGCGCGCCTTCGGCGACGGCGTCCACGCCCTCGCCGACCAGCAGCAGAAAATCGAAGTGGTTCTCAGCGGCCGCGCGCCCCACCGAGCGATGTCCGTCCTCCGCCGCCGCGCCGAGCTCGCGCATCTCGCCGAGCACGGCGTAACGCCGGCCGGGGATCGAGATCTCCGCCACCGCGCACAACGCGGCGCGCACGGAGGACGGATTCGCGTTGTAGGCGTCGTTGATCAGCAGCGCGCCGTTGGGAGTGACCTTGCGCTCCATGCGCATCTTCGCGGGGGAAACCGTCTCGAAGGCGTCCGCGACGGCGGCGAGATCCACTCCAAAGAAATCGGCGATCGCGAGGGCCGCGAGCGCGTTGGAAGCCTGATGGCGGCCGAGCAGCCGCAGGGCCACATCGTGCTCTCCCGAAGGGCAGGCGGCCCTAAAACGCACCCCGTCCGCGGCAACCTCGACGGCAAGGCCGCGATAATCCGCCGCGCGCGTGAACCCGAAGGTGACGACGCGTGCGCGACAGCGCCTCGCAATGGAAGGGCTCCAGGGGTCGTCGGCGTTCAACGCGAGCAATCCCTCCGCCGGAAGGATCTCGGCGAGCGCGCCCTCCTCACGGGCCACCCCCTCGAGATCGCGAAAAAATTCCAGATGCTCCTCTCCGATCACCGTGATCACGCCCGCCATGGGGCGAACCATCTGGAGCAGAGGGATCAGTTCGCCCGCATGGTTGGTGCCGACCTCGAAGACCCCGAGCTGATGTCGCCGTTCGAGCTGCAAGAGGCTGATCGGCACGCCGATGTGGTTGTTCAGATTGTCGCGGTTCTTGAGCACCGCGTATTTCACACCGAGCGCCGCGGCCACGAGTTCCTTGGTGCCCGTTTTGCCGTTCGATCCGGCGACCGCCACCGTCTTCACGGGCCGCTCCCCGCGGTAAGCCCGCGCCATCGCCTGAAGGCCCGTGAGCGTGTCGTCCACGAAGATCATCGGCGCCAGGCGCGGGCCCACGGCCAGCGGCCTCGAAACCATGGCCGCCGACGCGCCGCGCTCGAGCGCCTGGGCCACGAAATCATGGCCGTCGAACCGTTCGCCCTTCAGGGCGACGAAGAGGTCGCCCGGCCCGGCGTCGCGGCTGTCGGTGGTCACGCGGCGGACCGTCGCGGACCCTTGAATCTTTCCGCCGCTCATTCGTGCAAGCTCCCGGAGAGGCGTTTCATCCATGGCCGTTCCCTCCTCCCTTCGCCGCGGCGATCAGCTCGCGCACGACGGCACGATCGTCGAAGGGGTTCCGAACCCCGCGCGCCTCCTGATATGTCTCGTGTCCTTTGCCGGCGACGAGCACCACGTCCTCCGGACCCGCCCGCGCGAGCGCGGCGCAGATCGCCGCGCGACGGTCGAGAATTTTTTCGCGGCGGCCTTCCTGTTTTCCGAAGCCTTGGAGGATCTCGTCGGCGATCTCTGCGGGCTCCTCGAAACGCGGGTTGTCGCTCGTCACGAAACTGAAGTCCGCAAGCTCCGCTGCCGCACGGCCCATCAGGCGGCGTTTCGCACGATCTCTCCCCCCGCCGCAACCGAAGACGAGGAGGAGCTGTCCGCGTGCGAACGGGCGCAGCGTGGCCAGCGCGCGGCGCAGGGCATCCTCGGTGTGCGCGTAGTCCACGAAGACCGCAGGGCGTTCGCCCACGCGTTCGAGACGCCCCGGAACGCTCGTCACGGCGGCGATTCCCCGCGCCACGGCCGGCAGGTCCGCGCCGAGGGCGAGGCCGGTGGCGGCGGCGGCAAGGCAATTGGCCGTATTGTGCGCGCCAAACAGTCGCGTCCGAATTTCAGTTTCGCCCTGCGGCGCGCGCAGAGTGAAACGGCTCCCGTCAAGGCCCGTCTCGACGCAGGAGGCGCGGACCTGCGCGTCCGCGCTTTCACCGTAAAAGAGCGCCGGCACGCCGGCGCGCACCGCACGCCGCATTTCTTCGCCGCGGGGATCGTCGGCGTTCAGGATCGCAAGACCCTTTTTTCCGCCGGCGCCGAGCTTTTCAAAAAGGCGCTTCTTCGCCGTGAAATAGGCGTCCATCGTGCGGTGGTAATCGAGATGGTCCTGGGTGAAATTCGTAAAGACCGCCGCGTCCCACGCCACGCCTTCAACGCGGCCCTGATGCAGCGCGTGGGAACTCACCTCCATTGCCACCGCCTTCATCCCCGCCTGTTCCATTCGGGCGAGCGCCTCGTGAAGGTCGTCGGCGGGCGGCGTCGTATTCGCCGCGGGGATCTCCCGGCCCCCGAACCGGATGGCGAGCGTTCCGATGATCCCCGTCGGCCGGTCTGCGGCTTCCAGGATCGAAGCGACGAGCAGGCTGGTGGTCGTCTTTCCGTTCGTCCCCGTGATCCCCACCATCGTGAGGCGCGAAGAGGGGTTCCCGTGGAAGGCGTCGGCGAGCCGCGCGAGCGCGCGACGGCCGTCCGCCACGCGGACGGCGGGCACGCCTTGGGGAACGGCGCCCCGCTTCTCGTAAACCACCGCTGCGGCGCCGGCGGCAACGGCGTCGGCGATAAACTCGTGTCCATCGGCGCCCTCGCCGCGCATGGCGATGAAGATGTCGCCTTGGCGCACCCGGCGCGAATCGCCGCGTATGCCGGAAATCTCGACGAGAGGATCTCCGCTCGCCTCGAGCGGAGCAACCACGCGGAGGAGGTCGCGCAAGGTCATGGAGCGTCTCCTTCCGAAGAAACGGCCAGCGAGGCGCCCGCGGCCGGAGGAGCGCCGACCGGGACCGGCACCGTCGGGCGCAGGTTCAGATACGAAGCGACCCGGAGGCCGATTTCACGAAAGACGGGCGCCGCGACGCTGCCGCCGTACTGCACCTTGCCCTTCGGGGCGTCGAGCATTACGTAAATGCAAATCTCGGGATCCTCCGCGGGAAAAAATCCAACGAAAGAAGAGACGTGGCGGTCGTGCACGTAACGGCCGTTGACGAGCTTCTGCGCAGTGCCCGTTTTCCCGGCGACCTGGAAGCCGGGGATTGCGGCTTTCGCGGCCGTGCCCTCCTGGCTCACGACGCGCTTCAACGCCTCGGTGAGCTCCCGCGCGGCTCTGGGGTCCATCACGCGCCGACGCACCTTCGGAAAAAATTCGCGCACCGCGACCCCTTTCTCGTCGAGCACACGGCGGATGATCAGCGGTTGCATCAGGTTTCCGCCGTTCGCCACAGCCGCCACGGCGCCGATCGTCTGGATCGGCGTGACGCCCACCTCGTGCCCCATGGCCACCCGGGTGATGGAGACCTGCGACCACTGGCGGGGAGGATGGACGATCCCGCGCACCTCGCCCGGCCAGGCCTCCGTGGGGCGGTCCCCAAACGCCCGTTCGCCGAAGCCGAAGCAACGCATCGCCGCGTACATGCGTTCCTTGCCCAGCTTGAGGGCGATCTTCGCGGCGCCGATGTTCACCGAATGGGCGAGAATTTCGGCCACGGTGAGGTTTCCGTAGGCTTGATGATCGGTGAGTTCGCGGCCCGCGTATTCGAACCTCCCGTTCTCGCAGAAGATGACGTCGTTGAGGGTCACAAGACGCTGATCGAGCGCCGCGGCCACGGTCACCACCTTGAACGTGGAGCCGGGTTCGTTCAGATCGGAAACGGCCCGGTTGCGCAGGCTGTCCACCTGCTTGTCGGGATCATTGGGGTTGAAGGTGGGACGGCTTGCGAGGGCGAGGATCTCCCCCGTGGCGGGGCGCATGACGATGGCCACGGCCGAGTCGGGACGATAGGCCGCCACCGCGCGGTCCAACTCCTGCTCGCAAAGGTCCTGAACCGCCTGATCGAGGGCGAGGACCACGGTGTAGCCGTCGCGCGAGGGAAAGTCCTCCCTGCGATACGCGACGATCTCGCGTCCGCGATTGTCGGTTTCCCCGGCGCGCCAACCGTCCTCGCCGCGAAGGTCCGCCTGCATGACCCGCTCCACGCCGTTCACGCCGCGCTGCTCCGCGTCCACATAGCCGAGGACGTGGCTCATGAGCGAACCGTTGGGATAGAGGCGTTCGGGATCGTCGGCGAATCCGAGTGCGCCAAGGAGTCCCGTGGGCGCAAGCGCCGCCTGGAGCCTTTCGACGGCGTCCGCCGGTTCCTTGCGCGCAAGCACCACGTAACGCGAATCCCTCGCGAGCTTCTCCTCCACCTCGGCATATGGGAGGGCCAACTGATCGGCCAGGATGCGTGCGAACGCGGCGCGCGTCGAAGGCCGCTTCTTCTTTTCCCGCGCCCGCTCGATTTCGGCGATCGCCTTCGGGTCGACCGACACGAGACGGCGGGCGACGGTATGGGCGAGCACATTGCCGTTGCAATCGGCGATCGTTCCACGGCGCGCGGGAAGGAGGATGCGGCGGCCAATCTGGCGGTCCGCCAAGCGCTTCAGCTCTTCGTGGTGGACCACCTGAAGCCGGTAGAGGCGGACCCCCAACGCGGCGAGGACCAACAGCCCCGCCGCGGCCAACAACAGCACGCGAAAGCGATGACAGCGCGTCGGCATGAATTAGGGCGTGCGCGCGTCCGGACGGCGCGGATCCGCCTGGGCCAGGATATGCGCCCGAGACGACGGATCTCCGGAAACGGGATCGCGCAATCGGCGGATCTGCGCCTCCGAAGGTTGCACCAAGACGATCCGCAGCGCCGCCATCTTCTGCTCGAGCTCGCGCGGAGCGACCGCGCGATCCAGACTCGCCTTGAGCAGGGCCACCGCCGTGGCCTCCTTCTGAAGGTCCTGTTCGAGCTGGCCCAGGATCTGGCCGAGCGCCATCGCACGCCGATGCATGGCGACGAGGCCGAGCAGCAGGCCGACGATGACGATGAAAATCACCAGCCGCCGCAGCATGACGCGGAGTGTCAATTCGCCGTCCGCCCTTCTTCGATTTCTAGCCATGGATTCCTCCTTGTTGTGGTTGTTGAAATTGTCCGCCCGTCATCTCCGCCACGCGCAGACGGGCGCTTCGCGCGCGCGGGTTCTCCCGCGTCTCCTTTTCCCCGGGCCCCAGGGGCTTCGGCGTGAGCACCCGGGCCTTCCCCACTCGCTTCCACTCCCGAAACCTGGCCTTCACCTCGCGGTCCTCGACGGAGTGGAAGCTGATCACCGCGAGCCGGGCGCCGGGCGCCAGAAGCGTGCCGATCGCCTCGAGACCCTCCCGTAGCGCACCGAGCTCGTCGTTCACCGCCATCCGCAGCGCCATAAAGACGCGTGTCGCGGGATGGAGACGCGCCCAAGGCCGCGCTCCGCCCGCAGCCCGCGTCACGATCTCCGCAAGCTGCAGCGTCGTGCGGACCGGCACCGCGCGGCGCTCCGCGCAGATCGCTTCCGCGATCCTCCGCGCCCGCCGTTCGTCGCCATATTCGCGGAAAATCCGCTCGAGCTCGTCGCACGCCGCGTGGTTCACAAGGTCGGCGGCTGTCCGCGCGTTTTCCGTGTCCATCCGCATGTCCAACGGAGCGTCGTGCTGGAAGCTGAACCCGCGCGCCGCGGTGTCGAGTTGCGGCGAGGAGACGCCGAGGTCCATCACGGCCCCGTCGTAAGCCTCGCCCGCTAGCAGGGCGCACGCGTCACGAAAATTCCCCCGCGTCGCGCGGAACCGTTCGCCGAAAGGCGCCAGCCGCGCTCGCGCGCGCACGAGCGATTCCCCGTCCTGATCGAGTCCCGCCACGCGCGCATCGGATCGCGAAGCCAGCAGCGCCTCGCTGTGGCCGCCCAGTCCGAGCGTCGCATCGAGGAACCGCCCTCCGCGCGTCCCCTCGCGCGTGAGCGCCATCACAACCTCCGTCGCCATGACCGGCCGATGAGCGCCGCTCACGAAACGCCGTCTTTCTCAAAGAACATGTTCGCCCCTAGCCACCACTTGCGGCCGTTGTGGCAAGCCCCGCCGCACGGAGCTTCGTGCTCGACGGCGCGCGCCGCAGCGCCCGCATCCGTTTTAAATTCTCGACGGTCATCCCCACGGCGCGTGCGAAGGCAAACTCCATCTGAGCGCCCGGTGGCGAAGGCATGAACGCCCTCGAGGCTGCAGGCTTGTCGGAATGGAGTCGCGCGTTCATGCTAGAAGCCGAGGTCGCGCGCCGTGCCTCGCGTTTCCGCATCCCGCCGCGCGGAGAACGCGCGCCATACGACGGGCGCCCAGATCGTGAAAAGGCTTCCCGAACCCACCACCACTACGTCGCCCTTGACGCCCGATTTGCGCACCGTCTGCTCCGGCAGGGTGATGCGCCCCTGTTTGTCGCAGGTCACCTGCTGGAACTGCGCCCCGAGATGGATGCCGCGTTCGACTTTTTCTTTTCGATCGAGCGCGGAATCGCGCTCGATGTCCTGCAAGAGCCGCCCGAATTCGGCACGCGTGAGCGCGGTGACGCGCCCTTCGGTCGCGATCAGAAAAAGCTCCTCGCTCTCTCCCGTGCGCCACTTGGCGGGAATGACGACGCGATGGGCGTGGTCGAGCGCGTGCTCGAATTCACCGGTAAAATATCGAGGCGCAGATTCCATAAACGGCAGAATAGATTCCCCTTTTTATTCCAAAGCGACCCAAAATAAACCAAACTGACTAAAAGTCGTCAACTCTTTTTTAAAAAATTCAGAAAATATTTTCAGCGGCTCAAGATGATGTTCCTTGACGAAAACGTGAAGCCCAGGAGAGAGTGCTTACGCGAGATTGGAGAACCGGAGGCATCGCCCGCCCGCGAGCGAAGCACCGGTTGCCGCGCGTGACCCGTCCTATCCTGTTTCAGCTGCTCAGGCTGCGGCTCTGGTTGTTGGACCGGCTCCGTCTCGAGGAGACGAAGGCGACCTTGTGCTGGGCCGGAGTCATCGGCTTGGCGGGCGGATTCTCTTCCGTGTTATTCCGGGAAGGGATCCGCGTCTTTCAGCACTTGCTCACCGGCCGCTCAGGCGGCGTGGTCCAGGTGATCTCCGAGCTGCCTCTCGCACACCGGGTGCTGGTGCCGACTCTCGGCGGCCTGCTGGCGGGCGCGACCCTTTACTTCGGGATGCGCCTGCTGCGCGGTCAGCGTTCCACGGATTACATGGAAGCGGTCGTGCTGGGCGACGGTGTGATTCGGGTCCGCTCGACGCTCGTCAAGTGCCTTTCCTCGCTCTTCAGCATCGCCTCCGGAGGTTCGATCGGACGGGAAGGCCCGATGGTGCAGCTCTCGGCCATGGTGGCTTCTCTCGTGGGGCGCATGGCGCGCTTCACGACGCCGCGTCGCCAGTTGATGGTCGCTTGCGGTGCTGCCGCCGGGATTGCTTCCGCCTACAACGCCCCGATCGCCGGTGCGCTGTTTGTGGCGGAGATCGTCCTGGGCTCCATCTCGATGGAAAGCTTCGGCCCGCTCGTGGTCTCGTCGGTCCTCGCCACGATCACGACCCGCGAAATTCTCGGAGACAAACCCATCTATGAAATCCCGCCGTTCGAGATGGTTTCCAAATGGGAACTGATCCCCTATCTCGGGCTCGGGCTTCTCGCGGGGAGCGTCGCTCCGGTCTTCCTGCGTTTCCTCCAGAAGAGCGAGGACGAATTTTCCAAGATCAACGCGGCCCTCTACGCCCGCCTTGCCCTCGGCGGGCTTGTCGTCGGCGCCCTCTCGATCCACGCCCCTCAGGTGTGCGGCAACGGCTACAGCGTGGTGACCTCGATTCTCCATTCGGCCTGGGTCTGGCACGCCTTGGCGCTGATGCTGCTCTACAAGCTGCTGGCGACGGGCGCCACCGTGGGCTCGGGCGCGGTCGGCGGCGTGTTTACCCCGACGCTCTTCTGCGGCGCCGCGCTGGGCGCTCTCTACGGCATCCCGCTGCACGCCTGGCAGCCGGAATGGACGGCGTCCGCGCCCGCCTACGCCCTCGTCGGGATGGGCTGTTTCCTCGCCGCCACCACCCACGCGCCGCTGACTTCGATCCTCATCCTTTTTGAGATGACGCTTGATTACGCGATCGTCCTGCCTCTCATGCTCGCGTGCGTCACGGCGTACTACGTTTCCTGCGGGCTCCAGGCGCGCTCGATCTATTCCGATTCCTTGGACCGAAAAAGGAAGGAGACCGGGACCGTCTCGCTGGAGGCGATCAAGGTCTCGGCGTTGATGAAGCCCGGCTCGCCCGTCGTCCTCGAAACCGCTCCGTTCATCGAGGTGGCCCGGATGTTCGCCAAATACCAGTACAACTTCCTCTACGTAGTCAACCGCGAGAACGTGTTTCGCGGCGTGATCGGTTTGCACGATATCAAGTCGGTCCTCAACGATCCGGACCTCGAGCGCGCGCGATGCATCATTGCGATTGACCTCATCCGGCCGCGTTTTCCGACCCTGACTCCCGACACCTCCATGAAACTCGCGATGCGGGTTTTTACCACGCACGTGGGGGAACGCATTCCCGTCCTCGATCCGAAAAGCCGAAAGCTTCTCGGTGTGGTCTCTAAGAAGGACGTCCTCCTCACGCTCGCGCATAACGGTTTCCAAGCGAACGCCCCGGCCGGAGAATCTCCTCCGGCGCCTGCCTGATCCTCGCCATGTCCTCCTCAAGGAAACCCGACTCTCGCCCCGCGCCCGCGCCCCGCCGTCAGTTCGCCAGCGACAACTGGTCCGGCATCTGCCCCGAGGCGTGGAAAGCGCTCGCCGACGCCAACTGCGGGCACGCGCCCGCCTACGGCGAGGACGCATGGACCGCGCGCGCCTCGAGCCTCCTGCGCGAGGTGTTCGAGCACGACGCGGAAATTTTCTTTGTCTTCAACGGCACCGCCGCCAACTCCCTCGCCCTCGCCTCGCTCTGTCGTTCCTACCACAGTGTGATCTGCCACGAGCGCAGCCATGCGGAAACCGACGAGTGCGGCGCCCCCGAGTTCTATTCCAGCGGCACCAAGATCCTCCTCGTCCCCGGCAACGACGGCAAGGTGGACCTCGAGGCGGTGCGCCACACCGTGAAGAAGCGCACCGACATCCACTATCCGAAGCCGCGCGTCCTCTCCGTGAGCCAGGCGACCGAGCTCGGCACCGTCTACACCCGCGGCGAGGTGACCGCGGCCGGCGCCGTTGCCCGCGAGCTCGGCCTGCGCCTCCACATGGACGGCGCGCGATTTGCCAACGCGCTCGCCTCCACCGGCGTTTCCCCCGCCGAGATGAGCTGGAAGGCGGGCGTGGACGTCCTTTGCCTCGGCGGAACGAAGAACGGCATGCCGGTCGGCGAGGCCATCATCTTCTTCGACAAGGAGCTCGCCCGCGAATTCGACTACCGCTGCAAGCAGGCGGGTCAGCTCGCTTCGAAGATGCGGTTCATCGCTGCGCCGTGGATCGGACTCCTCGAGGGGGACGCCTGGCTCCGCCATGCGGGCGAGGCGAACGCTCGCGCCGCCGAGCTCGAGGACGGGCTGCGCAAGGTGCCTGGCGTCCGCATCCTTTATCCGCGCCAGGCCAACTCGGTCTTCTCCGAGCTCCCCTCGAAGGTGGGCAAGGGCCTCCGCGCCCGCGGCTGGCGCTTCTACGAGTTCATCGCAGGCGGCGGGGCGCGCTTCATGTGCTCGTGGGATACCACGAGCGACGACGTCGCCACCCTCGTCCGCGACGCGCAAGACCTCGCTGCGGAAGCGTGCACGCCCAAGCGTTTTTGACGGATCTGAAAAGGCGCGGCGCGCCTCTCACGCGCGCCATCTCCCCGGAATCTCCCGTCCACAGCCGGCGCAACACCCGTCCTCCTTCATTCCCTCCGCCGACACGGAATAGCCGCGCCGGCGGATGAGGATCTTCTGGCAGGATGGACAGCGGGTGTCCTCGAGGTCGTCCACGCGGCCGGGTTGGTTCCCCGCGTAAACAAAGCGCAATCCCGCCGCCGATCCGATCGCGGCCGCCCGCAGAAGATCCTCCGGGACCGTGTCGCGCCCGTCGGTCAGCCGATAATCGCGGTGGAAGGCGGTCACGTGCCACGGAATGTCCCGGCTCACGGAGGCGATGAAGCCGGCGAGATCGCGCAACTCCGACGGATCGTCGTTGAACCCCGGCACGAGAAGCGTCACCAGTTCGAGCCAGATCCCCCGGACGTGGACCTCGCGGATGGTTTCCATGACGCGGTCGAGGTTTCCTCCCAGCTCGCGATAGCGGGCGGAATGAAAACCCTTGAGATCAATCTTGCATGCGACGAGCCGCGGCCCGAGGAAATCGAGCGCCTCCGGCGTGCCGTTGCCGTTGGATACGATCGCGCCAGGCAGCCCCTCGCGCCGCGCGGCATCGAAGACCGCCGCGCCCCATTCGGCGGTGATCAGCGGCTCGTTGTAGCTCGACACGACGAGGCGCGCGCCGCGGCGTTTCGCGAGCGCCGCGATCTCGTCCGCCTCGATCTCGCGAAAGGACGCCGTCGCCGCCGGATCGCGCAACGCCTGGCTGGTCATCCAGTTCTGGCAGTAGACGCAGCGGTAGTCGCAGCCGAGCATCCCGAACGTCAGCGCGATGCTCCCCGGAAGGACATGGAAGAACGGTTTCTTCTCGACAGGATCGGCCTGCAACCCCGCGACGTAACCGAACGGCACGCGGAGCTTTCCGTCTCGATTGGAGCGGACCTTGCAGATCCCGCGGCGTCCCTTGGCGATGAGGCAGCGATGCCCGCAGGCGAAACAGCGCACCTTTTCCTTCTCGGGACGCGCGAGGACCGCCTCGACCGTGCGACGGTCGAGCGCTTCCGCCAAGGGGATTCCCGCGTCGCGCATCCGCCTCCTCCTCCAGGCGGCAGCCTCGCCCCGAAAGGGGCGCCCTGTCAATGCGCGCCTTGCTGTGAACTTCGGAATCGCGAACCGGAGGATGAAAGGCGAGGATCGCCGCTGTGCCAAGCGCGCGCATGATCTGCCTCGCCGGGCCGACGGCCGTCGGCAAGAGCGAAGTGGGCCTCGAGATGGCCCTTCGCCTCGGCGGAGAGATCGTTTCCGCCGATTCGATGCAGATCTACCGGAGGATGGATCTCGGCACGGCCAAACTCGCGCGTGGGGAACGCCGCGGCGTGCCGCACCATCTGATTGACTCGCTCGACTTCGGCGAGCGCGGCGACGTCGCGTGGTTTGTGAAGGCCGCCTCCGAGGCGATCCGCGAAATTGCCGCGCGCGGTCACACGCCCCTCGTGGTGGGCGGGACGGGTCTCTACCTGCGCGCCCTCACGCGCGGGCTGTTCGAGGGGCCGGGACGCGACGACGCGATCCGCGCCCGATTGGAGGCGCTCCCTTCGGAGGAGTTGTGGGCGCGTCTGAGGAACGCCGATCCCGAAACGGCAGCGAAGATGGCGGAACGCCCGCGGCGCCGCATGGTGCGTGCGCTCGAAGTCTTCGAATTGACGGGGCGGCCGATCTCGGAGGCGCAAACCCAGTGGGACGCTCCGGCAACGGTGCCGATGTTCGCCCTCGCCCGCGATCGGGAAGACCTGCGGCGGAGATGCGAGGCGCGCGTCGCGCGGATGTTCGCCCAAGGGTGGGTGGACGAAGTGCGGCGGCTCGCCGCACGGGGGTTTGCCGCGAGCCCGACGGCTTCGAAGGCCATCGGCTACGCCGAGATCCTGCGTTTTCTTTCGGGCAACCTTCCCGAAAAGGATCTCGTGACGACCGTCCAACGGCGGACCTGGCAGTATGCGCGGCGGCAGATGACGTGGCTCCGAAAAGAGAAGGGCCTGGTGTGGATCCCCTGCGCGCAGGACGAGCCGGCCGCTCGAATCGCCGAGCGGATCCTCAAGAAGTTGGCGTGACCGGCGTGGCACGAGGGTTCAGAATTCCGTCTTGTCTCGGACGCGCGAGGAGGCGAGAATCAGACGGTTCGAAGGCAAGCGCACCCATCCGAACTTTCGGAATTCCCTCCCCCTTCGTTTTTCGTCAATTCCCGGAGAAGAACGCCCCCGTGAACTTCCTGACCGCCCTGACAAGTCTCGCGTTTGCCGCGTGGATCGGCGAAAGCGCGTTCGCCGGAGTGGCGCCGGCTCGGCCGTCGGCGCCTTTCTACTCCGCTCCGGTTCCGGTTCCTGAGCCGAAAGGGTTTCGCGAATGGCGCTACCTCGTCATTCACCACAGCGGCTCTTCGGTGGGCAATGTGGCGATGCTCCAGGCGGAACACCTGCGCCGAGGCATGGAGAACGGATTGGCGTATCATTTCCTCATCGGCAACGGGAGCGCGGGACTCCGCGACGGCGAAGTCGCCGAAGGACGGCGCTGGCGGTATCAACTCCAGGGCGGCCACACGCATCAGCCGGAGCTCAACGAGGTCGGCATCGGCATCTGCCTCGTGGGGAACTTCAATCGCACCTCACCCACGGACGCGCAGTGGCGCGCCCTCGCGCAGCTCGCGCTGCGGCTTCAGCGGGAGTTCAACATCCCCGACGACCATATCCACGGACACGGCCAGTATTTCGGAGAGGACAGCGACTGCCCCGGAAAAAACTTTGCCTGGGAACGGCTCTGGAAAGCGATGGACGCCGCATTCGAGCGGGAGAGAACGCCTCAATCCGACCGCCTCGCGTCCGGGGCGACGCCGCCATCCCGCCAGCCGTGAACGCGCCCGGCGACCGGAGATGGGGTCGGATGCTCCGGGAGACGCCAGCCGACGAACTCCCTCGCGAGAAACTGATCGCGCGGGGCGCAGACGCCTGCAGCAACGCCGACCTCATCGCCATCCTATTCCGTATCGGCCGAAAAGGGGAAACCGTCATGGAACTGGCCCGGCGGCTTCTCGACGAAAAGGGCGGCCTCGCCCAGCTCGCGCGCTGCGAGCTCGAGGAGATCATGCGGACGAAGGGCATCAAGAAAGCCAAGGCAACGGCTTTGTTTGCGGCCTTCAAGCTGCATGAGCGGATCCTGGAGGCGCAGCGGGAGCGCGCGCTGCTCGATCGTCCGGAGAGCATCGTGGAATATATGCATCCCCTCATGCGCGACCTGCCGGTGGAGGCGCTCTACGGGGTGGCTCTCGACGCGCAGCTCCGGGCGATCCGCCATTACGCGGTCACCAAAGGGCTGGCGAACCAGACGCTCATCCACGCCCGCGAGGTCTTCAAGCCGGCGATCGCATGCGGAGCGGCCCACCTCGTGCTCGTTCACAACCACCCGAGCGGCGACCCGAAACCCAGCGCCGACGACATCCGCGCCACGCGCGAGATGGTGGAAGCGGGCCGCGTCGTCGGCATCCCGCTCCTCGATCACGTGATCCTCGGCGCACCGACCCCGATGAACCCCACCGGCTTCGTCAGCCTCAAGCAGATGGGGGTGATCGGAAGCGCCTGAAGCCGGCGGTTCCCGTCCGCCTCCGCGCCGATGCCCACGAAGGGTTTGACAACCCGACGGGCTCCGGACAGACTTCGCGCTCCTTTTTCCTCTCCAACCCGCACCCAACCATCCCATGAGCAACCTCCGCACCCGATTCACCTCCCTTCGCGCCCTCGGCGTTCTCGCGCTGTTGGCGTTCACCGCGCTGCCCACGTTCGCCAGTGAGGCGAGTCTCGCTCTGCCGGCGCTGGAGGTGCGCCAGCCGATCTCGTTCGACATCTTCGGTTCCTTGATGAGCGGCCACCGGATTCTCGAGATCGGTTTGGTCATCTGCGCCCTCGGCCTCATCTTCGGCGCATTCCAATACCGCCACCTCAAAGGCCTGCCCGCGCACAAGAGCATGCTCGACGTCTCCGAGATGATCTACGGCACCTGCCGCACCTACCTGATGCAGCAGGCCAAACTTTTGATCGCCCTGCTCGTGCTCATCGGCATTGTGATGGCCTTCTACTTCGGAAAGCTCTCCCAACCCGCCTGCACCGGCAAAGAGGTCGCCCTGATCCTCTTCTGGGCGTTCGTCGGCATGGCCGGCTCCTTCTCCGTCGCCTGGTTCGGGATCCGCATCAACAACATCGCCAACAGCCGCATGGCCTTCGCCGCCCTCCGCGGCGACCCGATGCCGCTCCACGAGATTCCGACCCGCTCGGGCATGAGCATCGGCGTCTGCCTCGTGAGCATCGAGCTCATCATGATGACGATCGTGCTGATGTATGTCCCACCCGCGCTCGCCGGCTTCTGCTTCATCGGCTTCGCCATCGGCGAATCGCTCGGCGCCGCCGTCCTCCGCGTCTGCGGCGGCATCTTCACCAAGATCGCCGACGTCGGCAGCGACATGATGAAGATCGTCTTCAAGATCAAGGAGGACGACGCTCGAAATCCCGGTGTCATCGCCGACTGCGCGGGAGACAACGCGGGCGACTCCGTCGGGCCGACCGCCGACGGCTTCGAGACCTACGGCGTCACGGGTGTGGCGCTCATCAGCTTCATCCTTCTCGCCGTGGCGCCGATCAGCGCCGAGAATGCCTGGAAGCTCATCGTCTGGATCTTCACGATGCGCATCGCGATGGTCGTCATCTCGATCCTCAGCTGGAAGATCAACAGCTTCCTCGTCCCCTCAATGGCGGGCGCGAAGTCCGGCAAGAAGTTCAACTTCGAGCATCCGCTCACCTCGCTCGTGTGGGTGACCTCGCTGCTCTGCATCGCCGCCACGTTCGTGCTCAGCCACAGCATGCTGAAGGCCGACTTCGGCGACCTTTGGTGGAAGCTCTCGGTGATCATCTCCTGCGGTACGATCGCGGGCGCCGTGATCCCCGAGCTCACCCGCATCTTCACGAGCATGCACAGCGCCCACTGCAAGGAGGTCGTGAACGCCACCAAGGAAGGCGGGACCGGCCTCACCATCCTTTCCGGGATCGTGGCGGGCAACTTCTCCGCCTTCTGGAAGGGGCTGACCATCCTCGGTCTGATGCTCATCGCCTACCTCGCCAGCCGCGGCATCTCCGCCGACCTGATGATCTACCCCGCCGTGTTCGCCTTCGGCCTCGTCGCCTTCGGCATGCTCGGGATGGGACCCGTGACCATCGCCGTGGACAGCTACGGCCCCGTGACGGACAACGCCCAATCGGTGTTCGAGCTTTCGACCATCGAGGCGCTCCCGAACGCCTCCGCCGAGATCGAAAAGCAGTTCGGCTTCAAGCCCGACTTCGCGAAGGGCAAGGAATACCTCGAGGAGAACGATGGTTGCGGCAACACCTTCAAGGCCACCGCCAAACCGATGCTCATCGGGACCGCCGTCGTCGGCGCCACCACGATGATCTTCTCGCTCGTCCTTCTCCTGAAAAAGGAGCTCGGCTGGGCGAGCCTCGAACCCCTCAGCATCGTGGACCCCTGGGTCGTTCTGGGCCTGCTCGCCGGCGGCGCGGTGGTCTACTGGTTCTGCGGCGCCTCGATGCAGGCGGTGACCACCGGCGCCTATCGCGCCGTGGATTACATCAAGAAGAACATCAAGCTCGACGGCACGACCAAGGCCTCGCAGAAGGACAGCAACGAGGTCGTGCGCATCTGCACGAAATACGCCCAGGCGGGGATGATCAACATCTTCGTCGTGGTCTTCGCGCTGGCGCTCGCCTTCGCGTTCGTCAATCCGCAGATGTTCGCCGCCTACCTCATCTCGATCGCGCTCTTCGGCCTCTTCGCCGCCATTTATATGGCCAACGCCGGAGGTTGCTGGGACAACGCGAAGAAGGTGGTCGAGGTCGAGCTCAAGCAGAAGGGCACCCCCCTCCACGACTCGACGGTCGTAGGCGACCTCGTGGGCGACCCCTTCAAGGACACCTCCTCGGTGGCGCTCAATCCGATCATTAAATTCACGACCCTCTTCGGCATCCTCGCTGCGGAGATCGCGATCTCGCACAGCTTCGCGCCCTACAAGCACAAGATCGCGGTGGTCTTTCTCGTGATCGGCCTCGCGTTCGTGTTGCGCTCCTTCTACGGAATGCGCATCGCGAGCGGATCGAAGTAACGCACCGCCTCTCCTCGAGAAGAATGGCGCGTTGCGGCCCTTCGCGCGCGCTCGGAGTGAACCTCCGTCATTCCGCGAAAATCCGCGTCCGCAGACGATGGGTCGCGCCGGGCGCGAGCGTCACGGCGCAGTCGGCCACGTTGCCGGCTTCCACGCAGAGCATCAACGGCCATTCGTCGTCCCCGAAGTCGGGCATGGCTTTTGCCTTCGCGATCCACGGGTTCCAGAGCACCGCGGAATCCGATCCTTCGCGCTCGACGACGAGCGCGCGTTTCCCTTCGGGATCGCGCACGGTCACGCGCGCACGGTGTCCGGAATAGATGCGGTCGGTCTCTCCCGCAAGGCGGATCGGTCCCGCGGGACTTTTGCGCGCCGTCCGGGCGCCGCCCGAGGTGTCCACGTAAGGTCCGCCGAACCCTTCGACGACCACCCGGCGCGCGTCGGCAACGGCGAGGTAGGTGTGCAGGGCTTCTTCGAAAACGAACGGCGCGGCGCCGCGATTCGTCACCGCCAGCTCAACAGAGAGCGCAACGCCGAACTCTGCGCGGAGCTCGAGAGCGAAGTCGTGCGGCCAGAGCGCGCGCGTCGCCGGATCGCTTTCGAGCCCGAGCACGACGGCCACCGTGCCGTCGGGCCGGCATTCCGCGCTGCGCAACGTCCATGAACGGAGGCGCGCGAACCCGTGCTGTGGCGCCGTGGGATCGTCGGCGCGCCGCCCGAACCAGGGGAAGACGACGGGAATCCCGCCGCGGATCGGTTTTCCCTCTTCGAACCAGCTCGACCGGCTCATGAAAAGGGTCGGCGCGCGCGAAGGCCCTTCGAGCGGACGGTGATAGCCGATATGCGCACCGTGAAGATAAATCTGTCCTTCGGTCCGCGGCGTGGCGACGACGATGCGCGACAGACCGCCCTCGCCCGCTTCGAGTCGCGCGGCGCCAGGCAGGATCCAGCCGTCTTCAGGAAACGCGTTCATCGAGACGGCTTCGACGCGCGGCGGAAGAGGTTGTATTTGAAGATACACCGGAGGACCGACACCCCGTCGCGCCAGGTGATTTTCTTGCCCTCCTCATAAGTGCGCCCGCGGTAGGAGACGGCGACCTCATAAATGCGGACGCGGAGGCGGGCAACCTTGGCGGTGACCTCAGGATCGAATCCGAAGCGCGCTTCCTCCAGCTCGATACGCCGTAGCACGTCGAGGCGAAAGGCCTTGAAGCAGGTCTCCATGTCCGTGAGGTTGAGGTTGGTGAACATGTTGGAAACCGTAGTGAGAAAACGGTTCGCCACATAATGCCAGAAGAAAAGGACGCGGTGCGCCTCCGAACCGATGAAGCGCGAGCCATAGACGACGTCGGCGACGCCTTCGAGAATCGGGGTGATGAGCGCGGGGTATTCCGCGGGATCGTATTCGAGGTCGGCGTCCTGCACGATGACGATCGGCGCCGAGGCGTGGGCAAAGCCCGTACGCATGGCGGCGCCCTTACCCTGATTCTGCACGTGGCGGCAGAGGCGGAGGCGCGGTTCTTTCTCGGCCAGCGCAGCAAGAAGGTCTCCCGTGCGGTCGCGCGAACCGTCGTCCACGATCACCAGCTCCCGCACACACGGCTGGGCGAGCACGCGCCCGACAACGCGGGCGACCGTCGCTTCCTCGTTGTAGACGGGCATGACGACGGAAACGTACGGTTCGTTCATGGCGGGAAATCGGTTCGGAAATATTGCGCGAAGTCATGAAAGAATCTCCATCCCAAAGAACGGCTGCGTCCCGCTCCGCGTTCGAGGTTCTCTCTACGACACACGGAGGAGAGAACCTCCTGGCGCCGCCTCCCATCTTCCGACGATGCTGTTCGCGAGATTTCCCACTGCGCGCTTTTTGTGCGATAAGGTCTCGCGCCGCACAGCCACCGGAAAGACCCCGGCCCCTCGGCAATCACCTCGAATCGTTTGCCCTTCGCATGAAACTCCCTCCTCGTCCACGACGGAAATTCCTCCCGGAACAATTCGATCCCGCCGACCTCCACGCGCTCGTAGCGCGCTTCCGAGAACTGGAATGCCGTCCCCTTCCCGATCTTCCGTCCGTGCTCCGCTGGTTCGAGGAAACTCAGGAACTCGCCGCCGCAACCGGTGAACATGCCGCGCTCTGCCACATCCGCAAGTCCGTGAACACGCGCGACGCAAAGGCGCGGAACGCCTATCTCCGCCTCGTCCGGAAACTCCAGCCCGCCGCGGCGCCGTGGTGGGACCGCCTCAGCCGCCGCCTGTTGGCGCACCCGCAGCGCGCACGGTTCCCGAAACGCTGGGCGCTCATGCTCCGCCGCAAGCAGGTGTCCGTGGACCTCTTCCGGAAAGAGAACGTCCCGCTCGAACGCGAGATCGAGGAAAAGGCCGACGGCTACGCCCGATTGATGGCGGGATTGCAGGTGGAATTCGACGGGCGGAAGCAGACCCTTTCCCGGATGGGGATCTATCTGGAGCGTCCCGATTGCAGCATGCGCGAGCGCGCGTGGCGCGCCGTGGCGGAGCGCCGGCGCCGCGAGGCGGAGAAGATCGAGACGACCTTCGACGCGCTGCTGAAACTGCGCCACTGCGTGGCGCGGAACGCCGGGTTCGAGAACTACCGCGACTACGCGCACGCAAAGTTTTGCCGGTTCGATTACCGCGTGGAGGATTGCTTCCGCTTTCATGCGGCGGTGGAAAAGGTCGTCCTCCCCGCCGTGCGGGCGCTCCATGCGCGGCGCGCGCGGGAGATGGAGTTCGCCCGCCTTCGTCCATGGGATTTCGCGTGCGATCCGAAGGGGCGTCCGCCGCTGAAACCGTTTGCGGACGGGCGGGAGCTCGCCCCGAAGGCGGCGCGCGTCTTCGACCGTCTCGATCCCACGCTGGCGCGACAGTTCCGCGGTCTGATGCACCGCGGGCTGCTCGATCTCGACAACCGTCCCTTCAAGGAACCGGGCGGTTACCAATGCACCCTCGACGAGAGCCGCGTGCCGTTCATCTTCATGAACGCCGTGGGGCGCGACGGCGACGTGCGGACGCTGTTCCACGAAGCGGGGCACGCCTTCCACATGCTCGCCGCACGGGACAAGCCGGTGCTGGAAGACCGCCAGGCGCCAATGGAGTTCTGCGAAGTCGCCTCGATGACGATGGAATTCCTCGCAAACCGCCACGCGGCGGAAATCTATCCGAAACCCGAAGACCGGAAACGGAGCGAGCGGATGCTCTTCGAGGAGGCGCTCAGGATCCTGCCCTGGATCGCCACGGTGGACGCCTTCCAACACTGGCTCTACACGCACCCCAATCATGCGCGGCGCGCGCGGCGCGCCGCGTGGTTGCAGATCCTTCGGAGGTTCGACGACGGCGGCGACTGGAGCGGCTTGGAAGAGGAGCGCGCCGCACTGTGGCACCGGCAGCTCCACCTCTTCCACTATCCGTTCTACTACATCGAATACGGGATCGCCCAGATGGGGGCGTTGGGGCTGTGGCGGAAATCGCTCCGCGATCCCCGCGGGACGCTCGCGGCGTATCGCCGCGCGCTCACGCTCGGCGGGACGGTCGGGTTGAAGGCCCTCTTCCGCGCGGCGGGGCTTTCGCTCGATTTCCGCAGGAAAAGCTTCTGCGCCCCGGTCCGGGCAGTCCTGGCGCAGCTCGGGATCTCGCCGCCCTGACCGAGGCTCCCTTCAACGCGAAAAATGGTGGAGCAGATGGGAGTTGAACCCACGACCCCCACAATGCCATTGTGGTGCTCTACCAACTGAGCTACTGCCCCATGGAAACGGCGGCACTCTAGTCGCGCGCAAGCGGCCGCGCAACGGCAAAAATTCCAAGGACACGCCGCGTGCGATCTCGTTCACCCCGAAGGGTCAGCCGCCCCGTCGCTTTTCCCGGCTCCTCCCGCGGTGCTCACGCGTTTCGCGCGTAGAGCAGGCGCAGCCCGTCGAGCGTCAGACGAGGCGCGACGGCTGTGACTTCCGGCATCTTCGCGGCGATGAGCTTTGCGCCGCCGCCCGTGGCGACGACCTTCAGCCCGCCGCGTCCGAGGCGTTTTCCGAGAGCGCGCGCGATCGCCTGAAGGACACCGCGAATCAGCCCGCGATAGCCGATCACCGCGCCGACGCGCATCGCGGAAACGGTATCCCTGCCGATGGCTGAAACCGGTTCCTCGAGAGCGATTCTCGGGAGCAGCGCCGTGTGCTCGTGGAGATAGTCCGTCATCGCGCTCACGCCCGGAGCGATTGCCCCTCCGAGATATTCCTTTTTTGCGGAGAGGACGTCGAAGGTCACTGCGGTCCCGAAATCCACGACGACCGCCGGCGCGCCGTAAAGTTCCGCCGCCGCGACCGCGTTCACCAGTCGGTCGGCGCCGACGGCGGCGGGTGAAGCCACCCCGATCTTGATGCCGAGATCGAGCTTCGCGGAAACCACCTGCGGCCTGTGGATGCCGAGGCTGCCCAGACAGGCTTTCACGCCCGGAAGCGCCGGCGGAACCACGCAGGAGATGATGGCGCCGAGAGGGCGTTCGGGCAGGTCGAGCTTCGGGATCTTGCGTCCGCGGATTTCCGCGAACTTCGCTGTCGGAAATTCGTGTTCCTTGAGGATGCGGCCGCGATTCGAGATCGCCCACTTGGTATGCGTGTTGCCGACGTCGATCACAAAGAAGGAGTTCATGAGAAGGAAAACGGGGAAGGGCTGATCCGAAAATCAGGAGTGCGCCGAAGAACCATGATCCATGGAGGAACGCGGGACAGACTAGGGCGACAGGCCTTCAATTGGCAAGTTGCGGCCCCGCCTTTCGCGATCTTGCGATGCCCTCCGGCTGTTTCATTCTCGGATCTTCTCGACCTCCACGTCACCGCCGTGGATGCGCTCAGTGCGCCCCTCGTCGAGGCGCAGCAACAGTGCGCCGTCGGTATCGAGACCGGCAGCCAGGCCGCGGCGGCGGCCGTCGGGCCCCGCGACGCTCACCTGCCTGCCGAGCGTGTCGTCGAGAGCGATCCACTCGTCGGCGACGGCGGGGAAACCCGTATCGTCGAGACGAACAAGCCCTTGCTCGATTTCTCCGAGCATCTCCGCCGCGAGCGTTGCGCGGGAAAACGCCCGTCCGGCCTCCTGCTTGAGCGAGGTGGCGCAACCGCGAAGATCCTCCGGAAGATCGTCGGCGACGAGGTTCACGTTCACCCCCACGCCGAGGAGCGCGTAGGCGAGGCGACCCTCTTCGAGGCCGATCTCGGTGAGGATGCCGGCGAGTTTCCGTCCCCGGCAGAGGAGGTCGTTCGGCCATTTGATGTGCAGAGGCAGGCCCGTCGTGCGGCGGAGCGCGCGGGCAACGGCCACGCCCGCCATCACGGTGATCCTCGAGGCGGCCGAAGGCGGCAGATGAGGGCGCAGGATGACGGTGAACCACACGCCCTTGCCGGCGGGCGAAGCCCAGACGCGCCCCCGACGGCCGCGGCCGGCCGTCTGCGTTTCCGCAAGGATGACGCTCCCCTCTTTCGCTCCCTGCGCGGCAAGCCGCGCAGCCACGTCGTGAGTCGAGGTGGTTTCCGTAAAGATCAGGATCGAACGCCCGACTGTCCGCTCCCTCGGAAGGCGCGCTCCGATCTCTTCGGGAATCAGCCTTTCGGGGAATCCGACAAGGCGAATGCCGAAGGCGGGATGGCGTTCGAGCTCGAAGCCTAGATCTTCCAACGCGTCGAGGCGGGAGGCGAGCGCTTCAAAATCAAGCGCGGCGCGCACGGCCAGATCGAGCGGCGCGACCGGTTGCGCTCCGGCGGCGATCAAGGCGCGCAGGAGGGCTTCCTCGGAATTGAGGAGGGAAGAAGTCAATGGACCCTGGATTCCTAGGTTCACAGTCAAGGATTCAGAGAATCGGAGGCTGGATGCGGATTCGACCGTTGAGAGGTCGTGAACCATGAAACCGCGAACCCGACGAGACGGCGCGGCGCCTATGCGGACGCGGCGGCGACGCGGCCGCAGCAGTTCTTGTATTTCTTGCCGCTGCCACAGGGGCAAGGGTCGTTGCGACCCACCTTGGGCGCGTCGCGTTTCAGGGGAACCGACGCCTTCTTGATCGCTTCGTCCACCGCGGAGTTTTCGTCGTTGCCGTCCTGCGCCGCGCGCCCCTCCGCAGAACGATTCTGACGAATTTCCGAAAATCCGGAAGACGCCTCGGCGTGGATGAGCTGCTGCGGGAGCGAGGCGAGGAAACGCTCGAACGCCTCCAGGCTCGTCGCGCTTCGGAAGAGGTTGGAGGCGATCTCGAGGTTGATGTTTCCCATGAGCTCCTCGAAGAGCTTGTAGGCTTCCTGCTTGTATTCGACGAGCGGGTCGCGCTGGCCGTAGGAGCGCAGACCGATCCCCGTGCGAAGCCCGTCCATCCCGTAGAGATGTTCCTGCCAGAGGCGGTCAATCGCGCTGAGCAGGATCGCCCGCTCCAGCCGCTGGAATCCCTCGGCGTCCTCGGAAGCGCGCTTCTGTTCGTAAAGGCTCACGACACGCGCGACGATCCGCTCGCGCGCGGCCTCGGAGGAAACGAATTCTTTCCGACCCTCTTCGAAGGTGAAGCCCACCGGAAAGGCCGTGTTCGCCCAACGCACGAGTCCATCGCGGTCCCATTGCTCTTCCGGTTTGTTGTCGGGGAGATGAAAAGTCGCCTTCACGCCGATCGCCTGTTCGAGCGCCTCGCGAATCCGTTCGTGGATGCCCTCTCCCCGGAGCACCTCGTTGCGCATTCCGTAGATGATCTCGCGCTGTTTGTTCATTACATCGTCGTACTCGAGCGTGTGCTTGCGGCGTTGGTAGTTGAATTGCTCGACCCGTTTCTGCGCGGATTCGACGGAGCGATTGAGCCACGGGTGCTCGAGTTCCTGCCCTTCGGTGAAACCAAACTTTTCCATCCATGCCCCGAGCTTGCCGGAGGCGAAAAGGCGCATCAGGTCGTCTTCGAGCGAGATGAAGAACTGCGAGGAACCGGGATCGCCCTGGCGCGCACAGCGCCCGCGGAGCTGACGATCAATGCGCCGCGACTCGTGGCGTTCCGTGCCGATCACGTGCAGGCCGCCGAGGGCGGATACGCCCTCCCCCAGCTTGATGTCGGTGCCGCGCCCCGCCATGTTCGTCGCGATGGTCACCGCGCCGCGCTGGCCGGCGCGCGTGACGATCTCGGCTTCCTGCTGGTGGTATTTCGCGTTGAGGACCGAGTGCGGCACGTTCGCGCGCTTGAGCATCCGGCTGATCAACTCGGAGGTCTCGACGGAAACCGTTCCGACGAGGACCGGCTGGCCGCGTCCGTGGCGCTCCTGGATTTCGCGCACGATCCGCTGGAACTTTTCGCGCCGCGTCTTGTAGATCACGTCGTTCGCATCGGCGCGCACGCACGGCCGGTTCGTCGGAACGACGTTCACCGCGAGCTTGTAGATGTCGAAGAACTCGTTGGCCTCGGTCTCGGCGGTGCCGGTCATCCCCGCGAGTTTTTTGTAGAGACGGAAATAGTTTTGGATTGTGATCGTCGCGAGGGTCTGCGTCTCCTTCTCGAGGTCCACACCCTCCTTCGCCTCGACGGCCTGGTGCAGGCCGTCGCTCCAACGACGTCCCGGCATGAGGCGCCCCGTGAACTCGTCCACGATGATGACCTTGCCCTCTTGGACGACGTACTCGACGTCCTTCTCGAAGAGGCAGTAGCCGCGGAGGAGCTGGGCGATGTTGTGGAGCACCTCACTCTTTTCCTCGAAGAGCTCCTGCATTTCCTGCCGCTTGCGGGCCTTCTCGGGCGCCTCGAGCGCGGCGTTCGCATCAATCTCGTGGTAGGCCACCGCGAGGTCGGGGAGCACGAAGGCCTGCGAGTCGTCGGGGCGCAGAAAGGTCCGCCCCTTTTCCGAAAGCTCGACCTCGTGGCTCTTCTCATCCATCGCGAAGAACAGCTCTTCCTTGAGGAGATGCATCTCCTCGCGCTTCGTGTCGCCGAGGACGTCGAGTTCGCTCTTGTCAATAAGGCCTCGCGTGGACGGAGTCTCCATCAGCCGCATGAGCTGCTTGTGCTTCGGTTGGCCGAGCTTCACCTGATAGAGCAATCGTCCGGCGCGTCCGAGGTCGCCGTTCTCCTCGAGAAGCTTCTTCGCCTCGGCGCAGAGGGAATTGCAGAGGAGCGTCTGCTTCCGCACCAGCTCGGCGACCATCGGCTTCCATTTTACATACTGATGGCGGCCTGCCACCGGCGACGGGCCTGAGATGATGAGCGGCGTGCGCGCCTCATCAATGAGGATCGAGTCCACCTCGTCCACGATCGCGAAGTAATGCCCGCGCTGCACCTGGTCCTCGGGCCGCGTCGCCATCCCGTTGTCGCGCAGGTAGTCGAATCCGAACTCGCTGTTTGTCCCGTAGGTGATGTCGCAGGCATACTGCGCCCGACGGACGCCGGAAGGCTGGTCGTGCTGGATCGTGCCCACCGTCAGGCCGAGGAATCGGTAGACGGCGCCCATCCACTCCGAGTCGCGGCGAGCGAGATAGTCGTTCACCGTCACAAGGTGCACGTTTCCCGCCAGCGCGTTCAGATAGAGCGGCAGTGTGGCGACGAGCGTCTTGCCTTCGCCGGTCGCCATTTCCGAGATCCGCCCGCGGTGGAGGGTCATTCCTCCGAGGAGCTGGACGTCGAAGGGAATCATGTCCCATTTCAGCTCGTGCCCGCAGACGTTCACGGTCGAGCCGCAGAGGCGGCGGCAGGCATTTTTCACCGCTGCAAAAGCTTCGGGAAGAAGGCTGTCGAGGGTTTCGCCCTTCTGGAGACGCTCGCGGAACTCGGCGGTCTTGGCTTGGAGCTGGGTGTCGGTCAGGGACTGGTAGGACGCCTCCATCTCGTTGATCCGCTGGACGACCGGCAGCATCCGGCGGAGCTCCCGCTGGTTCTTCGTCCCGACGATCTTCTTGAGCAGCCAATTCAGCATCAGGCGTCAAGGTTAGGGCTTTTTCCCACTTCTTCGCAAGACGCCCCTTGATCGGGCGATTTAACGCAGCACTTCCGTCGAGGAAGGCCCTCTGCTAGAAATGCCGGCATGCACGAGTTTCGCTACTGCCGGGGCCGCCTCGTCTGTGAGGGGACGGATCTCGAAATGCTCGCCCGCCGATACGGAACGCCTCTCTATGTCTATTCGCAGGCGACCCTCGCGAGCCACTGTCGCCGTCTGATGGCCGCCCTCCACCCTCTCGATACGCTCCTCTGTTACGCAATGAAGGCAAACTCGAACCTCGCCGTACTCTCCCGCCTCGCCCGGCTCGGATCGGGGTTCGACACGGTGAGCGCGGGCGAGCTTTACCGAGCCCTGCGCGCCGGAGGAAAGGCCTCCCGCTGCGTCTTCGCCGGAGTCGGCAAGACGGAGGCGGAAATCCGCTACGCGCTGCGCCTCGGAATTCTCGCCTTTCACGTCGAGAGCGTGGCGGAGCTGCGCCGCATCCACGCCGTGGCCGCCACGCTGCGTCGTCGCGCGCCGGTCGCACTGCGCGTCAATCCGGACGTGGTCGCCGGAGGTCACGCGAAGATCACCACGGGAACCTACGAGAACAAGTTTGGCATCCCGTGGGAGCGGGCGCTGGCGATTTACGAAGCCGCAGCGAAACTCTCCTGGATCGAAACGGTGGGCGTGCAGATGCATATCGGGTCGCAGATCACCACGGTGGCGCCGTTTGCGCAGGCGGTCCGAAGGCTGCTGCCGTTGGTCCGCGCGCTGCGCGACCGCTTTCGCATCCGCTACTTTTCGATCGGTGGCGGGATCGGGATCGTGTATCGCCCCGCTTTGGAAAGCGGTTCGCCTGATTGGTGGCGGCCCGGAGGCGCCCGCCGCGCGGGGCGCACCGCGCTTCCGCTGACGATCGAGCTCTACGCCCGCACCCTCGTGCCCCTCCTCCGCCCTCTCGGGATGCGGATCCTTCTCGAACCGGGCCGCTTCATCGTGGGCAACGCCGGCGTGCTCCTCACGCGCGTCGAATACCTCAAACACCTGGGACGAAAGAACTACGTGATCGTGGATGCCGCGATGAACGATCTTCTGCGCCCTGCGTTCTACGACTCCTACCATCAAATCGTGCCGTTAAGGGAACGCATGCCGGGCAGAGGCACGGCGGTGGACGTGGTGGGGCCGGTCTGCGAATCGGGCGATTTCCTCGCGAAGGACCGCATCCTTCCGGAGCTTCAGGAGGGCGACCATCTTGCGGTGATGAGCGCGGGGGCTTACGGGTTCACGATGGCCTCGAACTACAACAGCCGGCCGCGCCCCGCAGAAGTGCTGGTGCATGGAAAACGCTCCCTTCTCGTACGACGGCGAGAGACTTTCGCCGACCTGGTCCGAGGCGAACGAAAGTAAAGGATCGCACACCGCTCAACCCGGTTTGCGGAGGAGGGAGAAGCGCCAAGAGCGAACGGGGTCGTCGAAGAAGCGGGTTTCGTGGCGGACCAATCCAGCGCGCCGTTCGAGTTCGCCTTCCCAGTCCTGTCCTACGCCGCTCCCGCCGAAAACGAGTGCGAGCCAACCGCCCGGGCGCAGGAGTGCGCCGAGTCGAGAGCCGACGATCGCGCGCTCGCGCGGACGATCCCAGAGATAGTAAAGCATCTCCGCGCAGAGGATGAGGTCGAAGCCGGCTGCGTCCACGAAGTGGACGAGGTCGCCGCGGCGAATATGCACCTGAGGCTGGTCGGCGCAACGCATCCGCGCCCGGCGGCAGGCGCGCGCCGAAATGTCGAGGGCGATCACCTCGTCCGCCTTCGCGGCGAGCTGGTGTGTGAAGACCCCGATGCTGCATCCCACTTCGAGGGCGCGCTGGAAACGCGGCTGGGGCAGCAGTTCCAGCGTCTTCGCGTATTTGACCTGCTCGTAGGCGCTCTCTTCGTAGTTCCATGGGTCGCGTTCGCGGTAGAGATCTTCGAAGTAGAGCCTCCCTTGGGCGCGCCGCCCGAGGCGGGCGTTCGTCGCCTCCACCAGCCGCAGCAGGACGCGCCGCGGGGTGATCTTCCCCCACAGCAGCCGCCCGAGCCGGCTCATGGGCTCCTCCTCTCCGCGGCCCCGGCGCGAGGAAGCATCACGAGCCATTCCATCCGGCGGGGGCGATGCTCCGCCATCGCGGTGAGCAGCGGCACAGCCCACCCGAGCGGCGGCCGATCCGGAAGGGGAAAGTCCCCGACGCTCCTCGCCCGGCTCGGGACGGTTTCCACCTCGTGAGAGGCGGCGAAGCGGGAACGCAAGGTCGCGGCAACCGGGTTCCCCTTCTCGTCGTGGCACTCCACGAGGATCGCGGTGTGGGAAAGCTCGGGCGCCGCCACGGGATCGAGCAGGACGATTTCCGCGCCCTCGACGTCCATGATCACCAGCGTCCGCTCCGCCGCCGCGCCATTGAGGATGGCGCGGAACGAGAGAAGGTCAGCGAAACCATGGATCTCGACGCGTCTTTTCGCGCCGTTGCGCGACGCGAGCTCGGCGCAGAGGAGGCGGCCCACGGCGTGGGTCTCGAAAGCGATCACGCGCGCGCTCGGCCACAGGAGCGTCGCTCCCACGGCATACCAACCCTCCGCCGCGCCGACGTCCACGACGAGGTCGAAATCGTTCACGCGCAGCTTCTCGAGGGCGGGATGCAGTTCGAGCTCGTAAGTGCCGAGAAGCTTCGGGAGAAACGAACTCCCCACCGACTCCTCCACGTAGCGCATTCCGCGAAAGGGACCGCTTTGCACCGTTCCTCCGAGGCGCGCGAGAAGGCGACGGTGCCAGATCCCGGACAGCCTCCCGGTCCACGCGCGGTGGACGCCGCGGAGCGCAAACCAGAGGCGGCGCGGGAGCAGGGCGAGGGCGAGACGCCTCGGGACCGAGGACAGGGTCATGAGGTTGCGGTTTCGCGGCGCCTCATCCAGAAGGCGCAGGGAGGATGGCCGATCCCGTCACGGAATCCAAGGGCGCGCAGCGGCATATCGGCCGCTCGATGGAGACGGTACATCGCCAGCACGATTTCCAAGTTCGGGTTTTCGGAAAGGAAGGCTTCGAGCAGATATTGCTCCGTCCAGATGCGTCGCTCCCGCACCACCCACGTTCTCGGGTAATCCCATGGAAGAAAGATGTCGTGAAAATGGACCCATACCCCGGGATGCAGGCGAGGCAGAAGATCGAGGACGAGGCGCGGGACGTCTCCGAAAGGACGAACCGTATGCGAGGAATCTACAAAGAGCACGTCTCCGCCCCGCAAACCGAGGAAAAGCTCCTCGGGCGCGTCTTCGGCGGCGCTTCTCAGAAAGCGAACGCCCTCAGAGAGTCCGGCCGTGCGTTCGTTCGGAAAGGGTTCGAGACAGACATGCTCCTCGGCCGGCGCGCCCTCGCGCGCATTGCGACGAAGGGCGGCTTGCGCCACGCGCGTCGAGAACCCCGAACCCACCTCGACAAGGCGGCGGGGCTTCAGATCGCGCAGGAGGAGGAAGAACGCCGCGGCATCGGCGCCACCGTAGAACCCATTGTCGAAGCGGAAGGGCGCGGCCTCGGTTTCGAGCGCGTCGAGTTCCTCGACGCGCTTCGCCAGTTTCCGCAGAAGGGCTTCTTGCGTCGCGTCCCTCCAGTCCAATCCATGCGCCCAACGCGGGCTCTCGAAGTCTCGCGCCTCGAGCGCGGTGAAATCCGGCAGCGGTTCGCTGAATCCGGCGCGGCGGACATGAAACCCCGCACGGTCCGCCGCGTCGGGATTTCGCGCGCACTCGGTGAGGAACGCCCGCAACGCGCGCGCAGGCAGGACGCGAAGGAACGCCCGGGAAACGGCCCAAGCCGCAGCGACGATGGCGTGACGGAGATGTTTCACGGAACGCGGGGAGGTTTCAGGCCGAGATGGCGGAAGAGGTCGCGGAAGCGCCGTTCCCAGGTGTGTTCTGCGAGGGCGCGGCGGCGGCCTTCCCGCCGCAAGCGACGACGGAGCGCGGGATCTTCCAGCATGCGTTCCGCCTGCGCGACGAGTTCGTCGGCGGTCCGATACGCGAGCACTTCTTTCCCCTCCTCGAACAGATGCGGAAGGTCCTCCGTCCGCTCGGTGAGGTAGGCTGCGCCCGCCATGGGGGCCTCGAGGTCGCGCAGCCGCGAGTAGCAGCGTGGTCGTTCGAGAGGCGCCTCGGGCGTGGGGAAACGGTTGATGCCGAGAGTCACCGCGCTGTCCCAGAAGGCCTCGAGCATCGCAGAGGACTTGCGCGTGTCGAGGGCGAGATCGGCGAAGCGGCCGGCCAGACGGAGCTCCACGCGCTTCTGCTCGAAATGGTTCCATTCCGCACGCGGCCCGTGACGCAGGACCCTGGCTGCGTGGCTCGCAAGGGTCCCGGCAAGATCGGCGAAGGAACGCCGCGGCGCGCCGGAGGGCGCGCCCTCGCCCGTCGCCGCGGGCGCCCATCCCTCTCCTCCGACGCGGAGCGGCAGGCGGTCGCGCACCTGGTCGAGCAGATGGCGGCGCACCACATCGGCGGAGCCGATGAAGACCACGCGCCGTTTCTCGGGCCGTTCCTCGAAGGGGAACCGCGAGGGCGAAGCGGACATCGGGAGATGGACGTGCGGGGCTCCGGCCCGCCGGTAGAGAGGCAGCGCGCCGACTTCGGGAACCCAGTTGAGGGTGAAGCTGCGCACCAGCGGTTCGACGCTCGAAAACTCGCGCACGTTGTCGCAGAAGAAATTCACCGTGGGGATCCCGAGGTCGGTGATCGCGCGCATCCCCGCGGCATCCACCTGGAACTCCCAGAAGTAGGTGAAGATGAGATCGAGAGGCTTCTCCCGGTGAAGGCGACGGACCTCGTCGAGGAGCCGGCCCGCGAGCGCAGAACGATTCCGGAGGATCCAGTCCGTGTCCGCGCGGCGCAAAAACGGCTCGATGAGATCCACCGTCTTCGGCTCGACCACTTCGCATCCGCAGGCCTCAAGGCCTTCGCGGAAGGGGGGCGTCCAGAGAGGCCATGGACCGTCGCTCTGCGGGAACGGCCGGCTGAACGAGCAGAGCAGGACTCTCACGGTCCGCGTCCTCGCCCCATCATCGCGTCGAAGTGTCCGAGCCAGGCGGAAAGCTCGATCTCGCGATTGACGAGGTACGGCTCGAAGAACGCCTCGGCGGCCCGACGCGCCTCCTCCGGCTCGAGAGAGCGCTCCTTGCGTGCCAGAGCGGTGAGGTTGCACCACCATTTCCGCCGCGACCGCCGGAACCACGCGCGGTTCCGCCGCAACGCGATGCGCCCGAAACCGAAAAGATCAAGTGCGCGACGGAGCTGGCGCGCATCCCACAGCTCATGGTGCGTGGCCCACGAGGCCTCCTGAGACCCCGCGAGATGACGGATGGCGCGAAGGTCGCCGGTAAGGAGATAATAGAGGGACGTGTCGCCGAAATCCGGCACCTCGACACAAAGGGCGCCGTCGGGCTGGAGCCACTCGTTGAACCGCGCGAGCAGCGCCGCGGCCTCTCCCTTCCGGAAATGTTCGAAGACGTGGTGGAGGCGGATCTCGGAGACGTGGCCCGCGGAGAGAGAGAGTCGGGTAAAATCCGTGAATATGTCGGCCTTGGGTCGCGGTTGGCGGTCCGACGGTTGCGTGTCAATGTTGACGTAACCCGGCAGGGGCTGTCCTCCACAGCCGAGGTGGAGGCGCGCGCCGCGGGGAATCTGAGGCGAGGTTTCCAAGGAATGGACGGTTTCAGGAGACGCGAAGCTTGAGCCTCGACCAATCGAGTCTGCCGATCCGCCTCACCGCCTGAAGGTAGTCAAACGTCTCCTCGGTGTAAACGTGGCGGAAATTGCCGAAAGCTCTCATCATATGATCGCGGCGGTTGTCCTTCAGGATGTCCTGCTCCCAGTAGCTTCGCGGATGCAGACGATGAAGGTAGCTGACCCCGGGCACGGCCAGGAAAGGATATCCCGCAAGGCAATTGCGGACGCCGAAGACCCAGGCGTCGTAAGCGCCACAGTCCTCCGCGTAGCCGCCCGATCGTTCGAAGATTTCGCGATGGTAGAGGTAGTTGCCGCTCGAGGCTGGCGAGACCGGGTTCGTCAGGATGGCGGTGCGCGAAAGGTTGAAAAACTCCCACCGTTCGCCGAGCCGTTTGCCGATCCGAACCCAATTCAGGCGGGGCACGAGGAACCGGTCCCGGAAGAACTGCAGCGCCTCGGAACAGATCACGGCGGGCCGTCCCTCCATCGCGCGCGCCTGTTCCGCGCGCTCCAGAAAGAGGTGCAGTGTGTCGGGAAGCAGAAGGTTGTCCGCATCGAGGCAAAACAGATAGTCGCCCTTCGCGAGGGCGACCGCGCGATTGCGCGTCGCGCCGCCGCCGAGGTTCTCCGCGTTCTCGGCGGCGATGATCGCGAATTGCTTCGTCTTCCGCCGCAGCCGTTCCAGTACCCGCCGCGTCCCGTCGGTGCTCGCGTCGTTCACGATCACCACCTCGTCCGGCCGGCGACGCTGGGCGACGAGGCTGAGGACCGCCTGCGCCAGGAATGGCGCGGCGTTGTAGGCCGGGATGATGACCGAAAGCGTGCTCACGCCTTTTTCCGGTCGAAGGCGGCCACCCGCATTTCTCCCAGCAGCCGTCGCGCGAGCGCCGGCCAGGTCCATTCGGCCACGGAAGGATGCGGTTGCGGCCGGATCGGGCGCGCGCGCGCCAGCTCGGCCAGCGCCGCGGCGACTGCAGCCGCGTCCGGACACGCGTGCAGGCGCGCGCGCGCGGCGATCGCCTCGCGGAGCACGGGATCGTCCGGCCCGATGAGCAGCACCGGCAGACCGCGCGACACCACTTCGGCGAACTTGAAACCGAATGTGGAGGGCTTGGAGGGCAACGTGAACAGCGGGAGAGCGTCGGCGGCGGAGATGGCATCGAGGGCGTCCTCGGGCGTCACCCGTCCGCGCGTCTCGAGCTGGTCGGCGATCCCTTCGGCCTCGAAGGCGCCGCGCACGAGCGCCTCATCGTCTCCGGCATACGCGAAGCGCCAGTCCACGCCCGCGTCCCGGGCGAGACGCAATCCTTTCACCAGCGGGGCGAGGTCGAAGTACCAGAGGGAGCCGGCGTAGGCGAGGCGGAGGGAGCGCCGGGGGTCTCCGTCGCGGGAGGGACGCGGACGCTCCCAAAAACCGGTCGGGATGCAGACGGAACGCAGGCCGAAGTCGCGGGTGTCTCTCGCACACCACGCCTCGCACACGTTGAGCGTAAAGGCCGCGCCGTCGAGAACGCGCCGCAACGCGCCGAGCGCATGCGGGCGCACACCCGGCGGATAGAAGTGCATCCAGGGGTCCTGAAACTCCACTGCGAAAGGCATCCGATACACGCGCGCGACGCTCCGCGCCGCGTCCGCCCACTCGAAGTCCGGCCAGACGGCGAGCAGAAAATCGTGCGGGCGTCTCTCCTCTGCGCGCCGGACCGCGTCGAACGCCGCGCGGAGAATCGGCGCACGCCGTCGCAGCTTGGCGTGAAAGGTGACGACCAGCGGCGGCGTCCAGCCGAACCGCGCGTGGAGCACTCGAGCCAGCGTGTCCGCACGGTCGGCAAAACCTCGGGGAACGACGCCGATTTCACGCACCGCGCAGGATGCCTCGCCAAGGTCCGAGGGCGTCTCGCCCTCCGTGCAATAGACGCGCAGGTCCGCGCCTTCGCGCGCGAGGGCGCGTCCAAGGTGCCAGCACCGAAGCCCCGCGGCGGAGCGGCGGTGGAACGAATGTGTGAGCAAGCCGATCCGAAACGGCTTCATGGGGGTGCCGCGCGTCTCCGCCCCGCGCACGCGAGGAGGGCGCGGCGCGCGCGGCGGGCGAACGGGCCGAGCCCCGCCGCAGCGGCGAAGTCGCGCGCGGCCTGGGAGGCGGATCGGTTCAGGCGCGGCAACGTCCGCAAGCCGAGGCGGAGGAGGTCGCCGCGTTCCCGCGCGAGCGTCGCCATGAACGTGCCTCGCGCCTCGACGTAGTGGTTCGGCCAGATGCGAAAATCCTTGCGGCTCCATTCGCTCAGGTGCGCCTCGTGCGGGTTCCCGAATACGGTCCCCTGCTCGTAACGTCCGACCGGCGACGTCACGATGACAAAACGGGCAGCGGTCAGGCAGGTCTCGAGAAACGCCCGCCCCTCCTCTTTCGGGAAGTGCTCGATCACGTCGCAGGCGAGGAGGAGATCGAACTTGCCGAGTCGCGGCAGAATTTCCCGGGCATCCCCGAGATGCACGGCATCGTAGGCCCAATCCCAGAGAGGCGTCCGGTAGGGCGGATGGATCTCGATCCCCTCGATCCGGCAGCGCCACTCGTGGCGTTCGAGGCGTCCGGCGCAGACTTCGAGATACTGGCGTAGAGCAGCGCCGACGAGGCCGAGGCCGATGCCGACATCGAGCACGCGCGCCGGCGCACTCCGTGCGGCGGCGTCCAGCACGAAGGGAAGCTGATAAGGGTTGCTGACCGGCATGGACGCGGGCTCGGATTAGGAGATTGTTCTCCAGCGGTGCTCGCAGAAAAACGGCCCCTGATCGGAATGGGTGGTTATCCCCGTACCGTAAAAATCGCCTTCGGCGATCTCCATGCTGCCGGCGTTTTCGATCCAGTCGCAGACCTCGCCTCCACCGTCCGCAAAAATCTCAAGACGATACTCGCCGGCTCGAAACGGTACGCGTGGCAGTTCCACCTCGCAGATGACGCACGTCCGGTCGATGCGGAAGGAGCCTCCGCTGGCCCGGCTCCAGAGGTTGCAGAGGCGGAAGCCGTCCATGGTGTAGAGGGTGAGCGCGATGTTGGCGTCGCGAATCGGCAGGGCGCTCTCCTTCGCCTCGATCTCGAGGCGGATGCGCCCGGCCTGGCCGCACACGAGCTGAGCGAGGTCGCCTTTCGCGTCGGAGAAGCGCACGCCTCTCACACGAAAGGCGCCCGAACCGGCGCGTGGATGCGCCTCCGAGATGTCGAGGCCGGCGCCGACGGGGCTCAACGAGGCAAGATAGTCGCGTACCACGTCCTGGACGGGGCCGTCGTGGACGATCCGCCCCTCGCGGAGGAGGATGCCCCGGGCGCAATTGGTCTGGACGACGCCCATGTTGTGACTGACGAGGAGCACGGTGCGTCCGTCCTTCGCGACGTCGCTCATCCGTCGTGTGCAGCGCTTCTGGAACTCCGCGTCGCCCACGGCGAGCACCTCGTCCACGAGGAGGATGTCGGTCTCGAGATGTGCGGCCACGGCGAACGCGAGACGCACATACATGCCGCTCGAATAGAACTTTACGGGCGTGTCGAGAAACTTGCCGACGCCGGAGAACTCGACGATCTCGTCGAGCTTGCCGGTAATTTCTCGGCGCGTCATGCCGAGGATGGAGCCGTTGAGATAGATGTTCTCCCGGCCGGTAAGCTCGCGGTGGAAGCCGGTGCCCACCTCGAGAAGCGAGGCGAGGCGGCCTCGGTAACGGATGACGCCGGCGGCCGGCGGCGTGATGCGGGAAAGGATTTTCAAGAGAGTGGACTTGCCGGCGCCGTTGGGACCGATGATCGCTACGATCTCTCCCTCGGCAATCTCGGCGCTCACCTCGCGGAGCGCCCAGAACATCCTCTCTTCTTCGTTGCGAGAATGGACCCACGAGGCGGGATTCACCGCGCGGATCCATTTGCCGGCCTGACGCTGGAGGGATTCTCGGAAATTGCGGCTGATCGGCCCGCGCTCGCCCCGGCGGAACGTTTTGCCCACGTTTTCGATGCGGATGGCCCAGCTCATGAAAGACAACAGGCGGAGGGCGAGGGGCGGCCCACGGGATGCGAAGCGCGCTTTCCAGCGCCATCGGCGATCGGCAATCGGTGATCGGCGATCCTCATAGGAGGTCCACAATGGCCTGTTCGCGGCGGCGGAAGAACCAGATTCCGAAGGCGAGAAGCGCGGCGGTCGTGACACTGTTTCCCGCAAGAAGCTTCCACGGAACGTAGGAAGCGGAGAAGCAAAGGGCGCGATAAGTTTCGATCACGCCCGCCATCGGATTCAGATAGATCAGCACGCCGAGTTGCTCGGTAAAGCGCGTGCTGAGGAGGCGCTCGAGCGGATAGATGACCGGCGTGCAGAGCATGCCGGCCTGGAGAAGGAAGGGGGTCACGTAACGGACGTCGCGATACTGGGCGTTGAGCGCGGCAAGCACCAACCCGATCCCCATCGCTGCGAAGAGCTGCAGCACCAGCAGGACCGGTGTGAAGGGGATGAACCACCAGGTCCAGAATCCTCGATAAATAGCCAGGCCGTTGAACAAGAGCCAGCCGATGGCGAAATCCACCACGGTGCCTAGAACCATCGCCGAGGGAACGATGAGACGCGGAAAATATACTTTGCTGATGAGCCCGGCGCTGCCCTCCATGCTGCCGGCCGCCTGGGAAAGGCCGTTGGAGAAACATGTCCACGGAATCAGGGCAGCAAGGTAAAAGATCGAATAGGGAAGCCCCGCGCTGGGCATCTGGACCACTCGTCCGAAGATGAGGGAAAACGCCCCCGCCATGAACAGGGGCTGGAGGATCACCCACATCACGCCGAGCGCCGTCTGCTTGTAACGGACCTTCACGTCGCGCTCGATGAGCGCGCGGAAGAGGTCGCGGTAGTGCCACAGATCCCGGAGATACTGGAGGAAGCGAACACGAACATCCGCGGAGACCACGGTCTCGGACAGCGCCGATGAAGATCGCATGGCGAAATCGGAGCGTCTCAGACCGTCGGAGCGGGGGTCTCCGGCGGTGCCGGCGCCGCGACGGCCTCGCCGGCCGCGCGCGATCCGCCTTTTCTCCGCGCATCCCGCCCGTAGTAGTACGTCGAGTAGTAGTAGTAGTAGTAGTAGTGAGCGGATGTGGTATCAATCTGATTGAGCACGAGACCGAAGATCTTGGCTCCGCGCTGCTTCAACAAATGCATGGAGCGGTTCACGAACCGCAGGGAGGTCTGATTCGCCTTCACCACAAAAATCAGCCCGTCGAGCGAAGGCGCCATCGAGAGGGTGTCGTCGGTGGCCAGTACGGGCGGCGTGTCAATCACGATCCGGTGATAATACTGAGACATCTGCGTCAGGAGCTGGCGGAAGTTCTCGCTGAGGAGCAGCTCGCCGGGATTCGGCGGGGCGTTCCCCGCGCGCAGGAGATGCAGGTTTGGAATGCGCGTCTCGATCACGCAGGAATCGAGACTGGCCTGGCCGCTGAGCGCTTCCGAGAGGCCGTTTCCGTTCTCCATCTCGAAAAAATGATGAACGTTCATCTTCCGCATGTCGGCGTCAATGAGCAGGGTGCGTCCGCCTTCAACCTGCGCGAGGCAGCAGGCGAGGTTGACGGAGCAGGTGGTCTTGCCGTCGTTCGGGATGGCGCTGGTCACGGCGATCGTCTTGGCCTGCCCGCCGAGCGGGGAGAACATGAGCGAGGAGCGGACGTTGCGGAATGACTCGGAGAAATTGTTGTGCTCCGGCAGGTTCGCCATGAGGAGCGGCCCGGAGTCGTCCTTGCGGCCCGCGATCAAGGGGATCTGCCCAAGAACGGTCTCCGGCACGAGATCCTGGAGCTCCTCGACGGTCTTCACGCGGTCGTCGAAACGCTCGAGGAGGAAGATGATGAGCGCGGCGATGCCGAGGCCGAAGAGGCCCGACATGAGGAGTTGGCGCGAGCGGTTCGGACCGACGGGCGCGCCGCCGACCGTGGCCGGTTCATGGATCTGGATCAGCTCCTGCTCCATGCCGCCTGCAGTGTCAATGGTCTGGAGCTGCTTCAGGAGCACGTCGTAAAGCTCGGTGGTGCGGGCGACGTTCGACTTGAGCTGGCCGTATTCGGCGGCCTTCTGGTTCGCCTCGAGCGCCTGCTTCTCGGCGTCGGCAATGCTTTTCTGGAGGGCCTCCTTCTGTTTGACGAGCGACTGGCGGTAGGCGGCGATCTGTTCCCGGGTCTGTTTGAGGGCGATGTCGAGGAGTTGCTGCTTGCGCTTGATCTCCTCGTCGAGGCGCTGGATTTTGGGATGCTTCGGCTTGAGGACCTTGCTCAGATCGGCGCGCTCGCTTTCGAGAAGGGCGAGGGTGCCGCGGAGATTGCTGCTGTTCTCGGCGGTCTTCACGCCGCTCGGCAGGTTGATGTTGTCCGGAGAATGGTTGGTGCCTCCCTCCGCCGCGCGGGCGCTCTCGGCCGCGCCGGGCGCCGCGAGGCGGCTCAGCCGTTGCTCGGCGGTTTCCGCATCGAGCAGTTCGAGCTCGGTGGTCTTTTCCGCGAGCTGCCGCTTGAGGTCCACGAGATACTGCGTCGAAAAATTCCCCTGCCCCTCGAAATACGCCACGTTGTATTTTTTCTGGAAATCGAAAAGCTCTTTCTCCGTCTTGCGCCGCTCCGCGTCGAGGCGCTCCACTTCGCGCAGAATGTTCGAGGCGACGTTCTCCGTCACCTCGTCGTGGGATTTCTTCTTGGAGGCGATGTATTCGCGCATCACCTGGTCGAGGAAACGCTTGGCGAACTCCGCCGAAGTGCTCGTCACCGAAAGGCTGAAGATCGAGGTGTTGCGGACCTGGAAGACCTGAAGGGAGGGCGACGGATCGAGAGTGAGGGACTTCTCGAAATCCGCCAGCTTGCGCCGCGCCGACTCGATCACGGCGCGGCTCTGCATGAGCTGCACCTGCGTGCCGTAAAAGTTGCTCAACTCCTCGTTCACCACGTCATTGACAGCGACATTCACCCGCGGACGCACCATCATGCTCCCCGCCGCCTTGTAAATGTCCGGCTGGCGGTAGGCCTTGTAAGCCCCGTAAAGGAGGGTCCCGACCACGCACACCGCGATCAGCCACCAGCGCTTGAGGATGATGTCCCGATACTTCTCGAATTGGATCGCGAAGTTGATCCGATCAATGACGTTCGTACTGAGTGGCGGCGGCGGCGGCGCCACAGGATCGTTTTGCGCGGGCGGAGCCATGGCCGCATCAGAAGTTGATGAGTTTTTCGGGGACGATGATCATGTCGTCCGGCAACAGTTCGATATCGTTCTCGATTTTTCCTTCTTTGAGAACGGAGAGTATGTCAACCACGAGTTTCACGGTCTTGCCTTCCGCATCTTTCCGCACCACCTGCACCTTTCGGCCGTTGGCAAATGAGCTGAAACCGCCCGCCTTGATGATCGCCCGGCTGAGCGTATATCTTTCGTCGCGGGGCATATCCTGGACGCCCTGGGACCGAACCTGTCCGACCACCGAAATCTGTTTCAGCCGCCCCATGGACGGCATTTCAAAAGGCTTGGGCGCCACCTCCTCGACCGAGAGCACCACGGTCGCCTTGTAATAGAGATCCTTCTCCAACAAGGTTTTGATCTCCTTAGCGGCGGCGGCAACTGTCTTCCCCGCCACCACCACCTTGCCGAGATAAGGGACTTCGATCTCTCCGGAGGCGGTGACCGGCAGAAGCCGCGTGTCCTCCCGATCCTCCACCACGCGATAGCTGAGGCGGTCCCCCACCTGCAGGACGTGCGTCTCCGGTTGGACGATCGGGGACGCCGAACGCATCGGACTTGCCCCGAGCGCATTCGTGGACGGATCCTCCGCGCACAACGAACCTGCAAGCAGCAAGCTCCCTAGGTAGAAAGCCTGGACGGTGAGAAAACGATGCGCCTTCACAAACACCTAGAATTGATGATTGAAATCAATGAACGCCACGTTTTGCGTGTAGTCATACAGATTGTAATTCGCGTCGCGTTCGGTCCGCTGGTAGCCGATGGACAGACGCGAGGCTGGCGTGATTTGGTAGCCGATCATCGGCCCCACGCCCCAGCGCATTCCCTTTTGCGCCAAATAACCGGTGCCCGCAGAAGAGGAATCCCTGAACCATTCGTGGAAGAAATTCAGCGAGGTGGTCACCTGTTCGACCACCTCGGCATTCAGCGAATAATCCACGCGATAGGTCTCGGTGAAATTCGTCCCGATGCCTAAGGTGGTGAAGCGGCGCAGCGTCAGCGAGTGGTTAAGCCACCGGTTGAGCTGATTGTTGAGCGTTGCCGTGAAGACCACCGAATTGAACGAACTCGTATCCCCGATCGTGCCGTTGCTGTCGAATCTCGATCCCTGGAAGCTCACTGAGGCGCCCCCGCGCAGGTATTCGCTGAAAATGGTGTCCGCGTAGACGCCCGCGCTCCACGTCGTGCCGTCGTTCTGCACGTTCTCCAGGTAATCCGTGATGATGTAGGAGCCTTGAAGGCCCAGGGTGAGCTGCGGCGCGTAGCGGTAGCCGATGCGCCCGTAAAACTCGTGCGAGTCCTGATCCAGATAACTGTAGCCGTCCTCGAGCGTGCGAAAGATCGAGTAGTCGTAACCGCCGGTGAGGATCACCTTGTTGAGGTCCCAATCGGCGGCGATGCCGGCCGTGTTGTTGAGCCGGCGGAAGGTCGTGATGTTGCTCAACTGACCCGCGGAAATAGGGTCCTGCTGAATCCCGATCCGGTCGTGCACGTTGATCCGGACGTCGCCCACGTAGACGTTGAAATCGAGCATGGAGGTCGGCTCGATCAGGAGACCGGTCGTGTCGAGCGCCGGATGCTCCCAATACTTGGAGTAGGCCAGCCCGAGGACGAGATCGAGGCTGTTGAGTTGGGAGATCGGCCAGTGGGCGCCGAGCGTGAGGTGCGGCGTGGTGATGAAGTCATGCTCCCGCGCCTTCGGCGTCAGCCCGATGTTGTCGTTATATTCCTGGCGAAGCCCCGCAGCCATGCGGAAGTTGACCTTCCCCACGCGCACCGTGGCCTGCGTGTCATCCACCTGCTGGCGTGCGTCCCGCTCGAGGTTGGCGGCCTCCACGCCGGTCATGGAAATTGACGGGTCGAACTGCCCAAACACACGCGTGCCGATCGCGAAAAACGCGCAGAGACACACAACGTCCCTGATCCTTCGACAGGATTTTTGAAAAAAAAGATTCAACAAAACAGATCGGTTTGGAACGCAAACTATACGCAAAAATCTTAAAAAGGAAAATTAATACTGCCCCGAGGGTGACGCGACCCCGCCTTTTGAGCCGGAGGAGAAGATCCGCCTCTTGCGGGAAGCCGACAGCAGGAAGTCGATCGTGGAGGTGTGCCAGGAGAGGAACATCTCGGAGATGACGTTCCAATCGTCGGCAGATGGCGGTGGAGGCGGTCCAGGCGGGGCTGTGCTCCGGGCGTGCGGCATGTCGGATCCTGGACCTTTCCCGGGCCACCTTCTGGCATCGGAGAAGGCCGATGTCCCCGCGGCAGGAGCGCTGACCCAGCGGCTGAAGGAACTCTCGGAGAAACATCCGCGCTATGGCCATCGGCGGATCGCAGCGCTGTTGCGATGGGAGGGCTGGTTGGCGGGCAAGCGGCAGGTCCATCGGCTCTGCCATCAGCCATTGACCCGGGAGACGTTAGAGGGTGTTTGAAAATTGGCCTGCCCTCTGTTGTTGGCGAATTTTCAAACACCCTCTTACAGATCCGACCCATTCCTCGTCTGGGGCTTGACATCTATGAGAAGAGTATGACTAAATATAAAATCGTAATACATGCGTTCACGTCGTTACACTCGGCCTTCCAGGCAACACGGCTTCTCGCTGGTTGAGATGCTCGTCACTTTGGCCATCGTCGCTGCGCTTGGAGGCATGCTCCTCCCGGCCCTCTCCCGAGCACGGGCCCGGGGAAAGCAGGCCGCCTGCGCCTCCAACCTTTGCCAGATCGGAATCGCCGCGAAGCTCTACATCAATGATTACGGGGTTTATCCGCCGGCATGGGTTTCATCGGAGGCCCGCTGGATGGATCTGCTCAAAGGCGTCATTTCGAAGAAGTCCGAGGTGTTCCTTTGCCCTTCCGACACCCAGCGTCTGGCCGTCGCTTGGGATCCGGAAATCCACCTGAGCTACGGGCTCAATTGCTTCAACTTTGGGGGGAACGCCACCTGCTTCTGGTACGGGGTCCGCCCGGAGAACGTGCGGCGGCCTTCAGCCACAATTTTCGCAGCCGACTGCACCCCCGGGAAGTACTACTGTGGCGGGGGAGGCGTCTTCGCCGAACCCGTGGTGGACGTCGCCTACCGCCACACCGGCAAAATGTTCTGTGCCCTGTTTTGCGACGGCCACGCGGAGACTCGCTCTCGGACCACACGGGACGACTGGGACGCCTCCCGCTGATCTTTCCTTTATGAAAACCGCCACTCCGTCCGCCCCTCGCCGAAAACTGACTGCACTCACCCTCGCCTTCGCCCTTGGCGTTGCGGGCCCTGCGGCGTTCGCGGCCTATAACCACGCCGGCGTTGGTTTGCAGACGGTGATCAGCGGCACCGTGAGCGATGGCGCGCTCTACATGAGCTCACAGGCGACCTGGACCAACAGCGCGAATCCGGCCGTCGGGCAGCCCTATACCATCAACACGAGTTTCACCATGCCCTCGGCGGACGACATCGTGAACGGTCGTCTGGTCCTCACGGCGTGGGGCGGGACCTCGAACTACACCGCCAACCTCGACGTCACCGTGAACGGCAACCCTCTGGTCAGTGGCGGTCTCGCCTTTGGGAAGGCCAGCGATACCAACGCAACCTTCAGCGTCATGGCGCCCTCGGTCTATGGCAGCGGCTCGGGCGTCTGGCTCATCGGATTGCCCATCAATCCCGCCTGGCTCAACACCAACGGCAGCGCTAACTCGGTAAGCATCACGGTGACCACGCCCGACAGTTTCGACGGGCGAATCAGCCAGATCTCGCTCCTATCCGTGTATCAGGCCGCCAGTCTGAACAACCGCTTCCAGTACGCCATCGCCGAGGGCAGCGCGGACATCTACCGGGCTCCCACGGGAAGCCAAACCAATGCATGGTCCGTCTCCTTGGGCGCCTTGGCCCTCACAGATCTCACGAGCGCCACTCTGCACGCCGTCTACACCTACGGAGACGCCGGCCAGAACGACCGCCTCTACTTCAACGGGAGCGCCCTTGGTGGGAGCAGCAGCAATAATGTCGCGCATTGGGCACCCAACCCGACTGGTCTCAGCTACGGTCCCGATGCGGTGAACTACGATGTCCTCTCTCTCGTGGAGATCACCAACTCCGCAACGTTCAGCGTCGGCCCAGATGTGCCGGGCACCAGGGAGACTTCGCTTCGCGCGCAAATCGCCGTTCTTGAAATCACCGCGATTCCAGAACCGAACGCCAGCGTCTTCGTCGTGCTCGGCATCGGCCTTATCGGCGTGGTTCGTCGGAGGGCCTTCCATGCCTAGTCGGTGGACCCTGCTCGCGGCTGCAGGCCTTCTCATGGGCTCGGTCCATGCGGCGCCGCCTCAACGCATCTTGAGCCTCTGCACGACGGCAACCGACGTTCTCTGCGCCATTGGCGCGGGGGAGCGGCTTTCCGCCATAGACGAATACGGGACGGCAGTCCCCGAGGCGTCCAAGGTGCCCGTGATCGTGAAAGGCAGCGCGATCTCCAAGGAAGAGGTGCTCGCTCGGAAGGTGGATCTCGCCTTTGTCTGGTGGTATCAGGACGATGCCGCGAAGTTGCTGCGAGAACTCCGCGTGCCGGTGGAGCGCATTCGCTGCGGACGAGCGGGTGAGTTGCCAGCCACCGTACGCACCATTGGTCGGCGCGTTGGACGCGAAGTTGAGGCAAACCGCCTTGCAGACCAACTGACGGTCTTTCTTCGCGATTGTCCCACCACTCCGGCGCCCGATGCGCCGCGTGTCTACCTCGAACTCTACAGTCTTTCTCGAACCATGGGGACCGAGAGCTACCTCAACGATCTGATCATGTTCGCTGGGGGCATCAACATCGCGGGGGGAGCGACCCGGAGCAGCGTTCTGCTCTCTCAAGAGGAACTGCTCGTTGCCAACCCATCCGTCATCCTGTTCGTCCGGGGCTTCGCGACTCCGGAGGCCATCGCGAGGCGCCCCAGGCTTTTCGCCCTTCCTGCCGTGAGACGCGGAGCGGTGGTCGCTCTCGACCGTCAATGGCTGATCGCCGGCAGCCGTCTCCCGGAAGCGGTGGCCCATCTTCGAGCCGCCATTCACAAAGACAACTGACATGCCCATCCACCGAATCACCTGGAACGAGAAACACCGTTTCGCGACGGTGCACAACTGGGGTTGCACCTTCAAGTGCCCCGTCTGCAGCTATCGTCTGCGAAGTGGCGCCAATGGACCCCCCGGCTTCTCTACGCCAAAACCTGCGAGCTTCCTCTCGGCCGAAGATGTCGAAACCACACTTCGATCGCTTCCCATCGAGAGGGTGTTCTTCATGGGAGGCGAGCCGACCACCGCGCGCGAGCTTCCCCGTCTGCTCGATTTCGCGAAGAACACGCTTGGGCTGGGAACCTTCCTCGGCCACACCAACGGCTGGCAGCTCCCCCTGCCCAACCTCGACGGCGCCAACGTTGGGCTCAAGGCGTGGGATCCCGTCGTGCACCTCGCCTATACGGGCCGCGACAAGAGCCGGATCTTCGACAATTTCGCGAATTCCGTTCGGGCGGGATTGAAGATGCGAGCCAACGTGGTCTTCGTTCCCGGTTGGGTGGACCTTGATCAGGTGGAGGCTATTGCGTCATGGATCGCCTCGCTCAGCGTGGACATCCCCTTCCACATCATGGGCTACATCCCGGTGCCAGGACAGCCTTACCCGCGTCCCACCGAGGAGCAGATGGCGCGCACCGTTGAGGCCTGCCAGCGGCATCTTCGGAAGGTTGGCTTCTCTCACCTCACCTCGGCGCAGGCCCTCGATCTGACCGAGCGGGATGATCGCTTTGCCTCCCGCCAGGTCGCCGGAGGCCTGTGAAACCTCGTGCACTGACGCTGCTTCTCGCCATCGCACTGTTCGGCGCGGCGGGCGGAACCCTGCTGTTGGGAAGCGTGCGCATGCCCCCGAGCGAAGTCCTGATGCGCGCGTGGAGGACGATGACGGGGCATAGCGGGTGGGACGCGCGCGACCGGGTCCTCTTTGAGATTCGACTCCCGCGCATGGTGGCTGCTGCCTCGGTCGGAACCATCCTCGCCCTCGCCGGCCTGGCCTCGCAGACACTGTTTCGAAACCCCCTTGCCACGCCCTCCGTGATGGGTGTTTCCAATGGGGCGGCTCTTGGTGCAGTGGCGACCATGCTTGTGGCCGGCGCGCGGGGTTGGGATGGAATCGTGGTGCCGATCGGAGGATTCCTGGGGGGCTTCGGCGCGGTGACGGTTGTTTTTGCGTTGGGGAAACGCGGCGCCTTCTTCGGCCACAGCCTCCTTTTGGCGGGGATCGCCATCGCCGCTCTTTGTTCTGCCATGACGACAGGAATGCTCTATCTCGCTGGGGAACGTCTCCAAGCCATCGTTTTCTGGCTCATGGGCGGGCTCTGGCAGGCCGGCGGCCACATGGCCCTCGTGCTGCTGGGGGTTGCGCTTGGACTGTTGTTCTCCCTCCTCGCCCTCGCGCGACCACTCAATGTCCTCCTCGCGGGAGAAACCGCAGCCCGCGATCTCGGGGTGGATGTTCCCCACCTTCAGCGCAAGCTGCTCTTGCTCATCGCCTTGGCCTCAGCCGTCGCGGTAAGCCTGACCGGCGTCATCGGCTTCATCGGCCTCATCGTGCCCCACCTGTTGCGGCTGGTGATCGGTGGGGATCATCGGCGACTGATTCCCACAACAGCGCTTGGCGGGGCGCTGCTCCTCCTCATGGCCGACACGCTGGTCCGGACGCTCGCCGCGCCCGCGGAAATCCCGGTCGGGATCCTCACGGCCATGCTCGGTGCGCCAGTTTTTCTTTGGCTTCTTCGGCGACGTGACGTGTCGGGATGCCCATCATGAATCTTCGCGCAGAGAAACTCAGCTTCGCCTACCGCCCCGGCACACTGGTTCTCGAGGGAATCGACGCGGGGTTTTTCCCAGGAACCGTCACCGGCATCTTTGGGCCCAACGGCAGCGGCAAGAGCACCCTCTTGCGCTGCTTGACCGGCGCCCTGTCACCGCAGCACGGGACGGTGTGGTATGGCAACTTCCGGGTAAACGCGCTTTCTCCGCGTGAGGTGGCCCGCTCTATCGCGGTTGTGCCTCAAGATACTCCCCGTGGCATCGCATTGACGGCAAGGGAGATGGTCGCGCTCGGGCGTTTTGCGTCAGGGGATGAGAATCCAGCCCGCATCGCTGCCGCCCTTTCCCGCGTAGGGGCGGATGACATGGCCGACCGTCGCTTCGACGAGCTGAGTGGAGGAGAGCGCCAACGCGTGATCATTGCACGGGCCTTGGCTCAGGATGCCCCTGTCTTGCTGTTGGACGAGCCGGCAACTCATCTCGACATGGCGCATCAATTGGAAGTCTACCGGCTGACGCGTTCCCTCGCAGAGGAAGGACGTACGGTGTTGATGACGTGCCACGACCTGCTGCTTGCGCCGCTCTTCCTCGACCGCGCGATCCTCCTCGAGAGCGGGCGATTGGCGGCCGACGGACCACCCGCCGAGGTCCTTGTTCAGGAGCATCTTGGAAGGCTGTTCGGGATCACCATTGAAGCCTCCCGCTCGCCGGGACTTTCCCTCACCGTCCGCCTTCCTTTTCAGTCGCTCCCACCAGCCGCCACTTGAGGCCTATTCGGGAAGAAACCAGCCGCCGGCTGCGAAGATGGCGGCGCAGATGTTTGAGGAAGGTGACGAGCCTCGAGGCCGCGCTTGAGCCCCTCCTCAAGCTACCGGACCTGCGCCTCGCTCAAACGGGGCTTGCGCCCAGCACGTCCGGCTCCACGCAAAGCCTTGGCTCCCTGCTTGCACCAAGCTTCGTGCCAGCGACACGCGGAAGTCCTCCTGTTCATCAGAGGGCAGATCGCCCCGGCAAACTCGAGCCGTGTTGCCACCGCTCACGTTACGTCCGACATCCTAATATCCAAAATCCAAAGGACGGATCCCTTGCCCTCATTCCTCTCCCCGATTCCGCAATGGGCAATGCTCATGGCGCGCTCTCGGCCCTGCCGATCACGGAGGGCACGAGACCGAGAGTGACGGTGAGGAGCGCCACCAGTGCGGCGGCGATGAGAAGGATCCCGTCGTACGCGGAAAGGTCGAGGCCTCCGAAGCGCCATGAGTCCCGAAGCATGCCGCTCTTGAGCAGCCCGGCACCGAGCATCCCGCAGATTGCCGTGCCTCCCTGGAAGAGTGACCAGCAAACGGAGGTCGCCAGCGGCTTGTTGCCCGGAGGCGCCAGCGCCAGCATCTCGGCCGAGATGGCGACACTGGAGGACGCGAAGACCAGACCGAAAAGGGCGTGAAGCGCTCCCAGCCATACCGGTGTCGCTACCGGCACGAGGCCGCGGAGAAGGAACAGCACGAGCGTAAGGGCGTAGCCGAAGTGCGCCGCGAGGAAGACCACCTTGGTGCCCCATCGGTCCACCGCGAGGCCTCCGAGGTAGAAGCCCAGCACGCACCCCAGCATCCCGAAGTTTCCCAACCAGACGACCGTCCGGTCTCCCATCCCCAGCGCATTACGCTCCAACAAGCCGAAGATGGCGGGCAGCGTCGCCGTGAACGTCGTGACCAGGAATACGTAGGCGCAGAACGGCAAATACCCCGGCGCGCGCAGTACGCGCAGAAGCGTCGCCATCGGCCCCTCCCTTCCCGGTTCCTCCTCCTCGATCTCCGGGATCCTCAGGCTGTAGAGGGTGCCGCTCGCGAAGACGCCAAAGATCCCGACCGCGAGAATCCCGTAGAACACGACGAGCGGGGAGCGATCCGTCAGCCAAAGAGAGCAGACGGCCGTCACCGCAAAGCCCACGAGTTGCCAGGAAAACCGCAACCGCCCGAAGAACCGCCCCCTCATCGCCGGAGGAACAATCCCATCGAGAAGCGCGAACCAGCCGCTCGCGAACATCGCTTCCCCCACCCCGCACAGGGTGACGCCGAGCGCGATGCACGCCTCGCGCCTCCAGTCGCCGACGAATCCACCGGCGACCAAGCATCCGCCGCCGATCCCCATGAGCATACGGCCCAGGTGGCCGATCCGCTTCTTTCCGTGGCTGGTGCAATACCAGGCGCCGGGCACGGTGGCGACGGCCTGGAGCAGCCGCGGCAACGAGAGGTAAAAGACCACCTTCTCCACGCTAAGATCCAGTGCCGAAAAGTAGAGCAGGAGCACCCCATTCGTGAACATCAGCATCATCAGCATGCCGACGCACTGCAGGAGGACCGCGGCGTTCATCGCCGCCCGGGCCTCTTTCTCGTCGAGGGGTGTCCGCGGCGGCGGCACCCCGCGTCTGACGGTCGCGAAAGGAAAGGCGAGGCGCCTCATGCGAGCCAGTTTCAGCAGTTCTCCCTCCGAATGCAATTCGCGGTGCCGGAACAACAGGCGCGCCTGAGAGGGTGTTTGAAAATTGGCCTGCCCTCTGTTGCTGGCGCGGCGGCCCGGAGGCAAGCGAACGGGATTGCATGAGGGCGCGGAAAGAGGGAAAAGCAGGCCGTCATGTGCGGCATCTGCGGCATCGTTCTGAAGCAACCCGTGCTCGAAACGATCGCGGCGGAGGCCGTAGTCCGCGCGATGGCCGATGCGATGCGGCATCGCGGGCCGGACGATGAAGGATATTTTTCCGACGGCCCGGCGGGGGTCTTTCTCGGCCATCGCCGGCTGGCGATCCTCGACCTTTCGCCTGCGGGCCGCCAGCCTATGTGGAACGAGGAGCGTTCCACATGCGTTCTCGTGAACGGAGAATTCTACAACTGGCGCGAGCTTCGGGAAGGCCTGCTCGCACGAGGGCACCGCTTCGCCTCATCGAGCGACGCAGAAGTGCTCGTTCACCTGTTCGAGGAGCGCGGCGCGGCGGCGTTCGACGCGCTGCGAGGGATGTATGCGGCGGCGGCGTACGACGCGACCCGGGGAATCCTGCATCTCGCGAGAGACCCGCTCGGGATCAAACCGCTTTATCTTTTCGAAACGGACGGACTGCTGGCTTTCGCTTCGGAGGCGCGCGCGTTTCGCAGCCTGCCGGGATTCGACGGCGCGACGAGCGGCGACGCGCTCGCGGACTTCCTGTTGCTCGGTTCCGTGCCCGCGCCGCGCGCGTTCGCGCGGGGCGTTCGGGCGTTGGCGCCGGGTGAACGTGTCGAGGTGCGGGAGGGGCGGGCTGCGTTTCGCGGCGCGAGCCCCGTGCCGGGGTGGTGCGCCGCGGCCGACGCGGACGAACCGCCCGACGAGGCGAGCATGGCGGAAGCGCTCCGCGATTCGGTGCGCCGGCATCTGGTGAGCGACGCGCCGATCGGGCTGTTCCTCAGCGGCGGCATTGACAGCGGGACCCTTGCGGGGCTGGCGTCGGAGGTTTCCCCGGCGCCGGTGCATACGATTTCCGTTTCCCTCGCGGGCCATGCGCTGGATGAAAGCGGGCTCGCGCACCGGACGGCGGAGCGCTACGGGACGCGGCACCGCGACGTGCCGCTCGCGCAGGCCGACTTCGAAGGGATGCTGGAACGTTTTCTGGAGCATCTCGATCAACCGAGCATTGACGGGTTCAACACATATGTGGTTTCCCGCGCGGCGCGGGATGCTGAGTTGACGGTCGCCCTCTCGGGCGTCGGCGGAGATGAGCTTTTCGCGGGCTACGGGAACTTCGCTCGCGTGCCGCGCCTCGCGGGATGGATGCGCGCGGCGGCGGCTCTCGGCGGCGCGGGTCGCGCGGCCGCCGCGCTCGCGACGGCGGCCCTGCGCGGCGGAACGAGTGGAGAACGACTGGCCGGGCTGCTGCGCTCCGCGCCTGCGGACGAACGGGGCGCGTATCTCGCGTGCCGGGGGCTTTTCTCGGCGCGGGCGATGGCGCACGTCCTACGCCCGGAGCGACGCGCCCTCGTGGCGGCGGCGCACGAGCGCTTTTTTTCCGAAACGGCCTGGGCCGTGGAGCGGCCGCAACCGCCTCGTGTGATCGTCGGAGGGTTGGAGTTCACGCGCTATCTCTCAAGCCAATTGCTCCGCGACACGGACGCGCTGGCGATGGCGCACGGCCTCGAGGTGCGCACCCCGCTGGTGGATGTCGAAGTCGTGCGGCGCGCGCTGCCCTTGCTCGCCTCGGAACCCGCCGGCGATGGCGCGCCGAAGCGGCGCTTGCGGGACGCGTTGCGCACTCCGTTACCGGAAGAGGTGGCGCGACGCCCGAAACAGGGGTTCGTTTTTCCCTGGGAAGAGTGGCTCCGCGGACGCGCGCTTGCCGACTTCGATCGCCGGCTCGCGGAGCGCGGGGCGTGGACGGAATGGCTGTCAGCCGACGGGCTCCGCGATGTCCGGAACGGCTACTCCGCGGGGCGAATTCACTGGTCATGGTTCTGGGCGCTCTATGTGGCCCTGAGAAAAATCGAGTCGCCCCTCCCTCCGCCGCGATAATTCGGTGCTCTTGGCGACGCCGCGCGCGTCTCCGGAGGAGCAGAACCCCTGGAGGAATTCCCGGCAGGTTTTCCCCCATGCCGGTTGTCGCTTGATCTCCGCGCCGCCTGCGTTAGGCTCGTCCTTGATGAAACCCGCCCTTCTCTTTTCATTCGCCGCCGCCGTTTTCGTGCTTCTCGGTTGCGCTTCGAGCCGACCTCAGGAAAGCACGGCCACCGTGGGCGCCTCGGACACGCCCGTGACTACCTCGGAACCGGCGCCGGCGCCGGCCGTTTCCGTCTCGGAGCTTGAAGCACGCAGCACCAACGGAGAGATCCTCCCGCTCGACCTGTTTCCGAAGCGCAAAGGCTATCCCGTGGCGCTTCGCTCGAAGTGGCCAGGTCTGGTGAAAAGCCCCTACGCCCAAGACAAGCAGATGGTGGACGTCAGCCGCTTTCCGCCGGACAGCCCGGTGCGGTGCCCGCATACAGGCCAGATTTTCTTTACGCCGCCGAACAATTGAACTCCGGCTCGATGATCCTTCGCCGCGCGTTCCCCGTTTTGGTTGTCGCCCTTGCGCTCGCGGGATGTCGCCCGCCTCCTCGAGGCGCTTCCGCCGCCGGCGATGAGATCCCCATCGGCCTTTACGGGTCGCTGACCGGCGCCACCGCCACTTTCGGACAGAGCACGGAAGCCGGCGTGACTCTCGCGACGGACGAGGTCAACGCCGCGGGAGGCCTTCTCGGAAAAAAAGTGCGCCTTATCGTCGAGGACAATCAGGGCAAACCGAACGAGGCGGTCAACGCCGTCCTGAAGCTCATCCAACGGGACCGGGTGGTCGCCGTGCTCGGCGACGTGGCCAGTTCATTGAGCATCGCCGCGGCGCCGGTTTGCCAGCAGAACCGCGTGCCGATGATTTCGCCTTCCTCGACCAACCCCAAGGTGACCGAGATGGGGAATTTCATCTTTCGCGCGTGTTTCATTGACCCGTTTCAGGGGGAAGTGATGGCGAAGTTCGCTCTCGACACGCTCAAGGCGAAGACGGCAGCGGTCTTTACGGACCGAAAAAACGACTACAGCGTGGGGCTGGCGAAGTTCTTCAAGGAGAAGTTTGTTGCGCGCGGCGGGCAGTTGGTTGCCGACGAAGGGTATCAGGCGGGCGATCGCGAATTCAAACCGCAGCTCACCAACATCCGCGCCGCCAATCCCGAGGTGGTCTTTGTCCCCGGCTATTATACCGAGTGCGCCCTCATCGCCCGGCAGGCGCGTGAGTTGGGCATCCAAGTCCCGCTCCTCGGCGGTGACGGCTGGGATTCAGAAGTCACTCTTCAGAGCGGCGGCGAGGCGGTGGAAGGGGTCTATTTCAGCAACCATTACCATCAGGACGATCCGCGTCCGGAAGTTCAGAGTTTCGTAAAGAAATTCCGCGAGCTCCACCAGGGGCATTCGCCCGACGCCATGGCGGTGACGGGCTATGACGCCGCAAACATCCTTTATGACGCGATCCGACGCGCGGGTTCGTCCGATCCAGTGGCAATCCGCGAGGCGCTGGCAAAGACGATGGATTTCAAGGGCGTCTCGGGAAACATCACCCTCGGCCCCGACCGCAACGCACGAAAAAGCGCCGTCGTCCTCAAGATCGAAGACGGCCGTTTCAAGTTCGTCCAGCTTGTCGTCCCCTGATCGCCGTCATCTCGCATCTGTCGGGTTCGGGAATGTCGGCCGGCGTTTCATTTCGAAGGTTCGAGAGGTCCCCGACCGAAGATCGCAAGTCAGGGAGGAGGGAAACGCCGTCCCTCGCGAGATTCGATCTCTTCGCATCAAGGATTCGCCGTTTCTCCCGAAGCGGATCGTTGGCGAGGCGGCCTAGATTGGAAATACCGGCCGACAAAATCCTCACCGGAGGTGGTGTGATCGTTGATTTGGAGACGGTCGTCGAGATCGGAAGATGCTTTCTGAGTCAAGGGGCGACTTCTTGGGGATGGTCGGAAGGCTTGCTACAAATTATTGTGCTTTTGGCATAAAAATCATTGTTCAAAACACGATTCCAGGATAGACTTATCAGGAAGAGTTCGTTGGAACGATGGCCGAGAAATCCATAGCTGAAGACCGCGCTCCGCTGCCCGACGTGCCGAAGGGCGCGGCGGCCTACGACGCCTCGAAAATCGACAAGCTCGAAGGGCTGGAGGCCGTCCGGAAACGCCCCGGCATGTATATCGGGGATCCTGACGAGCGCGGGTTGCACCATTGTGTCTTCGAGGTGCTCGACAACTCGATTGACGAACATCTCGCGGGCTTCTGCAAACGGATTGACGTGACGGTCCATGTCGACGGCTCCGTCTCGATCCGCGACGACGGGCGCGGGATCCCCGTGGACACGCATCCGAAATGGAAAATGCCGGCGGTGGAACTCGTGCTCACCAACCTCCACGCAGGCGGGAAGTTTGGCCAAGGCGCCTACAAGTACTCGGGCGGCCTCCATGGCGTCGGCGCGAAATGCGTGAACGCGCTCTCCGAGTGGTTCAGCGTCGAGGTCTCGCGCGACGGGAAGGTCTATCACATGGCCTTCGAACGCGGAAAGACGACGAAGAAACTCGAGGTCATCGGCAAGTCGCGCTACACGGGGACACTGATCACCTTCAAGCCGGACGCGGAGATCTTCACGATCACCACCGAGTTCAAGTTCGACCTCCTCGCCAACCGCCTTCGCGAGCTGGCTTTCCTCAATCCCGGCGTCGAAATCCTTCTGACCGACGAGCGCGCGGACAAGGGGGGCGCCGGGAACGGCGAACTGCTCAAGACGGAGCGGTTCCTCTACAAGGACGGCATCGAGGAGTTCGTCAAGCAGCTCGGCAAAAACAAGCAGGTCGTCCATCCGAAGCCGATCGCGCTCGCCCGCCAGAAGGACGAGGTCTTCGTGGACTGCGTGTTGCAATACAATGACAGTTACAACGACCAGATCCTCTGCTTCGCCAACTCGATCCCGAATCCCGACGGCGGCACGCACCTCACCGGCTGGCGCACGGCGCTCACGCGCGCGATCAATCAGTATGCGCGCGGCAACAACCATCTCAAGGAGAAGGACCCCGCGATTACGGGCGACGACGTGCGCGAGGGGCTGGTGTGCGTCCTGAGCGTCAAGCTGCCGAACCCGCGTTTCGAATCGCAGACGAAGGTGAAGCTCGTGAACACGGAGATCGAAGGGATCGTCTCCTCGATCGTGTACGAAGGGCTGATGTCCTATTTCGACGCCAACCCCGGCGTGGCCAAACGCTGCGTGGACAAGTCGCTCACCGCCGCGCGGGCGCGCGAGGCGGCACGGCGCGCGCGCGAGACGGTGCGCAAGAGCGCCCTCACCGGCGGCGGCCTGCCCGGCAAGCTCGCCGACTGTTCCGACCGCGATCCGCGCAACTGCGAGCTCTACATCGTCGAGGGCGATTCCGCCGGCGGCTCCGCCAAGCAGGGGCGCGACCGCCGCTTCCAGGCGATCCTCCCGATCCGCGGCAAGCTGATCAACGTGGAGAAGGCGCGCCTCGACAAGGTGCTCCAGAACAATGAAATCCGCACGATGATCACAGCCGTCGGCACCGGCATCGGCGACGGCGAGGGAGAGGGCGCCTTCAACGCCGAGAAGCTGCGCTATCACAAGATCATCATCATGACCGACGCGGACGTGGATGGCTCCCACATCCGCACGCTGCTGCTGACCTTTTTCTACCGGCAGATGCCGAGCCTCATCCGCCAGGGGCACATCTACATCGCCCAGCCACCGCTCTACCAGGTGAAGCGCAAGAAGCGCGAGGAATACGTTGAGGACGACGTGGCGCTCAACCGGATCCTCATCTCGCTCGGGACCGAAGACATCCGCCTGCGAAACCTCTCCGACGGCAAGGAGTTCACGACCAAACAGCTCACCGAGATCGTCGAGCTGCTCGAAGCGCTCGACAAATACAGTCGCGCCGTGCGCCGTCATGGCGGAGAGTTCGAGGATTACCTCGCCCATCGCCATCCGAAAAGCGGGGAGTTGCCCCGCCATCTCGTCCGCATCCGCGAAGGGAACGAAGATGCGGTCCATTATTTGCACGGAGAGGACGACCTTGCGAAGTTCGCGCAGAAGAACGCCGATCTCGGCCTGTTTGACGAGGAGGAACGCAACGGAAACGGAAACGGCAAGGGCGACGCCGCGAGGGAAGAGCCTTCTGCGAAGACGGCCATCACCCGGCGCGCCCGACACGTCGAGCTCCACGAGAGCAAGGCGGTCGCCGATCTGCTCGACCGCCTGGCAAAGAAGGGATTGAACCTCGAACACTACACGGCGCAGGAGAAGCCTCTCTACGAGCTGGTCGAGGGCGAAGGGGAAGACGCGAAGGCGCGTCCGATCCATGCGATCCCGGACATCCTTTCGGGGATCAAAGAGATCGGGCGCCGCGGCATCCAGATCAAGCGGTTCAAGGGCCTCGGCGAAATGAACGCGAAAGAGCTTTTCTCCACGACGATGGATCCCGTGAACCGCAAGCTCCTGCGGATTGACCTCACCGACGCCATCGAGGCGGAAAAGATGTTCACCATCCTCATGGGCGACGAGGTCGAGCCCCGCCGCCAGTTCATCGAAGACAACGCCCTTAATGTCCGAAATCTGGACGTGTAAGAGGGTGTTTGAAAATTCGCCTGAGGGCAGGCCAATTTTCAAACACCCTCTAAGAGAATGCGCGCGCACATCCTCCGCACATGACGCTTGTCCTTTGAGGCTTGAGGCGGCGGCGCGCGCGGGGTATCAGGAGGGCGTTATGCGCGAACCGCTCGACGCCTATCTCGCCTCTCGTTGCCGCCGTGTGGACCTCGCGCTGGACCGCTTCCTCCCGAAGGCTTTCGTCAGACCGCGCACGCTCCACAAGGCGATGCGCTACAGCTTGTTTGCGGGCGGCAAACGCCTCCGCCCCGTGCTCTGCCTCGCCGCCGCGGAGGCCTGCGGCGGACGCGAGGCCGACGCGATGCCGCTCGCCTGCGCCGTCGAGTGCATCCACACCTATTCGCTCATCCATGACGATCTTCCATGCATGGACGACGACGATTTTCGCCGGGGTCGCCCCACCTCCCACAAGGTCTTCGGAGAGGGAATCGCCGTTCTTGCGGGCGACGCGCTTCTGACGATCGCGTTTGAACTGGTCGCCCGAGCGAAACCCACGAAACGGTGGCCGAGCGCGGCCTATCTCCGCGAACTTGCGACGGCTTCGGGCAGCCTCTTTCTCGTCGGAGGCCAAGTGGCTGATCTCGAGGGCGAAGGGCGTCCCACTTCGCCCGCCCAGCTCCGTTGGATTCACGAACGGAAGACCTCGGCCCTGCTCGCCGCCGCGATTTGCCTTGGCGCGATGAGCGCAAACGCAACACCGGACACGCTCCGCGACCTTGGGCGTTTCGGCACCAACCTCGGTCTGGCCTTTCAGGTGATTGACGACATTCTCGACGCGACGAAGACTTCTGCCGAACTGGGTAAGACTGCCGGCAAAGACGCCAAGGCGGGCAAGGCGACCTATCCCTCGATCCTCGGCATGAAACGCGCGGAAGCGGAAGCGCGCCGTTTCACCGCGGGCGCGGTGGGCGCCCTCCGTCTCTTGGGGCGGCGCGCCGCGCGACTGCACGCGCTGGCCGATCATCTCCTCAACCGGCAGAAGTGACGGCGCGAGCGGCAGCTCGCCTGCAGGCTGTTAAAGCGGTTTGAGGACCTTGAGGTTCTCCCGGGCCACGTCATCGCCGTGGAGCTGGATGACGCGCTGGAAGTGGGCCGCCGCCCGTTCGGCCATGCCGCGGCGCTGATAGTGGAGACCGATGCGATTGTGGAAGAAGGGATTGCCGGGATCGAAACGCAGCGCTTCCAGATAGTCCTTCTCGGCTTCCTCGGGCCGTCCGAGCAGATCGAGCACTTCGCCGCGACGGACGCGAAGATTCTGGTTCAGCGGATTGGCTTCCAGGGCGCGCGCGCAGGCTTCGAGGAAGCGCGCGCCCCATTGGTCGCGCTGCAGGACGCCGAGCTGGGCGCGGCGATACAGGTATTCGGCGTAGTCCCCGAGCGCCGCCGAGTTCTTCGGATCGGCGGCGAGCGCGCGACGAAAAGCCGTTTCGGCCGCGGGCCATTCGAGCGCCTTGTCCGCCTGCACGGCCCGCTCCCGCCAGAGCTCGCTGTAGAAGGTTCGGAGGACCAGCGGCGCGAGGAGGGCTGCCGCGGCAAATCCCGCAACGGCGAGGCCGAGGCGCGCCGCCGTCGGCCAAGGCCTCTGCCGCGCGTCCCATTCCTCGGCGCGAAAACTCAGAGAGACCAGAAACCCGACAAGCGTGGAAACGGCGAGCGCGTTCGCCAGGATGTGCATGTCGAAATCCAGGAGGAGATGGGTGAGGACTCCCGCGCAACCGCCCGCAATGCCGATGAACGCCGCGCGCTGAAACGCGACGCGGTCGGGCAAGATTTCTCCGTGCGGATGGCGGAGGCTGACGAAGAGATCGTATTTTCGCCCGCCGAGGAGAAAACGCCGCGCCAGGAGGACAAGCGCGGCGGCCATGACGCCGCCGCCGACGATCCCGTAGTCCGCGAGGAGATGAAGGTAATCGTTATGCGCGTAGACGGCCCGGCTGATCAATCCCTCGCGATGGTGGCCGTGCCATGCGTCGAACATCATCGGACCGACGCCGAAGACGGGGTGGTCGAGGAAAATTTTCCATGCGCTCGTCCACATCTGGATGCGGACACGGATGTCCGTCGGCGCGGTGTAGCGTCCGACCTGTTCTGGCACGTTCTCCCGGACGTAGAAAACGGCGCCGAGAACCACGAGGGCTACGGTGAACACGACGAGGAGCGTGGCAAGCCCCTTGCGGCGGATGCCAAGCCAGAGGCTGACGGCCATGCCGACGACGGCGGCCACCTGCCCGGCGCGGGAATACGCGAACATGATTCCCACGGCCATGACCGTGAGGCCGTAGGCGCCGAGGATGCGCCAGGAGGGGTGCAGATGGCTCCAGAGGACGAGGCTGAGCGTCAGAGGCATCGCGAGCGCAAGCATTCCCGCAAAATGATTCGGACAGATCCAGGTGCCGCTGCTGCGCCCGAGATAGACCTGGGGCCGCCAGAGCACCATCTTCACCTCCGCGTAATGTTGATAGATCGCAGAGATCGACTCGCCGATCATGACCAGAAGGAAAACGGCGCACACCGCCTGGAGATGCCAGTTGCGATGGAGAAGGAATCGCACAGAAAAAAAGGCCGCGCCGCAGGCGATGACGTTCAACGCCTCCTGGCGGCTCTGGAACTCGTTCGGCGAACGGAACCATCCAAAAACTGCGACCAGAACGAACGCCAGCGCCGCGGCATCCATCCACAAGGCGCGGGTGAACCCTTGGCCGACAAGCAGGCCGGCCGCAAGCAAGATCCAAAGCAGCAGGCCCACGCCCCACACCGGCATGGCGAACCAGGCATGCACCGCTCCGAAGAACACGATGGCAAAAACCATGGCGCCGCAGATCAGCGCCGCCATCGCCCCGCTGAGAACCTTCTCCATGAACACGGGCGAGCCCCGCGCGGGCTCAGAAGAGGGTCCGGCCAACCTTCACATCATCGCGCGGATACACCTCGACGTCCTGAAGCGGATCCTTTTCGGCCTCTTTATAATTGATATTGATGATGGTGTCGCGCCGCCGGATTTCGACACGCGTCTTATCGGCGTAATCGCCGAAACCTCCTGCCAAAGAGATCACCTTGACGACGGTGAGCCCGGGAGTCCACGGGACCCGCCCGGGGTTGCGCACCTCGCCGCGGACATAGAGATCGCGCGGCCCGGGGATCACGCTCACGCTGAGCTTCGTGTAATACCCGCCGTCAATATAGGCGCGTTCGATTTTCTTCGCGAGCACGCCCGGGGTCAGCCCTTCGGCTTTGATCTCCTTGATGTAGGGCAGGGTGACCGTGCCGAATTCGTTGACCTCCTCGACTTGATTGATTTCGGGAACAATTCCGGTGATGCGGATCGAGATCGAATCGCCTTGGCGGATCGCGGCTTCGGAATCCACACCGGTGCCGCCGGGTTTCAGGAGATCGGGGTTGCGCCGCGTAGGCGCGGGTCCTTTTGTCGAAGTCGAAAAACAGCCGGCGCCCAGCGCGAGGACCGCCACGATTCCAAGGAGGGCTGTAAACCGGTGCATAAGAGTCAGATATCGGTTTGTTGCAGCATTTTCAAGTCCGAAGGGCATCACGGGGCTAATTTTTCGCTCAATCCGCCGTCTCGTAAAGTTCTCCTCTAAACCAAGTTTCCAGCGCCGCGGGAGAGGGGCCGCCCGAGGGGCGGATGAGGCAGAAATCGGCCGGCTCGCCAACTCGCAGGCCGGCGCGGCAGCCGACAGCCTCCGCAGCGGCCGTCGAAAAGCGCATCCAACACTCCTGCCACGGCCGGCGCAGCATCGCTGCGGAGCGGAACACGCCCTGCGCGGGCGTCAGCGCGGACCCGGCGAAGTTCGAAGCGCCGGGCAGGCGCACGATCTGATCGGCGCCCACTTCGAGCATCGTCTTCCCGAACGAGTAACGTCCGGGAGGCGCGCCGCCCGCCGCCATGGCGTCCGTAGTGTAGATGAGATTCCTTCCCCCGCGCGCAGCGTGCAGGACCCGGAAGGGCGCGGGCGCCACGTGGATCGTGTCCGGGATCATGGAGGCAAGGATTTCGGGGCGCTCCAGCACGCGCCAGAGGATGTTGTCGTGGCGGTCGAGCGCCTGGGGGCAGCCATTGCCGAGGTGGGTGAACCCGGTCAAGCCGCGCGCCACGGCGGCGTCGAGCTGCGCGCCGCTCGCGTCGCTGTGTCCGCCGAACACCGTCATCCCGAGCGAAACGGCATGCGCGATGGCGTCCATCGCCCCCGCACGCTCGGGCGCCAGCGTGAGCAGCACGGGATCCGAACCTGTCGCCTCGCGAAGCGCGCAGATTTTTCCTGGATCGGGATCGCTCACGTGTTCGGGAGGATGAGCGCCCACGAAGCCTTTCACCCCGGAGATGAACGGCCCTTCGATGTGCCATCCCGCGATCGCGGCGCGGAGCTCGGGGTCGGCGTCGCGCCGCGCCTTCGCGTGGCGGAGGCGGGCCAGGAGCCCGTTCCATTCGGAGGTGACGAGCGTAAGGAAGAACCGGGCGCATCCGTCACGCCGCAGCGCGCGTGCGGCGCGGCGGAGTTCCTCGGTGGTCAGATCCTCCTTTTGGAAATCCACGCCGCCGTAGCCGTTGATCTGGAGGTCGAAAAGCGCCGGAGCGATCCACGTCTCGGGACGAGCGTTTTGGGGAGCGGAAGCGATCGAGGCGATCACTCCGTCGTTCCACGCGATTTCCACGGGTTCCCAGGATTGCCAGTGGAAGGCGACGACACGCCCGCTTCGGGAAAGACGCTCGGATTTCATGATGTTCGATTCAAGGCGAACCGGTTGCGAAACGCCAGCCCGACCGCGGGCGGCATGCGCCTCATCGCAACGGTTTCGCCTGCACCGGAGAAGCTCCGGGCCGAAGTCGTCATCCCGCGATCCACCAGGCCAGAAAGCCCAGGGCGACCGTAGGCGTCATCACGAGCAGGATGCTGCGGCGGGCCTTCGGCGACGCGAGCGCAAAGGCGAGCGCGGTTTTCAGCAGGGTATTGCTCATCACCGCGAGCACGATCGCCTTGGCCGCAGTCGCGGGGAGGAGCTGCGCCTTGGCGACCAACTGGCTCACCGACAAGGTGATGGAGCTCATGTCGTTCAAGCCCGAGATTACGCTGACCGCCAGAAGCCCCGCGCTTCCGTAGCGGGCCAAGGCGGCGCGGCTCAGGAGGACGATCACGAAGTAGAGCACGGCGAACCGCAGCGCATGCTTGAGACTCAACGGGTTCGCGACCGGCGGTCCGGGCTCGCCGTTCCCACGGCGGCCGCCGCGCAGGAAGACCCACGCCCCGTACGCGACGCCGGGGAGAGACATCACGAGCAGAAAGGGCCAGACGGCGAGAAACGCGTCGAAGCTGATGGCGAAACAAAGGACGGCGCCTCGGCCGAGCATCATGGAGCAGGCGAGCACGACGGCGGCGGCGAACTCGGTGGAGAGCGCGGGCCGCTCCCGACTCATGCGGCTGCAAGCGAGGGTGGTGGCGGTGCTCGAAGCGAGCCCGCCGAGCACGCCGAGCGCCCCGAGGCCGGCGCGCGGCCCCAGGACGCGCATGGCCACGTAGCCGAAAAAGCCGATGCCGGCGACGAGCACGACCATCAACCAGATGGAGAAAGGGTTGAAGGCGCCATACGGTCCATACTCGTGGTTCGGAGCGATGGGGAGCACGACGCCCGTGATGGCGGCGAACTGGAGGGCGGCGTGGAGGTCTTCACGCGTGAAGCGCTCGATCCATCGGTGGAGCCTGCGTTTGGAGGCGAGGATGAGGATGATGGAGACGGCGAGGACAACGCCGACCCGCGTGTGCTCCCAGGCGACAAGGCCGCCGATGAGATAGGTCAGCAGCGTCGCGGTCATCGTGGTGAGTCCCTGGATCTGTTCCAGGGAGCGCGAAAGGATGGAGTGATGGACGAGGAGCAACGCTGTTCCGGCAAGAAAGCCCGCGATAAAGAGGTACGGCGCGCCGGCGGCCGAAAGGAGGGCGGCCACATTGCCGAGAACGGCCCAGAGCGTAAAGGTGCGGACGCCGATCTCGGAAGCTTCGCCCGGTCCGTGCTGGCCCGACCACTGGCGTTCAAGACCGATGAGCGCTCCGAGCGAAGCGCTCACGAGAAGCGACAGGAGCATGGAATCGGCCGTCATTCCGGTAAGGATGCCGTTCCTCAAATGCAGGCGCAATCCGCAAAACCCTGCCGTGCCGCGGAGGTTTCGCGTTGCCGGCGCAGAAGGCACAGCGCATTCTCCGCGCCATGATCGGCATCATCGGCGGCTCGGGGCTTTACGAGATGAGCATCGAAAGCGCCTCGTGGAGAAGGATTGCGACCCCTTTCGGCGCCCCGTCGGACGCGTTCTTCGTCGGACGGATCGAAGGACGCGACGTGGCCTTTCTCCCGCGGCACGGGCGAGGACACCGTCTCCTGCCCTCGGAACTCAACCATCGCGCGAACCTCTGGGCCTTCAAATCGCTCGGCGCGCGCTTCCTGGTGAGCGTGAGCGCCGTCGGCAGCCTCCGCGCGGAAATGCGCCCGCTCGATCTCGTTCTACCGGATCAGTTTCTGGACCGCACCAAGAGATCCCTCGAACACACCTTCTTCGGCGGCGGAATCGTGGCGCATCTTGCCTTCGCGCATCCGACCTCGGACGCGCTCCGCGAGATCCTGCTCGCCGCGGCGAAACGGGTCCTCGGGAGGAGAGGACCGAAGGTCCATCCGAAAGGCGTCTATGTGAACATGGAAGGCCCCGCCTTCTCGACGAAGGCCGAATCGCGCATGTACCGCAAGCTCGGCGGCGACGTGATCGGGATGACGAACCTCGGGGAAGCGAAGCTCGCGCGCGAGGCGGAGATCGCCTACGCCTCGATGGCGATGGTCACCGATTACGACTGCTGGAAGGAGGACGAGGCCCACGTGAGCGTGGAAATGATCCTCGGCCGCCTTCGCTGCAACGCGGACGCAGCGCGGGAGATCGTACGCGCGGCGGTTTCCTCCATTCCGCTCGACGCCTGTTGGCCTGAGCATCGCGCGCTCGAGACGGCGATCCTCACCCCCCGCAAGCTCTGGCCTGCAGCGACGGTCCGGAAGCTGCGCCCGATTCTTGGGCGGCTGCTCGGACGGCCTCATCCGAAGGGGGGATCGCGGACGGCGGCTTCCCACGACGGACCGAGGTGGAAGAGCGCGCGACGGAGCGCGGCGCGGAACCAAAGTCGGTCGAAGACGAGGCCCGCCACACCCCACGGGGGGCGATAGAGCACGCAGTGCGTCACACGGCAGCGCGTCGCTGAGAGCGGCTCGAAATACAAATCGTGCTCCCAGGGGCGGAACGCTCCGTTCCGCCAGACGTAGGCGATCTGGCGGGAAGGCCGCCAGGTCGTCACGGCGAGCTCGGCGCGAAAGGAAAACCCGAAGGCGCGCAGGCCGAGTTCCAGTGTTGCGCCGGGGCCGAGCTGGCGGGCGCCGCGCCGCCGCACCGCGGCGTGAAGGAACCGGGGGAACGCTTGCGTCAACCGCGCGGCGTCGGTGACGAACCTGAAGACTTCGTCTGCCGTCGCGCCGATCTCGATTTTTGTCGTGACGGCGGCGAGGCCCATCGCTTTTGATTCCGGATGCGCACGCTAGTCCACTCTCGACCGGCATGACAAGCCTCATCCTCGCGCCTTCGATCCTCGCCGCCGATTACGCCCGTTTCGGGGATGAAGCCCGGCGTGCCGAGCGCGCCGGAGGCGACTGGCTCCATGTGGACATCATGGACGGCCATTTCGTGCCGAACATCAGCTTCGGGCCCGAAGTGACGGCCGCCCTGAAGCGCTCGACGCAACTGCCGCTCGACGTCCATCTGATGATCATCCGCCCCGACCTCTATCTCGACCGTTTCATCAAGGCGGGGGCGGCGAGGATCACGGTCCACCTCGAGGCCGTCCATGACGTTGCCGAAACGCTCCGACGTATTCGCGCGGCAGGTCTTGGCGCGGGCCTGGCGCTCAACCCGAAGACGCCATGGGCAAAGGCGGCGCCGTTTCTCGATCGCGCAGACCTCGTCCTGTGCATGACGGTCGAGCCGGGGTTCGGAGGCCAGACGTTCATGGCGGACGTGCTGGAGAAGGTGCGCGCGCTGGCGCTCCATCCCGCACGGAAAACGAATCCGTATCGGATCGAAGTGGACGGAGGCATTGATGCGAAAACCGCGACGCAGAGCGCAGCGGCGGGCGCGGACACGCTGGTGGCGGGCACGTCGCTCTTCGCGGCGGCGGACATGGCCGCCGCGGTCGCGACGATGCGCCGCGATGCGGCCGACGCGCTCGCCCGCTTTGCGAAATCCGAAGGGGGCACGAAGGTTTGAACCGCGGCGCTACCCGTCTTTCCCGCATCGGCCCGCTGCCGGCTCCGCGATCCGTTTCCTTCGAATTTCGATTTTCGCGCTTCCATGTTCCTCATCGTTGATTTTCTGAACCTGGCGTATCGAAGCTTTCACGCCATCCCGAGGCTCACGAGCGCCAAGGGCGCGCCGACGAACGCCGTTCACGGATTTCTCAACTCGGTAAACCGATGGCTCGCGGACCTCCAGGCCGTGCGCGCGGCGATCGTGATGGACGGCGAGCCGAGGCGCCGTCTCGCGCTTCTGCCGGAGTACAAGGCCCAGCGCCCGCCCGCTCCGCCGGAATTGATCTCGCAACTCGAGACGCTCGCCGAACTGTTCGGCCCGCTCGGTTGGCCGGTGCTCCGTGATGCGGAGGAGGAAGCGGACGATCTCGGGGCGGCGCTCGCGTTGCGGGCGGCCGCCGCGAACGAGGATGTCCGCATCGCCTCGAACGACAAGGACTTCCTCCAGGTGATCGGGGACCGGGTGAAGGTCCTTCGCGGCTCGGCGAAAGAGACCGTGACGGCCGACGACGCCTGGGTGCGCGATCGCTGGGGGATCGCTCCCTCTCAGGTCGCCGACTATCTTGCGCTGCTGGGAGACTCGGTGGACAACATTCCGGGCGTGCCGGGGGTGGGAGAAAAGACGGCCGCCGGCCTCCTTCAGAAGTTCGGCGATCTCGATCGCCTCGCGGGTGCGCTCGATGAAGTCGAACGGCCGGCGCTGCGGGCCTCGCTGCGCGAGCATCTTCCGGTTGCGTTTCGAAACCGCGATCTGACTCGTCTGAAGACGGATGTCTCACTTCCTCCGCTCGACGCTTTCCGCTTGCGTCCGCCCGATTATCCGGTTCTACTTCCGCTCCTCGCCAACCTCGATTTGAAGAGCCTCCATGCCCGCTACGCCAAGGAGCAGGAGGCGCGGGCGATGCCACGGCAGGGATTGCTGTTTTGATCCCCCGCCGCCTTTTCCTCCCGACCCGTTTTCCAAAGCCCGCATGACGCCGAACGTTTCCTCTCGCCCGCTTCACGTATGCCTGACCGGCGGCATCGCCACCGGCAAAAGCCGCGTGGCCCGATGGTTCACCGACCGCGGTTGGACGACAATTTGCGCGGACGAGATCGTCCACGAGTTTTACCGTCCCGGACAACCCGTGGCCGCGGCGGTGACGAAAGAGTTCGGTGCGGAAGTCCTTGCAGCCGACGGATCGGTGGATCGCGCACGCCTCGGGCGGATCGTGTTCGGTGACCGCGCCCGGCTGGCGCGCCTCAACGCGCTCGTGCACCCACCGGTGCGCGAGGCGTGGCGCGCGCGCGCCGCCGCCGTCGAAGGGCGTCCCGTGATGGTGATCGTTCCCTTGGCCTACGAGGCGGAGGCGGCGGAGGAGTTCGCGCGCGTATGGGTCGTCGCGTGTTCGGCCCGGACGCAGAAAGCGCGCCTCGAAGAGCGGGGCCTGAACCGCGAGGACGTTGCGAAACGTGTGGCGGCTCAACTCCCTTTGCAAACCAAGATGGACCGCGCGGACCGCGTCGTGTGGAACGACGGCCCGTGGAAAACGACCGTGGAACAAATCGCGCGGATTGAGCGCGAAGAACGCCGGGAGGCAGCGCGTTAATGAGCTCGGAAGATTCCGATTCGGCGCTCGGCGCCGCCGCGCGACAGCAGCAAGCCGCGCGGGAAGGAGAGGCTCCCCGCGGGTACCGCCGGGGAGGCCCAGGGCGCTTCCGCCGCTGGCGACGCTGGGGCCGTCGAGGGCGTCCGCGCGACGCTGGGAACGGCGAGGGCGAAGCCGCCGGCGACGCGGCGATACCCCCTGAGGAAGCGGTGCCTGCGCTCGATGCGGCGGAGGTGTTCCGTCTCGAAAACGAGGCTCTGGCGGAACGCGCCCGCGAGGCGGGGGTTTCCGTTGGTGCGAACCCGAAGGCGCAAGACCTCCGCCGTGGGCTTTTCGAGGCACACGCGCGCAAGCTGGGCTTTCGCTGGGCGGAGGGCACACTCGAGATGCTGAAGGACGGCGCCGGTTTTCTCCGTTCCGACGAGCGCGACTACCATCCCTCCGTGGACGACCCGTTCGTGCCACCGGCGCTGATCCGACGGTTCGGGCTGAGGATGGGGGATTTCGTCGGAGGCCTCGTGCGCCTTCCGGGTGCGCGCGCGGCGCGCCTCGCGCACCCCGACCTCGTCTGGGGCCGTCCGGCGGAGGAAATCGCGGCCCGGACGCCCTACGACAAACTCACTCCGTTTTATCCGCAAAAGCGCCTGATCCTCGAACGCGGGCGCGAACCGAGCAGCATGCGCGCGGTGGACCTCATCGCGCCGCTGGGGCGCGGGCAGCGCTGCCTGATCGTCGCGCCGCCTCGCGCGGGGAAAACGATCCTGCTTCAGGAGATCGCCCGAAGCATCGAGGCGAACGATCCCGACGTGGAACTGCTCGTCCTGCTCCTCGACGAGCGTCCCGAGGAGGTGCACAACATGAAGCAAGGCGTTCGGGGCGAGGTGATCGCGAGTACGTTCGACGAAACCCTCGAACGACACGTGAGGATCGCGGACCTGGTGATCGAACGCGCGCATCGTATGCTCGAATGCGGGCGACACGTGGTGCTTTTGCTCGACTCGCTGACTCGTTTCGCGCGGGCGTGCAACAACCTCTCCTCGCCGCGGGGTCGCCTGATGAGCGGAGGCGTGGAGGCCGGAGCGCTCGCCAAGCCCCGGAAGTTCTTCAGCTCGGCGCGAAACATCGAGGGCGGAGGAAGTCTCACGATCGTCGCGACGGTGCTTGTCGAGACGGGAAGCCGGATGGACGAGTTGATTTTTGAGGAGTTCAAGGGGACGGGCAACGCCGAGATCCACCTGAGCCGCGACCTCCAAGAACGGCGGATCTATCCCGCGATCCACATGGAGAAAAGCGCGACGCGGCGAGAGGAGATGCTCTATCATCCCGAGGAATACGAGCGCGTGAAACTCTATCGAAGAAGGCTTTTGGAACATCCTCCCTTGGAGGCCATGGAAATCCTGTTGAGCGAGCTGAGGGCGACCGATTCGAACGCCGAGCTCCTCATGCGCCTCAAGACGGGTTAGGCGCACATCGAAAAAGGCGGCGGCGCCGAAACGCCCGACGGATGCCGGCGGCCCGTCCGATCTTGTTTTCTCCCCCGACGCCGAGGACTCGGCGAGCTACCGTTCGGTAAGTTTGAGTTTGCCTCGCCGCTGTTTTCGCGGCAAAACTGGCATTTCCATGGCGCGAACTTCGGACGATACCCGGCAACGCCTCCTCGAAGCGGCCCGCTCGATCTTTGCCCACCACGGTTACGAAGGCGCTTCCGTGGCGGCGATTGCGTTGCGCGCGCGCGTCACCAAGCCGGCGCTCTACTATCATTTTGGGAGCAAGGCGAATCTTTATGAAGCCCTCGTCGTGGAAACCCTCGACGACCGCTGGCGCCTCATGCGGGCTGCCGCGGCTCAGGGAAACTCTCTCGAGGAACGGTTGACGGGCGTGATCGAAGCCTGCTTCCGCCACGCACGGGAGCATCGCGAGGGCACGCGCATCTGTTTTTCCGCCCTGTTCGCCGCGCCCGACGAGGTCCCCCGGCGCGCGAGCTTCATGCGGCGGGGACGGCGCAATTTCGAGTTCGTCGCGCAGCTCTTGCGCGAAGGGGCGCGTCGTGGCGAACTGCGCCGCGATCTTAACGTCCGCGAACTCGCTGCGGCCATCTACAGTCGGGTCGTAGCAAACTCTCTCGCCGAGATCATTCAGGGGTCCTCCGCGCCACCCGCGAATGCGCGCTCCGCCGTTCGCATCTTCCTCCAGGGCGCCGCCGCAGATCCGCGGGAGAGGGGAAGGCGTCGGCGGGCTGCAGCGCCGACGCCTGCTCTTTGTCGCACACCCGGTCCTGCAAGGCTTGCCAAACGGCCCGTCGTGTTCTAGCCTCTCCACCCAAATTCGAACTTGAACGAATGCCGAGTTTTCGCGCAGGACCGCGCGAGGTGTTCTCCGTTCGGGTTCAGCCAACCTTCAACGCCATGAATCCCTTCCTCCTCTTCCTCGCCATCACCGCGCTCCTGCTCACCGGCTGCGGCAAAAAAGAAGCCGCGCCCGCCGCGTCAGCCTCGCCGCCCAAGAGCGATCTTGAAAGCATGATCGGCGCCGTGAAAACCGCCTCGCAGACGGTTTCCCAGTCCGTGGAGACGGCCTCCGCCAAACTCGAAGAGGCTCTTCCTGAGGCCGCCAAGACGGCGACCGAGGCCGCCAACGCCATCGCAAGCGGCGATGTAAACGCCATGCTCGAACAGGCGAAGAAATTCGTCGGAGAATCGAAAATCAAGGAGGCGACCGAGCTCGTCCAGAAGATCTCGAGCCTTGAATTGACCCCCGAGCAAAAGCAGCTCCTCGAAGAGATCAAGGCCATGATCCAGAAGGCCGCCGCCGCGGACCCCGCGGGCGCCGCCGCCGGAGCCCTCGGCAACGTCCTCGGCGACCAAAAATAATTCTGCGGCGCGAAGGTCCTTTATGAAAGGGATGATTAAAGAATTTCGCGACTTCGCGATCCGCGGCAACGCCGTGGACTTGGCCGTCGGTGTGATCATCGGCGCCGCCTTCGGAAAAATCGTCACGTCCATCGTGAACGACATCATCATGCCGCCCATCGGACGGCTGACGGGCGGCGTGAACTTCGCCGACCTATTCATCAATCTCGACGGCTCCAAAGCGGTCGTTTCCCTCGCGGACGCGAAGGCCAAGGGCGTGCCGGTGCTCGCCTACGGCCAATTCATCAACGTGGCGCTGGATTTCCTGATCGTGGCCTTCTGCGTCTTTCTGCTCGTGAAGGCGATCAACACGCTCCAGCGGAGAGTGAGCGCCGCTCCCGAGGCACCGGCGGCGCCTCCCGAACCGCCACCCCAGGAGAGGCTTCTTGTCGAGATTCGGGACTTGCTGAAGGAGAAGAAATAGGGCGCGAGGAACGCACCTCATGAAACGTTGGCAGTTCATCACACTCACCTCGGTGGCGTCGCTTCTGGCGGCGTTGATCCTCCTCAACGTGGGCGTTTCGACGTGGAACCAGAGGATCGCCGCACGGATCGCGAGCCGGCAGAACGGCGCGCGCCAAGGCGTTCAGGCGGAGCTTCTTCTCCGTCAGGTGACCCTCCGCATGGCGCAGCTTTCCGAGCAGGACCCCACCCTTGCGAAGCTCATGGCGAAGCACGGCTTGAAGGCCACGCTCATGGTGGACGGAAAACGCAAGGAGGTGCCGTGAACGGCCCGGACGAACGTGCCGCGGGCAGCGCCGGAACGCATTCGGCGTTCCTGCCTGTCTTTCTCGTGTTTTTGGCGTTTTTGGCGGGCTACTCCCTCCAGATGGTGCAGGTCTTCACGCAAAATGCCGAACTGCGGCGCACTGCGGTTTCCGAGGATCAAACTCTGGCTCGCGCTCCTCTGGTCCTTTCCAAACTGAAGGCGGTCAGCAAGGATCTCGAAGAAGCCGCGGCGACCAATCCCGTCGCGAAACAACTGCTCACCGAGTTCGGCGCCCGACCGGGTCAACCCGCACGCTGATTCATGCGTGCCGCGCCCTTAGAGGGTGTTTGAAAATTGGCCTGCCCTCTGTCGAATTTTCAAACACCCTCTTACGGGCCGCGCCGATCTTCCTGTTGGCGGCCGCACTCGTCGCGGGGGGTGGGCTTATGGGGTGCGCGCGTCCCGCCGACGGCGGCCCGAAGAACGACCGGCAGCTCGCCGCAGACCCCACTTTCGCCCAGTGGAGCCGCGCCGCCGACACGGGAGATTTCTCCGCGGCATCCGTCGCGGCGAGAGAGCTGGTGTGCCGTTTCCCGAAGAATGGCTCCGCTTGGAACTGCATGGGTTGGGCGGCCGAACGGCTCGGCGTCGCGAGCGACGCGGAACAAGCCTACCGCAAGGCGGTGGAGGTTAATCCTCGCCATGCGAAGGCGTGGGCCAACCTCGGCCTCATGCTCGGAAAACGCGGCGCCTTTGAGGAGGAGATCCGCTGCTACCGCCGCTCCCTGAAGTTGCGCCCCCGTCACGCCGCGACCTGGATGAACCTCGCGGCAGTCGCCCAGCAAGCCGGCCGCAAAGCGGACTTGGAGGAAGCCCTCCGCAATCTTGCGACCTTTTCTCGACGACCGCCGCCGGCGGCGGGACCGCCCCGCCCGGCGCCTGCTCCTTCGATTCTCGCGTTGCCTCCCGCCGCAACCCCGTCGGCACTTCTCGAGAAGAAGGCGGAGCCGGTCACAGCGGAGGTCCCGCCACGCGTGGAGAACAACGTTTCCTCGGCAAGCACGCCTCCCTTGAGGACGCCGCTTCCGCCGAAACCGCCGGAATCCGTGGAGGACTTTCTTCGCGTGTTGCGCGAGCGCCCTCAGGACGCATCGCTTTGGAACAACCTCGGCGTGGCGCAAGCCGCTTCCGGCGACCTCGAAGCGAGTCTCGCGTCGTTTCGGGAGGCGCGGTGGCTTGCATCGGCGCGCAACGAGCCCCGATGGAACGTCACACGCGCGGCGGCTCTTCTCGCCGAGAAAGATTTCCAGGAGGGGCGCTCCGCGCAAGGATTGGCACGTCTGCACGAAGCCGCGGAGGCGAGTCCGGAATCAGACGATCTTCGCGTGGCGCTGGTGAAACTCGATTTGGCGATGGGAAATCTCGACACCGCTCTCGCGGACGCCGCCGCGATGTCGCGCGAGAGCGTGGCCGCCGGCGGCGCGTGGCTGGCGCTCGGTCTGGCGTTGTTCCGCGGCGGACGAGAAGCCGAAGCCTTGGTGGCGCTGGTCGTGGCGACGGAATGCCTGCCGAACCAACCGGCGGCCTGGCAGGCCTTGGGAGCCGTCCAAGCGCGTCGAGGAAAGCTGGTGGAAGCCGCCGCCAGCCTCGCACGGGCCACGAAGCTCGATCCGTCGAATGGCGAAGCGCTCTATCAGCAGGGCCTCGTCGAGATCTTCCGAAAAAACTGGAGGACGGCGGCGCGTTTCCTCCGTTCCGCGGCGCGGCGTCTGCCCACTGAGGAGGTCTTCGACGCGGCGTTTGCCGCCGAAGAGAAAGAGGGAGGCGCGGCCGCGCTCGCGGAGGTGTGCCGGGAGACGCTCGCACGCGATCCCGCCAATGCCGCCGCGTGGCGCACGCTCGCCCGGCTCAGCGAGAAGGCGAGAGACGGCCCGGCGGCTGTCGAAGCCTGGCGGCGGGCGGCGGCGTTGCGCCCCTCGGATCCCGAGGGATGGAACCGCCTCGGCGTGGCGCTCGCGCGCGAGGGGCACTCCGCCGAAGCGCGCGCGGCGTTCGAACAGGGACTGGCGACGGCCCCCGAGGATTCCGTCTTGTTGGGGAATCTGACCCTCGCTCTATGGCGTCTCGGAGAAGAGCGGGATGCGGAGTCGGCGTTCGTCCGTCTCCGCAAAGCGGACCCTGCGCGCGCTCGCGCGATTGCGTCTTGGCGAAAGGCTGCCGAAAAGCGGTCGCGTCTCTGAGAGGGTGTTTGAAAATTGGCCTGCCCTCTGTTGCTGGCGGGGCGGGCTTGTGGGCAAGGCGTGGAGGCTGGCCAATCCCCGCAGTGGGCTTGGCCAGCCGACACAACGCCGCCCAAAGCCCGT
>JADZFN010000019.1 GCA_020849895.1 Verrucomicrobiia bacterium | reverse complement strand
GTCTGTCCGCAGGAAGTCCAATGCGAGAAGCTCTGTGTCCTCGGACTCAAGGGCGATCCGGTCGCCATCGGGCGGCTCGAGCGTTTCGTCGGCGACTGGGAGCGCACGCGCGCCGACGGCCCGGCCGCGGCGCTTCCCGTCACGCATCCGGAAAAGGTGGCGGTCGTGGGGTCGGGCCCTGCGGGGATCGCGGCGGCGGGGGAACTGCTACGGCGCGGCTACCGCGTGACGATTTTCGAGGCGCTCCATGAACCCGGCGGAGTCCTCATGTATGGGATCCCCGAGTTTCGACTGCCGAAAGACATCGTGCGCCAGGAAATCCAGCGGGTCCGCGAGATGGGCGCGGAAATCCGCACGAACGTGCTCGTCGGGCAGACGGTCACCGTGGAGGAGCTGCTCGAGGAGGGGTTCGCCGCCGTCTTTCTCGGCACCGGCGCCGGCCTCCCCATCCTGCTCGGCATCCCCGGCGAACAGCTCAACGGGGTTTATTCGGCGAACGAATTCCTCCTCCGGGTGAACCTGATGAAAGCCTATGATTTCCCAAGGCATCACACACCGGTCTTTGTCGGAAAACGTGTCGCCGTGATCGGCGGAGGCAACACCGCGTTGGACGCTGCGCGCGTGGCGCGGCGCCTCGGCACCGAAAAGGTCTTCGTCGTCTATCGCCGCGACCGTGCTGAGATGCCAGCGCGCGCCGAGGAGATCGAGCACGGCATGGAGGAGGGCCTCGAATTCCTTTTTCTCGCCGGACCGGTGAAGCTCCTCGACCGCGGCGACGGCTGGGTGAAAGGCATGGAGTGCGTCCGCATGGCGCTCGACGAGCCGGACGCCTCGGGACGGCGTCGCCCAAAACCTATCGCCGGCACCAACTTCGTCCTCGACGCGGATACGGTGATCGTCGCCCTCGGCAACCGCCCCAACCGCATCGTCCCCGAGACCACCGAAGGGCTGGGCGTGACGAAGCGCGGCACCCTCGAGGCGGACCGGGACGGCGCGACCACAAAACCGGGCGTGTTCGCGGGAGGCGACAACGTCACGGGGGGCGCCACGGTCATCCTCGCGATGGGCGCCGGCAAGCGTGCCGCGGCGGCGATGGATGCGCATCTCCAGAGGAACCGAGAAAACAACTCCCCGGCAGGGATCGAAGGAAAACGGATTGAATCCGCGTGCGCGTCCTCCGAGCATGCCCGCCCATGAAGCGTCTCCACCAGCTCCTTAAATCCGAGCGCCCCCTGAAGTGGCTCTTTTCCGGCGACAGCATCACACACGGCTCCGTGCATACCTTCGGCGCACGCGATTACTCCGAGCTTTTTTCCGAAAGGCTTCGCACCGAGTTGAGACGCCCCCGGGATCTCGTGATCAAGACGGCGATCAGTGGCCACACCACGAACGAGCTGCTCGCGGATTTTGAGTGGCGCCACGAGCAGTTCCGGCCGGACGTCGCCTTCGTGATGATCGGGATGAACGACTGCAACGCGGCGCAACGCATTTCCCGCGAAAAGTTCAAGGCCAACCTCGTCGAGCTCTGTCGCCGTCTCGCCGCTGTCCCTTCGCTCGCCGTCCTGCAAACCACCTGCCCGATCCTGCCGGGGACCGCGCCGGAGCGCGAACCCAGTTTCCCCGCCTTCATGGAGACGATCCGCGAAACCGCCGCGGAACTTCGGCTGCCGCTCGTGGACCACACGCGCCACTGGGAGGCGCTCAACCAAAAGACGCCCGGCGTCCATGCCTATTGGATGAACAACGCGTTCCATCCGAACGCCTACGGACACCGCATGTTCGCCGAGCTCCTTTACCGGGAGCTGGGGATCTGGAATCCTGCGGAGTCCAGTTGCCGCTTCTTCCGTCCCGGCCCGTCGAACGGATCGTGACGGAGTTTCCCTCTCTTCACGCACGGGATTCATCGGGAGAGAGGCTGGATCTCCCGGTTGTAGCCTGAATCCCGTCCCGCTCGACCGACGAAGCGAAACGCCCGTCAGCAGAAACGCGCCGGGACCAACGGCCCGCGGCAAGTCCACTCTTCGAGTCCAAACGAAACGTCGAAAGTCGTTCCTGAAATATTTCGTCTCATCCCTGTTTTTGGGTTGAAGTCAGACGCCTTTGCCGATGGTCAGAGGCCGTTTCGGAAAGTTTGAAAAACTTCGAATTGCCTGGCTTTCATCCTCAGAAACGGAGAGTATCCTGTTCGGCTCGGCTGCCGCGACTGACTAAAACACAAGAGCTGTTTTTTTGAGTCATGGCGCAGCACGGAAACTGCACCGCCTGTTTCCATGAAAGCCCGCTCTTCCTTCCTCGGGCTCGTCGCATGCGGGGTCGTCTTGTTTTTTTCGGTTTCAGCCTCCGCCGTGACGTATACGAATGCCACCCAGTATGCCGCTTGGACCAACAGAAGTTCCTGGGGAAGCCCGGATTTCACCACGGGCGACGGAGGAAATCCCGATACGAATCGCGCGTCCACGATCATCGTTCTCCGCCTCAGCAACAGCGGCTCGCACACCAACGATTATTCGATCGTCGTTCTCAACCAGTTGTTGCAGAGCAACCACCGGACCATCGTGCTCAACGGAGGCGGCACGCTACTATTCACGAATTCCGGCGCCACGCTGCCGGCCCTTTCGAACTACGGCACGGCATCCCTGACGCTGAACGAAGCATTGAACGTCGCCACCACGACGATCCTGCGCGCGTCGAGCAGCGGCGCGATCACCGTGAACAGCAATATCTTCGGCGTGGGTTCGCTGGTCATCAGCAACACGGGGTCGGCGAGCGTCACCCTGGCGGGAAACAACAGTTATGCCGGAGGCACCCGCGTCGCCGCCGGCACCCTGCAAGCCGCCTCCGCTTCTGCGCTGGGAACCGGCGCCGTGAGCGTCGCAAGCGGCGGGGTTCTTCAATTCAAGATGGGAACCACCTCGACCAACAACAGCGGCCCGATCTCCGGCGACGGCCTGGTGGATTTCAACAGCGGATCGGCGGTCCTCCATCTGATCACCAGCAACCGCTACAGCGGCGGGACCTTGATTTCCGGCAGCGGGCGGGTGGCGCTGGGCCATGACTTCGCGTTGGGCACAGGGCCCGTGACGTTCACCGCCTCCGCGGGAAAACTCTCTTCGACCGGGAGCGCCACGCGGACGCTTGCCAACGATTTCGTACTGAGCAACGACGTGACGCTCGGCCTTTCGAGCGGCGACACCGGCCTCCTGATCCTCAACGGACGGATGGATCTCGGAGGGGGTTCTCGCCAGTTGAGCATCTCCAGTCCGGTCACCCTTGCGGGAAGCATTTCCAACGGGGGATTGATCAAGGCGGGCGCCTCCACGCTGACGCTCTCGGGTGCCAATTCCTTTTCGGGAGTCCTCGGCATCACCGCAGGCCAATTGGCGCTCGTCCATTCCGCCGCCGTCCAGAACGCGACGGTCTCCAATGCGGTGGCGAACGGACTGGCGCTGAATCACGCGGCGACCTCCTGGACTTTCGGCGGTTTGGCGGGCTCGGCCGATTTCGGACTCACCAACGCAAACGGCGACGCGATCACACTCACCGTCGGAGGGAACAGCGCGAACACCGCTTTCGGCGGCGTCTTGAGCCTCGGATCGCTGATCAAAAACGGCGCGGGCATTCTGACCCTCAGCAATGCCGCCAGCCGGCTCGTCGCGATCGGCGTCAGCAACGGAACGCTGAAACTTGGCGCGGGCCTGACATCCGTAGACGGCGTGACTGTGGGCGCCGGCGCCGTCTTCGATCCGGGCGGTCAGTCCGTCACGGGTTCGGTGACGATCGCTTCAGGCGGTTGGATGGCGGCTTCGGCCGGACAAGGCGCCGTCCCCGCGACGATCACCGGCGTCGTCACCAATCATGGAACGATTCAACTGATTTCCGACCGCGGAGGCAACCGGGAGTGGGGCGGGCTGGTGAACGACGGAACGCTGGCGCTCGCCTTCTCCGATTCCACCACTCAGATCGGCGCCAGCGCTCCCGGCAGCATCTCCCTGAATTTGGGCGGGACCGTGGCGGTCACCAATCTGCTGAACCAGGCAGCTCGGCTGGGGCTTTATTACAACGGCGGTCCGGTCCTGACCAACTTCGGTTCGATCGTCCTTTACGGAGTCAGCACGAATACCTCCTCCGGCTCGACGCGGATCACCGTGGGCGGCGATCTCTTCGACAACCGAGGCGGCAGCAATCTGTTGGTGAACGCGGCGGGCGGCCGAATGGATTTGATCAGCCAGGGAGGGACCAATTCCGGTTTTCCCAGCTACACCACGGCCGCCGATCTCGCGAGCTTCCTGCGCAATGAGGGGACGATGACCGTGAGCGGAAGCAATTTCAGCCGGATTCTCGGAGACGGCGGAGACGGCGTCTCCACCAACGCCGGAACGATCGAAATTCAGGGATCGGGAGGACTGGATTTTTATAACTATTCCAGCAGCAAACGGCACAGCCTGATGAATGTTTCCTCCGGCGCGATCACGATCCAATCGAATGCGAACCTGCGCGTCCTTTCCGTCAGCGCCGCGCAAAACAGCGGCAGCGCCGGCAGCCTACGCAACGAAGGAACCCTCACCAACCTAGGAACGCTCACCACTTTCTTCAACTTCACGAACGCGGCGGGAGGCGCCGTCGTCTCGCGGGGCGTCATCTCCACTTCCGTGGTGAACCAGGGCGCGATGACCTTTCTGGGCGGCACAAGCCGCGTGGAGGCGGGGACGCTCGTCAGTTCGGGAACACTCGATTTCCAGTCGGGCGCGGTGCTTTCTCTCGCTGGGCCGCTTCTCAACGAGGGGATGTGGCGCGGGTCGGGGACGATCCTCGCCGGCGCCGCCACGAACACCGGCACGCTCTCCCCGGGACATTCCTCGGGCGCGCTCGAGTTCTCGGGCGATCTCACGCTCGGCGGCAGTTCGACGCTGAATATCGAACTGGGCGGGACCAGCACGGCGAACTACGACCGTCTGCTCGTGGGTGGCGCGCTGACGCTGAGCGGCACGCTCAACGTGACGCTGATCAACGGTTACACCCCGAACGCGGGAGACGTCGTGGACATCCTCAACTGGAGGGAGATCTTCGGCGCGTTCTCCGAGATCCATCTGCCTTCGGCGGAGTGGAGCGCCGACAATCTCTACGTCAACGGGACGCTCCTCTACGCCATTCCGGAGCCGGGAATGGCCTGGGCGCTCTCGCTGGGAATCGGAATCGCGCTTGGGATACGGGTATACGCGTCTTGGAGTCTGAAGCCCGCGAACCCTTGAGGCCCTCTGCGCGACGCCCTTCCGGCGCCGCGCGAGGATCCAAAGACGTCTCCATTCCTGTTGCGAGACGCCCCGTCTTGGTTTAGAACCCGCTTCCTCTTGAAAACTGTCTTGTTCGTTTGCACCGGGAATCTCTGTCGCAGTCCGATGGCCGAAGGTTTGTTCCGCCATCTCCTCGGGCGCCGCCGCGACCTGCGTGCGGTCTCCGCTGGCCTCGGCGCCGCCGCCGGACAACGTCCGTCGGAGCACGCGGTGCGCGCCATGGCGGAAATCGGGGTGGACATCGCCGGCCAGCGTTCCCAACCGGTCACCGCGGAGATCGTCCACCAGGCGGACGCCATCTTCGCGATGACGCGCGGGCACGTCGAATCGCTCGTGGCGCTCTATCCGTCCGCGAGCGTCCGGATCCATCTCCTCCGCGAGTTTCAGGAGGGAATTCCCGAGAGCGAGCGCGAGGTGCCCGATCCCATCGGAATGCCGTACTCGGCCTACGCCGACTGCCGCGATGCCCTTCGTGAGGCGATGCCTTCGGTGCTCGCCTTTCTCGATCGCCCCGCCGCCTCGGGCCGCAAGGCGCGCGTCGCGCTCGGCGCCGACCATGGCGGCGTCGCGCTCAAGGCCCGCCTCCGCGCGTGGCTCGAGGCCGAGGGCTATCCCGTGGCTGACCTCGGCGCGCAGACGACCGAATCGTGCGATTATCCGGATTACGCGCACGCCGTGGCCGAAGACGTGGCACGCCGCCGCGCCGAGTTCGGAGTGCTCATCTGCAAAAGCGGCCTTGGGATGAGCATGAGCGCCAACCGCATACCGGGCATCCGCGCCGCGCTGGCCTTCGACGAAGAGCTCGCCCGCTTGAGCCGTTCCCACAACAACGCAAACGTGCTCTGCCTCGCTGGAGGGCGCACCTCTCCCGACGACGCGATCAAGATCCTCAAGGCCTGGCTCTCCACCGATTTCGAAGGAGGCCGCCACGAGCAGCGCATCCGCAAGATGGAGGACGCCGCAGCCGACGCCTCGCTCCAGCGTCTCCTCTTCGAGATGGATGGCGGGGGCGCCCTCCTCGAAACCGACCCGGAAATCCATCAGGTCATCGAGGACGAAAAACGGCGGCAGCAGGACAATATCGAACTCATCGCCAGCGAGAACTTCACCAGCCCCGCCATCCTGCAGGCTGTTGGAAGCGTCCTGACGAACAAGTACGCCGAAGGCTATCCCGGCCGGCGCTACTACGGCGGCTGCGAATACGTGGACGTCGCCGAGACTCTCGCCATCGAACGCGCGAAAGCGCTTTTCGGCGCCGAACACGCGAACGTGCAGCCCCATTCAGGCAGCCAGGCGAACATGGCCGTGTATTTCAGCGTCCTGAAGCCGGGCGACCGCATCCTCGCAATGTCGCTCGAACACGGCGGGCACCTCACCCACGGCTTCAGCCTCAACTTCTCCGGCAAGCTTTATCAGGTGACGAGCTACGGCGTCCGGCGCGACGACGAGCGCATGGATTACGACGCCATGGCGAAGCTCGCCGCCGAGCATCGTCCACGGCTCCTCGTCGTCGGGGCGAGCGCCTATCCCCGGGTCATTGATTTCGCCCGCATGCGCGAGATCGCCGATTCGGTCGGCGCGCTGCTTTTCGTGGACATGGCGCACATCGCCGGGCTGGTGGCCGCGGGCGAGCACCCCAGTCCGGTGCCGTATGCTGACTTTGTCACCTCGACCACCCACAAGACCCTGCGCGGACCGCGCGGCGGATTGGTCCTCTGCCGCAAGGCGCACGCGAAGGCAGTGGACTCCTGCGTCCTGCCCGGCATTCAGGGCGGCCCGCTCATGCACGTGATCGCGGCGAAGGCCGTCTGCTTCAAGGAGGCCATGGCGCCCGCCTTCCGAGAGTATCAGCGCCAGGTCGTGCGCAACTGCAAGACGCTCGCCGCGGCGCTCCAGAAGAACGGCTGCCGTCTCGTCAGCGGCGGCACCGATAACCATCTTTGCCTCGTGGACCTCCGCCCCCTCAAGGTCAACGGCCGCGACGCCCAACTCACCCTCGACAAGGCCGGCATCACCGTCAACAAAAACCTCATTCCCTACGATCCCGAGAAACCGACCGTTGCCAGCGGCATTCGCCTCGGCACGGCGGCAGTCACCACCCGCGGAATGAAGGAGGCCGAGATGACGGCGATCGCAAACCTGATCTCCACGGCCTTGGTCAGCGTCGAGGACGAAACCCGCCTCGAAAAGGTCCGTGCGGACGTCCGCCGGCTCACCGCGCGCTTCCCACTGCCTTGCTGATCCCGCGACGGTTGACGGCTCAAAGAAAACGTTTCTCGATCAGGCGGAACAACGCCCACGAGCCGGCGAGGCTCAAGGCCAGAGCCAGCGGAGCGGTCCACGCGGCATGCGCAAATCCCGCGGACCAACCGGCGCGCACAACCAGCCACGACGCCAGGAATACAAAGGAGCCGTGGTAGAGATAGAGCGAGTAGGAGAAAACCCCCACGCGCGCGAGGAGCTCTTCCCCTCTTCGGAGCACGCCCCAACGGTTCAGGCCGAAGGACAGAAGGAGCAGGGCCTGGACGAGCAGCGTCGCCTCCCATCGCCATCCCCGGAAACCCGTCAGGGCGACGAGCAGGTTGGAGAGGAGGAGGTGCTTCCAGGGGAAAGGGCGCCCTTCCTGTCTCGGAGCGAACAAATCGCAGAGGAGGCTGCCGAGCAGAAACTGAAACCAGCGGTTAAGGAAAAGCCCGGCGTCGGGATCGAGGAGGTACGCCACGACACTGAGCGCCAGGCCGGCGTAATGGACGGGAAAGAAACCATAGCGACGCCACGCGGCCACAAGCGCCGGAAACACGAGGTAAAACTGGGCTTCGTAGGCAAGCGTCCAATAGACGGGGATGATCCATTCCTGCCGCGGGAGAAACGCCCATGCCCATTCCGGCAGTCCGGGATAGAAGACCGCGTTGGCGAGCAGGGCGGTCGGAGTTCCTCCGACCGGACGCCGCGCGAGAAAGACATCCGCCGCCGCGAGCACGAGGGCGGAGGCTGCATAGGTGGGCCAGAGGCGCACCCAGCGGCGGTGAAAAAAACTTCCCACGGCAAACTCCCGCGCGCGGCGGTAGACGAGAGTGATGCAGATTCCCGAAAGCACGAAAAAGACGTCCACCCCCAGCGCACCCACCTTGCCCGCCGCATGCAGCGCTCGATCGAGGCGGGGCGCCGAGGGAAGATTGAGGACCACTGTGATGTGGAAGAACACGACGCCAAGGGCGGCAATCCCGCGCAATGCGTCGAGGACGCGATAACGGTTTTTGCCGGACGAAGCGCTCATCGGGGCCATCTCCGGCCAAGCCATTCCGCCCAGCGCCGATGCAGGGGATGTTCGAGCATCCAGGCGAAACCGAACGCTGCCGCGAGCATCGCCCCCGCGAGGCCGAGGGCGGGAAACGGAGGGAGGCGCCACGCGGCGGCGAGGTCGCGCCCGAAGGCGAGCACGGGGAAATGCGCCACGTAGAGCCCGTAAGAGATTCCGCAGAGGCCGAGCAGAAGGCGGCGGCCTGCGGGGCGTCGCGCGAAGCGTTCGAGCGCGGGCGCCGCGACGGCGAGCGCCCAGGGCGCTGAAAGATAGGCCCATTCGAAAGCGGCGCGGGTGGAGGGATGACGCCCTCCGAGCAGCAGGAAAGCGCCGGTCGCGTAAAGGAACGCCAACCCGAGAAAAGGAACTGTCGAAGGAAACGCGCGGCAGGCTGCCGGGTCTTTCTGCGCAAGCCGCGTGAAGAGGGGCAAAAACGCCGCAGCGGCAAGGAGATCGGCGGCTATAGGATCGGGAACCGCGCGGCAAAGGAGAGGCGCGATCCCGACGCCGAAGCCCGCGAGCCACGACGGCACGCGCCAGCGCGCGGCCGGGCCGGAGGGCGCAGCGAGCCACGCGCCTGCCCACCAAGTCGGCCCCAACGCAGCCACCGCGGCGTCGCGCAAACCGCCGAGGGCGATCCCGATCCAACCGAGGATTCCGAAGGCGAGGACGCCCGCGACGAGCGTCCGGACGCCGAAGCGCTGCCCGAGGAGCAGCAGCACGGGAAAGGCCGCGTAATAGGCCGCCTCGTAGGAAAGAGACCAGAGCGGCGTGTTGCCGAGGAAGGGCTGTCGCCACCAGGGGCCGCCGCCCGCCTGAAGCATCAGGACGTTGGCGGGAAACTCGGCCAGGGCGCGACCGAGAGGCACACGATGGAGGGAGAGGAGCGCGGTGATGAGCAACGCACCGAGATAAACCCCGTACAGGCGGCGCACGCGGCGGAAGGCGTATCGGTTCAGCGAGGCGCGATCGAAGGAATCGCCTCCATGCGAGCGCATCATCGCGAAGCCGGAGAGCAGGAAGAAGGCGATCACCGCCGTGTGACCGAAGGCCGTGAGCTTCGTAAAAAGCCAGGGGACGTTCCCCGCGGCGCGCCACCAATCCGAATAGAGCAACCCGACATGATGGAGCGTCACGTAGAGCGCGAGCGCCCCTCGGAGGGCGTCGAGCGAACGGACGTGGCCTTCGGCGGTCGCCATGGGTCGGAGGAACGGGCGTCAGGACGCGTCCGCGGCTTCCGCGTAGACGGCAAGATAGGCGTCGGCGATGGCTTGAATGGAAAAGCGCGTTTCCGCCGCCGCGCGGCAGACGCGGCGGTCGAGTTCGCCTGCGCGCCGCGCGAAACCAATCATTTCCTCGAGTGTGCCGCAGGAAAAACCGTCCACGCCATGGCGGATCCCTTCGGGCATCCCGCCGCAGGCGAACGCAAGGATCGGGGTGCCGCAGGCGAAGCTTTCCGGCAACACGACGGGGAAGGGCTCCTCCCATTCGATCGGGCAAAGCAGGGCGGCCGACGCGCCGAGAAGGCGGTCCTTGCCCGCATCGTCCACGACGCCGACATGGCGGACCTGCCGTCCATCGAGATGCGGACGGATTTCACGTTCGTAGTATTCCTTTTCCTCGGGAAGATGGGAGATGTTTCCGGCAATCACGAGCTCGCGATCGAGGGCACGGACGACCGAAATCGCCGTGTGCGCGCCTTTGCAGCGCTCCAGGCGGCCGAGGAACGCAAACGGCGCGCGGGCGGCGTTCACATCGCCGCGAAAGGTGTATCGCGCGACGTCCACGCCGTTATAGACAGTGCGCCAGACCCCGCCGCCCGCCTCGCCCCCCCGTCGGATGTGATCGCTGACGGCGGTGAAGATGAGCCGCCGCGCGCCGAGGCGTACGGTCGCCCGGATATTTGGGGCGTGAACGCGGCGCATGTAGGTCTGAACTTTGGCCACGCGTCGGCGAAGGACCGGCGCGAGATAAGCGAGGCGACCGAAGTTGTGGATCGCGTCCCAGCGCTCCGCAGCGAGGGCGAGACCGAGGCCGACGCGCGCGGTGTTCCAGGCGGATTCGAGACGCCCGATGCGCGCCGCGTTGCGCCCGAAGGTTCGGAGTTTTCCCGGCGAACGGGAGTTCGGTCCCGCCCAGAGGGAAATCTCGTGGCCGCGGCGATGCAACTCGATGGCGAGATCGTACATGACCCGCTCGATGCCTCCGTAATGCACCGGCGGCACGGGGATCAGCGGATCGGAAAGGAAGAGGATTCTCATGGCGCCGAAAGACTCATGCCATCGCGCCCTCGAGCAGGGCGAGGAGTTTTCGAGATTCTTTTTCCCAGGAGAAGACTGTTTCCGCCGCACGGCGAGCCGCGGCACGCGCGAGGGCGAGCGCGGCGGGATCGTCGAGCCATCGCTGGAGCCCGCACGCGAGCGCCGCCGCATCGCCTGGCGCATAGACGAATCCCATATCCGGCGCCTGCTCCATCACCCATTGCTGACCGGCCGTGCGCGTGGCGGCAACGGCCAACCCCGCAAGCGGATAAAGCAGGATTTTGTTCGTGATGCAGAGGTCCCGGTTCGGCGGATGGCCGGTTTCCAAGGCCAATCCCACCGTGTGCGGCGCGAGCGTGGCGGCCAACCCGTCGGGCGGACCCCAGGGATGGAGGTGGCATCGAGAGAGAAATCCGCCGCGGCGCGCGCGTTCGAGGATTTCGAGCGCGGTCTCCGTGGAACAGCTTCCCCGCAGATGGAGATCGAAATCGCCCTTGAGCCGGGCGCAGGCGTCGAGCGCATCCCCCAGGCCGCGGTCGAGCCCCACGGTTTGAGAGAACCAGGCCAGCGACACGCGTGCGGAAGGGGGAGACACGGCGGACGCGGCGGGTTCGGAAGGAAAACAGTTAAGGATGACGGCGAAGTCGTTGCGGGCATACGCCTTCGTCGCCGCGGCGGCAATGAACGGCGACGCGGCGATCACCGCCGCGGCGGTGGGCAGCGCGGCCTTCAGGGCCGCGTGGGCCACGCAGTTTTCCGGCTCCTCGAGACCGCCTTCGCGTTCGCCGGGATGAAAGTCCTCGAGGTCGAAGACCCACGGGATCCCGAACCGCCGGTGCGCAATCCACCCCACGACAAGCCCAGGGAGCGTGTGACCGACGAGCAGGGCGGGTCGAAAACGCGCGATCTCGCGAAGGTGAAACTCGGCCCAGGGTGCGAACGCGGCGAGCGCGGTCGCCTCGGAGAAATCGCCTTCGAGGATCGCAGCCCGCGCGCGGCGGCGCTGAAAGCCGGTCCACGCGCGCCGCGCCGCGCCCCAGGAATGAAGGCGCGCATGGCGGACGGCCCACGGCTTGCGGCGCTCCAGGGCCCCGTCAATTTCCGAAATGGCGGGGAGCGTTTGGGAGCCGAGGATAAGCGCCTCGTGCCCGCGCGCGGCGAGCGCGTCGGCCTCCTTGATCGCGCGCGGGCAGGAGGAAAGGTGTCCGCCGAGCACGAGGGCGACGCGCCGCCGGGAAGCGGTGCGCTCCGTCACAGATTCTGCCTCGGGAACAGACATGAGGCGGCGGAGGATCAGGCGGCGTTTCGTCTCACGCTTCCCGCTCGATCGCCATCGCGATCCCCATGCCGCCTCCCGCGCAGAGCGCGGCGATCCCGCGCCGCAGCTTCAGGTCTTCCAGGAGATGCAAGAGCGTGACCAACACGCGAGCGCCGCTGCAGCCGATGGGATGTCCGAGGGCGATCGCCCCGCCACGGCGATTGAGCTTCTCCGCCGGCAGATCGAGCTCCCGTGCGCAGGCGAGGGTCTGCGCCGCAAACGCCTCGTTGATCTCCACGGCATCCACCGCATCGAGCGTCCAGCCGGTCTCCGCGCACAGGGCGTGGATCGCTCCCACGGGCCCGATCCCCATGAGCGCGGGATCGCATCCGACCGCCGAGCAGGCGACCACTCGGGCGCGCGGGCGCAGCCCGTGCGCCTTCGCGGCCTTCTCGTTCGCGAGCAGCGTCAGGGCGGCGCCGTCGTTGATGCCCGAGGCGTTGCCTGCCGTCACCGTACCGCCTTCGCGAAAGGCCGGTTTCAACTGGGCGAGCTTCTCCCGCGTGGTGTCCGGACGCGGATGCTCATCCTGTGTCACGGCCCCCTTCTCGCCCACAAACGGAACGATCTCGCGCGCGAAGGCGTCGCGCGCCGCGGCCGCACGGCGCTGGCTTTCGAGCGCGAAGGTGTCCTGGTCGGTTCGCGACACCCGGTAGGTTTCCGCAACCCGCTCGGCCGTCTCGCCCATCGCGAGCCCCAGCGTGGGATCGGTGAGGCCATCGGCGAAGATCGCGTCGGCCAGCGCCGTGTCGCCCAGCTTATGCCCCCAACGCATCCCCCACGCGTAGTGCGGCGCGCGACTCATGGATTCCACGCCGCCCGCGAGCGCAAGGCCCGTTTCGCCCTCCTCGATCGCCGCCGCCGCGAGGGCCACCGCCTTCAGGCCTGAGGCGCAAACCATGTTGACGGTGAACGCCGGTGTCTCGCGCGGGATGCCCGCTCGCAGGCCGACCTGACGGGCCACGTTCATGCCCGCACCCGCCTGCAGCACTTGGCCGAGGACCACCGAGCCGACGCATGCGGCCGGTTCGGGCTTGAGAAAAGAGGCGACAACCTGGACGGCGAGGTCCACCGGACCGGCGGATTTCAAAACGCCGCCGAAGCGTCCGATCGGGGTGCGCGCGGCCGCGACGAGAAAGATGGGTTCGTCGAATTTCATGAAAACTCATTTCTGAAAACACGCGGCGGGCATCGGCTTCAGGACGCCGACCTGAGGCGCGAACGCCATGAGGTCGAGCACCGAGGTCTTCAAATCTATGCCCGGAGCCACCTCCCGCAACTCCAGCCCGCGCGGGGTGAGCGCAAACACCGCTCGCTCGGTGACGTAAAAGACCTGCTGCCCCCGCGCGAGCGCGGAAGGGCCATAAAAACCGATCTGCGACACGCGCTTCACCCATTTCGAATGTTTTCCCTCCTTCACAATGGCCAGACGTCCCTCCTCAACCTTCACCTCGAGGTCCCCCGCGTGAAACGTGAAACAGAAAACGAGGCGCTTCGCGCTCTGGCTGATGTTCACAAAACCGCCCACCCCGGCGAATCTCCCGGCAAAGTTCGTGACGTTCACGCTTCCCTCGGCATCCACCTCTACCGCGCCGAGCGCCGCGAAATCCAGACCGCCGCCGTCGTAGAAGTCGAACTGCGACGGCTGGTCCACCACCGCTTCCGGCCAGGCACTGCACCCGAAGCTCAATCCTCCGGCGGGAATCCCTCCGATCGGCCCGCTCTCGACGGTGAGCGTGAAATCCCCGAGACGCCCCTCCTCGGCGGCCACGGCGGCCACCGCCTCCGGAAGACCGATGCCGAGATTGACCACGTCTCCCCGTGCGATTTCCGCCAGCGCGCGCCGCGCGATGATCTTGCGTTCGGAGAAAGGGAGCGGCGGCGGCGCGGCGGGCGGCGGCCCGGCGCACACGTAGGCTTCATTGAACGCTTCCGCGAACGTCTGGTCGTGTCCTTCGCCCTCCGAAACCACGAGCGCGTCCACGAGAATGCCGGGAACGCGGACGGACTTCGGGTCGGGCAGGCGCTCGACGAGGCGTTCGACTTGGGCGATGACGATCCCGCCGCAGTTCCGCGCCGCCTGCGCGATGGGCAGCACATCTCCCACGAGCGCCTCGCGGTCGAGGGCAAGGTTGCCGCGGCGGTCGGCGACGCTTCCGCGGATCAGCCCGACGCGGATCGGGAAGGCGCGATACCAGAGCCATTCCTCGCCGCCGAGGGTAATCCGTTCGACGAGAGGCTCGACGGTGCGCGCGTTGAGGCGCCCGCCGCCGCGCACCGGATCCACGAGGGTGTTCATCCCGACGCGCGTGATCACACCGGGACGTTTCGCCGCGATCTCGCGGAACAGGACGCAGACCACTCCCTGCGGAAGATTGTAGGCCTCGATCCGGTTCTCCAGCGCGAGCTTACCCAGGCGGGGCGCGAGATTCCAATGTCCGCCCACCACGCGCTTGAGCAGTCCAGGATGGGCCAGATGGTTCAACCCCCGCTGCCCGCGGTCCCCCTGCCCCGCCGCATAGACCAGCGTCAGGTTGCGCGGCTCGCCGCTCTCCAGAAAACGCTTCTCGAGGGCGGCGGTGAGCAACTCCGGATGCCCCGACCCCACGAAGCCCCCGACCGCCACGGCGGCGTCCGACGGGATCGCCGCCACGGCTTCCGCCGCCGAAACGATCCGCGCCGCGCCTCTCATCCGCGCCAACCTCCGTTGACCTCGATCGTCTGTCCCGTCACATAGGACGCCAGCGGCGAACAGAGGAAAAGCGCCACGGCCGCGACCTCCGACGGATCGCCGAAACGCCGCAGCGGGACGTTCTTGAGCATCTCGGCGCGCACCGCCTCGGGAATGGCGGCGGCCATGGACGTCTCGATCACGCCGGGCGCAATCGCGTTCGCGCGGATTCCGCGGCGGGCGCCCTCGCGGCTCATGACGCGCATCATCGCCTGCACTCCCGCCTTGGCCGAAGCGTAGTTCGCCTGCCCGTGAAACCCCTGAAGCGCCGCGATGCTGCCGAAGCTCACGATCGCCCCGCCGTCGCGCAGAATTTCCAATCCGTATTTGCAGCAGTAAAAGACGCCCGAGAGATTCACGCCGACCACGGCGGCCCAGTCGTCGAGCGTCATCTTCGCGATCGTGCGATCCCGGAGGATCGCTGCGTTGTTGATCAGGAAATCCAGTCCGCCCCAGCGCGACCGAAGCTCGGCCATCATCGTCCGCACCGCCTCTGGATTCGACACGTCGGCGGCGATTTCCAAGGCGCTTCCAGGGCGGACGGCGTCGAGTTCCGCGGCGAGCCGCGCCGCGTCGGCGCGCGGCCCTTCCGACCCAGGATGGTTGAGCGCCACGGAGGCGCCCGCCTCATGGAAGAGGCGCGCGATCCGGGCGCCGATTCCCTGGGAGGCGCCGGTGATCAGCGCCGCTTTGCCGGTGAGATCAATCGTGACGGCCACCGCAATATGACACCTTCTCCTCCCGCGAGGTTCAACGCTAATTCGGAGGCTTTGGGATTGAACCCCTCCGTCTCCCACCGCTACGAGTAGGGGCGCCATGCGCTGGACCCACGCCCTCATCCCCACCCTCCGCGAAGCCCCGCAGGACGCGGAAATCGCAAGCCATCAGCTCCTCCTCCGGGGAGGGCTGATCCGCAAGCTCAGCGGCGGGATCTATACCTTCCTCCCTCTCGGCCTCCGCGCCCTCCGCAAGGTCGAGCGCATCGTGCGCGAGGAAATGGACCGCGTCGGAGCGCTCGAGGTCCTCCTGCCCGCCATGCAGCCGCGCGAACTCTGGGAACGCGGCCCGCGCTTCGACGCCGCGAAACGCGTGATGTTCGCCGCCCAGCCTCTCTCGCGCGAGCGCCGCGCCGTCGGCGACCTCGTCCTCGGACCCACCCACGAGGAAGTGATCACCTCCACCATCGCCGACGAGGTCCGCTCCTGGCGCCAGCTCCCGAAGAATTTTTACCAGATCCAGACAAAGTTTCGCGACGAGCTCCGGCCGCGCTTCGGCCTGCTTCGCGCCAAGGAGTTCCTGATGAAGGATGCCTACAGCTTCGACGCGAACGATTCCGCAGCCGAGGCCAGCTACCGGAAAATGTATGACGCCTACCGGGAAATCTTCGACCGTTGCGGCCTCAAATATCGCATCGTCGAAGCCGACACCGGCGTCATGGGGGGCAGTTTCTCCCACGAGTTTGCTGTTCCCTGCGCGGTGGGCGAAAGCGAAATCGCGTTCACTGAAGACGGATCGTATGCCGCCTCGATCGAGAAGGCCCGCAGCCGATTCGCGCCGCGCGACGGCCGGGCGCCGAGGCTCGACACTCCCGAAAAGTTCGCCACGCCGGGGGCGCTGACCATCGAGGCCCTCACGAAAAACCACGGCGTCGCCGCCGCCGATCAGATCAAGACACTCGTCTATCTCTGCGACGCGAAGCTCGTCCTCTTCCTCCTCCGCGGCGACCATGCGCTCAACGAGGCGAAGGTCGTCGCGCTCGGCATCTCCGAGTTCCGCGCGGCGACCGAGGCCGAAATCGCGGGCGCGCTCGGCGCTCGAGCCGGTAGCCTCGGCGCCGTCGGCATTCGCGCGGGCGGCGGGATTTCCTCCGTCATCGCCGACGAAGCGCTCCGCGATCAGGAGGGCATGACCACCGGCGCCAACGAGGACGGCTTCCACCTCCGCGGCGTCAGCGTCGCGCGTGACCTCGCCGTTACCCGATGGGCCGACCTGCGGACCGCCGTTTCCGGCGAGCTCGACGCCGCCTCCGGCAAGCCGATCAAGATCGAGCGCGCCATCGAGGTGGGACACGTCTTCAAGCTCGGCGTCAAGTACAGCGAAGCGTTCAAGGCGAACTATCTCGACGCCCACGGCAAGGAGCATCCCTGCGTGATGGGCTGTTACGGGATCGGCGTCACCCGGACCCTGCAGGCGATCGTGGAGCAGCATCACGACAAGGACGGGATCGTCTGGCCCGCCGCCGTGGCGCCGTATCACGCCCTCATCCAACTCCTCGAGGCGAAAAACGCGGAGGCGACCGCCTGCGCGGAAAAACTGGAGGAAACGCTCGCCGCACGCGGAATCGAGGTCCTGTTCGACGACCGCGACGAGCGTCCCGGGATCAAGTTCAAGGACGGCGACCTCATCGGGATCCCCTTCCAGATCCGCATCGGAAAGAAATTCCTCCAGAACGGAAAACTGGAGTTTCGCGCGCGCGGCGGCGGCGCGACCGAAGACCTCGATCTCGTCGACGTTCCCGATCGCCTCGCCGCCCTCCTCCGATCCACCGGCGCGCGCTGAAGCTTCGATGGACGCCCTGTGGTCCGACCAGGGCTTCTTTCAAGAGGAACTGTTCGAAAAAAAAGAGCGGCGTTGCAACCTCTCTTCAGGAGGGGCAACGACCCGCGGTAATGAGGCCGATTCAGGAGATCATCGGATGACACTTCTTGGTTTTTGCAGACCGCAATGAGACGCTGGCCTCCGACCGCATGATCGCTTCGCGACTTTGGACCTACGCGGCGACGGAAGGCACGGCGGCAAGGAGGCGCCGGGTGTAGGCGTGGCGCGGATGGCGATAGATTTCCTCCCGGCTCCCCTGCTCGACGATCTTCCCCTCGCACATCACGAGGACACGGTGGCTCACGTGTTCGATCACGCCGAGATCGTGTCCGATGAACAGATAGGCCAGCCCGAGCTGGTCCTGCAGGTCCTGGAGGAGGTTGACGATCTGCGCCTGCACCGAAACGTCGAGGGCGCTGACTGGCTCGTCGCAAAGGATGAGCCTGGGTTCGACGGCCAGCGCGCGCGCAATGCCGAGGCGCTGCCGCTGCCCTCCGCTGAACTCGTGCGGATAGCGCGCCATGTGCTCTGGCGGAAGCCCCACCTGCCGCAACAGGGCGGCCACCCGCTCCCTGCGCGCCCCGCGGCCCATTTCTGGAAAATGGATTTCCAACGCCTCGCCGACGATGGCTTCGACCGGGAGCCGGGGATTCAACGAGCCGTACGGGTCCTGGAAAATCATCTGGATATGACGCCGGTGCGGACGGAACGCCTTTTCGCTCAACGCCGAAATTTCCTCCCCTCGCCAGAAAATCGCGCCCGCCGTCACGGGCGCCAACTTCACGATCGCGCGCCCCACCGTCGTCTTTCCGCTTCCGCTTTCGCCCACCAACCCCACCGTCTCTCCTTCGCCGATCGTGAAACTCACGCCGTCCACGGCGCGCACCACATCGCCGCGGACGAACGCGCCGCCGCGTGCGCGATAATGGACTTTGAGGCCACGGACTTCGAGGAGCGGCGCGCTCATCGGTTCCCCTCCGCCGCCTCGAGGGCCGCGTGATTGATCGTCGAAAGGCGTCGCCGGTGGATACCCAGGCGCGGGATGCAATCGAGCAGCGCGGCCGTGTAGGCGTGGCGCGGGCGGCGGAGCACTTCGCGCGCGCCTCCCTGTTCCACGAGCCTCCCGCGATACATCACGAGGACGCGATCGGCAAAATGCGACACGATCGCGAAGTTGTGCGTGATGAGGAGCACCGCCATGTCCAGGCGACGCCGCAAGTCGCGCAGCAGGTCGAGGATCTGCGCCTGCACGGTCACATCGAGCGCGGTGGTGGGCTCGTCGGCCACGAGCAGGGCCGGGCGGCAGGCCAGCGCCATCGCGATCATCACGCGCTGTTGCATCCCGCCCGAAAGCTGATGAGGATACGCTTCCATAACGCGCGACGGATCGCGGATGCCGACGAGATCGAGCAAACGCAACACTTCGTCCCGGAGAACCTTCACCTCCGGACGATGAAGCCGAAGAGATTCGGCCACCTGGGTCCGCACGCGGAAGACAGGATTCAATGAGGTGGAGGGCTCCTGAAAGACGTAAGCGATGCGCGCGCCGCGCACGGAACGCAACTCGCGCGGCGTCATCGCGAGGGTGTCCTTCCCTTCGAAGAGCACGCGCCCCCCTTCGAAGCGCGCCGGCGGCGACGGCAGGAGGCGAGTGAGCGCCAGCGCGGTGACGCTTTTGCCGCTGCCGCTCTCGCCGACGAGGGCGACCGTCTCTCCGGCGCCAACGGTGAAGCTCACGCCGTCCACGGCGCGCACCACACCCTCTTCCGCGGCGAAGGCGACTCTCAGGTCCTGGACCTCAAGCAGGGGCATCGCGGAAGGCTTGCCTGCGCTTTCCCGAATTTCGAGTTTGAAGTTTGCGGACCGTGATTCACAAAGAGGCCGTCATGAAGTCGAAACCGTCGGCGCCCGTGCGCCACCTCATCCTGGACTGGTCGGGAACGGTCGCCGACGACCTCTCGGGCGTCTTGCGCGCGACGAATCACGTGATGACCTGCCACGGCGGCAAGGCGCTGAGCCTCGACGAGTTTCGGGAGCATTTCTGTCTGCCCTGGTTGGATTTTTACCGGCGACGGCTCCCGCATACACCGCTGGAAAGTCTGGAGAAGGCGTTCTGGGAGGTGATGCGCGAGGAGGAGGACCGCGTCGAACTGCTGCCCCACGCCCGGGAGTTTCTCGAGTTTGCGCGCGCCGGCGGCATGAGCGTCTTCATCTGCACCAGCGTGGCGCCGCGAAGCTTCGAAAGCCAGATCCGCCGCATGGACGTCGGACGGCTGATCACCCGCTCCTACGTCGGACTCTTGGACAAACGCAACACGATCGCGCAGATTCTGTGTGAAAACCGCCTGCGGCCGGGAGAAGTCCTGTTTATCGGCGACATGGTGCACGATCTCGAAACGGCGCGCCACGGAGGCGTTCGCTCCTGCGCAGTGCTGACGGGGTACGACCGCCGCGAAAAACTGGCTGCCGCAAAACCCGACCTCATCGTGAACGATCTCGCGGAGCTGCGCGCAATCCTGACGAGGGACGCGACGGAGGCCGTTTGAACCTTCCCGCCGTCGCTCCGTCGCCCCGCGCGGTGACGGCGCGAACGAGACGGCGGAGATTGTCCCCAAAAAAACATGGCTCCGCAATTTCGTGGAGGCCCTCGCCATTCCTCCGGGCCGCCCTGCGCGCCGGAGGGCCGCCGGCGGCTCGACCTCAACAGGGCTTCGGCTGTTCGAGGAGGGGTTTCAGGGCGAGGAGGCGATCGAGGATGAGACGGGTCGCCTCGAAGCGGTCGCGGGTGTCGAGCGTGAACGGCTCGCCGATGACCACCTCGAGGAGCGGTCTGCGCAAGAGCCAGTTGCGCCAATCGTGAAGCGCGAGCGTGCCGGTGAGGAGACATGGCAGGATCGGAGGGGTCCCGCCGAGGAAGGCCATGCTCGCGGCGCCCTCCTTCAACGCCGGCGCCGCGCCGAGCAGGGAGGTTTCGTCGGAGCGGGTGCCGCCTTCCGCGAAGACGACGACGGGGCGTCGCCCGCGCAGGAGACGGGCGATCTCCTTGACGGCCGAAAAATCAGCACGGTTCCGATCCACGGGCACGCAGTGGAGCATGCGAAAGAAGCCGTTCATCCGGCCGCCGAGAAGCGCAAAAAGCTCGGCCTTCGCGAGCCAGTGGACCTGCCACGGAAGGAAGGAACCGAAGAAGGGAGGATCCCATTCGGAGAGATGATTGCAGACCACGAGAAGCGGCCCTCGCTTCGGGCAGTTCGCGCGCCCGACGACGCGGACGCGAAAAAAAACACGAAAGAGGGCGATGAGGAGGGCGCGGAACACCCCGTAAACGAGATCGTCCCTCCGCGAAACAACGGGCGCACCCGACGCACCGGAGGGCTTGCCCGCGCGATTAGCCTGTTGTAGGGTCGCACTCACTGTTCCTTATGCAAAACGCCCCCACCAGTTCGGATATCACGTCGTCGCTCCGCGAATCGCGCAGTTTCCAGCCGCCGGCGGAGTTTGTGAAGCATGCCCACCTCAAGAGCATGGCTCAATACCGGAAGCTTTACGCGGAGTCGATTCAGAACCCCGACAAGTTCTGGGCGGAGGCGGCCACCGAGTTGGAATGGATGAAGCCTTGGACGAAGGTGTGCGACTGGAAGGAACCCCACGCCAAGTGGTTTGTAGGCGGGCAGACGAACATGAGTGTGAACTGCATTGATCGTCATGCGCATTCCTGGCGGCGGAACAAGGTGGCGCTCATCTGGGAGGGGGAACCCGGCGACGACCCGCACATCAGCCGCGCCCGCAATATCCCCTTCGCGAGCCTCCTGCGCCAGACGTGCCAGTTCGCGAACGTGCTCAAGCAGCTCGGGGTGAAGAAGGGCGACCGCGTGATCATCTACATGCCGATGATCCCCGAAGCCGTTTTCGCAATGCTCGCCTGCACCCGGATCGGCGCGGTGCACAGCATCGTTTTCGGCGGATTCAGCTCCGAGGCGCTCAAGGACCGCATCTTGGATTGCGGGGCGCATGTGGTGATCACGGCGGACGGCGGCTATCGCCGCGGCGCCGCGATCGAGCTCAAGAAGAACGTGGACGCCGCGCTGGAGCATTGTCCGGACGTTCGCCACGTCCTCGTGGTCAAGCGCACGGAACAGCCGGTCCACATGGCCCCCGGACGCGACCACTGGTGGCACGAACTCCAGCAGAACGCCTCCTACGAGTGCGCACCCGAACCGATGAACAGCGAGGACCCGCTCTTCATCCTCTACACCAGCGGCTCCACGGGCAAACCCAAGGGCATCCTTCACACGACGGGCGGATTCATGCTCGGCTGCCAATTGACCAGCAAATACGTCTTCGACATGAAGGAGGAAGACGTGTTCTGGTGCACCGCCGATATCGGCTGGGTCACCGGCCACAGCTACACCGTCTACGGCGCACTGCTGAACGGGATGACGACCGTGCTCTACGAAGGCGCTCCGAACCACCCGGCGCCGGACCGCTTCTGGCAGATCATCGACAAGTTCGGCGTCACCATCTTTTACACGGCGCCGACGGCGATCCGCGCGTTCATCAAGTGGGGCGAACAGCACGTGATGAAGCACTCCCTTCGGTCGCTTCGTCTGCTCGGCACGGTGGGCGAGCCGATCAATCCCGAGGCGTGGATCTGGTATCACAACGTCGTCGGCAAGGGGCGTTGTCCCATCGTGGACACCTGGTGGCAGACGGAGACCGGCACGATCATGATCTCTCCGTTGCCGGGCGTGACTCCCACGCGGCCCGGCACCGCGACGCTTCCGTTCTTCGGCGTAGACGCCGCCGTGGTGAACCGGGAAGGCAAAGAGCAGCCCTACAACGTCGGCGGGCTGCTCGTCATCCGCAAGCCGTGGCCCTCGATGCTCCGCGGCATCTGGGGCGATTCCGAGCGCTATCGCAAGCAGTACTGGAGCGAGGTGAAGGGCTGCTATTTCACCGGCGATGGCGCGCGGCGGGACAAAGACGGCTACTTCTGGATCATGGGCCGCATTGACGACGTGGTGAACGTCGCGGGCCACCGCCTCGGGACGATGGAGGTGGAGAGCGCCCTTGTCGGCCACAAGATGGTGGCGGAGGCCGCCGTCGTGGCGCGGCCCGACGATCTCAAGGGACAGGCGCTCGTGGCGTTCGTCACGCTCAAGTCGGGCCAAACCCCGTCGAACGACCTCAAGGAACAGCTCCGTTCCCACGTGGGCAAGGAAATCGGTTCGCTGGCGAAGCCGGACGACGTTCGTTTCACCGATTCGTTGCCGAAGACGCGCAGCGGCAAGATCATGCGCCGCCTGCTCCGCGAAGTGGCCGCCGGAGGCGAAATCAAGGGCGACACCACCACGCTCGAGGATTTCACGAGCCTCGCCAAGCTCCGTCAGGACGAGGAATAAATCCCGCCGGCGATCGCGCGGCCAAGCGGAGGGTCTGCCTCAAGGCACGGCGTCTCCCTGAGAGGGTGTTTGAAAATTGGCCTGCCCTCTGTTGCTGGCGGGGCGGGCCTGTGGGCAAGGCGTGGAGGCTGGCCAATCCCCCAGCGGGCTTGGCCAACCGACACAACGCCGCCCAAAGCCCGTTCCCGCCGCAACCCCTCTGGGCGCGGGCCATTTTGGCCAAATCCAGCGTTGCCTCGGCGCTCAAAGCCCACTGCGGGGATTCTCGCACCTCGGCGCCTTGGCTTTGGCCAAAATGGCCTCCCGCAGAGGGCAGTCGAATTTTCAAACACCCTCTGACAGGTTCGCAGCGCCTCAACGGGCGCGCGCGACTCGAACGCCGGCGGCGCCGATCTTTGCCTTCGGAAAGTAATACGCCAGGATCTCGCGATATTTTGAGCCTTGGAGCGCCATGCCGCGTGTGCCGCGCTGGCAAAGCCCGACCCCGTGGCCGTAACCGCTGCCTCGAAAGATCACGTGTTCGCCCGCGCTTCCGTCGGACAGGCGCGGACGCTCGAACGTGAAGCGCGCGCTCTTGAGAACGGACCATCCGAGGATGGCGCGGAGGCGTTCACCCGAGAAAGTTTTTTCCTCCTTGCCGGTGCCGACGACCACCTTGAGGACCCTCCCACTGGACGAACGCTCCGCCACGCGAAGCGACATCGGGCCTTCGATCGGCGCACCCGCGTCGCGAAAAGCCTTCCGAAGGGCGCTGGCGCTCATCTCGCAGGACCAACGCACCGCCGCCGACTTCTCGCACCACGGACACAGAACGCCGCCGGGCATCTTTAGGACACCGCCGCGGTCGAAAGGGTTGGCGATCGGCCAGATGGCGGCCGCCGACTCCGTGCGCCCGCCGCAGTCGGAATGGAAAAATGCGGGGAAAAGAAGGCCTCCATACTGGAGCACCTCTCCACGGGTGGCTTCGAGAGCGAGGACGACGTTCTTGTGAAGCGCGGTCTTCCCTCGGTACGCCTGAGAAAGATCGGCCACGAGGTCGTAAGGGCGGTCGCGCGAGGCGATGGTTTGGAACAGCGCGTGTGTGCGGGCGGCGACCGCCTGCGCCTTCAGCGCCTCCAGCGGCCCGGTCGGATCCATTTCGCGTCCGATGACCCCGAGGAGATAATCCTCCACATCGAGCACGTTGACCGCCGCCCAGGCGCGCTCTCCCTGCGACATGACGCGCACCGTGCCGTGATATTCATGCGCACAGACGGCGCGCAGGGCTTCGTCGAAAGTCGCTGCACCCCGGACGATCGCAATGCGGATCACGGGCGGCAACCCTTCCTCCCCGCCGAAGGCACCGAAAGCGACGCCGCCCCAAGCCAGAAGACCGATCCAAAGACCTTTCGTGCGCATGACGATCACGATTCGGTTTTTATACGTATCGAGCCTTCAGGCAGGGCCGTCAACTCCAAGGCCGTTGTGATGAAAAGCGCGCAGCCGGTCGAACGTTTCGCTCAACGTCAGGACTTGGCCAACGAGGTTTTTCCACTCCGTCGCGCACGCCGCTCCAGCTTCCGAGTTAATTCCAGGCGGTGTTCGGCCTCTTTCGCACGCTCCTTGATTGATGCCGACGACAGCATGCCAATCCCAGTTTTTGAGAAATTCGGCGTGGATTTGAAGCGGTGAACCGATTCCTCCGCCGTCAGATGCTCCAACAGGTCCAGCCGAAGTTTCATCGCTCATACGATTGCCTCTTTTCACACACGGCAGCCCTCAAAATTACGCAAAAATCACGCGCGGGCGAGATAAAAGCGGTTGATATCGGAGGTGAAGTTCGCGTCGGGTTTGTCGGTCTCCGCTCGGGAACGTCGAAAAAAAACGGCGGGGAAAGCCACGGATGAAATGCGAAGGGCTGCGGACGCGGCTTTGTCGCGTTTCCGCATCAGTGGAGACGGTTCGTCCTCTCGGCAAAACGCGCCGGCGGCGGGCGCGAGTCACGCCGTGCGGGGGTCGAAGGCTTTTTGGAGAGAGTCGCCGAGAAGGTTGAGCGCCAGGACGAGCACAAAGAGCGCGCCCGTGGCCGCCGTGAGGTTCCACCAGACGATCGGATCGCGGCTGAGCTCCATTCGCGCCCCGTCAATCATCAGGCCCCAGGAGGCCGTGCTAACGGGCGCGCCGACGCCGATGTAGCTGAGCACCGACTCGGCAAGCACCAGGCCGGAAAAGCCAAGAACGAAGTTGATGATCACCAAATGCATCACGTTCGGGAGGATGTGCCGCGCGACGATGACTCTTCGTCGCTGGCCGAGCGCCCGTGCGGCCTCGACAAACGGGCGTTCCGCGAGGCGCAACGCCTCGCCGCGAATGAGGCGGCAGAGGCCGACCCAGCCGGTGGCGCCGAGGGCGATCGCCATCGAGGCGAGCCCTTTGCCCAGCGCCATCAGGATCGCCACGAGCAGCAGGATGTTCGGCACCGAAGCGAGCGTGCTGTAGGTGAATTGAACGACGTCGTCCACGCGCCCCTTGAAGTAACCTGCGGCGATGCCGAGCAGGACGCCCAGAGGGATGTAGATGAGGCTGGTGAGGCCGCCGATGATCAACGCCGTACGGCAGGCCTTGAGCGTTTGCAGCAGCACATCCTTGCCGAGCACGTCGGTCCCGAACAGGTGCCGGCCGCGAAGCGGTTCGGGCCGCGGGAGGGACCAGGTCGTCCGCGCGAGTGGCGCGCTGTAGCTTTTCTCGCGCGCGACGCCGCGGAAAGCGAAGTCGAGAAACGTCACCGGCGCCGCCGCACCGCGCGACGGAAGTTGGATCGAGTCGAGCGAAGCGACAAACCCGTAGGCAACGACCACTGCGAGGCAGGCTAGGCCGAGACGGTCTCTGCGGAAGCGAGTCAGGGCGCGCCGCCAGCGTTCTCCTCGGGCCGCGAGGACCGCGGCGGCCACGAGCGCGGCCAGTCCGCCCAGCACGACAAGATTCTCGGCCCAGAGAGGCATGAGGCGACCGGATCAGCTCCTGCCGGCTTTGTTCTCGAGAGGGACGAGCGACACGACGTCGCCCTCCTGGGCGCCACTCTTGATCTCCGCACGGTCCGACGTGGAAAGTCCCACCTCGACCTCCCGCCGCTCGATTTTTTCACCGTTCTTCAGGAGGAGGTAGCGTTTCTTTCCCTCGCGGAACACCGCTTCGACGGGCACGCTGAGGACGTCTTTTACGTGCGCGATCGGGATATGCACGTTCGCCGACATCCCCGGACGGATCCGTCGGTCCTGGCTCGTGACCAAGATGTCCACCGCAAAACCCTTGATGTTGTTCTTGATCGTCGCAATGGGGGCGATGAGCTGGATTTTTCCGCCGAGCTTCAATCCTTCGAAGGCGTCCACGGTGACTTCGACCGCCTGCCCTTCGCGCATCTGCGTGACATCCATCTGGTTGACGTGGGTGGAGATCAGCATGTCGGTGAGGTTGGCCAGCGTCATCAGCAGCGTGCCGGCCGAGACACTCGGGCCGCCGACGACGACCTGCCCTTCGACAACCGGAAGCGTGGTGACCACACCGTCAATGGGGGAAGCGATGCGCGTTTTGACGATCTTGTCCTCAACGCCTTGGAGCCGCTTGGCGGCGCGGTCGAGGTTGTTGGCCGCGATGTCGGCATCGAGCTTGAGATTTTCGGCTTCCTGTTTGGAGACGAGGCCGCCGGCGAGGAGTTCCTGAGCGCGCTTCGCGTTCACGGACGCCTTGCTGAGCTGGAGCTTCGCTCCTTCGATCTCGATCATGGTCGAAGCTCGTTCGGTGAGCAGATCGTAATCGTCCAGTTCGAGAAGCGGGGTCTTTCGCTTCACCGATTGGCCGACTTCCACCAGGATCTTTTTGATCTTGCCGCTCACCTCAGCCTTCACGTCCACCTGCACGGAGGGGCGTAGATCGCCTGTCACTTCCACGTCGAAATCGAGGTCCCTGCGTTCGATCCTGGCGGTCAGGTCGCCGTTTCCTCGCACGCCCGAACCGTCCTTGGCGGGCGCGACGGACTTCGGACCGCAGCCGCCGAGCGCGACGGCGGCGACGAGGAGGCACGCTGAGAGCCGGAAACTCACAGAGCGACTGTAGGATGTCCGAAACGGTTTTGCATCACAGAATCCGTAAAAAACGGGAAAAGGACGAAGAACCTGCATGAAGCGAGGATTAAAAATTGGTTCTGCCTCCTTGCGCCCTCCCAATTCCCGCAGGTAAGCTGAACGAGAGTGTCACAAATCATGGGCATCCGACCGAGCATCCAGCGAATCGCCATCGTGGGGAACTACCTCCCACGGCGGTGCGGCATCGCGACTTTTTCGAGCGACCTTCGCAAGGCTCTCACGACGCAGTATGAGCAGGCGGAAGCCTTCGTCATCCCGGTCAACGATATCGAGGGAGGATACTCCTATCCGGAGGAGGTCCGCTTCGAGATCGAGGAGCAGGACGCGGCGTCCTATCAGCGGGCGGCGGACTTTCTCAACCTCAACAACGTGGATGTGGTCAGTTTGCAGCACGAGTTTGGAATTTTCGGCGGGCCGGCGGGAAGCCTGATCCTGAATCTGATCCGCAACTTGCGAATGCCGGTGGTCACGACGCTGCACACCGTGCTCAGCAAGCCGAATGCCGATCAGCGCCGCGTCATGCGGGGGCTGGTGCAAATGTCCTCGCGTCTGACAGTGATGTCGGAGAAGGCGATGGAGTTCATGCGTGGCGTGTATGGCGCCCCCGCAGAGAAGCTGGACCTCATCGCGCACGGCATCCCGGACATGCCGTTCGTGGACCCCAATTTCTACAAGGACCAGTTCGGCGTCGAAGGGCGCAACGTGCTGCTGACCTTCGGTCTGCTCTCTCCGAACAAAGGGGTCGAAAACGTGTTCAAGGCGCTGCCCGCGATCCTCGCAGAGTTCCCGAACACGGTCTATATCGTGCTCGGGGCGACGCATCCGGCCCTCCTGCGGGAACAGGGCGAAACCTATCGCCTCGATCTGGAACGCCTGGCTCGCGACCTCCAGATCGAACGGCACGTGATTTTCTACAACCGCTTCGTCGAGCTGTCCGAACTCAAGGAATTCCTGGGAGTGACCGACATCTACATCACTCCGTATTTGAACGCCGAGCAGATCACTTCGGGCACGCTCGCCTACAGTTTCGGCTGCGGAAAGGCGGTCGTTTCCACGCCGTACTGGCACGCCCAGGAACTCCTCGCCGACGGGCGGGGCATCCTCGTGCCGTTTCACGACTCGGACGCCATCGCACGAGAGACGATCGGATTGATGCGTGACGAAGTCCGCCGCCACGCGATGCGCAAGGCCGCTTACCGTCTCGGCCGCGACATGGTTTGGGATTACGTGGCCCATCTCTATTACCAGTCGTTCGAAAAGGCGCGGATGTCTTCCGCCGCGCGTCCTCGCGCCGCGTTCGCGAGCCGCACGCTCGATCGCGCCGCCGAGGAACTGCCTCGGATCAAGCTGGACCACCTCGAACAGCTCACCGATTCCACGGGTGTGCTGCAGCACGCCAACTTCAACGTGCCGAACTACGCGGAAGGCTACTGCACGGACGATAACGCGCGCGCGCTCCTCCTGATGGTGCTGCTGGAGGAGTTGGGCATCGAGGGAGGCGCGGCACGACGGATCGAGGCGGCCTCGCTGGCCTTTTTGAACTTCGCGTTCAACCCCGCCAATTCGCGCTTTCGAAACTTCCTCGGTTTCCACCGGGTCTGGCTGGAGGAGCAAGGCTCTGAAGACTGCCACGGACGCGCCCTGTGGGCGTTGGGGGCATGCGTGGGACGCTCGCAACGGCCGGGGTTCCGTACGCTTGCGGGACAGATTTTCCTCAAGGCCCTTGAACCGATCCGCGAGTTCACCTCTCCGCGGGCTTGGGCGTTCTCGCTGGTCGGCATCCACGAATATTTCCGAAGCCTCAGCGGCGATCGTCACGTCAATCAGATGCGCGAGCATCTTACCGAACGTCTGAGTTCGCTTTTCGAGCGCACCTCGGAGAGCGACTGGCCCTGGTTCGAAGAGGTCGTGTCTTACGACAACGCGAAGCTCGCCCACGCGCTCCTGCTGAGCGGCTACTGGGGAAACAATGGGCGGGCCCGCGAGATCGGCATGCATACGCTGGAATGGCTTTTTGCCAAACAAAGCACGGAGCGCGGGCGCTTTCGCCCCATCGGCTCAAACGGTTTTTTCCGCCGGGGCAGCGAGCGCGCGCGCTTCGACCAGCAGCCGATCGAAGCCCACAGCATGGTCTCCGCCTGCATTGAGGCCTTTCGCCAAACCGGCGAAGCCGTGTGGCGGCGGCGCGCCGAGATCGCCTTCGATTGGTTTCTAGGGCACAACGATCTCGGGTTGCCCCTCTACGACGCGCGATCGGGAGGTTGTCGCGATGCCCTCCACATGGACCGCGTCAATGAAAACCAGGGCGCCGAGTCCACGCTTTCGTTCCTCCTCGCGCTCGCGGAGATGCAGTTGCTCCGCAACGAAACGAGCAGTTTCAATCTTCCTGCTGCCGCGCCAACACCGCTTCCTTCGACATGAACGTCCGCGTCCAGCGCGTCGCGCAGGTCCTCAAGCCGGACGCGGGACGGGTGCTACTCCGCCCGTTCCGGATCACGGACGATAGTCGCATCGCGAGAATCCTGGGACGCCTGATGGCCCTGTCCGAAGAACGCGTGGAGACCCTGCTCGCGTGCGTCTTCGAAAGGTTCTCCTCAAGACATGCCGACGTCCGGGAATTTCTCTCCGAGCAATACGAAAGGGTGCGCGGCGCGCTCTTTACAGACGCGGAAATCTCGGAAACCCGGAAGCTTCTGATCGGCGCGCATTTCTCGCAGGAATACGCCCTCGAAGCCGCGGCGCTCTTCAACCCTTCAATGGTCCCGCATCCGGACCAGTCGAAGACGCCCGAGGGCGCCTTGCGCTATATCCTCAGCCTCCGATCCACCGGAGAAGGGCATATTTCCTCGATATCGTTTCGCACCGGAACCATAGCGGCCGACGGCTCGCTCTCGTTCGATCCGCCGGGACAATATGTTCGGGCGGGCCGTACGCGCGCGTGCGACGCCTACGAAAAACGCCTCTTCCGGCGCAAGCTGCAGGAGTTGGGAATGCTCCATCCGATCGCGGAACAAGTGCTCGCCGCCTTGGGCGATGCCTTCGGCTTTCGCGAATTGGCCGTCGCAGTGGAGCGGGCTTGCCGCGACGCCGGCATTCGCGCTCCGGAGCAATCGCGCGAGACCCGCGGGATTCTGCTGCTTGCCCGCTCGAACTACGAGGTCCGTTTTGCCACGGAGGCGCCGCTCTCTGAGAAGGTCCTCTTTCCTCATGGCCCCACCGAGATCAATGGGATGGAAGACGCCCGCTTCGTAAAATTCCAACAGGAAGACGGAACGCACATCTACTACGCAACCTACACCGCCTATGACGGGCGTGTGGCCATTCCTCAGATCCTCGAAACCCGGGACTTTGAGACATTCGTCATGAGCACGCTCAACGGCCCGGCCGTGCAGAACAAGGGGCTGGCGCTTTTCCCCAGAAAAATCCGGGGGCTTTACGCGATGCTTTCGCGCCAGGACAACGAAAACATTTTCCTGATGTACTCGGACATGCTCCATTTTTGGTACGAACCGAAACTGATCGCGCGCCCCACGTTTCCCTGGGAATTCATCCAGTTGGGCAACTGCGGCTCTCCCATCGAGCTTCCCGAAGGCTGGCTGGTGCTCACCCATGGCGTGGGCCCGATGCGCGAATACTCGATCGGCGCGATGCTCCTCGACCGCGAAGACCCGCTCCGCGTCATCGGACGCTCCCGCGAACCTCTCCTCACGGCGACCGGTGCGGAACGCAAGGGATACGTGCCCAACGTCGTTTACAGCTGCGGGAGTCTGGCTCATGCGGGGCGGCTCTTCCTGCCTTACGCGATGTCCGACCAAGTCACCGGCGTGGCGGTCCTCGACCTCAAGGAACTGCTCGCGACGCTGGCCTGACACCGGCGCGGTTCATTCTCGGCCGCGCACGGTGCGCGGGTCGAGGAGGTCGCGGAGCTGGTCGCCGAGCAGGTTCAGCGCGAGCAGTGTGACGGCCATCGCGGCGCCCGGGAAAACGAGGAGCCACCAATAAATCCGGATCGGGTTGATCGCCGCGGCGCCGTCCGAGACCAGCGAACCCCAGCTCGATTGCGGCGCCTGGATGCCCAATCCGAGAAAGCTCAGGAAAGATTCGTCGAGGATCACCGCGGGGATTGTCAGCGTCAGATAAACGATCACGATGCCCCAGAGGTTCGGGAGGAGGTGTCGCCCCAGGATCCGCCGCCCTCCTGCGCCCATCGCCCGCGCGGCGAGCACGAACTGCTGTTCCTTGAGGGCGAGCACCTGACCCCGCACGATCCGCGCCATGGTCAGCCAGGAAACGATCCCCAACCCCGCAAAGAGGAGGAGGATCCGCGCGCTTCCCGCCAGAGATACGAAACCGAGCCGCTGGAGCCCTTCCCGGAGAGGTGGATCGAGCGCCGTCACCAACACGATCACGAACACCAGGCGCGGCAGCGAGTAAAGCACGTCCACGAATCGCATCATCGCCAGGTCTGTGCGCCCTCCGCGGTAGCCCGCGATCATTCCCCAAGCGACGCCTCCTGTCAGGCTCACCAAGGCGCCGATCAATCCGACGGCCAGCGAAATCCGCCCGCCGTACAGGACGCGCGTGAGCACGTCCCTCCCGTGCAGATCGGTGCCGAAGAGGTGCTGACGGCTCGGCGGCGCAAACTGCAGATCACTCGTTTGCTCATAGCCGTAGCCCGTAAAGAAGGGGCCGAACGCCGACGCGAACACGATCAGCCCGAGCGTCGCCAGACACGCGACAGCCGTGCGGTGGCGCACAAAGCGGCGAAACCCCGCCCCTCGGGACGGCGCCGCTGTCCGCGGCGCCAAGGCGTCCTCTTGCCGTGACGGAGCGGCCTTCATTCCAGGCGGATCCTCCGATCGAGAAAAGTATACGCGACGTCCACGACGAGATTGAAAAGGATCAGGAGAGTCGAATAGACGATGACCGCGCCGCCCACGAGGAAGACGTCGCGGTTGAGCACGCCGTTCACGAAAAACGCCCCGACGCCGGGGACCTTGAAAATCTCTTCGACGACGAGCGAGCCGGTGAGGAGGTTCGCGGCAAGTGGCCCCGAAAAGGAGATCACCGGCAGCAACGCCACCTTCAGGGCGTGCTTCACCACGACGCGCGCCTCGTCTAACCCCTTGGCCCGGGCCGTACGCACGAAATCCTGATGGAGCACGTCGAGCAGGCTGTTGCGCGTGAGGCGGGCGACGTAAGCGGCGTAAGGCAGCGCGAGACAGACGGCGGGCAAAATCACATGGCGCGCGTCGCCCCAGCCCGCGACGGGAAAGAGGCGTGTTTGGAGCGCGAGCAAGAGCACGGCGAGCGGGGCGATCACGAACGTGGGGATCGAAATACTCAATACGGCGGCGGCCATGGCCGCATGGTCCACCCAGGTCGCGCGCCGCGCGGCGGCGACGGCGCCGAACGCGATGCCGAACGAAAGCGCGAGGGCGAACGACACCGCGCCGAGCGCCATCGAAACCGGAAGCGTCTGGCTGAGGATTTCGTTCACCGAACGGTTCCGGTATTTCGTCGAGAGACGGAGGTCGAGGCGCGCCACGTCGCACACGTAGTCGCGGTATTGCTCCCAGAGCGTGCCGTCGAGCTTGTAGCGTGCGAGGAGGTTTTTTTCGATGGCAGGAGGGAGTTTGCGTTCCCGGTCGAACGGCCCGCCCGGCATCAGGCGCATCATCACAAAGGTCAGAGAGACCACGCAGAAGAGCGTGAGCAGCCCCAGGAACGCGCGGCGGACAAAAAACAACGGCACGCGGGGATATTACCCATCCCAGCCCTATTCACCACCTTCAGTTTCCCCAAGGGGGGTCACGATGTACCTGAAGGATCCCAGCGGGAGACGGTTTCGGCTTGCGCTTTGCCGCAGGAGGAGGATTCCTTGCTTCTTCCCATGGCCTTTCTGAAACACTTTTTCCTCGCAGGTGGCGTCTTCATGATCCCGATGGTGGTCTGTTCCATCGTGGGACTTGCCATCATCATCGAACGCACGATGGCCCTGATGCGGAAGCGGGTGATCTCGGGCGAACTCGTCGCCACCGTGCAGGAGTTCCGCGACGGCGGGGACGTCCAGGCGCTCCATTCGGCGGCCGTGCGCGACGGCACCGTCTTTTCCCGTGTGGTCCAAACGGCGCTTTCGCACCTCGACTCGCCGAAATCGGACACGATTGACGCCCTCCAGGTGCGCGCCCGCGCCGAGGCGGCTCAGCTCGAGCGCGGTCTCGTGACCTTGGAGATCATCGTGGGGATCGCTCCGCTTCTGGGCCTGCTCGGCACCGTCTCGGGCCTCATCCGTGTCTTCGCCGAGTTCGGACGCGGCGGTGAATCCATCGCCGAGGCGGTCGGGATCGCGGCGGGCATCGCCGAAGCGCTGAACATGACCGTCGCCGGTCTCGTGGTGGCCATTCCGGCGCTGATCTTCCATGCCTACTACACCAAGCGCGTGGAACACTACATGTCGGAGATGGAGGGCGTCTGCCTGGACCTGATCGCCAAGCTCTATCGCCCGCGGGAATGACGCGCCGCGAATTTTCCCCGTGAGATTCTACGAGAAGCGGCGGCGCCATCCCACGATCATCGTGGTCACGATGATTGATATCTTCTGCGTCCTGCTCATTTTCTTCATCGTCGCGACGACCTTCCGACGCAGCAACCCGGCCATCAAGATCGCCCTGCCGGAGGCGAAGACCGGCCAACCCGTGAGCGCCACCGAACCGGTGATCCTGACCGTGGCGCCGGACGAGAAGATCTACCTCGACGCGAAAGAGGTGCCGCTCGCCCGGCTCCACGAAACCCTCGTTCAGCTCGGCAAGCAGACTCCGCAACCGTCGCTCGCGATGCAGGCGGACCGGAAAGCGCCCTTCGGCCTCATCGTGAAGGTGATGGACGCCGCGAAGGACGCGGGATTCACCACGCTCCCCGCGTTCATCGAGCAGGGGGCGCCCTCCGCGGCACCCTGATCTGATCCTCCGCCCCGGCGTTCCTCTGAAATCGCGTGAGGACTGTTTCGGCCCTCCTCTCCTGCGCCGCGCCGCCGGCTTGCCTCGGGCCCGCGAACGCCCTACATCCTTCGTCATGAACCCGCTGACTTGGAAAGACGCCGAAGAAATCGCCTGGGCGCTCGTGGACAAATACCCCGACCAAGACCCCCTCAAGCTGAGCTTTCCGAAGCTTCACCGGCTCGTGATCGAACTCGAAGCGTTCGAAGACGATCCCGAAACCTCGAATGAGGCGGTGCTCGAAGCGATCCAGATGGCCTGGTACGAGGAGGTCAAGTGACCCAAGCCGAGGCGCTCGACGCCTTCCGCGCTTCGGGGGCGTTGCTCGAAGGGCACTTCATTCTCCGCTCCGGCTTGCACAGCCGCCGGTATTTCCAGTGCGCGCTGGTCCTTCAGCACGCGCGCCTGGCGGCGCGACTCTGCGCAGCGCTCGCGGAGAAACTGCGGGGCGTCGCGGTGGACGCCGTGATCTCGCCCGCGCTCGGCGGGTTGTTCGTCGGCCACGAACTGGCCCGCGCCCTCGGCACGCGCCACATCTTCGCAGAGAAGGAGGAGGGAAAGCTCGTCCTGCGCCGAGGGTTCGCCGTCGGGCAAGGCGAACGGTTCCTCGTCGCCGAGGACGTGGTGACGAAGGGCGGGCGCGTGCGGGAGACCCTCGACATCGTTCGCGCAGGCGGCGGGACGATCGCCGCGGTGGCGGCGCTCGTGGACCGCACTTCGTCGCCGCCAGATTTCGGCGCACCGTTCCACGCGCTGGTCCGGATGGACGTGGAGACGTTCTCCGCCGACCGCCTGCCGCCCGACCTCGCGACGGTTCCGGCCGTAAAGCCGGGAAGCGGATAACGGACGTTCCGCCGCGCGCGCCTCAGGAACGACGCTTCGATTTCAGCGCGCCCACGGTTTTCCTCGAGAGCCTCGCGGCCTTCGCCCGGCTCTGCGGTTTGCCTCGGCGGGAAGCATCCTTCGTACGGAAGCTCTCGGCGAGCGCAAGCGCCTTCGCGAGCGCGCGCGCCTTGTTCACTGTCTCCTGGTATTCACCCTCGGGAGTGGAATCGTCCACCACGCCGCCGCCCGCCTGCACGTAGGCCACGCCCTCCTTGAGGACGAGCGTGCGGATCGCGATGCAGGTATCGAGATTGCCGCTAAAATCGAAGTAGCCGAGCGCACCGCCGTAGGGGCCGCGGACGCGGCGTTCGAGCTCCGAGATGATCTGCATGGCGCGGATTTTCGGCGCGCCGCTGACCGTGCCGGCGGGGAAGGTGGCGCGCATGACGTCGAAGGCGTCCTGCCCCGGGCGAAGACGCCCCGTGACCTGCGAGACGATGTGCATCACGTGCGAATAACGTTCGACGATCATAAACTGGGGAACGGTGACGCTGTTGAATTCACAGACGCGCCCAAGATCGTTGCGGGCGAGGTCCACGAGCATGAGGTGTTCGGCGCGCTCCTTCGCGTCGGCGAGGAGCTCCTTTTCGAGACGCGCGTCCTCCTCGGCGGTGGCGCCGCGCTTGCGCGTGCCGGCGATGGGGCGAATTTCGGCAAGACCCTCCTCGCAACGAACGTGGATTTCAGGCGACGCCCCGACGAGGGCGAAGTCGGCGAACCGCATGAGGAACATGTAAGGCGAAGGATTGATCGTGCGGAGGGCGCGGTAGATCTCCAGGGGCGTCGCCCGGGTGGGCGCTGAGAAACGCTGGGAGGGCACGAACTGGAAAATGTCCCCCTGCCGGATATATCGCTTCCCGCGCGCGACCATGCCGAGGTATTCCTCCTTGGGCATGTTCGACGCCAGGACCGCGTCGGGGATTTCGGGAGAGAAGCTTGCGGGTGGCGCGGCGAGAGGCGTGGCGAGCACCCGCTCGATGGCCCGGATGCGCGCGGCGGCGGTGCGCCAGGCGGTGTCGGGATTTCCTTCCACATGCGCGTTGGCGACGATCTGGAGGATCTGGCGCGCGCGGTCGAAGATGACAAGCGTGTCCACGAGCAGATACTTCATCAGCGGCAGGCCGAGATCGTCCTTCGGCGGCGACGGCACCGGCTCGACGCGACTGAGGTATTCGAAGCCGAGATAGCCGACCAACCCACCGGTAAAACGAGGGAGGCCGGACACGCGGACGGGACGGAATGGGGCGAGCAATTCCTTGGCAGCCGCCAGCGGATCGCGCGGGGCGCGCGACCTGCGCGTCCGACCGTCGCGCTCGAAGGTCATGCAGTCGCCGCGCACGGTGAGGACGGCGCGGGGATTCAGGCCGATGAAGGAGTAGCGCCCGATGTGCTCGCCGCCCTCGACGCTTTCGAAGAGAAAGGTGTCGGCCGGATGCGCGCGGGCGAGTTTTTGATAGGCGCTGAGCGGGGTCTCCGTGTCGGCGAGGAGTTCCGTCCGCACGGGGATCGTGTTGCCTCGAGAAGCTAGGGCGCGGAATTCGTCCAGGGAAGGGATGAGCATGGCGCGGGGTCCGTCGGAGAAAAGCTTCTCGCCGAGGCGGCGGCGCAAAGCCAGCCGGAAAACCGCGCGTCGCCTTGCGCGCGCCGCGCGCGCCTGCTAGAAATGCGGTTTCAGTTCATCCGCATTCATGAATTCTCCTCTCAACGTAGGACTGGTCGGCGTCGGCGGCTTCGGCTCGGTGCACCTACGATCTCTTGACGCCCTGGAAGCCGAAGGCAAAGTGAAGCTGATGTGCGTGGTGTCCACCTCGCCCGCCAAGCACGCCGACGTGAAGGCGCGCCTCGATCCCCGGGGGGTGCGCTGGTATGGCGCGCTCGAAGAAATGCTCCAAAGCGAGTCCGATCTGGAATGCGTGGTGATCCCTGCGCCAATCCATCTGCACCATCGCATGACGGTCGCCGCGCTGGCTCGAGGGCGCATGGTTTATCTCGAAAAGCCGCCGGTGCCGCTCATCCAGCAGCTCAATGACCTTACGGCCCTCGACGCGCGTCGCAAGGTGGCGGTGGCCTTCCAGCAAATCTCCTTGCCCTATATCCGCCAGCTCAAAAAATGGGCGACCGAGGGCGCGCTCGGCGAGGTCCGCGCGGTGCGCGTGCGAGCCTGCTGGCCTCGCCTCGCCAAGTATTACCAGCGCGCCTCGTGGGCGGCGAAACTCATGCTCGGCAAGGAACCGGTCTTCGACGGCCCCGCGACCAACGCCCTCGCCCATCAGATCCACAACCTGATGTTTCTGGGCGGCGAGCGCATGGACGACTTCGGCGCGCCGACGGAAATCGAAGGCGAACTCTATCGCGCCCGACCGGTCGAGAGCTACGACGCCGCATGCCTCCGGGGGCGCTTCGCGTCCGGCACGGAGTTTTCCGCCGCTTTGGCCCATTGCTGCGAAAAGCCTCTCGGCGTCCGCGTGGAGGTCTTCGGAGCGAAAGGCCGTGCCTGGGTGGACGACGACGGAAAATCCATCGGCAACTCGCTCGACCTCCCGCTGCCTCCGCCAATTCAGGAGGATGGGATCCTCGTCGCTTGGCGCGATTATCTGGAATACGCAAAAGGCCGCCGGCAGCGCCCTCCGAACTTCCTCGTCGACACCCGCCCCTACGTGCTGACGACCAACGGCATGCTCATCTCCTCGGGAGGAATTCACACGATCCCCGAGGCGCACGCACGTCTCTTCGGAGAAGGCGAAAACGCCGGCTACGAAGCTTCGGGCATCCACGCTCTCGTCGAGGAATGCGGCCGGTCGGGACGCCTCTTTTCCGAACAAGGCGCGCCGTGGGCTCGCAAGGGGCGCCCCGTTTCCCTCGCGGACCTCGACTCCCTCAACCTCAAGGATTATCGGAGCCGCTGACCATGACCGCCGACACCGACCTCTGCCTGCTCGCAGGGAACTCGAACCCCGCCCTCGCCCGAAAAATCGCCAGGCACGTGGGGGTGTCGCTGGCCGACGCGACCGTGACGACGTTCCCCGACAGTGAAACGTTCGTAAAGATCAACCAGAACATCCGCGGAAGCGACGTCTTCATCATCCAGTCCACCTGTCCGCCGGCGAATCACAACCTGATGGAGCTATTGATCATGATTGACGCCGCGCGCCGCGCGAGCGCTGATCGGATCACCGCTGTCCTTCCCTTCTACGGCTACGCCCGCCAGGACCGCAAAGACCAGCCGCGCGTACCGATCACCGCCAAGCTCGTCGCCAACCTCCTCGTCGCCGCCGGCGCGAACCGCATCCTCACGATGGACCTGCACGCCCAGCAGATCCAAGGATTCTTCGACATCCCCGTGGACCACCTCTACGCGGCGCCGGTGCTTCACCGTTACTTCAAGAACAAGCGGATGAAAAACCTCGTGGTCGTTTCCCCCGACGTCGGAGGCATCAAGATGGCCTACGCCTACGCCAACCTCCTCGGAGGCGGCCTGGCGATCGTCGCCAAGCGGCGCAAATCGGCCACGGAAGTCGAGTCGCTCAACCTCATCGGCGAGGTGAAGGACGCCCACGTCATCCTCGTGGACGACCTGACCGAAACGGCCGGCACGCTGGTCTCCGCGGCGACCTTCCTGAAAAACGCCGGCGCACGCGACGTTTATGCCGTGGTCTCGCACGCGGTGCTCGGCGACCTCGGTCTCCAGCGGTTGCGCGACGCGCCGATCAAGGAGCTGGTGACGACCGACAGCGTGCCCCACGAGAACGCGAAGGGAGTCAATCTCGTCGAGATGAGCGTCGCGCCGATCCTCGGAGAGGCGATTCGCCGCATTCACAACAACAGCTCCGTCACCTCGCTCTTCGACACCGACAACGGTGGGAAGAAGGGCTGAACCGCGCCCTTTTCCTTCCCATGGCGCTCGAGACGCTTCGCTGGGAAGATGACGCGTTGGTCATTCTCGACCAGACGGAGCTTCCGTTCCGCAAGACGGAGAAACGGCTCGCGACCGCCGAAGAGGTCCGCGAGGCGATCGGCGCGCTGCGCGTCCGCGGTGCGCCGGCGATCGGCGTCGCCGCCGCCTACGGCCTGTGTCTCGAGCTGCGCCTTTGGCGCGGAAAATCGCCTGCGCCGTCCACCGCGTGGGAGGAGGCCCGGCGCGGCGCCGATTCCCTCGCGTCCGTCCGCCCCACGGCGGTGAACCTGCGCTGGGCGTTGGACCGGATGCTCCGCGCCCTCGAAGACGCCTTCACGAAAGACGCCGATTTGTGGGCGTCGCTCGAAGCCGAGGCGCGACGAATCCATGAGGAGGACCGCGCGATGTGCGCCGCGATCGGACGCCACGGCGCTGCCCTCCTCCAGGAGGGCGACACCGTCCTGACCCACTGCAACGCGGGCGCGCTGGCCACCTCGGGGATCGGCACCGCGCTCGCGCCCGTCTATGAAGCCGCTCGTCAAGGGCGGAAAATCTCCGTGATCTCGGATGAGACACGCCCGCTGCTCCAGGGATCGCGCCTCACGGCCTTCGAGCTTCGCGAAGCGGGAATCCCCGTCACCGTGATCTGCGACGCCGCCGCCGCCTCGATGCTGGCGGCAGGACGGGCGGACCTCGTGATCGTCGGCGCCGACCGCATCGCAGCCAACGGCGATTTCGCGAACAAGGTGGGCACGCTCGGCGTCGCCGTCCTCGCGAAGGAATACGGCGTGCCGTTCTATTGCGCCGCACCGAGTTCGACGATAGACCTCACGACGCCGAACGGCGCCGAGATCCCCATTGAGGAACGCGCCGCGGAGGAAGTGACGCGCGGCTTCGGTCGCCCGACGGCGCCCGACGGCGTCGCGGCCTTCAATCCGGCGTTCGACGTGACGCCCGCGAAATTCGTGGCGGGCTTCATCACGGAGCGGGGGGTCCTGCGTCCGCCGTTCGAGGACTCCCTCCGGCGGGCTTTGCGCCCGGCGACGCACGCCCCCCCTCCCCTTGCGCTTCCAGGAAAATGAGTTTGCGGCGCGGCGCACGAGGGATAACCTATGCGTCTGGATGAAATCTTATCAGTTCGAATTCGAACGTCCTCTGGCCGAACTCGAACGCCGCATCGAGGAGATGCGCGCCCAAGCGCAGGCGGGCAAAGTCAATCTCACCGCTGAAATCGCGGGCGTCGAACGCCGTCTGGCGGCCGAGCGGCAGCAGATCTATACCAACCTCAACGCGTGGCAGCGCGTCCAGATCTCTCGCCATCCACGGCGACCGTACTTCCTCGATTACGTCTCGCGTCTTTTCGAGGATTTCACCGAACTCCACGGCGACCGCATCCACGCGGACGACCAGGCGCTCATCGGGGGATTCGCCACCTTCCACGACGGAAAGACCGTCCGCCGCGTCATGGCCCTGGGGCACCAGAAGGGCCACGACACGAAGGAAAACCTGCGGCGCAACTTCGGGATGGCCCATCCCGAAGGCTACCGCAAGGCCCTGCGCCTGATGCGCATGGCCGACCGTTTCGATCTCCCCATCCTCTGCTTCATTGACACCCCGGGCGCTTACCCGGGCGTGGAGGCCGAAGAGCGCCACGTCGCCGAAGCCATCGCGGTGAACCTTCGCGAAATGACGGACCTCCGCGTCCCGATCATCGCCACCGTGATCGGCGAAGGCGGCAGCGGCGGCGCGCTCGGCATCGGCATCGCCGACCGCGTTCTCATCCTGGAAAACGCCTACTACTCGGTGATCTCCCCCGAAGGGTGCGCCGCGATCCTCTGGAAAGACCGCGCCCACGCCCCTGCCGCCGCCGAGGCGCTCCGATGCTCTGCGCGCGATCTGCTCCAAGCGAAGCTCGTGGACGAAATCATTCCCGAACCCCTCGGAGGCGCGCATCAGGACGCGGCCGCCGTGGCGCAAGCCCTCAAGGCGGCGCTCGCCGCGCATCTCACCGAGCTTTCGCGGTGGTCGCCTTCGCGCCTCCTCGAGACGCGCTATCGCCGGTACCGCTCCGTGGGCGTCGTCGAGTCGGGGGTCGCCTCCCGGACGGCGAGGCCGCGGCGGAAACCTCGCTCCACCCGCACGCGCCGGTAACCCCTCGACCGGCGCGAGAGGGCTTCTGCGACGCGAGCGTTTTCTCGGTTGGCGAAACGCACGAAGAAGGGTATCCGGTAGGCGTGGACCGCCTCGTGGGCGACCAAGTGGCGGCACGCGAATCCCGGGAGATGAACGCATACGACAAACTGCTCAGGGAATGGCCCTACGAACCGGGCGTCGTGCAGGCGCGCGAGGCGACCGGTTCGAACGGCGAACCGCGCATCCAGTTGCGCGTGGACCTCGGAATTTTGCAGATGGAACTCTCTGGCCGCCCCGACGGCCTGCACCCGATGGGATGCGAGTCGTTGCTCGACCACTTCGAACGCCTCGCGGTGCGCGCCGAGCGCGAAGGCAAGCCCGAAGCCTTCCGTCTCACCCCCGAAGATTGCGTGCGCCTCCAGCAGGAGGGCGTGCAGTATTACCATCGGTACCTCGCCTGCTTTCAACTCCAGCGATTCGCCGAGGTGGCGCGCGACACGGAACGAAATCTCCGCCTCTTCGATTTTGTCGAAAAACACGCGAGCAAAGGAGAACTGGGGATCATGTTCCAGCAGTTTCGGCCCTACGTGCTGATGATGCGCACCCGCGCGCGCGCCATGCTCGCCCTTCAGAAAGAAGACTATGGCGAGGTCATCCGCCTCATCGAAGAGGGGATCCGGGAAATCCGCGATTTCGTCACGGAACGATTTCCGCCCGAAGCCCTCGATCACTGCAACGAAATCGGGTTTCTCCAGAAATGGCTCGATGAAGTGAAGAAGGAGCGCCCTCTCACTCCGCGCGAGAAACTCCAGCGCCAACTCCACGAAGCCGTCGAAGCCGAGGACTATGAGAAGGCCGCCCGCCTCCGCGACGCCCTGAAAGAGATCGGATAAGAATTTTCCCCGCGCACTTTTCGGATTGATTTCGGGCCGATCTCACGGCACAGGAGCCCCTGCGTGCAACTGATCGAACCCTTCCTAGCGCTCTTCATCGCGCACCTGATCGGCGACTTCGTCCTTCAAACCGAGTCGATGGCCCTAAAGAAAGGGCATGTATTCGGCTGGCTGGTCCTGCATGCCCTCGAACTCGGGCTGATCACCTGGCTGCTCTGCTGGCGTTTTGAAGTCTGGCCGGTGGTCGTCGTCGTCTTTCTCACCCACCTCATCTTCGACTGGATCAAGCCGCGCCTCAAAGGACACCCTCTGCAATGGTACGTGGTGGACCAGCTCGCCCATGTGTTCACCCTATTCCTGTGCGCGATCTGGATGATGAACAAACTTCCTCTGACGAGCATGCCGCTCTCCAGCGTGATCTCTCCAGCCGTTCAGGTGCTCCTCGCTGCCTACCTGATGATCCTGCGGCCGCTCACCATCGGGATGGGGTTATTCCTGAAGCCGTGGCAGGACGAGCTCCAGCACGCCAACGGAAACGCAAACTCGGGCCCGGAGGGACCGATCACCGGGCTGACCCGATCGAGCGAATGGATCGGCAATCTCGAACGGTTTTTTGTCCTGACTGCGGTGCTGGTCCAGCAGGAATGGCTCGTGGTGGGCGTGCTCATCGCCAAGGCGATCCTGCGCGCGCCCGAACTGTTCAAAACCGACCAACGCCGACGGGCGGACTACATCATCCTCGGAACGTTCGGCAGCGTGGGCCTTGCCTTTGCGGTCGGGATGTTGGCCAACTTCGCGCTCGGGATCTACAGCGGTTCTTGACCGTTCAGGCGCGCGTCGCAGGCGGCAGCCCCCAAGCGGCGGAATCGAGAAAGACTCCGTTTTATGCCGCGCGAAACGCCTCGGCCGCCGCGGCAAGCGTCGCTTCGATGTCCGCTTCCGTATGGGCGGCGCAGAGGAAGCCCGCCTCGAACTGGGACGGCGCGAAGTTGATCCCGCGCTCCAGCATCGCGGAGAACCAGCGGCTGAAGGCCGCCGTATCGGAAAGCTTTGCGTCGGCGAGGTTGCACACAGGCCCTTCGCGGAAATAGACGCAGAACATCGAACCTGCGCGTTGGACGCAGCAGGGGCGTTTCGCCCGGCGAGCGGCGGTGCGGAGCCCGTCTTCGAGCGCAGCACCGAGCTTCTCCATGTGGGCGTAGGGATCGGGCGCGCCGGCGGGAGGAGAGAGGAGGCCGCGGAGGTTGGCGAGGCCGGCGGCGAGGGCGATGGGATTTCCCGAGAGTGTGCCCGCCTGATAGACGGGGCCGAGCGGCGCAAGGCGGTCCATGATCTCCGTGCGCCCGCCAAACGCCCCGACGGGAAGGCCGCCCCCGATCACCTTGCCGAGCGCGGTGAGGTCGGGCCGGAGGCCGTAAACCTGTTGCGCGCCACCCGGAGCGACGCGGAAACCGCTCATCACCTCGTCGAAAATCAGCAGCGCGCCGTGGGCACGCGTGATCTCGCGGAGAAATTCGAGCCAACCGGGAGCCGGAGGATAAAGCCCGGCGTTGGCAGGGATCGGTTCGAGGATGATGGCGGCGATCTCGCGTCCGCGCTCCCGGAAGGCGGCGCGCACGGCGTCCGGATCGTTGAAGGGAAGGCTGATCGTGAGCGCGGCGAGCGCCGCGGGGACGCCCGCGCTGTCGGGCTGGCCGAAGGTGAGCGCACCCGAGCCGGCCTTCACGAGAAGAGAATCGCCGTGCCCGTGGTAGCACCCTTCGAACTTGACGATTCGCTCGCGGCCCGTGAACCCGCGGGCGAGGCGGACGCAGGACATCGCCGCTTCGGTGCCGCTGTTGCACATGCGGAGCTTTTCCATCGAGGGGACGAGGGTGCGGATCGCTTTGGCCATCTCGATCTCGAGCGGATGGCAGGCGCCGAAGCTGAGGCCGTCCTCCAGCCGCTCGGACACGGCGCGGAGGATCGCGGGATGGGCGTGGCCGAGGATGTTCGGGCCCCACGTACAGACGTAATCCAGGAACTCGTTGTCGTCGGCGTCTACGAGACGCGCGCCGCGCGCGCGCTTGACGAAGAACGGCTGGCCGCCCACGGCGCGAAAGGCGCGGACGGGGGAGTTCACGCCTCCGGGCATGAGCTCGATGGCTTCGGAAAAAAACTTGCGGGAGGCTTCGCGGTTCATCCGTTCTCGAGAAGGCGGAGGGCGACGGCGTTGAGGCTCTTGCCGTCAGCGCGTCCGGCGGCCTTCGCGAGCGCGCCCCTCATCACGACGCCGAGTTGGGCTTTCGAGACGGCGCCGGTCTCGGCGATCACAGACTTCACGAGCGCCTCGAGTTCCCCCGCCGAAAGCGCCTGAGGGAGATAGGCCTTCAGGATCGCAAGCTCCGCTTCCTCTTTCACAAGGAGGTCTTGGCGGCCCGCTGCGCGGTAGCTCTCGATGGAGTCCACGCGCTGCTTGATCTGTTTCTGAACGACACCGAGAAAATCGGTTTCGGAGAGCGCGTCGAGCTTTTTTTCGATCTGATGATACTTGAGGGCGCTCTTGAGGAGGCGGAGGAGGCCGAGGCGCGCAGTGTCGCGCGACGTCATGGCGGCCTTAATTTCGGCGTCAACGCGTTCGAGGGGAGAAGGCATGGAGAAAAAGGAGGAAAAGAACAGAACGCGCCGAAAGGCGGGTGTCGAGGCAAATTGCGGAAACCGAAACCGTGGAGGAATCGGCCTCCGCTCGAAAACGGAAAAAATGTGAAGGCGGACGACCCGCGGCAAAGAGAGGTTTCAATCGCCACCGGCCACGGCGTCCACCGCGCGAAGCACTGTCCGCATCTCGGCGTCTGTTCCCACGGTGATCCGCAGGCGCTCCCGCGTTTCCTCCGACGAGAACCAGCGCACGAGAATCCCGCGTTTTCTCAGAGCAGAAAACCATCCTTCTGCGTCTCCCGATGGCGGGCGCACGAACACGAAGTTCGCCTCGCTCGGCAAGACGTCCCACCCGCGCCGTTCGAGCGCCGCGCGAAACCGCTCGCGCGTCCGAACGATGCGTCGCGTACAACGGCGGTGCCATGCCAGGTCCGCGAACGCCGCCTCGCCCGCCGCCTGTGCGAGGCGGTCGAGATTGTAGGAATCCTTCACCTTGAAAAGCGCCGCGACGAGATCGCGGCTGCCCATCGCGAAACCGAGGCGCATCCCCGCCAGCGAAAAGGATTTCGAAAGGCTCCGGCTCACCAGCACGTTCGGCTCGGAACGCGCCAGCGCCAGCGCGTTCTCGCGTGCGAAATCCGCGTAGGCCTCGTCCACCACCAGCACCCCCTTCAGCCGCCGCGCCAGCCGCCGAAGGAACGCCGCGGAAACCGACGTGCCCGACGGCGCGTTCGGGTTGGCGACGAACGTCAGCGCAGCCCGCGGATCGAACGCGTCCACGCGGAGTTCGTATCGCGCGCCGAACGGCACCCGGCGGACCCGCGCACTCTGAATGTGCGCCAGCACGGGATAAAGCGAATAACTTGGCCAAGGGAATTGGACGAGATCCCCTTCCCCCGCGAACGCGCGGAGGCACATCATCAGAAGGTCGTCCGACCCGTTGCCTGCGATCACCTGGTCGCAGGCGAACCCGAGCGCTTTTCCCACTCGTTCCCGGAAACGCGCGCTGACGGGATCGGGATAGAGTCGCAGACACGCCCCGATCTCCGCGCGGATCGCCCGCGCGACGCCCGGCGCGGGCGGATAAGGATTTTCGTTCGTGTTGAGCTTGAGGAGGCGTTCCCCTTTGGGCTGTTCGCCCGGAACATACGCGGCCAGCTTTCGGATCTCCTCTCGGATCAGGGAACGACGTTTCACGGCGCCGAGTGAAGCATCTCCCCAGAAACGCCTCAAGCCGCCCGGGCACCCTCAGCGCTCCGCGTTCGTCGTCTCCCTCTTCCCTCCTTCCGCTCTGCCGCTTGACCGCTTCTTCTTTTCGCATGAGATCACAAATTCCGGTCGAAAAACTCCCTTGCGCAACACGAACAGCGGCGCGCAAAACAGCCGTAC
>JADZFN010000018.1 GCA_020849895.1 Verrucomicrobiia bacterium | reverse complement strand
CCTGGAACCGCCTCAAGCTCGTTGAAATCGCGACGACTGCGGCACGCTGCGCGTATTCATCATCTCCTCGTCCCACGACCGCCTCAAGCTCGTTGAAATCGCGACGACTGCGGCCCCACCATACGCAAGTCCTTGGTACAGAGCTTCTTGCTCGCATGTTTGCGAGCAAACGGCATATCTGCGCTCTCAGAATTGAATCCGGCCGATCGGCACCCACGCAAACCTCACACAAACAACGATTTATCGCTTGCGAGCGCGCCAAAGGAAGAGATCGAGCTCGACCGCACTCGCGCGCTCGGTCGAAGCACCTCGGTCGCTCACGATTTCAGAGAACCTGCTCATCCAATGGCGGAGAATGAGTGGTCGGTGGCACGATTGCCAAAGCTATCGAAGCACATCTTTGAGATGGCGTCAATCAAAGGATGGTCACACGCGAACGCACGGTATAAGGCTGTCCCATCGCCTCAATCGTCAACGAGGCGTCCGCATTTTTCGCATCCAACGCCACGAAAAGCACCTGATCTTCGTCGTGATTGAGTTCGCCGGATAAACCGGCCTTCAATAGGGAAAGGCGTGTGCCGTCCAAAAGGCATTCGAAGACTGAGTATTGCAACCGTGCTCCGAACCCTTCGAGTGTCTTCGCTACACGCCGCAATCGTTTGGGATCACGAACGTCGTAACTCACGAGATAACGGATGCGCTCGCTCATCGCGTGGTGAACCCGTGATATTCCCCGGCTTCTCCGCGGACGAAACGCCAGAGCTGCCGCGCTTGGACGTCCAACATCCGACGATACGCCATTTTGTAGCCGAATTCGGGATGGCTGACTTCCGTATCCATCCTCCGAAACCACGCTTCCCAGAATACCTTCCTCCCATGATCATTCAGAAAAGCACCGTTCGTGCTGCAAATAAAATCTTCCGGTCCCAGCTCTCCGCGATTGATGAGGCTGATCGCCACGCTGTCCGCCACAAGCGGACGAAACTCCTCCATCAGGTCCAGCGCGAGCGCCGGCCGTCCGTAACGCGGCTGATGCATGAATCCGAGAAACGGATCGAGCCCCACTGCATAGCAGACTCCGGCGAGCTCCTTCACCAGCATCGAATAACCAAGCGAGAGCAATGCGTTGACGGGGTCGCGCGGAGGCCGGCGGTTCCTGCCGCGCCAATCGAACTTCCAATCCTCGCGTTCCTTCAACATGGACTCGAACTGTTCGAAATAGACCGCCGCCGCATTGCCCTCGATGCCCAACAATTCAGTCAGACCGTTCGCGCTTCCGGCAGCCTCGCGAAAGTGCGCCAACACGCGCAGACATTGCTCGGAAACCTCTCCGTTGCGCATGAGCATCACTCGTTGGTTGTGAATTTTCGCGCGCACCACCTCGCGCGCCAACCGAAGTCGGACTCCGGACAACTCGAAGAGTCGGTATTGTCCTCGCCGGGCGTCAACGCCGCTTGTAGGCAGCCCGCGAAGCATTCCCAAGAAACGACCGGCAGGAGAAAAATAAGCGAGATCAATGCCGAGGTCCAGGCATGTCGCCACGGCTTGAGCCGTCAGTTGAACGGCGCCATAAAGATAGATCGCGCGCACCTGATGTCCGGGGAGCTTCCGGAGGAGCTCCCCCTTGACGCTGACGGTAATTTCTTCGCCCCGCTGGCCGACCTGAGCACCGGGAGTTTGAACCACAAGAACCTCGCCTTCGTCGCGCTCCGGGCGCGGCGGCTGGAGAGTCGGAGACGCCTTGCCGGACGTCTCCGCGGCGAACTCGAGGACATCCAGAAGGCGATCCCGTAGCGCATCTCCCGACTTGGAGTCGAACGCGAACCTCATCTGCGGATCCGGAATGAACTCCCGTCTCGCACTGGCCCACCAGAGCGATTCCTTCGGAAGACAAATCGGATAGGCCGAGCAATACAAACACCGCGGGTCCTCGCGCAGCGGAGGTGGACACGTTCCTGATGCCGCCACGGCGCGAGCTTCGGCGACGCCTCGCCGTACCCGCTCAAAAAGGCTTTCGGTCAGTTCGACTGCGACCTGACGTTTATCGGCGGCATAGTAAATCGCGCCGCGGGCGACCTTGATTCCCCGCTCGGCAAGGAGGAGCGCATACGCTGCGATTTGGACAGCATCCGGCTCCTTGGCGATCCGTTCTCCTTCCGCGTTGCGCCGCGCCGCGCCTTTCTTGTAATCCAAGACTTTCGTCCCTTCGGGCTCGCCCTCGACAAGGTCCACAACGCCGGTCAGACCAAGCGCCTCGCTCTCCAACCGCAACGACCGTAGCCTTACGCCTTCCGCCAAATTCAACTCCTTCGGATCGGCAAGCCGTGTGGACACATCCACGTTCCGGTGAACATGACGCCCCTCCACGGTATCCGCGTTTTCTTGAAAGATGTTCTCGACCCACTGGAAGTAGAAAAGACGCGGACAATAGAAATAATTGTGCAGATTACGCACTCCCATTCGAGGCTGGGCTTCCAGCGCTCCGTCGGTGCGCAACGCGGCATCGCTCATGAATCAATCGGGCATGAGATTCCGTTGGTCTCTCCATCGGGAAAGTCGCGTCTCGTTGATCTGTTGAATCCGCCACTCTTGCGCCGCCTTCACGCAACCCCAGAAGGACTTGCTGTGAATGAGCGTGGGCGCGTCATTTTCGTCAGCGATGCTGGCCGAAGTCCATTCTCGCGTCAGCCAGGAATGTTCGCGATTTTTCTTGGCAAGCTGCTGAGCTAGATCTTTCAAACCGACGACGTCCGCGAAAAAGTTCGGTTGCCGGGTGTCGTCGGCTTTGGCGTCCGCCGAACGTTTGACCTTCAGCAATTTGCCGTTCTCACCAAATTTGCGCTTCTCGCGCGTGAACAATCCAGCTTCGGTGGAAACTGGCCTCGACATGGTTTTCCGGCCTTTCGCCGGCTGATCACCACCTTTGCGCTGGGTACGCAAGCGTGGGTGGATGCTCCAGACCTTGGGGTTGGCGATGGCGCGCAACGCGAGGTTGATGGCCGCGTTGATGTCGGCCTGCACAATCGCAGGCTGAATCTCTACCTTGTCAACCCTGCCGATCACCGGCACAAATACTGGACCGCCGGCCCAGGGTACAAGCAGGGTGCGCTTCGGGCAGTGACCAGGCTTTTTGCGTTCCTGCCAATCGCGTTCCAATTCCTTTTGAGCGGCGACAAGGCGGCTGTCCAGATCGAGCAACCTTTTCGCTTCTTCTGTCGGTTCGCCCCGGTCGTCTTTCTTTCCAGTCAGCCACGCCCATTGGCCGGTCTTGGTGAATCCAGCGGCGACCTCCACCGCGCGAAATCCGGGCGCACCACAGCGCGAGCAGAAGCGCGACGAGTAGGCGGCTGGCGTTTCCAGCACCGGCAGTCCGAAGACCTCGCAAAGCTGCTTGAGCTTGTCCCGCACGGCGCGATGACACCATTTCATCAGGCGAGAATTTTCGCGCGGCGCGCGGCCCTGACTGGCGCGATAGCGCGAAAGATCTTCGATGACGATGAAATCTACCGCGCCGATCCACTCCTTAGACTTGTTCTGGATTTTTTGGTAAACGCCGTGCTGATCCTTTTTCTGCAGCAGTTGTTTTTTGTCATCGGGCGGCGGAGCGAGACGCAGGCCGAGCGCTTCGGCCAGGATCATGTGGGCGGTCTGGTTGACTCGTTGCTCCTTGAGATGATCCAGCTTCTCCAGCAAATCGGGGCATGGATCGGGCACGGATTCATCACGACGACTGGGAGGTTTTTCGCCGATTTCACGTCGCAGCATCTGGTTCAACGACTGGCAGCGCTTCCGCAATTCCTCGATCTGCTCGATGCGCTCCAGGGACAATCCGCGTTGCCCCCGCAACCAGATCGGACGCTCCTGACGATCGAGGCTTGAGCCCGTTTGTGCAAGTTGGTGCAGCGGGTTTTCCTCCGTGGCAGCGGGAAGCTTCTCCCAACGCCACGAACGGCCGCGCAACGGGAGCACACGATTAGCGATGCGGACCAGCAGCTCGGGAGCGCGTTGCAGGCAGTCGCGCAGTTGCGCTTCAAGTTGCGCCAGCAAACATGGATCACACCTCTTGGCGGCTTCGCATTGTTCCTGTGAAATCAGCCGGGCATCTTTGCAGGCGGCGATTTCCTTAAAAGCTGATTCCTTCTGTTTTCCTTCAGTCTTGAGAAACCAGCACCAGCGATGCAAACGGGAGATGCGCGACTGATTCCGTCGTATGGCGACAAGGAGTTTGTCGTTCTGTTCCGGGAAACTGAGTTCGTTCCGCCAGTTATCCGGCAGCAGCGACAACTGCTTGTTATCCGTGGGAACTTTCAGCAACGCCATCAGTTCGGCGGCTTCATCTGCTTCCCAATCTCGCGCCGGGCGACCGCGCTCGCCCCAGAGCTCTTCACGATAATCAAAAGGTTTGTCTGAATCTTTCGGATTGTCTTCGTCGCAACGGCTCTTTTTCCTCCAAACGAGGGCATCTTCGCCGGGCAGGCGGAACAGGCCGGAGCGCTCCAGCGCCGCATGCCACTGCTTGCCATCGGTCGTGCCGATGAAGCGCGTGGGACGCTGTTCCAGGCGGTTGTCACTCGCAGCCAGCAATCGCACAAATGCGCCCGCGTCCCGTTGACCGAGATCGGTCGCGAGACAGCGGAAGGCGGACACCTGATCGTGCCACGGAGCGGGTGGCTTGAGGGGCTGCTTTTCATGCGGCCAGCGGAGCGTGGCGTTGTAAAAGCTGTCCTTGTCAGGATGCAGGTTGAACTGCTTCTCCCACACTTTCCCCTGCGTCACGGCAGCCTGAATTTTCTCAGAGCTTACTTCGACGGGGAAGGTGAGTTGAATGTCTCGCACACTGAGAGGCTGGAGCGCAATTCGGCAATTGGCGAAATTCACGCGCTCGGATGTATGATCTAGACCCAGTGCCGCCATCATGGGTTGCAGCCACGGCGCTTCGTATAAGTTGGTGTCGCCAGCAGATCGGAGATTATCCCGACAAAGACGCGGCGCGGAATAGTGAATGCGGACAATGGCGGGCATAAGGCCGTTTCCAGAGTGCCGAACAATGCCTGCGGTAAAACTGAGTTGCCCTGAATCGTGGTGCGAAAGCAGGCTCGGCTTGGGTGCGTGTTTACCCGGGGTTCTGGGTTTGGCTTCACTCTTCTTGGGAAAGATGAAGTATCGAGGTGAGTGGACGGGATGCGCGGGGGTGAAACGAATGGGGCGTTCTTTGTCGCGTAATTCGGCCTGTAATTCCTTGTAATCAAGCCAGGCAGCGAGCGGATCTTCCGCGTGCCACGATTGAGTTCCGGGTTTGCGCCAGATGGAATGGTTCTCCGGCTTTGCCAGTTCTTCATAAAGTGGAGTACTGCCGAAATCATCCCGGTGCTCCGTCTGTTCGGCGGCAAGAACTTCGCGCAACCGTTCTTCGCTGACGTCACCCTTTTCAGTCTCGGAGCGCCACCGTTTCTTCAATTCAGAAAAACCACGAACCGTTCGTTCGCGAATTTCGTATTCCTTCGAACCGGTGTTGTCCGTTTCGCTCTCCGCGTCCGCGAACCAAGCGAGCTTGTTCTGAACAATGTCTTTGAGCCGTTCGATTCGCATGTCATCTTCAAAACCCGGCAATGACTCTTCCTCGTCATCCGCCGAGAACGCTTCACGGCCTCTGCCCTCCATCGCCGTAATCCGCTGGCGCAAGCGGCAAGCGACGGCTTCGCGAATCTTCGTGTCCTCGAGATAACGGCGAGGCGCTTTGATGGCTTCGATGAACGCTGCTAGATCGAACTCGAACCAGACAGCGCGGGTGTCGCGGTTGCCGCTGACCAGCGCCAGATTGGTAAAATACTCGAAATGCGGCTGATCGTCCACGCGGGCATCGGCAACCGGATCCGTTTCGACAAATTTATTCTTGGCTTCCGCCAGCGACTTAGTCACTTCGCGGAAGGCGGCTAATGTTTTGGGGTTTGGCCAGAATTTGAAAATGACGGCCACAGGATACGGTCCGCTGGGTTTGCGGCCTGGCAAGGGAACAGACAGCGTTTCACCCTTGGCCCGGAGGAACTCTTCGAACGCGGCTTCCTCAGGCCGGAGTTCCCTCCGTTTTTCCGAGGCTGTTTTGAAGTAATTCCGCAGCATTTTCACCGCTTTTGAACCTTGGATGCTTTTTTTAGGAGGCTGGGTAAGGAATCGTCCGAGATCCAATGAAGCGGCCTGTTTGCAAGCTTCGTCATCTCGGTAATTTCGGAATTGACAGACGACTTTCTGTCGTTCCTTTTTCTGCAATGAATCGGCCGCTTTACTGGTGGCGTCGATTTTGCCTGCCGCCGTGGCGAACCATGGAAGCCGCGCCACGCAGATCTTGTTCAGGTCACCTTTCTCCGTGAGTAATTGAATCACCGCGGCAGCGCGTTGCGCGGGAGTAGCGCGGCTGGTGCGGAGCACAGCTTTGGCGGCTTGGTCGAAGCCGGTTTGTTCCGGCGCAAGTTTGAGCCACGGAGCAAGGCGGTGTTGAGGCCCTTCGAAACTGACGGCTCTGCGCGTGGCTATGCCCCATGTTTCTCGAATGCGTGCTCGCCATGCCACCAACGCCCGCAATTGCGCCTGTCCTGAATTTCCGGCTTCGGGACGATCGGCAAGGCTAGCAAGCCACTTTTTCTGGAACTGTTCATCCTCCGCCGCGCCCGCCATTGCCGCGAGGGCAAGCGTGTAGTAGTTCACCGCGTCCTGAAACAACTCGTGATGTTCCCATAAAGCCTTCTCCCATTTCGCCTTCGACTGTTTGGAATCGGTATCGAACTCGCTCCACTCTCCCAATCCATTCTGGATTTTGACGTTTGTGACCTTGCCTTGATAGATACGGTTCATGCGATTCTCCCAAAATTTGGCAGAGATGAATTCTGTAGCGTACAGCTTCAAGGAAAGCTGACTTCTTCGAGAAAAAACCCACTTCATCCACTCCTTGCGTCAACCAATCCTCCTCTTGAATCATCGCAGTCTGCGGCCGCCCCGTTCCGAAATCAAGGACGCAGACGGGCGCTTTTCTCCCCCGCATCCCGCGGCGGAACCGTCCTCAATTTCCCGCTCGACCTGCCCCGCAACGGTGATTCAGGGTCCTCGTCTTCCGCGCCTGTCATGAAACGTCCCAAGCCTCCGAAACAGGTCAACCTTCGCCGGCTCGATCCCGCCGCCCTCCCGCAGCCCGTTGCCGACGAACATCCCGAGTGGCTCCGCGTCCACCGCCGCGCCTGGGAACTCGCCCACCGCCACATCCGCCATCGTCCCGGACTCGCCGCACCGTGGCACATGGACGAGGCGTGCATGCCCGACCGCCTCTGGCAATGGGACACCTGTTTCATGGCGCTCTACACCTCGTATGCCAACGCGGTCTTTCCCGGCATCGAGTCGCTCGACAACTTCTATTCCTGGCAGCGCAAGGACGGCTTTATCGGGATGACCTACTACACCCGCAACGGCAAACTCGCCTACGGCGAACGCTGCAACCCGCCGCTCTTCGCCTGGGTCGAGTGGGAGTATTTCCTCCGCACGGGCGACGACACGCGTTTCGCGCGCGTCCTGCCGCACCTCGTCCGCTACTTCGACTGGCTCAAGGCGAACCGCCGCCGCGGGCCGATCCATCGCCCGCATGAGGAGAAGCCGCCCGATCGAAGCCTCAAGCAGGGCGGACTTTACTGGGAGACCTGCTGCGGCGCGGCGGGCTGCGACAATTCCCCGCGCGCCACGCACCTCACCTGGAGCGGCGGCGAGATCGCCTGGGTGGACTACACCTGCCAGCAGGCGCTCGCCGCGCGTTGCCTCGCGCGCATCGCCGCGCATCTCGAAGACAACCGCCTCGCCGCCCGCTTCGAAGCCGAGCATCGCCTCATCGCCCGGCTCGTCAACCACTGGATGTGGTGTCCGAAGGACGCCTTCTACCACGACATCTATCTCGACGGAAACTGGCTCACGGTGAAGACCGTCGCCGGCTTCTGGCCGCTCCTCGCGGGCGTCGCCACCCCTGAACGCGCCGCGCTCCTCGCCGGCCATCTCCTCAATCCCCGCGAGTTCTGGCGCGATCATCCGGTGCCCACCCTTTCCGCCGACGACCCGAACTACGATCCGCGCGGCAAGTACTGGCTCGGCGGGGTCTGGGCGCCGGTCAACTGCACGATCGTCATGGGCCTCATCCAGCATGGCTTCGGCCACGTCGCCCACCTCCTCGCGCGGCACCACCTCGACCGCATGGCCGAAGTCGAACGCACGATCCGCCCGCGCACGCTCTGGGAATGCTACGCCCCCGACCACCGCGAGCCCGGCACCGACAAGGACGGGACGAAGTGGAGCAAAAAGGATTTCTGCGGCTGGAGCGCGCTCGGCGCCACCTCGCTTTTCTACGAGAGCGTTCTCGGCGTCCGTCCGAACGTGCCCGACCGGCGGATCGCATGGGACCTGCGCCTCACCGAACGCCACGGGTTCGCGAAATACCCGTTCGCCGGCGAATGGATCTCCCTCCTCGCCGAGCGCCGAGATTCCCCCGACGCCCCCGCGCGCGTCACGGTGCGCTCCCCCGTCGCCTTCACGCTCACGCTTCACGCAGGCGACCGCGTCGCTCTCGCCGACGTCCCTCCGGACCGCACCCTTTCCCTCACGGTTTGACGGACGACTCCCGGGCGTCCGGTGAAGCGCCTCTCCCCGGCCTTCCGCGGAACTTGAAAAGGCTCACGCCTCCAGCCACCAGAATTCGAAGGCCACTTCCCGTCCGCCGGCGAGCGCGCGAAGGGCCTGGGTGTAGAGGCGTTCCTGGGCGGCGTATTCGTCGCGGAGCTCCGCCGGCTTCGGCATCGTTTTGAAGTCCACGCCGACGATTCGCCCCTTCTCCTCGAAGACGAGGTCCACGACGCCGTTCCACGCCTCGCCTTCCGCCTGAAGATAGATCGGGACTTCCTGTCCGAGCGTCCTGGCCGCGCGGACGCGGCCGTGGTTCGACGATCCATAGAATTTTCCGAGGATCCTTGCCGCCTTCTCGCGGCCGCGCGCAACTTCTCCTTCGCTTCTCTGGGCCTCCACCACCTTCGCCAGTTTCGCCGGGTCATAGGCCTCGTCCAGGAGATGCCTTTCGAGATAGGCGTGGACGAAGACGCCCGCGAGGCGCGCCGCTTCCCGGAATTCTTCCCGCTTCCGCATCACGACGTCCTCGGCATCGAAGCTTTCCTCCTCCTCGGGATGCTCCGCGCGCGTCGGCCGCCGCACCAGAGGCCGCGGCGGGTCTTGAGCCTCCGCGAGCCGCGCCTTCCAAAACTTCGCCCATGCCTCGGGATCGCGCACCGCCGGCGTTTTCTCTCCGCACAGACGCGCGCCATCTCCTCCGTCGAAATCTCCCGGGATCGCATGTCCATCGAGCGCCGCCGCGAGATCGCCGTCGCACGCGGTCTCCGAGAGGACGCCTTTCCTGAAATCGGGCGCTTCCTCCGAAACCAGAATCATGCGGTCCTTCGCGCGCGTCGCCGCCACGTAAAGCAGTCGCCGCCCCTCCTTCGCCTGGGCGCGGCTGTCCTCCGCCTGCGCCGCCGCATATCCCGGGGAAACCACTTTGAGACCGCCCCAATTCAACGAGAACCCACGCAACGGGTTTCCGTCGCCGCCGGTCATGCAAAGCGCTGGCGGGGCCTTGCGCTTCGGGCGGCATTTCTCGAGGGCCTTCGACCATCCCAGCACGATCACGAATTCGCCTTCGAGCCCCTTCGCCTTGTGGATGGTCATCACGCGGACGGCCGGCGCGCGCTCGTCGTTCGCTCCGACGTCCTCGCCGAGGTCGGCGTTCCAGACCTCCGCCCGGTTCGCGCGCGCGCGCTGCTCGGTCAGCCAGACCAACGGAGGCAGCACGTCCGATTGAGCCGTTCGCCGGAAAATCTCCAGGACGCGCTCCACCCGCGCCATCGCGCGCCCTTCGCCGTCGCCCGCGGCATACACGCCCTCGGGGATGAAGCCGCGCACGCGCGTCAGCCATTCGCCGAGCGGGAGGCGGAGGCGCTCCCGCGCGAGCGTCCGGGCCGCTTCGATCCGCGCGACGGCGCCGGCGTCGAGCGCGTCCGTCAACGGCTCGACGCCGTGAAAGATTTTCTCCGGAACAAGCTGTTTCAGGAGCCGGTGGATTTCCGGGTCGGAAAGCCCGACGAGCGGACTGCGAAGCACGCCCGCCACGGCCACGCCATCGAGCGGCGCGTGGAGCGCAAGGAGGAGGTTCAGCGCATCGAGCACCTCGTGGCGCGCGAAAAAAGTCTTGGTCCCCACGCTGATCGCGGGGATCCCCGCTTTTTCGAGGACGGGGAGGAGGGCGTTGATCTCCTGATGGGTCGGAACGAGCACGAGCACTTCGCGCAGCCTCTCACTCCGGCCTTCGGGCGCGCCGGCATGGTCGGCGATGATCCGCGCGACTTCGTTCGCCGCCGCCGCACGCCGCGCGCCGGCGTTCATTTTTTCCGGAGGCGCGAAAACCCGCCACTCGACCTTCGGCCCCGGTTCGTCGCGCACCGCGACGAGGCGCTCGTCCGGGTAATTCGGCAGAGGCACGCAGCGCTCGAAGAAATGGTTCACGAACTCGAGGACGGACGGCCTCGTGCGGAAGCTCGCGCGGAGGGTGACCTTCGCCACGTCGGAAGGCGAAACTCCGATCCGCGTTGCGTAGCCGCGGACGAATGCCTCGATCGCGGGGAGGTCGGCGCGGCGGAATCGGTAGATGGACTGCTTCCGATCCCCGACGAAGAAACCGAGCACCTGATGGGTTTCGCCCTCCTCGGGCGTCAAGAGGCTTTGAAGGATGTCGAGCTGGAGCGGGTCGGTGTCCTGAAATTCGTCCACGAGAAGCGCCCAGAGGCGGCGCCGTTCCGCGCGCCGTGCCGCTGCGTCCTTTTGGAGAAGCTCCGCCGCGCGGCGGACCATCTCGTTGAACGTCACGAGATTCAGCTCGCGGAGAACGGCGTCTTTCGCCCAGTCGCAAAACGCAGCGCAAAACCCGCGCCAGAGCGTCCATTCCTTCGCCCGGTCCATCGCGAGGATCTGACGCACGAGGAGAGATTTCGCCCCATTCTCCTCTCCCAGCCAACGCCCTTGGGGGTCGTGGGCGTCTCTCGCCTTTTGGACCGCCTGGGTCTTTCCGAACCACGTTTTTCCGTGGCGCTCGAGGGAACGGAGGAGCTCCCACCACGCCCCCTTCGTCCCCGCGGCGGCCGCCTCGCACCGGGCGGAGAGATCCTGCCGGGCGGCATGAATTGCCGAATACCTTTCGGGCGCCGATCCAAGCGCGCCGGTGAGATCGCGAAAAAACGCGAGCAGCGCATCAAGGTCCTTCTTCGGGGGCGCGGGGAAATCCAGGGTCTCGGCGATCCACGGATCGTCGAGCAACGTGGTGAACCACGCGCGCTGCTCGTCGAGGGGGACTGCGGGAAGCAGCTTTTCGAACCATTCCAGGAGGCGCGGATCGGCGAGCACCCGTTCGAGCCAAAGATTCACAAGGCGCTCCTTCGGATCGGGCAGCAGCCCGTCGTCTTCCTCGGCGAACTCGACGTTCGGTGGAAGGCCTGCAGAAATCGGATGACGCCGCAGAATGGCCGCCGCGTAGCTGTGGAGCGTCACGACCTGCAACTCTGCCGCCCGTTCGGCCAGCGCCGCCGCTCCGCGAGTCAACGCGGCAAAGTCCGCCCCCCTTCCGAGCGCCGCGTCCACGACTTCAAGAAATTGGGAGTCCCCGTGCTTGTTGTTCCAACCCTCCGTCTCGGCGGCGAGCGCGGCCCGGCTCGTCGCGGCGCCGAGGCTCTCGAGGTAACGGTGGAGCCGGCCCTGCATTTCCGCAGCGGCCTTGCGAGTGAAGGTCGTGAGGACGAAGCGCCGGATCACCGCGCGCGCCGCCTCGAGACGCGACGCGCGCAGTCCGTCGGCATAAAGCCCCGCTTCCGCCGCGCCGGCCGCCCTCGGATCGAACGGCGCCTGGAGCAGGAGGTGAAGCGCGCGCAGGGTGAGGGTGTGCGTCTTGCCCGTGCCGGCGCTCGCCCAGACAAAGGCGTGTCCGTCGGCCAAGACTGCCTGCGACCTTTCTTTTGCGTCGGGGATCATCGCGCCCTTTCTCCCGCCGCGAGCCTGCGGATCGCCGCGGCGCGCCGGGGCGCATCCCGGTCGAGGAGCGCCGCATGGCGCGCCGCGTGTTCCGCCTCGAACTTGCGGCAGACGGATGCCAGCTTGCAGAAGGCGCAGCCGGGAACGTCCTTCTCGGGAAGCTGCGCGAGCGCAGCGACAGTTTCGATCGAGGTGGGAGGATAAAACCCCTCATCGAGGAACGATTTCAGCTCGGCGAGAAGCGTCTCGGCGGACGGGGCGCCCCCCGCTTCGCCAAGCTTCACCTCGTCCTCGCCGAGATAGACGTAGCGAAACTCCGACGGAGCGCCGCCGCGCAACCACGGATAGAGCGAGGCTTGGACATTCCATCCGAGGCGGAGCGCGGTGGCGTAGGAACCGCGCTCGGGAAGTTTTCCGCTCTTGAAATCCACGATCGCTTCGCCGCCGGGCTCTTGTTCGATTTGATCTATTTTCCCGACGATCCGGAGGCCCCCGCGGCCCGGCCATTCTTTCTCCACTTCGAACTCGATCGCCTGCGGCACGCCGTCCCGCGTGGACGCCCAACGAAAATAACGCCGCGCCTTCTCGACGACGGCCCGCGCCTCGCCGTCGCGAAAGACCGGCGGAAGGAGGCCGTAAGCGAACCCCAGCTCCGAATTGCCCTGGGCGACGGCGGCTGCCTCACGGAGGAGGAACGCGTCGTCGCGCTCCAGAAACTCCGCCGCGATCTCGGAAAGTTTTTTCGTTCCGAGATGCGGCCGGAGGAACGCTTCGAGGAGGAGGTGGATCCATGTGCCGCGCCGAAGAGGGTCGAGCGCGGACGCCGCCGCGAGGGGCTCGATCGGCGTCAAACCCTCGAGCTTCTCGCAGAGAAAACGGAAGGGGCATTCCGCGAGCCGCCCGAGATTCGTGACGTGGAGACGATCGCCCGAGAAAGGTTCGTCGAGGCCTCCGCTCCGGTTGCGGGCGATCCCCCGCCACGCCATGGCGGCCGCCAGACGGCGATCTTCTCCATCTCCGCGCAATTTTTCGGCGAGGTCGGGATCCAGATAAAGGGCGAATGCGGGCGGCAGCCAGCCGCCCTTTTCGGCGTCGAGCTTCGCGAGATGATCCGCCTGAAGCCGGGCCGAGGGCGGGATGCGCTCCTTGAAAAGCGCGGGTTCGCGGTTTTTCCAGGAGTGGAGATAACGCGGCACCCAGGGCGTCGGCGCCACGGCGCGCCCCGTCGCGTCGGTCTCGGGGACGACCCAGTGGACGCGTTCCGCGGAGGTGTTCACGAGATGAAAGAGCAGGAGCATTTCGTCCGGCACACGCGCCTTGATCGGCAGCCGATGCCCGATCTGTTCTGCGGCGCGCGCAATCCGCCGCCAGGCCGCGTCCGAAAGGAACGGGTGGTCCTCCACCCGCCGCGGCATCGCGCCCGCGGCGAGGCCGAGGAAAACCACGCCCCGCGCCGTGATGCCGCGCGCCCGCATCACGGGGGCGAAGAGCGCGCTTCGTGAAGGCGGATCGCGCAAGGTTTTCTCCGCCGCCTCGCCGGCGAGGAGCGTCGCCCACTCGCGGAGCTCGAGACGGAGGCCTTTCGCGCCTTCCGCCGCCGCGGTCGTATCGGCAAGAAGCCCTTCGAGGGCCGCGCGGTCGGCGAGCCAGTCTTTCGCCATCCTTGCGAAAACGTCGCGAGCCTCTCCGGCGGAAAGCTCCGCCGACGGCGCGCGCGAATCTTCGGCGAAGCCAAGGATCGCCTCGAGGAGCCGCCGCTCCGCCGGCGACGGCGCCCCCTCTCCCGACCGCTCGGCGAAGGCGCGCCACGCGGCGCCCCCCCAGATTCCGAGCGCGCGCACCTTCTTCTCGAAAACGTCCACGTCCACCCCTTGCGCGGCGGGCGGTCGCCGCCCGGCGCGCAGGAGCGCCAGGACCCGTTCCGCCGGCGCCTTCTCCTCCCAGAGGCGCGCGAGATGCCGCAGGGCTTCGTCCAAGGGTTCGACGCCCGCCGGAAGGTCCGTCACTCGCAGCGGAATGCCGAACTCGCCGAAGACCGTGCGGAGGACATCGCCATACCCTTCCGCGACGGGGGCGGTGACGAGGATTTCCTCAGGGGGAAGGCCCTCCTCGATCCAGGACCGGACACGAACCGCCGCAGAAATCGCTTCCGCGCGCGGACCGGCCGCGCGCTGCCACGTGAAAAACTCCGGCGGCGCCGCGATTTTCCCCTCGGGAAAGGTGTCGAGGAAAAACTTCGCCGCCGCGCCCGGCGCGTCTTCGATTTTTTCCGTTTCGAGAAACGCAAAACGGCGTTCGAGTTCCTCGACGATGTCGGCGGCAAACGCGTAGGCGGGATGCGGGCCTTTCACTTCGCGGCGCCAGGGATAATAGATCCGCACCGGCGTCTTGGCGGCGAGAGCGGCAAGCCAGCCGAGGTTCACGTCGAGCCACTCGTAAAAGCCGTGGACAAAGACCGTCGCCTCCTGTCCCGCCTGCGCGCCGAGCGCCGCCGCGACCTCTCCCTCGGACGCCTCCTCGATCTTCGCCTGCAGCTTCTGGAGCGTCATCGGGCTCCACGCGATCCCGCGCTTCCCGAGGTCCTCCGCGAAATCGGCGAAGAGCCGCAGCACAGCGCGCTCCCGCTCCTCGAACCCGGAGTCCTGCGCCAGATCGCGCACCTTGCCGAGGTCTTCGAGACCGAAGCCTCCATGCGCGAGGTCGGCGAAGGTGTCGCGGAGCAGGCTCGCGCCCCGGAGGATCCTGCGCAACGGAGCAAGCGGAGAATCGCGCTCGAGCTTCGCCACCCGTTCCTCGAGGACAAGCTCATGGAGCGTCCGCCAGCGGACGGGCACCTCGTCGAGCAGCGCCTCCGCCAGGCGCGCGGCAAAGAGAGGCAGGTTCGCGACCCGCACGCCGCCCAGCGTGCGCGACGACAACGACGCGAACCGTCCGCGCAGGTGGTTCGCGAGGGTGGCGTTCGGAACGATCGTCCACTTCGGCGCGAAGGCGTCCCGCGCGACGGCTTCCGCGAGGTCCCCCAACAGCCGGTGTTCGAGCTGAGGAAACGTCGGCGCCGTGAGAAGCCGCGGGGGCATCGGCCCTGCGTAAACCATCCTCGCGAGAGAGACAAGATTCGGCCTTCAGCCCCGCATCGCCCGGCGATAGACCGCGAGCGTCGCCTCCATCATGCGTTCCATCGAGAGACGGGCTTCGGCGGTCGCGCGCCCCGCCGCGGCGAGACGCGCGCGCAACGGCGCGTCGTCGAAGAGCCGCATCAGTGCGGCTGCGATCGCCGCGCCGTCGGCGGGCGGCACGAGCAGGCCATTCACGCCGTCCTCGACCAGCTCGGGGATGCCGCCCACGCGCGTGGCGACCACCGCGCGCCGCGTCGCGAACGCCTGCGGAACGATCCGGGACTGGGCTTCGACCTCGACGGACGCCACAACCACCGCGTCGAGCGCCGCCATCACGCGCGGCACGTCGTCGCGATAGCCCGTCATGAGGATCCGTTTCTCCTCGCCGGCCGCGGCGATCCGCGCGCGACATTCGCGTTCGACGCGGCGCCCCCCGATCCCTTCGCCAACGAGAACGAACCGGGCGTGCGGATGCGACTGCAAGACCTCGAACGCCGCATCGAGAAAGTAGCGGTGACCCTTGTCCCCCCGCATCATCGCGATGATCCCGGCCAGCGGCGCGGCGACGGGAATCCCGAACTCCGCGCGGAACGCGGCGCCGCTTGCCGACGGCGAGTATTCCTCAAGGTCCACCCCTTCGCCCACGATGTCCACTCGCGCAGGATCGAGCCCGTTCACCCCCACAAGCGTGTCGCGGATGCAGGCGGCCGTGGCGATCACGCGGCGGCAGCCGCGGCGGTAGATGAACCCGTGGGCGAAGCCCGGCTTGATCGGCACGGTGATGTGGCGGGAGCGCACCACGGGCCAGCCGGCGAGATGGAGCGGCCAGGCCATCCAGGAATCCTTCGGGCCATGGGTGTGGATCACGTCCGCCTTCTCGCGGCGGCAGTGCCGCCACAGCACACCGAGGCCGGCGAGATCGGCGTTGTTCCGCATCGAGACGGGCAGGACCGCCGCGCCCTGGAGGCGCCCGCGGCGGAACAGTTCGCTCCTCGGATCGCACGCGACCCACGCGCGATGGCCGTTTCGGTTCAACCACTCGACTTCGAGCAGGGTCCGGTACTCCTGCCCGCCCCAGTTCAATCCGCACTCGGTGTGGAGGATGTTCATGCCTTCGCGGAATCCGGAGCGCCCGGGAAAATCGGCGGTCACGCCAAACCCTATTTCACGAGGGCGGACGCCTGCTTGAAAAGGGGATGCGCGGCGTCGCGGAGGAGTTCGAAGACGAGGGCTTCGCTCGTGGAAACGACGACGCCGGCGCGCGCCATGCGGGCGAGGGCGGCGTCGCGATCCTCGACACGGCGCGAACCGACCGCGTCGGCGGCGAGGAAAACCTCGAACCCCTCATCGAGCAAATCGAAGGCGGTCTGCTGGATGCAGACGTGCGTTTCGATTCCGCAGATCATCCACTGCCGGCGGCGCGCGTCCCGAAACGGCCGGAGGAGTTCGGGCGTCCCCGCAGAAGAGAAGCGCGTCTTGGCCAGCGTCCACGCCGCTTCCCCCGCGAGCGCCTCGCGCACCTCGGGCACGGTCGTCCCAAGCCCCCGGGGATATTGTTCGGTCATTCCGATGGGCGCCTTGAGGAGGCGGAAGAAACGGATGAGCCATCCCACGCGCTCGAGGAGCGTCGTCCAGTCGTGGATGACGGGCGCGAACCGCTCTTGCAGGTCCACCACGAGCAAACCGGCGGAAGCCTCTTCGAGGCGCGGCGTTTGCTTTTTCCGAACGGCCTTCATGTCGGTCTCGAAGAAAGGGGGCTCCTCCTTCTGGCCGGCGGCCCCGCCGCGGTCAAGGGGAATGAAAAAACCGGGCCTTGGAACGCCTAAACCGCCCGCTCGTTTTTTTCTTCGGTGCGGATGCGGACGGCTTCCTCGACGGGGATCACAAAGATCTTGCCATCGCCGATCTTTCCGGTGCGCGCGGCCTTGAGGATCGCGTCCACCGCTTTCTCGACGAGATCGGCGGCGACCACCGTCTCGAGCTTGATCTTCGGAAGGAAATCCACGGCGTATTCGCTGCCCCGGTAAATTTCGGTGTGCCCCTTCTGCCGCCCGAATCCCTTGACTTCGGTGACGGTCATCCCTTCGACGCCGATCTCGGAGAGCGCTTCCTTCACCTCCTCAATTTTGAAGGGTTTGATGATCGCCTCGATCTTCTTGACCCGCGCGGCGGCGTGGGGAGCGGAGGCTTCGGGTTTCGGTTTTCGGACGGGCGGCATGGGATTATTCAAAATCGTACACGACCACTCGTGCGGCGAACGGTTGGATGCATTCCTCCATGAACTTTTGGTGCACGGGATGAACGGCGTAGGCGTCGAGCTCCCGACGCCCGTCGAACGCCATCGCGAGGGCGACGGAATAAGACTTGTCCACCACCGCGCGTTCCGTTGGGATGGGGGTTCCGCAGCGGAGATGCTGCACGCCGGGGATGTCCCGGAGGTCGGCGGTCGCGCGCGCGCGAAAGCGCGCCACGGCGGCGGATGGCGCGTCTTCGCGAAACCAGATCATCACCACATGAGTCAGCATGGAAAGGCGGGAAGCATAGCCGCCGCCGGCGCCCCCGAGGCAAGCCCAAACCCCCGCGCGGCACGGATCAACGCCTTCCTCGCCGCGGCGGGACTCGCCTCCCGCCGCGGCGCCGAGCGCCTCGTCGCCGAAGGGCGCGTGACCCTCAACGGCGCGATCGTGCGCGATCTTGCCACGTGCGTGGACCCCGCCGCCGACCGCGTGGAGTGCGACGGCGCGCCCGTCCTCCTCGGGAAACGCCGCTACGCCCTCGTCAACAAGCCCGCCGGCTACGCCTGTACGCGGCGGGATCCGCATTCGCGCAGGACGGTCTACGACCTCCTCCCCGCCGACCTTCACGCGCTCGCGCACGCCGGACGGCTCGATGTGGACTCCGAAGGGATGCTCCTCCTCAGCGACGACGGAAACTGGATCCAGACGGTCACCCATCCGCGCCACGGGACGCGCAAGGAATACGAGGTCGAGGTGCGCGGCGTCCCGAACAAAGGGACCCTTGCGTGCGCCCTGCGAGGCGTGGAATCGCGCGGCGAAACGCTCCGTCTCGAATCCGCGCGGGTTCTCGCCGCGAAAGGAAACCGCGCGATCCTTTCCGTCCGGCTGCGCGAAGGCCGGAACCGCGAGATCCGCCGCCTGTTCGGCGTTTTGCAGCACGAGGTGCTTCGGCTCGTTCGCGTCGCCATCGGCGGCCTGAAGCTCGGGGCGCTGAAGCCGGGCTCCTGGCGCTGGCTCACCTCCGGAGAGGTCGCCCTCCTCACCCATCCCCCGCCTCGTCCCGCGCGCGCAGAAGCTCCGGAACTCCTTCTGCGTCCGCCCCTCCGCCCTCCCAATCCCCGCCGCGCCTTCCCCCGTCGCCCTCCGCGCCCGAACCTCCGCGGGAGGCGTGGCGCCCGGTGGACGCATCGGCCGACGCCTCCGGCCGCGCGTCCCCGTCGAAATCCGCGCGCGCATCCGCAGAGACGTACTCGTGGAAATTTCCGACGCGCGCCGCGCCCGGGCGGCTGACGTCGCCGGACTCCCCTCCTCGATCCCTCCTTCTTTCCTGTGATACGCTTCTCTCCATGAGCGCGAAAATTCTCGACGGAAAAGCCATCTCCGAACAGGTCCTCCAGGAAACTCGCCAGGGCGTCGCCGAATTCAGGACGAAGCATGGGTTCGCCCCCGGCCTCGCCTTCGTCCGCGTCGGGGAAGATCCCGCCTCGAGGGTCTACGTCGGCGCCAAGGCGAAGATGTGCGAGCGCCTCGGCATCCTCGGCCAGACCTTCGTCCTTCCCGCTGCCGCAAGCGAAGCCCAGGCGCTCGACCTCGTCGCCAGCCTCAACGCGCAGAAAAACGTCCACGGGATCCTCGTCCAATCCCCGCTGCCGGACGGCCTCCGCGAGGACGCCGTCTTCGAGACGATCTCTCCCGAAAAAGACGTGGACGGCTTTCACCCGATGAACCTCGGAAAGCTCGTTGTCGGCGATCCGACCGGATTCGTCGCCTGCACTCCTGCAGGCGTCCACCAGATCCTCCTGCGAAGCGGCATCCCGCTCGCGGGCCGCCGCGTCGTCATCCTCGGGCGCAGTCGCATCGTGGGCAAACCTCTTGCGCTCCTCCTCAGCGCCAAGGGGAAAGAGGCCGACGCCACCGTCACTCTCGCCCATTCCCGCACGAGCGACCTTCCCGCCGTCGCGCGCGAAGGGGACATCGTCATCGCCGCGATCGGAAAAAACCGCTTCGTCACCGCCGACATGGTGCGGGAGGGCGCCACCGTGGTGGATGTCGGGATCACACGCGTTCCCGACACCGCGAAGAAGGCAGGCTATCGGATCGAGGGCGACGTGGACTTCGCCACCGTGTCCCACAAGGCCGGTGCGATCACGCCCGTGCCCGGCGGCGTCGGCCCGATGACGATCGCCATGCTCATGGCGAACACTCTGAAGGCCGCGAAGCTCCAGGCCGACCCCCGCTAATTCCCCTTCCGCAGGACCGTCTCCCCGGCGGCGCCGCGTCGCCCACGCGGATTCCCTCTTTCTTTAACGCCTCCCAGCTCCTAGCTTCTCGGTTCTTTCCCCTGCCTCCATGTCCTTTTATCGCACCCATCATTGCGCCGAACTCCGCCGAACCCACGCGGACGGCGACGTCACGCTTTCCGGCTGGGTCGCCTCCCGCCGCGACCACGGCGGCCTCGTCTTCGTGGACCTCCGCGACCGCGAGGGGCTCACCCAGGTCGTCTTCGATCCGAAAGAGCTCCCCGGCGCGCACGCCCTGCGTTCGGAGGACGTCGTCCGCATCCGGGGCAGGGTGGCGCCGCGCCCTCCCGGCACGGCGAACCCGAAGCTCGCGACCGGCGAGATCGAGGTGCACGCCTCGGCGCTCGACGTCCTGAATCGCAGCGAGACGCCTCCCTGGCCGCTCGACGAGGAGAACGTCAATGAGGACCTGCGCCTCCAGTATCGCTACCTCGACCTGCGCCGTCCGGCCATGACGAAAAACCTCCGTCTGCGCCACGCCGCAACCTCCGCCGTGCGCGCGCATCTCGACGGCGAAGGATTCGTCGAGGTGGAAACCCCGATGCTCTTCAAGAGCACGCCCGAGGGCGCGCGCGAATACCTCGTGCCGTCGCGCGTTCATCCTGGGAGATTCTATGCGCTCCCCCAATCGCCGCAGCAATTCAAGCAGCTCCTGATGGTCGCGGGGATCGAACGCTATTACCAGATGGCGCGATGCTTCCGCGACGAAGACCTCCGCGCCGACCGCCAGCCGGAGTTCACACAGGTGGACCTCGAGATGTCGTTTATCGAGCGCGAGGACCTCTACCGCCTCATCGAGGAGTTGATGCAACGCGTCTGGAAAACCGCGCTCGGCGCGGACCTCTCCGCCCCCTTCCCGCGCCTCTCCTTCCGCGAGGCGATGGACGCGTTCGGCACGGACAAGCCGGACCGTCGTTACGGGATGCGCTTGACGGACCTGACCGAAACCTTCCGCGCGAGCGCCTTCAAGGTGTTCGCCGGGGTCGTGGCCACCGGAGGCGTCGTCAAGGCCATCAACGTCAAAGGCTTCGCCGACGCGACCCAGAGCCAGATGGACGCTTTGACCGAGCAGGCGAAAGCCGCGGGCGCCAAGGGGCTCGCCTGGATCAAGGCCGAAGGCGGAACCTGGAAATCGCCCATCGTGAAGTTCTTCAACGACGCGGAGAAGGCGGCGCTCGCCGAGCGCCTCCAGATCGAGGAAGGCGACCTCATCCTCTTCGCCGCCGACTCATGGCTTTCCGCATGCGAAACACTCGGCAAACTGCGCGCGGCGCTCGCCGAGACGCTTCAGAAGCTTGGCAAACTGTCGCTCCCCAAGGACGTCTGGGATTTCCTCTGGGTCGTGGACTTTCCGCTGATGACCTTCGACGCCGCGTCGCAACGGCATGTGAGCACGCACCACCCCTTCACCGCGCCTGTCGCCGAGGACGTGCCCCTGCTCAAAACGGATCCCACGAAGGTCCGCGGACAGCATTACGACCTCGTCCTCAACGGCGTCGAGCTCGGCGGCGGCTCGATCCGCATCCATCAGCCCGAGGTCCAGCGCATGATCTTCGAGGACGTGCTCAAAATTCCGAAGGACCTCTCCGACTCGCGTTTCGGCTATCTCATCAGGGCGCTCGGCTTCGGCGCGCCGCCCCACGGCGGGATCGCCCTCGGCTTCGACCGCCTCTGCGCCATCCTCTGCGGCGCGGAAAGCATCCGGGAAGTCATCGCCTTCCCGAAGAACGCCAAGGCGCAGGACCTGATGACGGACTCTCCCGGCGAAGTCGAACCCCGCCAGCTCCGCGACCTTCGCCTCCAGACGGCCAAACCCCAACCCTGACGCCCGGCGACGGCGTCGGGGAATTCGCGTAATCTGCTTCGCTTGCCCTTTTCATTTGCCTGTCTCCCTCTTTCCGCGCAAGCTTCCATACCCATTACTTTACCTCCCATCATCATCCAGGGCGGCATGGGCGTCGGCGTTTCAAACTGGCGGCTTGCCCGCGCCGTTTCCACTCAGGGACAACTCGGTGTGATCTCCGGGACGGCGATGGGCGTGGTGATGGCGCGCAGCCTTCAGGCGGGCGATCCCGGCGGACACTACCGCCGCGCGTTGGAGCATTTCCCGGTGCCTTCCGTGGCGGAACGCATCCTGCGCAACCACTATCTCGCTGGAGGAAAGTCGGCCACCGCCCCCTTCCGCCTGACGGCGCTCCCCACGCTGACTCCAGGCCCTGCGCTGATCGAACTGATGGTGGCGGGTAATTTCGCCGAGGTCTGGCTGACGAAGGAAGGGCATGAGGGGATCGTGGGCGTGAACCTCCTCGAAAAGATCCAGCTGCCCACGCTCCCTTCGCTCTTCGGAACGATGCTTGCCGGAGTGGATTATGTGCTCATGGGCGCGGGCATCCCCCGCGCCATCCCCGGCGCGCTCGACCGCCTCTCGCGGGGCGAACCCGCCGAGTTGCGGATGGACGTGGAAGATTGCGGGCCGGGCGACGCCTTCGACGCGCGATTCGATCCCCGCACGATTTTCGGCGGGCCTTCGCCCGCGCTGAAACGGCCGCTTTTTCTCGCCATCATCTCGTCGGCCACTCTCGCGCTGACTCTGGCACGCAAGTCCAACGGAAAGGTGGACGGCTTCGTGATCGAAGGCCCCACCGCAGGAGGACACAATGCCCCGCCCCGCGGCCCGATGCAGCTCAACGCGGACGGAGAACCGATCTACGGCGCCCGCGACGTCCCTGAACTCGACAAGATCCGGGCGCTCGGGCTCCCGTTCTGGCTCGCCGGCTCTTATGCGACCGCCGACAGAGTGGAAGATGCGCTCCGCCTCGGCGCGGCCGGAGTTCAAGTGGGCACCGCCTTCGCCTTCTGCCGCGAATCCGGCATTGCGCCGGAGCTCAAGACGCGGGTCCTCGAGATGAGCCGCGCCGGAGCCGCTTCGGTCTTCACCGACCCGGTGGCTTCTCCCACCGGATTCCCTTTCAAGGTGCTCCGGATGGAGGAGACGATGTCGGAGGCGTCGGTCTACGAGGGCCGCACGCGCGTCTGCGACCTCGGATACCTGCGACGCCTCTACCGAAAATCCGACGGCAATCTGGGCTACCGTTGCCCCGCGGAACCCGTGGAGGATTACGTCGCGAAGGGAGGCCGCCGCGAAGACACCGTGGGACGAAAATGCGTCTGCAACGGCCTCCTCGGCACGATCGGCCTTGCGCAAACGCTTTCGGACGGAACGCGCGAGCCGGTGCTCATGACCGCCGGCGACGACGTGGCCGATGTGGCCCGTTTTCTGGAACCCGGCAACGATTCCTACGGCGCTCAGGACGTGATTGCCCGCCTCCTCGAGAAGCGCTCTGCCGCGGAAGGCGTCACGGCCTCCATGAGTCCATCAGGAATTCCGGTTTCGGTTCCCGCGACATAAGCTCGCGGAGCGCTTCTTTCGCCGGCCTCCCCTCGTGGAGCACGGCATGCACCGCCTCAAGGATCGGGGCTTCGAGGCTCCTCTTTTCGATCATCTGGTGTATCGAGCGAGCGGTGCGGACGCCTTCCGCCACGCCCTTCAGCGCCGCCGTGGCCTGGGCGAGCGTCCCTCCGCGCCCGAGCGCCTCGCCTACCTGATAGTTGCGGCTCTGGATGCTCGAACACGTCAGGATCAGGTCTCCCATCCCGCTGAGCCCGAAAAAGGTCCGAGGCTGTCCGCCCAACGCGGTGCCGACTCGGGACAGTTCCGCGATGCCGCGCGTGATCAGCGCCGCGCGCGAATTGTCGCCGAGGCCGAGCCCCGCGCACGCGCCCGCCGCGACGGCGATCACATTCTTGAGCGATCCCCCGAGCTCCACGCCGACGACGTCCTCGCTGGTGTAGATCCGGAAATGGCCTCCCCCCAACGCGGCCTGCGCGGCGCGCGCGACGCGTGCGGCCGCGGAAGCGCACACGACGGCCGTCGGCGCGCCCCGCGCCACCTCGGCGGCGAAGCTCGGTCCCGAGACCACGGCGATCTCCTTCCGTCCGGTCGTCTCGGCGATCACTTCCGACATGCGGAGGTCGGTGTCTTCCTCGATCCCTTTGGTCGCGGAAACGAGGAGCGCGTCCGGAGGCAGGCTTGGCCGGGCGCGCCCGCAGACTTCGCGCATCACATGCGAAGGCACCGCGAAGAGAACCATCTCGACGCCGTCGAGCGCCTCCTCGAGGGTTTGCGCTTCCTCCGGCCGGGCAGGAACGCCCCAGACTTTCACGGCGTGGCCTCGGCGCGCGCAGACTCCGGCCAGCGCGCTGCCCCAGGCGCCGTTGCCGAGAACCGCCGCCCTCATGGCGTCGCCTCCGTCGCCTTCTTCTTCTTCGTCCAGCGGTGCTCCGTCCCGTCGAACAGGCGGCGGATGTTGGCGCGGTGGCGCAGGACGATCATCGCCGCGAGCAGCAGCGACAACCCCCGCAACCCGGCGTGCGGCGTCTCGAGAAACCACGCCGCAAACGGAAGCGCCGTGGCGCCGGCGAGCGAGGCGAGCGAGACGATGCGCGACCCGGCGAACACGAGGAGCCAGACCGCCACGACCGCCAGAAAAGCCTGAGGCATGAGGAGGAGAAGCCCCCCTGCGCTCGACGCCACGCCTTTGCCTCCGCGGAAACCGAGCCAGACGGGGAAGTTGTGGCCGAGGATCGCGCCGGCGAACGCGGCGATCTCAGCCCAAACCGTCAGGCCGTCGGACGCCCCATGACGGTGCGCGAGCCCCAGGGCGAGAACGATCGCAAGCGGGGCTTTCGCGAAATCCAGGACGAACGTGGCGATGCCCCAGGGCCGCCCGAGCGCGCGCCACACGTTCGTGGCGCCGATGTTTCCGCTCCCCAGCTTCCGCACGTCCACGCCCCGGGCCTTCCCGAGGAGGAAGCCGAACGGCACGGATCCGAGGGCGTAGCCGAGCGCCAGGGCGAGAACGAGGGGAGGCAGTTCCATGCGGACGAGGCGGAGAATGAGGAAATCACCGCGGCGGGGCAAGCCTCCTCCAAGACTGGCGCCTCCGCATCGCGGCACGTTCCCGATGCGATCGGGAATATCCGGACCATCCCCTCGCGCCGCCTCCGTCGGCAGCCGGCGATTTTTTCGGCGTTCGAGTCCCCCCACGACGCCACGACTTGCCTCTCCCTCCGGCCAACCCTAGATTGCGGGCATGAGCGCCTCCATCGCCCCCTCCCGCCCCAAGGTCAACCTCCGCACACCGGAGGTGCTCAAGGTCGTTCAGGAACAGGTGGAACAACACTACCGCAGCGCCCTCGTCGAGCGCATCCGCGCCGGTGGAGGACGCCTCTCGGCCTCCGGACTGACGGTGCGCCTCGCCAAGGAGTTCGGTTTCTGTTACGGCGTCGAGCGCGCCATTGATCTCGCCTACGCGGCGCGCAAGGTCTTCAAGGACCGCCCGCTCTACATCCTCGGCGAGATCATCCACAACCCCGAAGTCAACGACCAGATCCGCGCCATGGGGATCAAGACGCTCACCGGCCCCAAACCTGAAGCGCGAATCGAAGACCTCACCGCCGACGACATCGTCATCATCCCCGCCTTCGGCGCCGAGGTCGCCACCATGGAGCTGCTCAAGAGCAAAGGTTGCGCGCTCGTGGACACCACCTGCGGCGACGTGATGAGCGTCTGGAAGCGCGTCCGCCAATACGCCACCGAAGAGGTCACCTCCATCATCCACGGCAAGGCGTGGCACGAGGAAACGAAGGCCACGAGCTCCCGCGCCCTCGCCGCGAACGGCAACGGCCAGTATCTCGTCGTGTACAACCTCGCGGAGACCGATTACGTCTGCAATTACATCCGCCACGGAGGCAACAAAACGGAACTCCTCGCACGCTTCAAAGGCGCGCATTCTCCAGGATTCGATCCCGATATCCACCTCCGCGCCGTCGGCGTCGCCAATCAGACGACCATGCTTCGCGGTGAGACCGAAGAGGTGCAACACCGCTTCCGCCAGGCGATGGTGGACCGCTATGGGGCGGCCGATCTCGCCGCCCACTTCCGCGTCTTCGACACCATCTGCGGCGCCACACAGGACCGGCAGGACGCCCTCGAAAAACTCCTCGCCGAACCGCTCAATTTGCTGTTGGTGGTCGGCGGCTACAACTCCTCGAACACATCCCATCTCGCCGAGATGGGCGAAGCCCGCCTGCCCACCTATTTCATCAAAAACGCCGGCAAAATGGTCTCCGATCAGCGGATCGTCCACTTCAGCATGCAGAAAAACCAGGAAATCGAAACGGAGGGCTGGCTTCCCACCGGCGATCTCACTGTCGGCGTCACCGCTGGCGCTTCCTGCCCGAACAACCTGATCGAGGAAACCATCCGTCGGTTGTTCTCCTTCCGCAACGTCACTCCCGAGCAATTGCTCGGCAACGGCGCGCAGGCCGTCGCCTGACGTCTCAATGGCCACCATCCTTCCGTTCCGCGCCCTGCGCGCAAGACCCGACCGCGCCGCCGAGATCGCCGCGCCGCCGTACGACGTCCTCTCCTCGGACGAAGCGAAAGCCCTTGCGGCGCGCCGCCCGCTGAGCTTTCTCCGCGTCTCGAAACCCGAGATCGAGCTGCCGCCGACCCTCCGCGCCGACGATCCCGCCGTCTACGCGTGCGGCGCCAAAAACTTCCGACGTCTCCAAGAGGAAGGCCATCTCGTCCGCGACGTCCGTCCCGCTTTTCATCTCTATCGTCAGGAAGCGCATGGACACGCCCAGACCGGCTTCGTGGCCCTTGCGAGCTGCGCCGAAGTCGAACGCGGCCTCGTCAAACGCCACGAGTTCACTCGTCCGGACAAGGAAAACGACCGCATGCGCCACATCGAAACCCTCGGCGCGCAGACGGGTCCCGCGTTCCTTCTCTTCCGCGACTCCCCCGCCCTGTCCCGCATCCTCGAAAAACGCGCGTTGGAGAAACCCGAGGTGGACTTCGTCGCCGAGGACGGCGTCCGTCATACGACGTGGACCGTCGCCGATCCCGCCGCCCTCCGCGCAATCGAGGAGGGCTTCCACGCGCTTCCCGCGCTCTACATCGCCGACGGCCACCACCGCACCGCCGCCGCCGTGCGCCTCTGGCAGAAGCAACCCGACCGCGCCGCCGTCGCGGGTTTTCTCGCGGTGCTCTTTCCCGCCGACACGACGCGGATCCTCGCCTACAACCGCTTCGTCCTCGATCGCGTGGGGCTTTCCGAAGAGGCCTTCCTCGACCGGATCCGCGAAGTCGCCGAGGTCGCGGACGCGGCTTCTCCGATTCCCCGGAACGCGCACGAGGTGTGTTTCCGTTCCTCGGGACGCTGGCGCGTCCTTCGCTGGCGCGCCGAACGGATCGCTCGCGAACACGAACCCGTCGAGCGGCTCGATGTCGCCCTCCTCCAGAAACAGGTCCTCGCCCCGATCCTCGGCATCGGCGATCCTCGAACCTCCGAGCGCATCCGTTTCGTCGGCGGCATCCGCGGCACGGCCGAACTCGAAAAGCTGGCCGCCGAACATCCCGAAGGCGTCGCCTTTTCAATGCATCCCACTTCCGTCGCCGATCTCATGGCCATCGCCGACCGCGGCCAAGTCATGCCTCCGAAAAGCACCTGGTTCGAACCAAAACTCCGCGACGGCCTTTTCAACCACGTCTTCGACGGATGAGGCGGAAAAGGGATGCGACGGTTTTTGAGGTCGCTGCGCGAAAACAGCAAAGATGGAGCGGCCGGGCGGCCCGCAGGGACGCGAGCCTTTCCGTCTTGCGTCGCGCGTCTCCCGTCCCGCATTCAGACGAATCGGGAGGCTGGGCGGCCGTTGCGCGGCGGGCGGGGGCCTGATAGGGTGCCCGCTTCATGAGCCGCCGATTTTCCCGAGCTGTTGCGCTCCTGCTTGCGGCCCTCCTCCTGCCGACCGGCACGCCGCTGCGCGCGACGACAGCGTCGGCGGCACCCCAGCCGACCGACGACGATTCACGCATCGCGCTCGTCGTCGCCCGATTCCTCTCGCGGGAGCACTTCCGCCGGCACGCGATTGACGACGAAATTTCGAGGAGCTTTCTCTCCCTCTATCTCAACACCTTGGATTACTCGCATCTGATGTTTCTCGAGTCGGACCTTCAGGAGTTCCAGAAGTACGCGACCACTCTCGACGACGAAACCCTCCGGGGAAATGTGCGGCCCGGATTCGAGATCTTCGCGCGCTATCTCCAGCGGGTCGAACAGCGGGTCGCGCTCGTCAAGGAGATCCTCAAGGAAAAGCTCGCCTTCGGCACGAACGAGCGTTTCCTCAAAGACCGCACCGAAGCGCCGTGGCCGAAGGACGAGGAGGAGGCGCGAAAACTCTGGCGGCAGCGAGTGAAGCTCGAAGTCCTTCAGGAGTTGTTGGCGAAGCGCAAACCCGCCGAAGCCGTTCAGATCGTCGGGAAACGCTACGACCGCCTGTTGAGGGCCGTCCGCGAAGAGGACGCGGAATCCGTGCTTCAGACCTATCTCACGTCGCTGGCGCGCGCGTTCGATCCGCATTCGGACTACATGCCGCCCCAGGAACTCGACACCTTTGCGATCAACATGAAGCTTTCGCTGCAGGGGATCGGCGCCGTGCTCGGCACCGAAGACGGCTATGCGAAGATCCTTGCGATCGTGCCCGGCGGCCCCGCCGACCTCGACCATCGCCTCCAGGTCAACGACCGCATCGCGGCGGTCGCGCAGGGCAACGGCCCGCTGGAGGACGTCGTGGACATGAAGCTGGCGAAAGTGGTGGAGAAAATCCGGGGCGAAAAAGGCACCGAAGTTCGCCTCCTGGTGATCCCCGCGAAATCGGAGGACCTCTCCGCGCGCGCGGAGATCCGCCTGGTGCGCGACGAGATCAAGCTCACCGAGGCCGAAACCAAAGCCCGCCTCGTGGAGAAGAACGGCCCCGACGGACGGACCCACCGCTACGGCTATTTGGACATCCCCTCCTTCTACACGGATTTTCAGATGTCGGGAAAAGGCAAGAGCGTGACGCAGGACACGCGCCGCCTCATCGAACGCCTCCAAGAGAAGGGAGCCGAAGGCCTCGTGCTCGATCTTCGGAAAAACGGCGGCGGCGCCCTCGCCGAGGTCGTCGAGCTCGCCGGGCTTTTCCTCCGAAAGGGACCGGTCGTTCAGGTGGAGAGCGCCTCGGGAGGCGTTCGTGTGCTCGACGACGACGATCCATCGGTGGTGTGCGACCTGCCGCTCGTGGTGCTCGTGAGCCACATCAGCGCCTCGGCGGCGGAAATCCTCGCCGCCGTGCTTCAGGATTACGGTCGCGCCGTGATCGTCGGCGGCACGAGCACATTCGGGAAAGGCACCGTCCAGAAAATCGAGGACCTCTCCCGCTATGTCACGCGCGGAGGCGCGCTCAAGCTCACCGTGCAGAAATTTTACCGGGTCTCCGGCGGATCAACCCAGTATCGCGGGGTGGTGCCGGACCTCCAGTGGCCCAGTCCGATGGACGTCATGAAGATCGGGGAAGCGGCGCTGAAACATCCGCTCCCCTACGATGAGATCGCGCCGACCGTCTATCGCCCCGTAAACCACGTCGCGGCGGTTCTGCCTGAGCTGAAACGGCGTTTTCAGGCGCGTTTGACGACGGACCCCGAGTTCATCTATATCCGCCACGACATCGAACGGTTGAAGGCCCAGATCGCCGAGAAAACCGTTTCGTTGAACCTCGTCGAGAGACAGAAGGAACGCAGCGAAAACCTGGCACGCATGGAACGCCGCGAGAAGGAGCGCAAGGCGCGCCCCGCCGCCCCATGGAAGGTCACGGAGCTGACTCTCGAGGAGCTTTCGGGAGGCGCGCCGAAGACCGCCGCCCTGACCAAGAAGGTGCTCGATCAGGCGTCCGCAACGCTTCGCGAAGACGAGATCCTCGACGCGACGGACGGGGAAGCCCGCGCGGACGGGACGGAATCCACGTCAAAAAGCGATCCCGAATACGAGGAGGGGTTGCACATCCTCGCCGATTACGTCGAGCTCGGCGGCGGCAAGTAACGCTCAGCGCGCGGAAGAGAGGGGCTTCGGAAGATCGAGCGCGGGGGGAGGCAGGCGGTAGACCACCTTGGCGTTGGCCTCGAGCTTCGCAAGGAAGGCCTTGAGATTCTCAGAATCCTTAGCCTGCTTGAGAAAGGCGGCGATCTGCGGACGCGCTTCGTCAAAGGAAACGGAGCCGGCGGGACGGCGTTCGTGCACCTTCAGGAAGTGATAGCCGAAATGCGTTTCGAAGACCGGGCTCACGGCGCCGACCGCCGTGGCGAACGCGACCTTCTCGAACTGCGGCAGCATCTGCCCGGGGCCGAAGAATCCGAGGTCGCCGCCGCGCCGGGCGCTCGCGACGTCCTGGGAGACTTCCGTGGCGACTTTCGCGAAATCCTGCGCGCCCTTGGGCGCGACGACACGCGCGCGGGCGGCCTCCGCCAGGCCCTTTTTCTGGGCCTTAACGGCAGGCGCAGAACCTTCCGGCACCGCGATCAGGACGTGGCTCACGCGGACCGTGAGAGGACGGGTGAACTTTGCCTTGTTCTCGGCGTAGAACTTCTGCACGTCCGCAGGGGAAGGATCGGGCGAAGGAGGAACGCTGACGCGGAGGAACTCGCGGACGCGCAGCTGCTTGAGGAGGTCCTCCTTCAGCTTGGCGCGCGTCGTTCCCATGCCCTTGAGCCGTTCATCGAGCGCCTTGTCGCCGCCGAGCTGCGCCTTGATCCCTTCGACTTCCGACTTCACCTTCTCCTCGAGTCCGGCGGCCTTGATCGTCCGGGCGGATTCGCGGGCGAGGACCGCCTGAAGGACGAGCTGGCGGGCCGCTTCACGATCGAGTTGGAGCAGTTGGTCCGCGGGGAGTTGGGTCTTGCTGATGCCGCGCTGCTGAAAAAATTGCGCCTCAGCCCGGTCGAGATCGGCGCGGGTAACCTTGACGTCCTTGCCCTTGGCGATCACGAATTTCGGCGACTTCGGATCGGAGACGCCGCAGCCGACGAGAAAGCCGGCGGCGAGGAGAAGCAAAAAGAGGGGAGCGGTTCGGGATGGGAAGAAAAAACGCATGGCGGAAATTATCGAATATCGCCGGATTTGGCAATGCCGATTCATGGAATCGAGATTCTGGCTTCGCGAGACGGACTCGGCTATGGGAAAGCCGTGGAAGCAAGCCATATCCTCGTAGACGGCTACAGCATGATTTTCCAGTGGCCGGAGCTGGTCGCCGCGCAAAAGAAGGGGATCGGCGCCGCGCGCGACGAACTGATCCGTATGCTCACGAGGTTTCACGACCGCGAGGGCGGCGCCCTTACCGTGGTGTTCGACGGGCGTTCGGTCCCGCCTTCGGGGGAAGCCGTGCCCACGGGAATCCGAGTGGTCTACACGAGGGGCGGGCGCACGGCGGACGCCGAGATCGAACGGATCGTCGGCCGCGACGCCGCGCCCGAACGGTTCCTCGTCGCGACCGACGACCGCGCGGAGCGGATGACGGCCGAGGCGCTCGGCGCGCACACGATGTCTTCGGAATTCTTTCGGGAGAGGATTCTCGACGCCGCCTGCGAACTGCGCGCGGAACTCGACCGGACGACGGCAAAAGCCACGGCCTTTCGACGGCGGTAAAAAACGGGCGCGGCGCGAAAGGGCATGCGAATCGCGTTGCCATTTCCGGACGAAACCTTATGTTGAGGCAGCCCCCTCATGAATCGCCCCGTCGTCTCCGTTTGTAGCGCGCTCCTGGGCCTAGCCGCCGCCTTGGCGCTCTTCTATGCGCCGGTGCCGACGCGCGCGTCTCTGCCCGAGTTCGCGCCGGCGGCGACCTCCGCCGAGACCGCGCCTTCTCCCCTCCGCGGCTCGCTCTCACCCGCGCCACAGCCTGCGCCGGCGCCGACGCCGACGCTGCCTCCTGTAACGCAACCTTCGCCCCCCTCGAAAGGAGCGCCTTCAGAAGCCTCTCTCGCCAGCCCCGCTCCAATGCCTTCTCAAACCGAGCGTGCCCTCTCCCTGGGAGAACCGCCCCTTTCGATTCCCGCTCGAGAAGTGCCCCGGCTCCCTGGAACGGCGGAAGCGCCGGTGCCCTCGTTTTCCCATGGGCCAAGCGGTCAGAAACAGGTGGCGCTTACTTTCGACGACGGTCCGCATCCGACCATCACGCCGTTGGTGCTCGACGTGCTGCGCGCTCGGGGCGTGAAGGCAACCTTTTTCGTCGTCGGCATCCGGGTGAAGGCCTATCCGTGGGTCCTCCGCCAAGTGGTGGCGGAGGGGCATGAAATCGGCAACCATTCCTATTCGCATCGTCCTCTGGTTTCGATGAGCGACGAAGCGATCCGCCACGAGGTGGGCGAGACGCAGACCGCAATCCGCAACGCGATCGGCTACGAGACCAGCCTGTTCCGACCGCCCTACGGCGTGTTCCACGCCAACGCCAATGCGATCTTTCGCGAACACAAGCTGAACGTCATCCGTTGGTCCGTGGATCCGCGCGACTGGCGCCTTCGCGATGCGACGCTCATCGCGAATCACGTGACGCTTCAGTCGAAGAACGGCGCGATCATCCTCTGCCACGACATCCATCGCACCACGCTTCAAGCGCTTCCCACCATCCTCGACACCCTGATCTCCGAGGGCTACGCCTTCAAGACGGTGAGCGAGCTGTGCGGTCTTCCGCCGCTGCGGGTGATCACCGCGTCGCACGCCCCGCCGGCGCCGGCGCCCGAAGCCAAGAATTAAGCCCGGCTCAGATACTGGCCGGTGCGGGTGTCCACCTTGATCACTTCGCCCTCCTTGATGAAGAGAGGGACGTTGAGGGTGATTCCGGTCTCGAGCTTGGCCGGCTTCTGGACATTGCCGGAGCTGTCGCCACGGACGCCTTCCGGCGATTCGATGACTTTGAGGTTCACGCTCGGGGCGACCTCGACCTGCACGGGGACTTCGTCGTTGAAGAGCACCTCGCAAACCGAACCCTCGACGAGATAGTCCTTGCAGTTTTCGACAAGCTCGTCACGAAAGGCAACCGTCTCGTAAGTGGAGGGGTCCATGAAGTTCCATCCGTTGCCGTCCTTGTAGCTGTATTCCATCTTCCTGCGAAAGAGAGGAACCGTTTCGATCGGCTCGGTGGAGGCGAAGCGGACCTGGGCGGATCGGCCGGTCCTGATGTTGCGAATGGAGGCTTGGACGAAGGCGCGAAGGTTGCCGGGGGTGCGATGCTGGGTTTCGAGAACGAGACAGACCTCGCCTCCGTAGCGGATCGCCATTCCTTTCCGGACGTCGTTTGCAGTAGCCATAGGTAGATTTTGCGGTTGGGCGTGAAAGCGCGCGAATTGTTCAGCCTAGAGATGTCCTCGGCGGACGACAAGAGTAAAAAAACAAGATTCCCTCGCGGGGTGTGCGAACGTCGGTCGGCCCAGGGATCGCGCTTCCTTCCTCGCTGCGGCGGCAACCGAGATTCCCGGAGGAGGTCGTGCGCCTAACGGCTCACGACGAAGATCGCCATGTCGGCGAGGCGATTGAGGTCGCCCTTCACCTCGCGGCCTTTCCCGGTGTCGAGGCCGACACGCTGATGGATGCGAAAACCGTATTTGCGGCAGAAGGCGTCGAAGTCCGCAATCGTGAGATAACGGATATTCGGCGAGTTGTACCACTCGAAAGGGAGGAGCCGGCTGGCGCGCGGCATCCGCCCCCGTTCGGCGAGGCTGCCGAGGAGTTTTTCGTGGGCGAAGTTCGGGAAGCTCACCACCACGCGTCGCCCGACGCGCGCGGCTTCGCGCAGGACACCCGGCACGTTCCGGATCACCTGGAGAGCCAGAGAAAGGACCACGAGGTCGAACTGGCGGTCGCCCAACGCGCCGAGTCCGTGGTTCACGTCGGCCTGGACGGCGTCAATCCCGCGGCGGACGCAGGTGACGAGATCGCGTTCGTTCAGCTCCACTCCCATGAGCGGGGCGTGGCCGCGGCGTTTGAGACGGCGGAGCAAACCGCCGGGGCCGCAACCGACATCCAGCACGCTTGCGCCCCGAGGGATGAGGCTCACGATGCGGTCATAGTCCACGCGGTGACGGTGGAAGATGCTCGTTGGGCGGAGGGCGTAGGCGTCGTCGTCGCCTCGGGAAGGAACGGATTCCTCCCGGCCGATGAGGCGGGCCAGGAAGGCGCGAATCATCTCCCCGTAGGTGGCGAGATTGTCTTCAAGGAGGAAGGCGTCGTGGCCGCAGGGGCTTTCGACGTTGCAATAGGTGACGGAGCGCCCGAGGGCGAGGAGGGCGTTCACGATCTCGCGCGATTGTTCCGAGGGAAAAAGCCAGTCGCTCGTAAAGCTGAGGACCAGCCATCTGCAGCGGCTGCGCGCGAGACGGGCGCGGAGCTTCGCGGGCGTGGCGCCGAGGTTGAAGCGGTCCATCGCCATCGTGAGCGTGTTGTAGCTGTTGGCGTCGAATCGTTCGACGAAACGGTCGCCCTGATAGGCGAGGTAGGAGCCCACAGAAAACTTTTTCTCGAACTCGGTGGCCACGTCGCGCGGATGGAGAAGGTCGTCGGCGAACTTTTCCTGCATCGCCTGCCGCGAGAGGTAGGTGATGTGCCCGAGCATGCGCGCGAGGGCGAGGCCGACGTCGGGACCGCTCTCCTTGTCGTAATACTGTCCGTCGTGGAAGTGCGGATCGCTCAGGATCGCGTTGCGCCCCACCACGTCGAACGCCAGCGCCTGCATCGTGAGGCGAGGCGATGTGGCCACGGCGAGCGCGCCGCGGACGCGCTTCGGATGACGCGTCGCCCACTCGAGGACCTGATGTCCGCCCATCGAGCCGCCGATCACCCCGAGGAGCATGCGGACGCCGAGATGGTCCACGAGACGTTTCTGGACCTCGACGATGTCGGCGGTGGTGATCGTCGGAAAATGGGCGCCGTAGGGACGGCCGGTGTCCGGGTTCAGGCTGTTCGGCCCCGTGGTTCCCCGGCAGCCGCCGAGGACGTTCGGGCAGATCACGAAATACTTGCGGGTATCTATGGATTTGCCGGGGCCGACCACGACGTCCCACCAGCCGGGGTCGTCGGAAGGGGAATGCCGCGCGGCATGGGAATCGCCACTGAGCGCATGGCAGATGAGAACGGCGTTGTCGCGCGCGCGGTTGAGCCGCCCCCAGGTCTCGTACACGACGACGATCTCCGAAAGGCACCCGCCGAGTTCGAGGCGGAGTTCTCCGAAGGCGACCCGCCGTGCGTGGCGCAGCGGCCGCCTGCTGCGGACGCTGTCGCTGCTCGTAAAGTCGGAGCGGGTCATGGGATGGGAGGGCGACTAAGGCTGGGAGGCGTTCAGCGACGGCTCGTCGTCGGTCTGAAGACCGTCCGTCTCTCGCGGGGCGAACGTGACCAAACAGAGCGGCCGGGCATCGGGCATGAGGAGGGCAGCCTACGGGGAGACACCCGGCATTTCAACACGCGCGTGGAACGATCAGGAGGAAGCTCTTTTTCTCCGTCCCTCGGGCGGCAGCCGCGCTTGACGCCCGGATTCGGCGCCGATAAGCTTCCCCGCTTTCACACGAAAGCTCGCTCATGCCCGATCAACTCACCTACGTTCTGGTGAACCCCCACACCCTGCGAAAATCCCGCACGGGCGGGGTGATTTCGCGCCTGCTCCTCCGCGGGGGATGCGAGTTCGTCGCGGCGCAGATGTTCGCTCCCAGCCGCGAGCTGGTGCAGGCCTACGCGGCGATGCTCGGCGATTTTCCGCCGAAGCCCTCTTCGCGCCGCGCGCAGATGCGCGCGCTGATCCGCGAGTATGTCCTGCGGCACTACGCGCCCGATTCGGCCACGGGCCGGCGCCAGAGGGTGATGATGCTCCTCTTCCGCGGCGAAAACGCCGTCGCGCGCATCCGCGAGGCCGTGGGGCAAATTTCGGAACGATCGGTGACGGGGGAGACCATCCGCGACACCTACGGCGACTACATCCTCGGCGACCACGGCCGCGTGAGCTATTTTGAGCCGGCCGTGCTGACCCCGCAGGAGAGCGAAGGACTTCGTGAAAAGATCGAGCTCTGGGCGCGCTTTTCCTCGCGCGACGGCGGGATCTTGGACAACGCCCTTCCCGTCGAACGGACGTCCCGGATGGAGCGCACGCTGGTCATCATCAAACCCGACAATTTCATGTTCCCCAGCGGAAGGCCGGGGCGCGTGATCGACATGTTTTCCAAGACCGGCCTTTACATCGTGGGATGCAAGGTGCTCCACATGTCGGTGGCCCAGGCGGAGGCGTTTTACGCACCGGTGCTGAAGGCGCTGCGCACCAAGTTCCGCGAGCCGGCGGGGCGGCGCTCCGCCGAGACGCTGTCGCGCGAGTTCAAGTGCGCGATCCCGCCGTCGCTCACCGCGCGACTGGGGGGCCTGATGGCGCCGGTTTGGGCGAAGGAGCAGTTCGAGGATATCGTACGCTTCATGTCGGGCCGTCGCCCCTCTGAGTGCTCGCCCCAAGAGAAACGCCGGCCCGGCTCAGAGAAATCGCTCGTGTTGATCTATGAGGGAGAGAGCGCGGTCGCGAAAGTGCGCGACGTGCTGGGCCCCACGGACCCCCGCAAGGCGCCTCCCGGCTCCATCCGCAAGGAGTTCGGCCAGGACATCATGGTCAACGCCGCGCACGCCTCGGACTCTCCGCGAAACGCACGGCGGGAGATGGGAATCGTGCGCGCCCGAGAAAACAACTTCCTGGAAACCATCCGCTGCTTTTACTCCTGATCTCTCCCAGCCCTTTTGAATTTATGGAACCAGCCAATATCGCGAACCGGATCACCCCCTCCCTCACACTGGCGATTGACAGCAAAGCCAAGGCGCTCAAAGCGGAAGGGAAAGACATTTGCGGCTTCGGCGCCGGAGAGCCCGACTTCGACACGCCCGACCACATCAAACTGGCGGCGGCGCAGGCGCTGGCGGAGGGCTTCACGAAATACACGCCCTCCTCGGGCATGCCCGAACTCCGCCAGGCGATCGCCGAAAAGCTGAAGGCCGAGAACGGGGTGGACTATAAACCGGGACAGATCATCGTCTCCTGCGGGGCCAAGCACTCCTGCTACAACGCGATTCTCGCCACCTGCAATCCCGGCGACGAAGTGATCATTCCCGCGCCTTACTGGGTGAGCTATCCCGAGATGGTCAAGATGGCCGGCGCCGAGCCGTATCTCGTGCCGACGAAGGCCGAGAACGGCTACAAACTGACGCCCGAGGAGCTGCAAAACGCCATTTCGCCCAGCTCGAAAATGCTGATCCTCAACAGTCCGAATAACCCGACAGGCGCCGTCTACACCGAGAACGAAATCGCGGCGCTCGTCGAAATCGCGATGGAGGACGACCTCTTCATCCTGTCTGATGAAATTTACGAGAAGATCATCTACGACGGGGCCAAGCCTTTCTCGGCGGCCTCCATCTCGAAGCAGATCTACGAGCGTACGATCACGGTCAACGGCTTCAGCAAGAGTTACGCGATGACCGGCTGGCGCCTCGGCTATCTGGCCGCGCCGGAACCGATCGCCAAGGCGATTGACTCCATCCAAAGCCATGCCACGTCCAACCCGACATCCTTCGCGCAAAAGGGCGCGGTGGCGGCGCTCAAGGAATCCCAGGACTGCGTGAAGGAAATGGTGAAGGCGTTCGCGGAACGGCGCGACCTGATCTACAGCGGGCTGACGGCGATCGAAGGGATCTCCTGCGTCAAGCCGATGGGCGCCTTCTACATCCTCGCAGACATCTCGTCGTTCGGACTGCCCTCGAGCAAGTTCTGCGAGGCGTTGCTGGAGCAGGCCCTCGTGGCTGCGGTGCCCGGCGTCGCCTTCGGGAACGACGGCGTGATGCGCCTCAGCTATGCCTGCAGCAAGGAGAACCTCGAGAAGGGGCTTTCGCGCATCCGCGATTTCTGCGCGCGCTTGCGCGGGTAGAGGCTTCCTTCCGCGTCAGACGCTCCAATCGGCCGCGGCGGTGGCGGCGTCCGGCAGGGGACACTCGATCCAGCCTGAAGAAGGCAGGCGCTCCAACTGCACGGTGCCGCCTTCGCGCGGTTCGAGGAGCGTCGCGCTGAAGCGAATCGGCCCGCTTCCCTCCTGAAGAGGCAAGGCGATTTCGAGGATGCGGGCGAAGCGCGCCTCGACGCCCGCGGAAGTCGGGGATATGGAAATTTCGCCCGTCGGCGGAAGCCAGACGAGGCGTGTCTCTCCAAAGCGTTCCCCTTCGAGAAAGATCTCGAGACGGTGGTGCTTCGCACGCGCGGCGGAGGCGTCGAGACGCAGAAACAGACGCCGCGAATCGGTGCCGTAAAAGAGCGTGGTCAGGATGCGTTCGCCCAGAAACATCGTGCCTCGGGATTGATCGGGGCGGAAGACGCCGGCGTCGCGCCACTCGAAGAAGGTCGTCACACGCCCATCCATCACGGGGCGAAGGGGCCCGAGGGGTGGAGTGTTGGCCAAGGGGAACTCTCCATACCCGCAGATCGGCACAAAAAGATCGGCCGGCACGGGCGCCCCGCAGAGGCGATAGACGTTCTGCAGATGCGTGCGAAAGAGGTGGTCGAAGAGCAGGTCGTTGTCGGTGACGAAATCCCTGCCGTACCACCAGAACCAGTCGCTGCCTTCGGCGGCGTAGAGCGACCGGCGAACGCGCTCGGCGACGTCCGGGGCGGTCTCCTCCTGCCGCGTCGCCCACCAGCGGCGGGTCCTGCCGAGCAGCTCCCACGCTCGGTTTTCCTCGGGATCGCCGATCCAGATGTCGAAGTTGGCCTGGATCCACGACCCCGTGTGAAGCTGGGTGAGCCGGCGGCGGGAGGATGGCAGGGCGGTGTGCTCCGCGAGAGTGGTGGTCCGCCACGCGCCGTTCCGCGTCAGGCCGGCGTACCATGCGTCGAGAAACGCTTCGCCCCCGTCCGGGAAATGCTCCCAGGCGTTTTCTCCGTCGAGGATGATCGCGGCGAGAGGATCGGCCTGATCGGCCGTGGAGGCGGCGATGCCTTCGATCCGATGGAGGATGAACGCCGCGGCTTCGCCAGCGGAATTTTTTGCAGCGGAAAAGCCGACGAAATCGCTGAGCAATCGGTCGCGGAAAACCACGGCGACGCGCGCGTTTTCCCGTTCGGCTTCGCAAGGGCGGTAGAGTTCGCACCGTGGAGGTTCGGACTCGCCCTCGCGCGCGACGCTGCGGAAAAAGACGTCCTCGTCGGTGGCCATCCAGCGGAATCCGAGCCGGGAGACCGCGGGGATCATCTCGGGACAAACGGCGCCTTCGGAGGGCCAGAGGCCGACGGGCTCAGCGCCGAAGAGGGCGCGATGCTGTTCTCGGGCGAGGCGAAGCTGCGCCTCGAGGTCTTCGGGCCATTGGAAGCGCGGGGGGAGGGTTGCCATGGGCATCGCGCGATGGGTGAATTCGGTGTCGCAAAGCAGCGGACTGATGGGATGAAAAAAAGGGCTTGTGGAAAGCTCGACGCCGCCGCGCTCCGCGAGGCGGCGGTAGCGCCCGACGAGGCCTTCAAGCACCCGCTGGTGGACGTCGAGCACGCGCCGTTTTTCCTGCTCGGTGAACCCGCGTCCCTTGCGGCGCAGTTCGATCAGCTCGGGAAATTCGCGCAAAGCCTGATGGCCGCACCACGCGAGATTGAACCAGACCTGGAGATCGAGGAAGTCCTGGCGCGAGAAGGTGTCGGCGACGGAGTCCAGGGAGGTGTGCTTGAGGTCGTAGCCGCGGTGCGCGAGGAGTTCGTGGTAGCGCGGATGAGGGCGCACCAGATGGTCCCAGTTCGCCTTGAAGAAATGTTCGAGGAGGAGGCGCCGGTCGGTGGAAGTCAGGTCCGCGGCCGGGATCAGCGTCCACTCCCGCCAAAGGTCGCGCACCTCGTTCCGCGCGAGTTCACCGATTTGCTGGAGCAGCACAGACGTGAGATTGAAGACCATGCGGACCTCGGGATGGCGTTCCGCCATCGCGAACATGTCGAGATATCCCTTCACTGCATGAAGGCGGACCCAAGGCATCACCGCGACCCGCGCAAGCGGGTCCACGTAGTACGGCTGGTGCATGTGCCAGAGCAACGCGATGTGGAGCATGGGAAAACAGAAAGTCGGACGCCGGCCGCGACGATCCGTCAAACGCGAGGGCCCGCCTCCTCCCGAAAGCGGAGGGTCAGGAGGCCTTCGGCGACGCGATCTTGCGGATGGGGAAAGGGAAACGAAGCTTGAGCGCGCTGTCGAGCATCACCTCGACCCAGTAGACGCCTTCCTGCTGGAATTGGACATTGGCAAAGACGCTGATCTGGGTGACGTGATCCTCGGAGTTCTGGAACTCCAGGTTCCCCTGGCTCGACGCGATGACGCTCGTGCTGTCGGGCAGCATCAGGCGATAGAAGGGGCGGAAACGGCCTGCCCCACAGCACCAACGCGTGAAGAGGAGGAGCTTCTGGGCGGTGACGGGGAGGGCGGGCACGGCGATCCCTCCGAGCACGCCCACGAGGAAGAAGCTTCCGTTGGCTTCCTGGCGCACATCCTCACAAAGGAGACAGGTCTGGAGGTCGGGGACGATCGTTGCGCTCACAGGGGCATCGGTTCTGAGCGCAGGATGAAGCGCGGCCCTGTTCGCCGTCAAGCCGCATGCGCCCGCCTTGATCCTCCGCGCGACCTCTCGGCGCGGCGCGCGTTCCTCATCCGCCGCCGCGTTTGAGGGCCTTGAGCGCCCGGGCTTCGGGGCGGACCTTGTACCAATCGTCGAGCGGATAGCAGCCGGAGACGAGGCCGTTGCGCGGCGCGCTGGTGCAGTCGCTGAAGGTGCGGCAGATGAGGCGCGGCGCGAGCGCCCCTTTTTCGAAGACGTCGAGCGGCATCTCGGGATACGAGAGCATCATCCTCCCGAGACCGACGAAATCCGCTTTCTTCGCGCGGAGGACCGCTTGGGCGACGTGCGGAAGGTATTCCTGAAGATAAGAGTATCCGGTGCCGACGACCACCATGTCCGGGAGACGGCGTTTGAGCTCGGCGACAGCCTGGATCTGGCGGGCGACCCCCACCAGCGGATCTTCGGGAGGCTGGTATCCGTCCGAGGGCGGATAGGCTGCCGGACGCTGGATGTGCGGGTTGTAGTAAGGGCTGCCTGCGGAAAGATTGACGAGACGCACACCGAGCGAGAGCAGGAGACGCAAGAAGCGTTCCGCTTCGTTGAAGTCGGGTTCCACGGGGAGATCCTCGCGCACCCCGAATCCATAGCGGTAAGGCAGGCAGGCCGAGTAATCCTCGGGAATGCCGGGCCCGGGTTTTCCCGGCGCGCTTTTTGCCGGATCGGGCCGGAAAGGGACAAAGTCGAAGGCGCTCAGACGAACGCCGATGAGGAGACGAGGGCACTCGGCGCGAATAGCGGCCAGAATTTCTCGAGTTAGACGCGTGCGATTCTCGAATGAGCCGCCGTACGGTCCCGGCCGGGTGTGCGCGCCCAGTATTTCGTGGAGCAAATAGCCGTGGCAGTGCTTCACATCCACGAAATCGGCGCCCGCGTTTTCGGCGATCTTCGCCGCTCGGGCGTAAAAGGGAACGAGGGCGCGGAGCTCGTCGTCCGTGAGGAGCGCGGCGTCGCCGGCGACGTGGAAGCGGCGGTCGAGGAGGGGATGGCGGTAGGCGATGCGCGGCTCGAGCTTCGCTTTGTCCCTGGGCCGGCAAAAGCGTCCGGAGTGAGTGAGCTGAAACCCGATTAGCATCCCCTGCTCCGTGCCGCAGCGGTCGCGATGCGCCCGAACAAGGGTTTCGCGCAGCGCGGCGAGCGAAGCCTGATGCGCCTCGTCAATGAGGAGTTGATTCGGGTTCGCGCGGCCGTCTTCCCGCACGGCCATGGCTTCGCCACCCCAAATCAGCTTGGCGCCGCTCTGGCCAAAGCGTTGCCAGCGGCGGAAGGTGCACTCGGTGGGGTGCCCGTCCGCAGTGGCGTCCCAACCTTCCATGGGATGGACGCACCAGCGGTTGCCGATCTTTCGTCCCTCCACTTCGAGAGGCTGCGCCAGCGGAGACGCGGGCGCCGTTTCGATGGCGTCGTCGCATTCGAGGCGGATCCCCAGACGAACGAGAAGCGCGCGGAATTCTTCGACGGTTTTCAGACCGGGAATGCGAACGAAAGGCGGAGGCGTCGAGGAGCTCATGTCGGTTTCGGGGGCGGCGATGGGAATGTGCGTTGAGACCGGGGGTCCTGCCAAGTGGAAAGGGCGCTCCTCGAGCTCGAACCGCGGGCGGGCGGTTCGCCCGCGGGGCGTCACGCCCCGGCGAGCTCCATGACTTCCGGAGCGGCCGCCTGCGCGAGGGCGTAGCTCAGGGCCTGGATCTCCGACGCCTCGGTCAATTCCCGCGCGCGCGCCACCATCTCGACCGCCGCGGCGCGGCTCAGCCCGCGGATCAGTCGTTTTGTCGAGAGAAGGAGCGGCGGACTCGCGCTGAGCTCATCCACCCCCAGCCCGATCAGGAGCGGCACGAGCGCGGCGTCTCCCGCCATCTCGCCGCAGACGGCGACGGGAATGCCCTGGCGGTGCGCGGCCTCGACCACTTGCAGGAGCAGACGGAAGATCGCCGGATGCGTCGGTTGATAGAGGTGGGCGATCCGTTCGTTCACCCGGTCCACCGCGAGCGAATACTGGATCAGATCGTTCGTTCCCACGGAAAAGAAGCGGCACTCCTTCGCAAGGAGGTCCGCCGTCATCGCCGCCGAGGGCACCTCGATCATGGCGCCCACCGGCATGTTCCCATCGAAGGCGATCCCGGCCGCGGCGAGCTCCGCCTGCGCCGCCGCCAGCTCCGCGTTCGCCCGCCGCAGCTCCTCCACCCCCGAGATCATCGGATACATCATCTTCACGTTCCCAGCGACGCTCGCCCGCGCGATCGCGCGCAACTGCGTGCGGAAAACATCCGTGCGCTCCAGACAGAAGCGGATCGCGCGCCATCCCAAAAACGGATTCATCTCGCTGGCGACCTGCAGTGACGAAAGGAATTTGTCCCCGCCGAGGTCCATCGTCCGGATCACCACCGGCCGCGGCGCGAGCTTCTGCGCCACCTCCGCATAAGCCTCATACTGCTCTTCTTCGCTCGGCAGATCGTCACGGTTGATGAAGAGGTATTCCGTGCGGAACAGCCCCACGCCGTCCGCGCCGTTCGCCAGCACGTCCGGCACGTCGTCCGGCATCTCGATGTTCGCTTCGAGCGCGATGCGGTGGCCATCGGTCGTGACCGCGGGTTCGTCCCGCAGCCGGGCGAAGCTCGCCTCGATGCCGTGGCGGCGCTTCTCGAGCTGGCCGTACGCGTCGAGCGTTTGTTCCGACGGGTTGAGGATCAGCAGCCCGCCATAGCCGTCCAGCAATACGGAATCCCCCTGGAGCACCCGCTGGCTCGCGTCGTGGAGACCCACCACCGCCGGAATCCCCAGCGCCCGCGCCATGATCGCCGTGTGCGAGGTCTTGCTCCCGATGTCCGTGCAAAACCCGATCACCTTCGTCTTGTCGATGCACGCCGTGTCCGCGGGCGCCAGGTCGTACGCCAGCACGATGCACGGCTCGCCGATGGCCTTCATCTCCTCCGCATCGCGCTCCGTGAGGCAGCGCAGCACCCGCTGCGCGACGTCCCGAATGTCCGCCGCACGCTCCCGCAAATACTCGTCGCGCAGTTCGGCGAGCGACTTTACGAATTGCGAGGCGACGGTGTCGAAGGCGTATTCCGCCGAATGCCGTTCGTGGCGGATGCGTCGCACCGCCTCCTCGATGAGCGACGGATCGTCGAGCACGAGCAAGTGCGCGTCGAACACCGCCGCGTTGCCGTCGCCCATGTCCTGCGACACCTTCTGCTGGATCTCCGTCAGCTGCCGTCGCGCGGCGATCAGCGCCTCCTCCAGACGGAGGACCTCCGCATCCGTTTGCTCCGCGGGAATTTCGCGGGGGCTGACAACCACGTCGTTGCGCCCCTGAACCCAGACCTTGCCGATGACGACTCCGGGCGCCGCCGCGATGCCCGTGAATCGTTGTTCTCCTCCGGAGGTGTCTTCATCCGCCATGCGGAATCATGCTAGCCCAAATCCCTTCCGCCGCGAGTAATATTTGGGATTCCCCCGCGATTTTCCGCAAAAAACGAGAAGGCGCGAACCCGAACGCGTCCGCTCCTTTCTTGCCATCGCGGTTTTCCGCGGGAATGATGGCACGATGGAATCCGCGCCTCCCCCCTCCGATCCTGCGCCTCCCGCCGCCGCGCCGCGGATGACGGACTTGGAGCGCCTCCGCCACTCCGCTGCGCACGTGATGGCCACGGCCATCGCGAAGCTCTGGCCGGACGCACAGTTCGCCGCTGGCCCGCCCGTGGAGGACGGTTTTTATTACGACGTCGAGCTCGGCCATCGGATCAGCCCCGCCGACTTCGACAAGATCGAGGCGGAGATGAAGGCGGTGGTGAAGACCAATCAGCCCTTCGAGCGGATCGTCGTCTCGCGCGCCGAGGCGCTGGCCCTCGCGCAAAAGGGGCGCCTCGCCGCGCTCGGCGAACGCGCCCTCCCCAGCCGCTACAAACTCGACATCCTCCAGGGCATCCTCGAGGGAGAGACGATCACGCTTTACCGCAACGGCGACTTCCTCGACCTCTGCGCCGGACCACACACGATGCGCACCGGCAACGTGAAGGCCTTCAAACTCACCGCTGTCGCCAGCGCGTATTACAAGGGGGACGAAGCGAACCCCCAGCTCCAACGCATCTACGGCACCGCCTTTCCGAACAAAACGGAACTGGAGGCGCACTTTGTGATGCTCGAGGAAGCGAAGAAGCGCGACCACCGTCGGCTCGGCGCCGAGATGGGGCTTTTCGCAATGGACCCCGAGTACACCGGGCCGGGCCTCCCGCTCTGGCTCCCGAAGGGCGCTGCAATTCTCGAAGAACTCGAGAAGCTCGCCAAGGAGACCGAGTTCGTCGCCGGTTACGTGCGCGTGAAGACCCCACACCTCGCGCGGGAGAAGATGTACACCACCTCCGGCCACCTCCCCTACTACGCCGAGAGCATGTTCCCTCCCATGGAGATCCGGGAGGAACGGCGTCGGACATCGGACGTTGGAGACGCAAAGGAAAATCCCGCCTCTTCTTCCGACCGCTACTTCCTCAAGGCGATGAACTGCCCGCATCACCATCGCATCTTCGCGGCGGCACCGAGGAGCTATCGCGATCTCCCGCTGCGGCTCGCCGAATACGGCTGTTGCTACCGCTACGAACAATCGGGCGAGCTTTTCGGTCTCATGCGCGTGCGCTCGATGAACATGAACGACGCGCACATTTACTGTGCCCCCGACCAATTCGCCGCCGAGTTCAATGCGGTGAACGCGATGTACCTGAAATACTTCGAGATTTTCGGCTTCACGAAATACCGGATGCGCTTCAGCACCAGCGCCCCCGAAGGAATGGGCAGGAAATACGTGGACGAACCCGCGCTCTGGAAGCAGACGGAAGACATGGTCCGCCGCGTCCTCCAGGAAAGCAGCATCCAGTATGTCGAAGTCCCCGATGAAGCGGCCTTTTACGGTCCGAAGATTGACGTGCAGGTCTGGAGCGCCATCGGACGCGAATTCACCCTCGCCACCAATCAGGTGGACTTCGCCGTACCGAAGCGCTTCGGCCTCGTCTACCGCGATAGGGACAACGCCGACAAGACCCCGCTCTGCATCCATCGCGCGCCGCTCGGCACGCACGAACGGTTCATCGGGTTCCTCATCGAGCATTACGCGGGCAACTTCCCCCTCTGGCTCGCACCCGACCAGGTCCGCGTCCTGCCCGTCACGGATGCGCAGCTCTCCTACGCGCAAGCGCTCGTCGCCGAGCTCCGCGCGGCGCAGGTTCGTGCCGAAATGGAGTTCAGCAACGACAAGCTCCAGGGGCGCATCCAGCGCGCCGAAGCTGCGCGCGTTCACACCATCTTCGTCGTCGGCGCGAAGGAGCAGGCGTCGGGCGCTGTCGCCCTCCGCGTCCACGGCAAAGGGCAACAGGGGGTGAAACCTCGCGCCGAGGCGATCGCGGAAATCCTCGCCGCCATCCGGAACCGTTCGAGATAACCTCGGACAAAAATCCTTTTCGCCTCCGGAAAACGGGGAGGCATTGGGAGATCCTCCCCCGCAGCCGTTCGCGGAACGAAAGTCTTTCGATCGCCGAAGCGCTCCTCTCGGCTGCCGGCGCGACCGTCTTCCACGTCCGATCCGCTGCACACGGAGGAGGGAGGGAGGCTGACGAAAACCGGAATCTTTTTTTCTTTTTCAATACCGGAATCCCGCATTTCAAGCGCGCAAGCCCCGATCGCCCGCTAAAAGCGATGAGGCGCCGAAGATCTTGCGCTGGGGTCGCGCCAGCAGGCCCGATGAGGCCACGTGAACAAAGCGCCGGACTTCCTCCCGCGGTTCCTTCTTTAGAGGGTGTTTGAAAATTGGCCTGCCCTCTGTTGCTGGCGGGGCGGGCTTGTGGGCAAGGCGTGGAGGCTGGCTAATCCCCGCAGTGGGCTTGGCCAGCCGACACAACGCCGCCCAAAGCCCGTTCCCGCCGCAACCCTCTGGGCGCGGGCCATTTTGGCCAAATCCAGCGTTGCCTCGGCGCTCAAAGCCCGCTGCGGGG
>JADZFN010000017.1 GCA_020849895.1 Verrucomicrobiia bacterium | reverse complement strand
GCCGAGATCGGGAAACTGATCGAACGCAAGGCGAAGGCTGTCGCACTCCATTTTGGGAAGGTGAGCTATATTGACAGCTCCGGACTGGCGACGATCATTGACGCCTTTCAGAAGATGCGCGGTTACGGCGGCAAGCTCGCGCTTATCGCCCTCAGCGCCCCCGTGCGCGGCGTCTTCGAGGTCGCGCGCCTCGATCAGTTCTTCAAAATGTTCGACGAAGAAAACGCAGCCGTCTCCGCGCTACGCGCCGACACCGGTCTCTAGCTCCCAGATCGCAGCCTTGAAGAAGCACCTCCAGGAATTTCTCCTGAATCTGGGGGATTATGTCGTCCTGCTCGGCGAGACGCTCGCGATCTGTTTCCTCGGCCCCTTTCGCGGCAAGGGGCCGAAGGCGCGCCACACCGCGACGCAAATGGTCGCCATCGGCGTGGACTCCATCGGCATCGTTTGTCTCGTCGTGTTTTTCGTCGGCCTCGTCATTGCGATGCAGACCGCCTATGAGATGGTCAAGATGGGCAGCGAGATGTACGTCGGGCGCGTCGTCGGCCTCACCATGCTTCGCGAGCTCGGTCCGCTCATCGCCACCATCGTTCTCGGCGGACGCAGCGGCGCCGCCATCGCCGCCGAGCTCGGCACCATGAAGGTCAACGAGGAGATCGAAGCCCTCCGCATCATGGGGATCAATCCGGTGCGCTTCCTCGTCGCCCCGCGCGTTCTCGCCTTCACGCTGATGACTCCTGTCCTCGCCGTGATCGCCGATTACGTGGGCATTCTCGGCGGCCTCTTCCTCGCCATTGTCAACCTCCACCTTTCCGCCCATCAATACCTCGATCTCATGATGCAGGGCATGGTCGTCAAGGACTTCGTCTCGGGCATCGCCAAGAGCGTCGTCTTCGGCCTGCTCGTCGGCAGCATCGCCTGCCACTTCGGCTACCGCACCGAGGGCGGCGCCGATGCCGTCGGACGTGCCACCACGATGACGGTCGTCACCTCCATCGTCATGATCATCCTCGCCGACGCGGCGATGACGGCCGTCCTCGTTTACATTCTCTGACCATGACTGCCGCCGCCTCCCATGTGCCGCATATCAAGGTGGAAAATCTCGTCCGGGCCTTCGACGGGAGGAAGGTGCTCGACGGCGTCGGCTTCGAGGTGTCGCGCGGCAAAACACTCGTCATCCTCGGAGGCAGCGGTTGCGGCAAAAGCACGCTCCTCCGCCACATCATCGGCTCGCTCAAGCCCGATGCCGGCAGGATCTGGCTCATGGGCGAGGAGATCACCGGCATGCCCGAGACGCAGTTCGCCGAGGTTCGCAAAAAATTCGGGATGCTCTTCCAGGGGTCCGCCCTGCTCAACTCGATGAGCGTGGGCGAGAACGTCGCCCTTCCTCTCGAAGAGCACACCAACCTGTCCCCCGACATCATCGAGATCATGGTCAAGATGAAGACCAGCATGGTCGGACTGACGGGATTCGAGAACCTCATGCCCTCGCAAATTTCCGGTGGGATGAAGAAACGCGTGGCCCTCGCCCGCGCCATCGCGATGGACCCCGAAATCCTCTTCTGCGACGAGCCCACTGCCGGCCTCGACCCCGTGATGACCGCCGTCGTGGATGTTCTCATCAACGACCTCTGCAAGAAGCTCGGGATGACCGCCGTCGTCGTCACCCACGACATGGCCAGCGTCTATCGCATCGCCGATCAGATCGTCATGCTCCACAAGGGCAAGGTCGTCTTTCAAGGCACCAGCGCCGAGATCCAGGCCTGCCGCGATCCCCTCGTGATGCAGTTCATCAAGGGCGAGGCCGACGGCCCCATTTCCTTCAAGCAATCGGGCGACGATTACCTCAAGGCCCTCATGGGAGAACCGTAAGTCGAAAACCGATTTCATCCCAGGACTTTTCACCCCGCGCCTTTTCGTAAACTCAAAATCCAACCTTCGAAATCTTCCCGCGTCTTTCCGCCTTCGGCAACCGACCCTTCTCCGGATCCCCTCATGAAACCTGAAACCCGAGCCCGTTTGAAAATCGGCATCGTCACTCTTTTTTCCATGGCCCTCTTCGGGATCATGGTCGCTGCCATCGCAAACCTCGATCTGCGCCCGAAACGCGAGGTCTGCGTGAACTTCAGTTTCATCAACAGCCTCGAGGTCAACGCCCCCGTCCGTTTCGCGGGTGCCCGCGTCGGCGAGGTGAAGCGCGTGAAGGTCCTCACGCCCGAGGACCGCGCCCTGTTCACGCGCAATGCGCCTTACGTTCAGGTCTTCGCCCACGTGGATCGTTCGATCCAGATCCCCAAGGGCACCCGCGCGATGGTCAACACCATGGGATTCATGGGTGAGAAATACCTCGAGCTCATGCCCGAGTCCCGTTCGACCTCCTATCTTGGCGAGAACGAAACCCTTGAAGGCGTGGACCCGACCGCGATGGACACCGTCTTCGCTTCCGCGAAGCAACTCTCTGACGAGATGCAGGTGGCGGCCAAGAACATGAACGCCATCGTCGTCCAGATGCAGGATCGCCTCCCCGTCCTCATCGCCGAATTGGAGAAGACCCTCGGCACGGCTCAATCCCTCGGTAACGACGCCAAGGAGCGCCTTCCCAAGCTCATCCTTGAAATGGAGAAAACCCTCGCCAGCGCGCAGGACCTCGCCGGCGACGCCAAGCGCCTTACCGGCGACGTCCAACAGGCCTTCGCTCGCAATCGCGAGGACCTCGAGAAGCTCATCCAAAACGCCCGCCAGATCACCATCTACACCAAGAGCCTCAGCCACGTCCTCGCCAGCCGTCCGTGGAAACTGGTCTGGGGATTCGGAGGACCGCTTCCCATTGAACCCGAAGACGAAAAATATCAGCCTCCCGAAGAACCCGAAAAATCGAGGACCTATCAGGCGCCCGACAAGGGCCGACCTGCCGACCAACCCTGATCGCTTCGCGTCGCTCTTTGCCGAGTGGCGCTGGACCTTTTGAAGCGCTTTTGGCAGCCCGTCGTCTTCTCTTGGAAGATCGGTGTTTCCTCGGCTAGACTTGCCTGGGGACGCCCTTAGACGTCGAGGTTCGACGTCCCGAGCGAACCGCCTGCCGCGCCTCGCGCCCTTGCCCATGAAACCTTGTGAAGATCCCGCTTTCGCTCCGACGGCCACCGATCCTTTCCGCGGCCTCGTGCGCGTGAGCTGCATCATCAACTCGATCAGGGACTATCGCGAACTGCTCACCTCCCTCCTCGCCACGACCAAGGAGGTCATGGACTGCGAGGCCGGCAGCCTGATGCTCTACAACGAGGACACCCACGATCTCTCCTGGCACGTCGCCCTCGGCGAGAAGGCCGACAAGCTCAAGGAAATGGGCCGCCTCCCCATGGGCAAGGGCGTCGCCGGTTGGGTCGCCGAAAACCGAAAGCCCGCGCTCGTTCCCGACACCGCCGCCGACGAACGTTTCTTCCGCGGCACGGACACACGCACGGGATTCCAGACCCGGTCCATCCTCTGCGTTCCGCTCGAGTTGGGCGGCAAACTCGTCGGCGTACTCCAGGCCCTCAATCCGAAGAACAAGAAAGGCTTCGACGAGCGCGACCTCGAGATCTTCGAGGCCTACGGGTCCATGGCCGCCACCGCCATCGAGAAAATCCGATGGCAGGAGGCCATGGTCGAGCAGGAAGGCCTCAAGCGCGACCTCGAGGCCGCGCGCGAAATTCAGGCGCGCTTCCTCCCGCAGAGCCTCGACGATTTCGCGGACGGCCTCCAGATCGCCTTCGCCTATCAGCCCGCCCAGCAGGTCGGTGGCGATTTCTACGACGCGAAACGCAACGTCGGCGGCGCCGTCGCCTTCTTTTTTGGCGACGTCACCGGCAAGGGGATGCCTGCCGCATTGCTCACGGCGCAGATCCTTTCCGAATTCCGCCATCAGGCGCCCCAGTGCGCCGATCCTTCGATCATCCTCGCGCGCGTGAACGACGCCCTCGCCGCACGGAGCGCCCGCGGGATGTTCGCCACGGCCTGGTGCGGCGTTGCGCGCGCCGCCGGAGGTGGGATCGAGGTTGTTCACGCGTGCGCCGGGCATCCCGCCCCGCTCCGCGCGGGGAACGGCCAGGCCGCCTTTGTCGAGACGCGTTCCGGCCCGCCGATTGGAATCGCTCCGGGCATGGAATACCCGTCGTCGCGTCTCGCGCTGGCGTCAGGCGAGCTCGTCTGCCTTTACACCGACGGAATCATCGAAGGCCGCGATCCCGCTGGAAACGAGTACGGGTATGAACGCCTCCGTCGCCTCGCCGAGGGCTGGCCCGTCGGCGCGAAGGCTGCCGCCGAGGCGATCGTCGCCGACGCAAAAGGTTTTTGGAACGGCGCGCCTCAGCGCGATGACATCACCCTTCTCCTTTTTGGGTCTCGGAGGCCTTCATGAGCCGCCTCATCCACCACGTCTGCCGGAGCCATCCTGCGCAAATGTCGGAGGTGCGCGCGCGCGTCCGCGCGGCGGCGCAGGAGTTCGGATTCGACGAAAACACGGTGATGCGGCTCGTCCTCGCCGTGGACGAGGCCTGCACTAATGTCATCCGCCACGCCTACAAGGGAGAATCCCAACACCTCATCGAACTCGATCTCGAAGCCGGCGACGACGTGTGGGAGGTCCGCATCCGGGACTACGGCGAGCAATGCCCTCCCGAACAACTCAAGGGGCGCGACCTCGACGACGTGCGTCCCGGTGGGCTCGGTCTTCACTTCATCCGCCAGGCCTTCGACGAGGTCCATTACGATTGCGCGTGCGAAAAAGGGACTCTTCTCATCCTGCGCAAACGCCGCGTCCCGCCCGCGTAGCGCCCCGACGGCCGGCCCGCGAAACCGGCCCGCAGCGCCGCCGTCAGCCTTTCCACGCCGCAGACGCGGCGCGCGCCCATCGGTCGGCCTCGAGGATCTGCCCGAGGTCCGCGTGCTCGACGACCCGGTGCTTCGCCAGGACGTGCTCGACGATGCCCCAGATGTCGGGGAAGCGAATCTCGCCCTTCACGAAGCGGGCCACCGCCACCTCGTTCGCAGCGTTGAACACCGCCGGCGCCGTGCCGCCGCGCTCTCCCGCCGCCCGCGCCAGACCGAGCGCCGGGAAGCGGTCGTGATCGGGCATCTCGAATTCCAGCCGCGACATCTTCATGAAATCGGCCGCCGGCAGCGTATTCGCGAGCCGCTCCGGGTAGGTCAGCGCATACTGGATCGGCAGCCGCATGTTCGGTTCGCAGAGCTGCGCAAGGAGCGAACCGTCCACGAACTCCACGAAGGAGTGGACGATGCTCTGCGGGTGAACGACCACTCGCACGCGCGCCATTTCGATATCGAACAGCCAGCGCGCTTCGATCATCTCGAGGCCCTTGTTCATCAGTGTCGCCGAATCGAGCGTGATCTTGTTCCCCATGCTCCACGTGGGATGTTGGAGCGCCTCCTGGAGCGTGATCTTTGCGAACTCCGCCTGCGGCTTCTTCCGGAACGGCCCGCCCGAAGCGGTCAGCCAGAGGTTGCGCACCTCGTGGCGCGGCTTGCCGTCGAGGCACTGCCAGATCGCGTTGTGTTCGCTGTCCACGGGGAGGATCCGCACCCCCTGGCGCTTCGCCGCCGACGTCACCGCCTCGCCCGCCATCACGAGGATTTCCTTGGACGCAACGGCGAGGTCCTTGCCCGCCTCAATCGCGGCGAGCGCGGGGCGAAGCCCCGCCGTGCCGACGATCGCGATGAGAACGATGTCCGCCTCCGGCAGCATCGCGAGCTCCACGAGCCCTTCTTCGCCGGCGAGGAGGCGCGTCGCGTTCCCGACTTTTTCGCGGAGCGCGGGCAGCTTCGAGCGGTCGAAGACGCAGGCCGCTGCCGGACGGTATTCGCGCGTCTGCCGCGCCAGTTCGTCGAGGTTCCCTCCGCCCGCAGCGAGGCCCACCAATTGGAGGCGGTCGGGCAGGTCCGCCACCACCTTCAGCGTGCTCTGACCGATGGACCCGGTGGAGCCGAGCAGGACGATGCGTTTCATCGCGGCTGATGCTTGGGCGTCCCGCCGAAAAACTCAAGCCGCCTCTCGCGGCCGAATCTCCGCCGGCACGAAGGCCCGTGGGAATTTCACATCACCCCGCGGAAGGCGCGGGGCGCATCCAGGTGGAGGCGTCCGGCGATCCGACGGACGCGCACGCGAACGCCGTAGGCATCGCCGAGTCGCGGTGCGGTGAGGACGGCGTCCCGCGGGCCCGCAGCCAGGACGCGGCCTTTGCGGAGCAGCAGCGCATGTCGAAAGGAGGGCGTGATCTCCTCGAGATGATGGGTGACGAGGAGGAGCGTGGGCGCTTGGGGGTTGCGGGCGAGACGTTCGAGCCAGGCGAGAAAGTGCGCCCGCGCGAGAGGATCAAGTCCCGCGCACGGTTCATCGAGGATGAGGAGCGCAGGGCGGGGCATCAAGGCGCGTGCGATCAGCGTCCGCTGGCGTTCTCCTTGGGAAAGCCGGCCCCAGGGGCGTTCCGCGATCCGGCCCAGGCCGACCTGGCGCAGGAGCGTCTGCGCGCGGCGTCGCTCGCTCCGGGAGGCGCGACCCCAAAGCCCGAGCATTGCGCGCGCGCCGCTGATCGCGGTCTCGATCACGGGTTCGTCCTCGGAGATGGCGTGTTCGAGGGCGGACGTCGCCCATCCGATGCGGCGACGGAGGTCCCGCCAGTCCGTCTCGCCGAAACGCTCGCCGAGCACTTCCACCTCGCCCCGGCTGAACGCGAGATGGCCGGTCAGGCAGCGGACGAGAGAGGTCTTGCCCGAGCCGTTGGCGCCGAGGAGCGCCCAGCGTTCTCCTCGGCGGACCGTCCAGGAAACGTCTTTCAGCAGGAAGTTTCGGCCGCGCTGAACGGTGAGCCGGGAGACGCGAAGCGCCGGAGCAGCGTTCATGCCGAGGGGCGCCCGCGCGGACCGTCAATCCGGAAACCCATGGCGTTCCGCGATGCGATAACGAAGCCGGCGGCTCTTCATCCAGCGCACTGCCAGCAGGTCGGCGAAGGATTTGAAGAGGCGGTTCCAGACTCCGTATTTCGACTCACCCGCGAAACGTTCGCGCGGCGTGATCGGGATCTCCACCACCTTGAAACCGTCCATTCGGAAAAGCGTCGGCAGGAAGCGGTGCGCCCCGCGGAAGAACTTCACCTCCCGGAGGCACTCTCGCTTGAACGCCCGATAGGTGCAGCCCGCGTCGGAAATGTTTTCGTCGCTCAATCGGTTCCGCACCCAGTTCGCCACGCGCGAGGAGGCGCGTCGCAACCAGTTGTCGGCCCGCTCGTGGACGCGCGAGCCGCAGACGCAGTCGGCGTTCCGGAGCGCCTCGAGAAACTTCGGAATGTCGCGCGGATCGTTCTGGAGATCGGCGTCGAGCGTCACGATCACTTCCCCCGAGGCCGCCTTCATTCCCGCCGAAGACGCGGCGGTCTCTCCGCGGTTCTCCTCGAAACGCTGCACCCGCCAGCGCGGGTCGCGCGCCGCGATCGCTTTGAGGACTTCCCAGCTCCGGTCCCGGCTCGCGTCGTCGGTGGCGACCACCTCGTAATCGTCCGAGACGCCCTTCATCGCCTCCGCGATCTCCGCGTGGAGCCGTTCGAGGTTGTCTTCTTCGTGGTAGACCGGAATGACGAGCGACAGCCGGGGCATGGCGGGGGAGGGGATCAGGCGACGAAGCCTTTCGCCCCGCCGCCGGCGATTTGTTCGCCGAGCACGCGGTCGAAATCCTCCGCCGCCTGGCGGTAGGCGTTCATGGTTCCCGCGAATTCCGAGCCCATCGCAAGAAAGCGTGCGCCGGCGTCCACGATGCGCTTCAGGTCTTCGGGAGATCCCGCGGGACGCCCCCAGAATTTTCCGTGGCGCGCCGCGGCGACGTTCACGCGTTCCTGCGCCTTCGCCATCTTCGGATCGTCGGGCGAAGGGGAACAGTTGAGGCGGGCCGACATATCGCCCGGCCCGAGGAAGAGCACGTCCACGCCCGGCACGGCGGCGATGGCGTCCGCATGATCGAGCGCCTCCGGGGTTTCGATTTGCACGACGAGACAGGTTTCGTGGTTCGCGGCTTCGCCATACGGCTTGAGCGGCGGAAGGCTGAATTGGCAATCCAATCCGGCGGCGTCGAATCCGCGGTCGCCCAGCGGCGGGAACTTTGTCGCCTGCACGAGCGTCCGCGCCTTTTCCGGTGTGGAAACGTGCGGAATCATCAGCCCCGTCGCGCCGTCTTCGAGCAGGCGATACAGCGCGGTTTTTTCGAGCGTCGGCGGGCGCCAGATGCCATCCACGTCCGCGAGATGATGGAAAGCGAGGAACGCCTGAGTCTCCCTCGGGTCGAACACGCGGTGCTCGCCGTCAATCCAGATCCCGTCATACCCGGCGCGCGCCGCATGAAATACGGCGGCGGGAATGTAATGCCCGAGGCAGGCGACGCGGGCCACCTTGCCGGCGCGAAGTTTGGCGAGCACTTTGGATCGTCGAACGTAGAGATTCACGAAAGCCGTATGTCAGCATCCACGCCGTTCCGGTGCAAGCGCGCACCCGGCGGACGGCAATTCTGCTCGGGCTTCGCCGCCGCCGGGAACACCGTCCCTCCTGACGGAGAGGAGAGAGATTCAGGGATGAGGAACAAGAAGTCCGAATTCGGGAATACGAGGGCTGGCGCCTTCGCCATGCACCGGAAAAACCGGGCGAGCATGGGTGAGACCTCTCCCGCCGCTCGCCTCATGAAGTCCGGAATGGCGGAGGAGGTGAGATTCGAACTCACGGATGGGTTGCCCCATCGCCCGATTTCAAGTCGGGTGCCTTCAACCACTCAGCCACTCCTCCAACGAGTCCTGTGGATTGAGAGGAGGGAGGCTAGCATGGCTGCGGAATGATGACGAGCAAGGAACTCGACGAAGATCTCCTCGGGTTGAAGATCCCTTGAAGGGTTGAATCGGTGGAACTCACGACGGTGGAGCAGGAGGCGCGGGTGCGGGCGAAGGAGTTGACCAAGGAATCGGGTCTTGGCTCAACGGGAACGCTGGGGTGCGGGCTGGGGTATGCGAACCGGAAGCTTCGCGTGGACCGCGCGCGCCGGCGACGGCGGCACGTCTTCAATCCTCATCGCCAAAGGACGGACCCCTTTTTGTCTCCGGTCGCACAACCTCTTTCCCGATTGGGAGATTGAGGGGCACCTGGACAGGCGATCAGTGGTCGGCAGCCTTCTCTGCACCGATGCCGGTGCTTGCGCGAACGAAAAGCTCCGAATGCTTCGCCTCGGCATGGGGCTCTCGACCGAGGAGGGTGCCGAAGATGGCTCCGAGAAATCCGAGGGGGATGCTCACGATCCCGGGGTTCTTCAGTGGGAACCACGGCTCCGCGAGGAGGTCCACGCTTGGGCTGACGAGGATCAGAACGATCGAGGCGAGCAGTCCCGAGGCGAGGCCGCAGACGGCCCCCTTCGTATTGAAGCGTTTCCAGAAGAGCGAGAAGACGATCACGGGAAGATTCGCCGACGCGGCGACCGCAAAGGCCAGGCCCACAAGGAACGCCACGTTCGCCTTCGGACCCAGGAGGATCGCGATCACGATCGCCATCGCGCCCACCACGAACGCAGTGATCCTCGCCACGCGGACCTCCTCGCCGGGCCTCCGTTCCATGCCGCGGTGGACCACGTTCGTATAGAAATCATGTGCGAACGAGGTCGAGGCGCTGATCGTCAGCCCCGCGACCACCGCGAGGATTGTGGCGAAGGCGATCGCGGACACGAACGCGAAGAACATCTCTCCGCCCAGGCGCTGGGCCAGGAGCGGCGCGCTCATGTTGTTTCCTCCGTGCGCGACGATGTAGTCCCGACCCACGATCGTTGCCGCCCCGAAGCCGAGGAAGGTGGTCAGGACGTAGAACACGCCGATGAGGGCCATCGCCCAGACCACGCTCACGCGCGCCGTCCTCGCGTCGGGCACCGTGTAGAAACGCACGAGGATATGAGGCAGGCCGGCGGTGCCGAAGATGAGGGCCATCCCGAGGGAGACCAGATCGATCGCCCCATAGGGTGGCTTAAAGTAGAGACCGGGCCGCAGGAAGTCCTTCGTCACCTCGACATCCCCCTCGCGGTAGGTCACGTGCGCGACGGCCTCGAAGAACGCGCCGAAATCAAAGCCGAAGTGCGCCATGACGAGGAGGCTGAGGAGGATCGTCCCGCCCATGAGCAGGATCGCCTTGATGATCTGCACCCAGGTGGTCGCCAACATCCCGCCGAACACGACGTAAATGATCATGAGCGCGCCGACGCCGATGACCGCGGCGTGGAAGCTGACGCTGGGGAGGAGGATCGCGACGAGCGCGCCCGCGCCCACCATCTGCGCGATCATGTAGAAGGTGCTCACCGTGAGCGTGCTGAGGGAGGCCATCGCGCGGACGGGGCGTGGGTTGAGGCGGTAGGCAAGGACGTCGGCCATCGTGTACTTGCCGGCGTTGCGCAGCGGTTCGGCGACGATGAGGAGCACGGTGAGATAGGCGACCAGCCAGCCGACCGAGTACATGAATCCGTCGAAGCCATGGAAGGCGATGAGACCGGCGATCCCGAGGAAGGAGGCTGCGCTCATGTAGTCGCCCGCGACGGCGAACCCATTCTGCCAGCCCGAGATCCGGCGACCCGCGGCGAAGAAATGGCTCGTGCCTGACGAACGCCGCGCCGCCCACCAGGTGATCCCGAGGGTGATCGCGACGAACAAGAGGAACATCAACAGGGCGGGGGACACGGCTCAATTTCCTCCCGGAGCGGGTTTTCCGCGTCTCAGGAGGCGGGCGATGATGTCCTTCTCCATCCGGTCGAATCGCGTCGCGGCGCGGACGTAGAGCGCGGCGATCGTCCACGCCATGAAGAACTGCGAAAGCGCGAAGACGTAGGCGAAGTTCACCACGCCGACCACCTTCCTGTTCATGAGCCCTGGGGCGTAGCCGACGAGGAGGGGAAGAGCGAAATAATAGACGATGAAAAACGCGGATGCGGGAACGACGAAGCGGACCTTGGCGCGGATGAGGCTCTTGAAGTCCTCGGCAGCCGCCACACGGTCCCAGTCCACGACGTCGACGTCCTGGTCGGCGGTCTGCTCGTGGGGAGGGACCGGCGCGCGGTGCGTGAGTCGGGCGACATCGGTGGGCGCGGCGACGACGGGCGTAAGATCGGTGGAGGCGGCCTTGATTTTTGTTGTGTCGCTCATGGAGGCGCTGTTCCGAGGGATCGGACGCGAGAAGTTAGCATACGTCTCCCCGTGTCGCCATCGGGATGCGAAAGGAGCGAAGGGAAGCGGGGTGCGAGAGCCAGGAGAAGTTGGACCTTGTGCGGGAATCGCGGCTCACACCACGCCGAGGTGACGCACAAGGAACGCGACGCTCTCGTCGATGAGCCGCCCATCCAGCGTCTCGTCGTCCAGCCCGGGATAATCCTCCCGCCGCTTCAGCAGACACTCGATCCCGAGAGGGTCCAGCTTTGCCTTGAGCGCCCGGCCGAACACGGGATGGTGAATCCCCGCCATGATCCCGAGTTCGGGCGTCAGCGGGGCGTCGGGAGTTGCATTCCTCAGGAAGAACGGCGGGCTGGAGCGCGAAACCCACGCGAGGCACTCGATCGCGTCGAGTTTTTTCGCGTGCTCGGGAAGATCGTACTGATCTGGCGTGAGGCGGAGCAGTTTCTGGAGCGCCTCGAGCGTCCACGTCGGCCCCGGCACGAGCGAGCGAATGGCGCGGGGATCAAGTGTCGTCTGCGCCTCGGCGACGGCCACGCAGGTCACCCGCGTGCTCTGTCGCTCCACCGGATCCGGCGAGTCCGGGCGTGCGCGATCGGGACCGAGGGCGATCCAGCAGGCGCTCGCGGCCCCCGCCGAGCTGCCCCCGAGCGCGATCCGCGAAGGATCGAGGCGGTATTCGGCGGCGTGGGCGCGAACAAACTGGAGCGCGCGCACCGCGTCACGGAGGGGCGCGAGAAGCTCGGGATCGTCGCTGAAGCGGTAGTTCGCGGAAACCACGCTCACCCCCGCGAGCGCGAGACGGGCCACGAGCCGGGGATGGACGTTCATCTTGTCTCCCCCGGCGTAGCCTCCGCCGTGCAGCCAGAGGTAGACGGGCGAAGGACGAGCCGTGATGCCGGAGGCGTAGATGTCGAGCATCTGCCGCGGGCACGGCCCGTAGACGAGGTTCCGATGATCGGGGAGGAGTTGTATGTGAGGTGGAAAAGTAAGTGATTGCAGTACTCACGCGGTTGAAAACGAGTCCACAGACCTCAATCGCGCGCCTCCGCTGAATACGCCTTTGCCGTGTCGAAGAGGGCCTCCACGTTTTCCGGTGGGGTGCCGTGGAGGATGGCGTTGGAGCTTGCGGCGATCATCCGCGGCGCGGCGGCCTTGATGCATTCGATTGTCTGCTGCCGAATCTCCTCGGGCTTTCCGGTGGCCAGCAGGCCGCAGCTCACGTTGCCGATGAGGGTCAGCCCAGGGAAACGCCGTCGAAGCTCGGAGAAGTGCATCCCGGCGTCATGGTCCACCTCGTAGTACGCATCCGGCTTGGCCCAGTCGAAGAGATCCTCGGCCACGGGCCATAGGTTGCCGTCGGAGCGGAAAATGTAGGCCATGCCGCGCGAGCGACAGTGGTCGAAAACGCGCTTCCATCGCGGAGCCATGACCTCGCGAAAGAACTTCGGCGAATAGACCGGACCGCTGTTGAACGCGAAATCTCCGCCACCGTTGACCAACCAGATCCCCGCCGTGCGCTGAGCGTCAAGCTGCCCCAGAAGATTCTCGATCGCGACGTCCAGGTACTCCCCGACAAGCCCCGGGGCGAGCAAGGTCGCCTCCAACCATCCGGCTGCCATTGGAACCGCCATGCCGGTCACGCCGGCAACCACGAACTCCCGTCCGTGCTCGCGCGCCGCGCGCAGCAGCAGGGGGTCCGCCGTCACGCAGCACCCCGGCGGCCGCGGGCGGGCGATGAACTCGCGCATGAAGGTCATCACCTCCTCGCTCGTCAGCTCGGGTCGCCCCGAGTTCACCACCCCAAAGGTGCGCGAACCCGGGTCGAACTGGCGGATCGACCAGTCCGCTCCCTCCGCGTCACCGTAGAGGATCTGGTACTCCCCAACCCGCTTGCTGGGACGCTCCGCATGGCGCCACGGCAGGAAGAGGATGTCAAAATCGAAGTGGCGGTGCAGCGCAACGCAGTCTCGGTAAAGCCGTTCGATGAACTCCTCGTGGGCCTCCTCACCCTCGAGCCATGCGCAGGCCTCATAGTAGTGAACGTCCGTGGACCCCGTGATCATCTCCCGTCCAAGGATGCGGCTGGCCACCGAAGACGCGAAGGCCTGCTCGCAGACCGCGATGCGATCGGCCCTCGTGCCGTCGAAAGCTGCCCGCACCCTCAGGTGATGAGGGTTTGTGCACGGCTCGAACGCTTTCATCCGCCCAGAACGATTTTTGGGCACGCTTGACAGCGCATATCCGAAAGCACTACCACTCTGCATCGAGTCAATCAAGATCCCATGAAGGCGATTCGAAAGCTCAAGGTGAGCCTCGTCGGCGGCCGCGGGATCCGCCGGGAACACGCCAGGCCGCGTCGTGAAGCGGGCGCGTGGCGTGTGCCTCGCCATGATCCCCTCGCTGGCCCCGGGACAGCATCTTCATCTGGCATTGCAACGACGGCTCAATGATGAGCCGCCGAACGCCGATCTTCCCGAGGGCTTCCAGCACGAGTTCTCCCGCCTCCAACACGAAGGATCCAGGATTGGACGGATGAGTTGGGCCGGGACCGGCGGGATGGAGAAGTCCGATCTCAACCAGATTCATGAACAAGACCTGGCGCATCGGTGTGATCGGTCTCGGCGCGCGCGCCGAGAGTTTCTCGCGGAAGCTCGATGGCGACCACCCGCGCGCCAAGCTGCTCGCCGTGTGCGACCTCGACGCGGACCGCCTCGAGAAATACTGCGAGTGGTGTGGGCACGGGGACGTGAGGCGGTTTTGCGATCCCGCGGAGTTTTTTGCCCAGAAGGACATGGACGCCGTGATCATCACGACACCCGAGTTCGCTCACAAGGAGAGCGCCCTCGCGGCGATCGCGGCGGGCAAGCACTTCTATCTCGAAAAGGCGATGGCGACGAACAGCGAGGACTGTCGCGCCATCATCCGCGCCCACCGCAAGTCGAAGGTCACCGCCTACCTCGGCTTCAACATGCGCTGGAATCCCATCTTCCGCCGTTTCAAGGAGATCGTCGACAGCGGCGTGGCGGGGCAGATCGTCCATGTTGCCGGCCTGGAGCAGCTCCACCAGACGCACGGCGCCGCCTTCATGCGCCGCTTCCATCGCCACAGCGAGCGGAGCGGAGGCCTCCTCAACACGAAGTGCGCCCACGACCTCGACATGCTCGGATGGCTCGTCGGGCACAAGCGCCGCGTGGTGAAGGTGGCCAGTTTCGGCGGCACCAACGTTTTCCTCCCCCAAAAGGGGCCGAAGGGGCGCGGGACCCACTGCGGCAGATGTCCCGAGGCCATCCGTCGCGCCTGCCCGTACGTGGATCGAGCCGGGTTCGTCTTCCCGATTGACGGTAAGGAGCCTATGCACAAGACCCGGGAAAAGGACGTCTACGGAGGCGACCTTTGCGTCTACCACGACGACAAGGATCTCGTGGACAACCAGACCGTGATCCTCGAGTGGAATCACGGGGTCCGCGGCAACTTCAACATGCAGCTCTTCCAGAACAAGGGGCGGCGCGCCTACTCTGTCTGGGGTGAGAAGGCCCTTGTCGAAATGGACACCTCCTGGGGAGAGGTGCGAGTAACCCATTCCACCTCGGGCGAGGTCCAGATCCACGCGATCAAGCCTGGCCAGGGCGGCCACGGCGGCGCCGACCGCTTCCTGATCGACAGCTTCCTCGACGCGATCGAGACGGGGAGAGCGCCCGACTCGGACCTCTCGGCCGGTCTTGCGGCCACGCTCCTCGCCGAGAAGGCCGACGAGTCCCGAAGGACCGGGAAGGTCATCGAGATCCGCAAGGACGAGTATCTCTGAGAGGGTGTTTGAAAATTCGACGGCCCTCTGCGAGAGGCCATTTTGGCCAAAGCCAAGGCGCCGAGGCAACGCTGGATTTGGCCAAAATGGCCCGCGCCCAGAGGGTTGCGGCGGGAACGGGCTTTGGGCGGCGTTGTGTCGGCTGGCCAAGCCCACTGCGGGGATTGGCCAGCCTCCACGCCTTGCCCACAAGCCCGCCCCG
>JADZFN010000016.1 GCA_020849895.1 Verrucomicrobiia bacterium | reverse complement strand
GCGAGAGGCCATTTTGGCCAAAGCCAAGGCGCCGAGGCGCGAGAATCCCCGCAGCGGGCTTTGAGCGCCGAGGCAACGCTGGATTTGGCCAAAATGGCCCGCGCCCAGAGGGTTGCGGCGGGAACGGACTTTGGACGGCGTTGTGTCGGCTGGCCAAGCCCACTGCGGGGATTGGCCAGCCTCCACGCCTTGCCCACAAGCCCGCCCCGCCAGCAACAGAGGGCAGGCCAATTTTCAAACACCCTCTAAGGCCCTGATGGAGAGGGAGTGAGGGATCGGCCTTGGCGGGTGCGCGGAAATCTGGCAGGCTTCCGGCATGGCGACATCAGTGGTGTTTCTCGACCGCCGTTTCGTGCCCGAGAATCGGGCGGCCATTTCCGTCTTCGACCGCGGCCTGCTCTACGGCGACGGGCTCTTCGAGACCGTGCGCATCTATCAAGGGCGCTTTTTCCGGCTCGCGGCGCACATCCGCCGCCTGTTCGACGGGCTCAAGACGCTCGGAATCAAGATCCCCCTCACCCGCGCGGAGATGGAGATTTACACGCGCGAAGTCGCGCTCTCCAACCGCATCCGCGAAGGGTTCGCCCGCCTCGTCGTCACCCGCGGCGAAGGCTATCTCGGCTTCTCCCCGCGCGGCGCGGGCCCGTCCCGGATCGCCATCTGCGCGCGGGAACGCCCCGTCGCCGTCCGCCGCCGGTCGGTCTGGAAGCTGCGTTGGCATCCCCAGCCCGTGGCGCCGCTGCCGCTGAAGTCGCTAAGCTCGCTCCCTCACGTGATCGCCAAGCTGGAGGCTGAACGCGCAGGATTTGACGAAGCGCTCCTTTTCGACGCCCGGGGCCGCCTGATCGAGGCGACCGCAAGCAACGTCTTCCTTCTCAAGGGCGGCGGATTGGTCACCCCACCGCTCTCCAGCGGCTGTCTTCCGGGCATCACCCGCGCGGAGCTGATCAAGCTCGCGCGCCGCGAAGGCTGGCGCGTGGCCGAGAAGGAGGTTCGCGCCGAGGATTGCCGCCGCGCCGACGGAATTTTTCTGACGAATAGCCTCCTCGAAATCGTGCCGTGCACCCTCGGAAAAAAACCGGACCTTTCGGTGACGGCGGCCTTCGACGAATTGGAAGCGCTCTACGCCTACCACCGCACGGTGCAGAGCCGATAGAGAATCTCCTGCGGGCGCCCCGCCCGCCGAGGCCGTTTCACAGCGTCTCGACGAGCGCCGGCGCCACGCGCTTCAAGCGGCGGAAGCTGGCGGCAACCGCATCGAAAGGCGAATCCTTGCAGAGGCCCTGCTCGACGATGCAGCCATCCACGCCCAGGCCCTCGGCGACGGCGAGGATGCGGGCGAAGTCGAACCTCCCGCCGCCGACCGGGGCGAAGTCCCCCGCCGCATCCATGTCCTTGAGCTGGATCGGCGGACAGCGGGATCCGAACCGCTCCAGCCAGGCCACCAGGTCTTCTCCGTCTTTCGCCGCCCAGTAGACGCCGGACTCAAAACCGACGTTTTCCGCCGTCGTCTTCTTCAGGATCCCACGGAGGCCGCGGCGACCGTCGCACCTCTCGGACTCCCATGCGTGGTTGTGACTCTGGATGAGGCGGCGTCCGGGAAACGGCGCGCGCGCGAAGGTTTTCGATTAATAGTTGGAGAGCTTGTCCGCCGTCTCCTTGGTCACGACCATATAATACTGGTCGAACCATTCGCGCGAGGTGACCGGATTTTTCTTCGCGTTCGGATTCGGTTCGATGTTGGGCACGATCGCGGTCTGGATCACCTGCTCGTCGAAGAGTTTTTTCAACCCCATCCCGAACGACGCGAACACGATGAGCTTCGGCATCGTCGGCGGGAGTTGCGCGATCTCCTCGTCCTTGAGCACCGGCGCCCCGAGGAAAGAGACGAAGACATTGGCGTTGCCATGCTGAGAGAGCGCCTTGTGGAAAAGCTTGGAAGGCAGCCCCATCTCAGGGCCCATTTCTCCCATTTTGTCGGGAGACAGCGTTTCCGTCGCGGCGATCGTGATGTTGCCTTTTTTCTTGATGGCGGCATGGAAGGCATTGAGCTGGGCCTCGATCGTGGGGATCTTTGACGCCTTGGTATCGAGAGAGATCACCACGATCGAACCGCCGCTCGGTCCGAGCAACTTCGCGGTCTCGTCGGCGAGGACCTCGCTGACCCCCAGATAGGGCTTGAGGTTGACCTTCGGAGGACGCTCGCACTGGGTCACAAAGATGGAAATCAGGGAGATCACGATGGCGAGGATCGCGATCAGCGTGACGATCGGTTTCTTTTTCTCGTCGATTTTCAGGAGGGGCATGACGATTCCTTAGTTTGAGAGGTGGAGGACGCGCAACCGCATGACGGATTCTCCTCCTGCGAGACTCCCGCGATCGGCCCGAGGCCTCGCGCGCGAGACTCGTCTCGACGCCCGCGGAGGAAACCCGCCTTCCGGCTTGCGCCCGTGGTTTGGAGGGGATTCTTATCGTTCCGCCGCCTTCTGTCGAGAAGTTTTGATTGAAGCCTTCCCCCGATTTCGGTTAGCGTGTCCCGGCGTCCGATGAGGTTCTTCCCCCGAAGAGACGCGTCCATGATCCGCCCCACCACTCTGGCTCTGCTTGCCGACGGCTTCGAGGAAATCGAGGCGATCACCGTCGTGGACGTGCTCCGTCGGGCCGGCGTCGCGGTGACGGTTGCGGGATTGCGCGACGGCCCGATCGAGGCGGCGCGCCAAACCCGCCATCTCGCCGAGACGACGCTCGAGACGGTGGGCGAACGCCTCTTCGACGCGATTGTGCTGCCGGGCGGCCAGCCGGGCACGAACCATCTGAAATCGGATTCCCGCGTGCGGGAAGCGGTGTTGCGTCATGCTCGCGCGGGAAAATGGGTGGCCGCGATCTGCGCCGCGCCTCTCGTGCTCCAGGACCTCGGTCTGCTTTCGGGACGGCGCATCACCAGCCACCCCTCCGTCGCAAGCGAGTTTCCTGGGGCGCATTATGCGGAGGACCGGGTCGTCGTGGACGGCCGGATCGTCACGAGCCGTGCAGCGGGCACGGCATTCGAATTTTCGTTGAAGCTGGCGGAATTGCTTGCGGGCGTGAGTGCCGCCCGCGAAATTACCGCCGCCACACTGGCCATCGTCTGACCCTTCCATGCGCCGACCGACCGTCCTTTTCCTGGGAACCCTCGCCGCATTCGGCCTGGCACCTCGCATCGCGCCGGCGGCCTCGCCCCTGCTTCACGTCTTCGCGGAGTTTCCTTCCGAAGGTCTGGCGCAGCAGCCCTGCTTCCCCACACCCAACACGAAGTTGCTCGACGGCGGAGTCGAGGGCTATGCAGCGCGCACCTGCACGAACCCCACCTACGGCATGCCGGGCTGGTCCCGAAGCCAGGGCGCCCGTTTCCATAAGGGTGTGGACATCCTGCCGGTCCGCGTTGAGCGCGCCAAGGGTGTCGTGAACATCGAGTATTACGATCCCAAAACCTCCCGAAGTTTTTCCCGGAACGAGCCGGTGCTCGTCCCGCGCGACGAAGTCTACTCCGTGCTCGACGGGGTGGTCGTCGTGGCGAACTCTCGCAGCGAACGAAGCGGCTACGGGCGTTACGTGATGATCGAGCATCGTTTCCGCGACGGGTCGCCGTTCATCTCGATGTACGCGCACCTCGACCGGGTGGACGTCGAAGAAGGGCGCTCCGTCCGCCGAGGGGAACACCTCGGAATGATGGGACGCACCTCCTCGCAGCCGGGAGGGCGCCGCTACCTCAGCGCGATCCCGCACTGCCATTTCGAAGTGGGGCGCGTGATTGATCCTCAGTTCGCTTCCACGAAGGCCGCGCGCACGATGCGACCGCCGATACTCGGTCGCGCGTACGATCCCCGGAACATTCAGCCTTACGATCCGATCGAATTCCTCCGCGAGTTTCGCGCCCAGGCGCGCTCCGAGATCGCGCTGACCAGCGCCTCGCCCGACCCGCAGGACCACTGATTATGGGCGACGAATCTCAGGGCGCCCCTGTTTCCGCGGCGCATCTCGAGGAGCTCATCAATCTCGAGCTCCTTCCCCGATGGGCTCGGGAATCCGCGCCCTCCGCACGCGAGTTCAAGGATGTGGACACAGAATCTCGGGATGCGGAACGCCCGCGCGCGCGCGGCTTCCGACCGCTTCGGCGCGAGCGCTTGGGCGGAAGCGATGCGTCCCGGAGGGAACGCCGTGAACGCACCGGTCCTCGCGGGCGGTTTCCCCCACACACCGCCCCGCGCGCCGCCGCGCCCGCTTCGCCCCCGCCCGGCGTGGAGATCGCCCTCCTCCTCGAACCGCGCGCCGTCGAGGCGGTGGCCGCCCAGGTCCGCACCTCCGGCCGCGCCTATCCGCTTTTCGCGCTCGGCCGCATGTTTGTCGCGCGGCCGGAGCGTTACCGCATCCGCTTCCGCGCCACGGGCGAGGACGGCGGCCCGTCCACCCTGCTTCAATGCGCCGCATGCAACGCGGTCGCCCGCTCGGACGGCGACCTCGCGCGCCATATCCTCGATCGCCATCGCGCCGACCATTATCGCGAGGAAAAAACGGAGGGCGACCTGCCGAAAGGGAACTTCGCCGCCGTCGCGCGTTGCTCGCTCAACGGCGCGCTGCTCGGCCCGACGAACCATCACTCTTATCAAGCGACTCTCCTGAAACTGCACCGCGACCGTTTTGCCGCGATGTCTTTCGAGCGTTTCAAGGCGAACATCGTCCTCGTGCGCGATCCGGCGGCGGTCGAGGAATGGCGCAAGCAGGCGTCCACCCGCGTCGCCTTCGTTCCTCTCCGTGGCGCGGCGTCCGCGCCTCTCGCCACCGAGGCGGATATGGAACGCGACTTTCGGGAACGCGGCTTTGCGGAATGTCGCCGCGCCGGGTCGGAGTTTTCGGTGGACGGCGCGGTGGCGGACGCCGGCGCCGACGCCGCCCTCCGGAACGCCGTCCGCGCCCTGGTCGCCGAAGAAGCATTGTTCCCTCGACGTCTCATCGGTCTCCTCGCCGAGGCGCTCGCCAAAGCCGGCCTCGCCGTCTTCCGCGGTGCGCGCGGCATGCTGTTTGTGGCGACGGCGCGTCCCGCGCCCTTTGTCGCCGACCGGGCGCATGTCGCCCCCGAGGTCTGGGCGATCCTTGAACATGTGCGCGAACGCCCCCGCTGCGGGCGCAAAGACCTCCTCGCCGCGCTGGGCCCGACGCTCGCCTCACCGCCATCCGCCGACGTCACGCCGGGGGCGGATCCGCGCGTCGCGGCCTTTCTCGGGCATGTGGACTGGCTGGTCCGCCAGGGACACCTCATCGAGTATTACAACGGGGAACTCGAGCGCGTCGCGCCCCGGCCCGCATTCGCCACCTCGCCGCCGGCTCGTCTGCGCCCCTCGAAACCGCGCAGGAAACGCCGCCGCGGCGACGCGCCCCGGCCGGAACAGAAAGGCGCGCCGGCGGGGGGACCCGAAGCTTCTCCCTCCGCAGCCCCGGAGGAGGCGGCGACGCTTCAGACGCCGGCTGCCGAAACGATCGGCTGAAACACGTCCACGCGAGCCGGAGGCAGGTTGCGCCAAACGATCGAGCCGCGGAGACGGCGGAAATGCCGAAGCGTCCAGTGGGACTTCGCGGCGAGACTGTAGGTGAACTGGATCAGCGTTCCTTGCGAGTGGAGCAGCGCGCGAATCTCGTCTGCAATCCGCTCCGCCTCTTCCGGAGGCAGGGAGCGCAGGGGAAGGCTGGAAAGCACGGCGGAGACGCCTTCTCGCGCCAGTTGGGGATGACGCTGCAACAGCGCACGCAACTCGCCGGCATCGCCCGTGACCACCTGCACTTCGGGAAAATGGCGGCGCAGATGCTCCGCGAGGCGTTCCGAACGCTCCACGGCAATGAGGCGTTCCGGCGGCACGCCGCGTTTCAGGAGCGCCTCGGTGATCGCTCCCGTCCCCGCACCCACTTCGACGATGAACCCGCGCCCGTTCGGGTTGACGTGCGAAGCCATGCGGCGAGCGAGCGCCGGCGAACTGGGGATCGCGGCGCCGATGCGTCGGGGGTTCTTGACCAGCTCGCGGCTGAAGACCGCCAGCGCCGCAAGCGCGCGGAAGGGCGCCAGCTTCGGCCTCGGACTGACGGATCGCGGAGTCAAGCAACGCAAAGGCTTGGAGTTCTCGGGCCTTTCTCCTCTCGCCTCGCAAAAGACCGAGCAGGCGCGGGCGTCCCTACTTCAGCAAGGCCGCGAGAGTCCGTCCCATTTCCGAGGGGTTCGGCGCGATCGCGACGCCGGCGTCCTTGAGCGCGGCGATTTTGGCGGAGGCGGTTCCTTTGCCGCCGGTGATGATCGCTCCGGCATGGCCCATGCGGCGTCCGGGAGGCGCGGTCACTCCCGCGATGAAGGCGGCAACCGGTTTCCTTCGATGGGCCTTGAGCCACGCCGCGGCGTCTTCCTCTCCCGCGCCGCCGATCTCGCCGATCATCAGGATCGCGTCGGTCTCCGGATCGTCGTGGAAAAGCCGTACCACGTCGAGATGACTGAACCCGCCCACAGGATCGCCGCCGATGCCGATGCACGTGGACTGGCCGATCCCGAGCGATGTGAGCTGCCAGACCGCTTCATAAGTCAGCGTGCCCGAACGCGAGACGACGCCGACCCGTCCGGCGCGATGGATGTAGCCGGGCATGATCCCGATCTTGCAGCCGCCGGTGGAGTTCGGCCCGCGGCCCGGGGTGATCAACCCTGGGCAGTTCGGGCCGAGCAAGCGGGTCTTGCGCCCCGTCATGGAACGGCGCACGCGCATCATGTCGCGGATCGGAATCCCTTCGGTGATGCACACGACGAGATCGAGACCGGCATCCGCCGATTCGAGGATGGCGTCTGCGGCGAAAGCCGGAGGGACGTAGACCACGGAAACGGTGGCGCCCGTGGCCGCGACGGCTTCGGAGACGGTGTCGAACACCGGCACACGGCCTTCGAACGTTTCGCCGCCCTTGCCGGGCGTCACGCCGGCGACGATCTTCGCGCCATAGTCGAGGCATTGTTTCGTATGGAACGCGCCGGTCTTGCCGGTGATCCCCTGCACTAAAATCCGCGTGGAAGCGTCAACCAGGATGCTCATTGAAAATCACCTCGATTTCACGGCGGCGACAATCTTTTGCGCAGCATCGGCCAGCGAGTCCGCGGCGATCACCGAAAGCCCGCTGTCGCGCAGCAGTTTCCGTCCGGCCTCGACGTTGGTGCCTTCGAGGCGAACAACGAGAGGCAGCTTGAGCCCGGTTTCCTGAACGGCGGCGAGGATGCCTTCGGCGATCACGTCGCACCTCATGATCCCGCCGAAAATGTTCACGAGAATGCCTTCCACATGCGGGTCGGCCAGAATGATGCGAAAGGCCGCGGCGACCTGATCGCGGTTCGCTCCGCCGCCGACATCGAGGAAATTGGCCGGCGCGCCGCCCGAAACCTTGATGATGTCCATCGTCGCCATGGCGAGCCCCGCGCCGTTCACCATGCAGGCAATGTTGCCGTCGAGCTTGATGTAGTTCAGATGATGCTTCGAGGCTTCGACCTCCAAAGGCGCTTCCTCCTCGGGATCCCGCATGGCGAGGAGGTCGGGATGCCGTCCCAGCGCGTTGGCGTCGAGGTTGATCTTGGCATCGAGCGCGAGGACCGACGCCTCGCCGCCGGGCCCCTCGGCGACAACGAGCGGATTGATCTCCACGAGGGACGCGTCGCATTCCCAAAAGGCGCGATACGCCGCGAGCATCGTCTTCGACGCCGGCGCCAGAAGGTCGCCGCCCAAGCCGAGTTCCGAGGCGAGGCGGCGCGCCTGAAAGGCCTGCAGCCCCAGAAGCGGGTCCACATCCACGCGGAGAATTTTCTCCGGCGTCTTCACCGCGACCTCCTCAATGTCCATGCCGCCCGCCTCCGATCCCATCACCACGGGGCGAGCGCTCCCCCGGTCGAGGAGCACGGCGAGGTAAAGCTCGCGGACGACTTTCGAGCCGAGCTCGATCAGCACGCGCCGGACGATGCGGCCTTCGGGCCCCGTCTGCCGCGTCACGAGGCGACAGCCGAGCATGTGCGCCGCGGCTCGGCGAACTTCTTCGGCGTTTCGACAAATCTGCACGCCGCCGCGGTAGCCTCCCTCGAAGACGCCCTTGCCGCGCCCCCCTGCGTGAATCTGGGATTTCACGACCACCACGGCGGCGCCGGAAGCCAGCATCCGTTCGGCGGCGCCGACCGCTTCCTCCACCGTGGCGACGCTGACCCCGTGGGGGACCGGCGCGCCGAATTGGCGGAGCAGGTCTTTGGCTTGATATTCGTGGAGGTTCATCGAAGAAAGGAAGGCGCGCAGTGTGCCGACGAATCGGGCCTCGCGCAAGCACGGCGGCGAGGGGCCGTCTCAAATCCGGAATTCGCCGGCGCCACTCGGTTCTCGCGTCGCACAGGTCCCGAAGGCATAGTCCCGCCCTCCTCATGACGTGGCCGGCTCCCCTCTTTCTTGCGCTCCGGTATCTGAGGCCGCGGCGAACGTTCGTCTCGGTCATCACGGTCATCTCCGTGGTGGGCGTCACCCTCGGCGTGATGGTCCTCATCCTCGTCATCTCGGTGATGACGGGCTTCGATCTCGAGTTGCGCCAGAAAGTGCTCGGGCTCAACGCGCATCTCACCATCACCGGATTCGGGCCGATCGAAAATTGGGAAAGCACGCTGAAACAGGTGGATGCACGGCCGGACGTGCGCGGCTGCGCGCCGTTCGTCCTCGGCCCCGTGCTCGCGAAGCATCACGGGCGCGTCTTCACGCCTTATCTCAAGGGGGTGGACCCCGTGCGCGAGGAGCGCGTGAGCCGTCTGCCGAAATATCTGGTCGAGGGCACTTTCGATCTGTCGAAGGAACAGGTGATCGTCGGTCGCGAAATGGCCCGACGCCAAGGCATCTTCGTGGGCGACCGGCTCATCATCTATTCTCCGCGCAGCCTGGAAACAAACCGCGAAGCCCAACTCCCGTCATCAATGGTCGTGAGCGGCATCTTTGAAAGCGGCATGTTCGAATACGACTACGGGTTCGTGTTCTGTTCGTTGGCCGCAGCCCAGGATCTTTACGACCTCGGCGACGCGGTCCACGGCCTGGCGGTCATGACCGACGGCCTCGAACAGGTCGAGGGCGTTCAACGCGACCTCAACAAGATCCTGCCGTCACCCCTTCGCGCCAACACCTGGATGGAGCTCAACCGGCGGCTCTTCGCCGCCGTGGCAGTCGAAAAGAACGTCATGTTCTTCATTCTCTTCTTCATCATCATTGTGGCGGCCTTCGGCATCATGAGCACCCTGATCACCGTCACTGTCCAGAAGCATCGGGAGATCGGAATTTTAAAGGCGCTCGGCGCCACTCCAATGGATGTCCTCCAGGTCTTCCTCGCCCAGGGGGTGGCGGTCGGCGTCCTGGGAACAGGATTCGGCCTGGGATTAGGATTGAGCCTGCTTCGTTTTAGAAATGAGTTCCTTGATTTTTTAAGAAAAACCACCGGCTTTGAACTCTTCCCTCGAGAGGTCTACCACTTCGATCAGCTCCCTGCGGCGACCAATCTTCGCGATCTGCTCGTGATCTGCGGAGGCGCGTTGCTGATCTGTGCGCTCGCCGGGCTTCTGCCTGCCTGGCGGGCGGCTTCACTGAAACCTTCGCGAGCCATGCGCGAGATCTGACCGGGACGATGGAGAGCGTCTTGATTTGATTCTCGGTCCACCCTTGCTGCCTCTCGTGAGACGAACTCTCCGACCCATCCGCAAAACCGGTCAGGCACCCCGGCCTGGCATGAACGTGGATTTCACCCAACCTGCGCCATGAAACCTCGCGCCCGCCAGCTTCGTCTCGCGTTGGTGTGCGCCCGGTGCGTGCCTGGCGAAATCGAACTCAACCTCGCGAACCACGAGCGCTGGATTCATCGCGCCGTCGAGGCGGGCGTTGACTTCGTTGGCTTTCCCGAGTGCTCGTTGACCGGCTATGAGTTGAAGGCAGAACATGCGGTGCCGCTTGCGAACGCGGCGGTTCAGCGATTGGGCGCCCTGGCGAGACGGTTCCGCTGTCATCTCGCAGCGGGCTTGATCGAGCGGAGAGGCGTTCATTTTTTTAATACGCACGTTCTGTTCGGACCGCAGGGCCAGGTGGATGTCACGCGGAAGATCAACCTGACCAGGAACGAGTCGCGATTCTTTCGATGCGGGAACCAACTGGCCGTGTTTCAAGTCCGGGATTGCAAACTGGGGATCGCGATCTGTGCCGACGCCACCTACTTCGAAACAATCCGCGTCCTGGCATGGCAAGGGGCGGAGGTGATCTTCAGCCCGCACGCGACCTATCTCAAGGGAACGCCGAGGAGCTGGATTTCGTGGCGCATGGAACGCTGGTCGCCCTACGCCCGCGACACGGTCTGTGCCTTGGCCGGATGCAACAACGCAGGACTCGGCACCTCCCGCGACTTTGCAGGAGGCGCGCTGGCCATTGACCACACGGGCGCCATGGCCGCTCGCTCCCGCCCCGTCGTCAACCGGGAGACGATGCTGCGTGTGGATCTGGATTTGGCCGACCTGCCCGGTCGGCGCCGCCAATCGGTCTTCTACCAGGAGTTTCAGGCCAGGCGGTTCTACTCCAATAAAATGCTGCGGGTCGCGCGCGGGCCTTGTCGCATCAAGACCCCGTGAATATCTGGAACTTGTTTCAACTGCGCGACAGGATGGCGCTCGTCACGAGTGGCGCGCGCAACCTCGGCTACGACATGACGCGCAGGACGATGATCACAAACGCGTTACAGACCTGACCGCCTGGTGAACCCTATGAAATACGCCGAGCATATTGATCAACTCCGTTATTACGAACAGGACAGCGGGCCGAATATCACGTACCAGTTCGTGGTGTCGCCGGGCACGATGGGATTGATGAGCGCAGGGCGCGTCCGTCTGAGCGGACCAACGACCAAAGCACGCGACCGCCACGCTGGCTGGGACCAGGTATACATCGTCTTGTGTGGCCAGGGGACCATTGTGGTCGCGGAGCAGCGCCACCGGGTCGGTCCGGGCTACGTCGTGCGGATTCCGCGCAACACCTGGCATCACGTCGAGCTAAACGCAGGCGACACCCTCGATTACATCTACGTCAACGCCTTCCAAAGCGAGCAAGCCCTCGCCGAGTTGATCGGCGCATCGTCGCGATAAGCGCGCCTCCATGAAACAACACCAGCATCCTTGTTGTCGTATGGCGATCACGTCGAACAGTTGACGCATCTGCTGCTCCTGAAGATGGCCGAGGAACAGGGGCAACCCAAAGATCGCGCGCTACGGCGAACGGAGCGCATCACTCGAACTTCCAGCGACCCCACTGCGCGGGCGCGAGATGGGACTCGGTGGGCACGTCGTCCACGATGCCGGTGTCTTTGTTGAACAGATACCGTCGCAGCACGGTGCGGCTGCCGCTCTGGTCGCTCAGCAGCACGCCGACATCGCCCAACAGCGTCTCCCCGGCCACCGGCGGCTTGCGATGCAAGGCCGGCCACGGAATCGTCGCCTCGACGGTGTAACCGGCGGCGGTCTTCGCCACCGTCACGCGCGCGTCTTTCAACAACTCCACGCGCTCGAAGG
>JADZFN010000015.1 GCA_020849895.1 Verrucomicrobiia bacterium | reverse complement strand
TGCGGTCAGGCCGCTCCCCAAGCGCTTTCGGTTTCTGACGGCAGGCGGCCCGAGGACGGACCGCCTGCGATGAACGGGCAATCCCCGGCTTCTTCCGCCCCGAGGCAGGAGGACCGGAGGGCTGACGTTCCGCAGAGTCTCCTTCGTCGCAAAGCCTTCGCCGTCGCGTCGCGGCTGGAGTCACTTCACTGGGACAACTGCAAGGTCCATTACGCCCGCCATGCGGCGCGCTCCTACGCCGAGCAGGCCATGCAGGACGGCCACGACGAGTCCGCCATCCTCGAGGCATACCACCATGCCCTGCAGTACACCCATGGTGTGGCCACCGACGAAATGGATCGCGGCGAGCGGTCACGCCACGAGCCGGCCAACCCGGCCCTGACCATCTACCTCGCGCGGTGCCATCTCGTGAAGGACGGCAAGACCGTCGAGCAACGGCGCGAGGCCATGGGCAAGCGCATCCGCGAGCGCCGGCGTCAGGACGCTCTCGACAACGAGGGCCACCACGAGGAGGCCCTCCGTCTCGCCCCCGAGGTTGCCGCGTGGTTTGCGGCGAAGAACCAGGAGGCCACGCCACAGGGCAACCATCCATCCGTTATCCCTCCCGACCGGCCCATAGCCCCGCAGGCGACCAGCTCTGGAGCCCCGGCATGAATGCCTCCCTACTCCCCGCGCGTCTACGTGTGGCCTGGGCCGGCACTTCGAGGGGATCTCCGCGAGGAGACGCTCCGATCCGCCTCTCCGTTTGGCGGCGGCCACACCAAGACGCGCTCGCTCGGCTCCGCCTCACCTCGGGCCTGCCCGGGCGGAGCGTCCCTCATGTCGCGGTTCCCACGCCACGGGGGACCCTCCGCACGCCAGACCGTGCGTCCCAACCTTCTCGCTCCATCTCCATGACCGACGACTTCCACCTGCCGGGGCACCCACCACCCCTCCTGCAGGTTCCTGGCCCTACGTGGACAGCATGCCATTGGCGGGGCCTCGCGACTTCCATCAAGCAATCAAGGGGCAGTGCAATGAACTCTCCGAGCAGATGGGCCTCAACTTCCCGATGGCCACCTCCGCGATGCGACCCTTCGATGACGCTTGGAAGACCAAGACGGAGCGTGCCCGGAGGCCCTTCGAGTGACATGCCCGTAGCCGGAGCGGAGACCGTGCGGCGTCCTGCCATCACCATGAGCCTTTGCATAGCGAACACCTCCCGGACCCCTCACAGGTCCTCATGCGCCAAGCTGGTTGCCCGTCCATCCTCCAGGGCCGAGTCACGCCTTTGCGCGGCCATGGCCGTCTCACGGCTGGCCACCGCCGAAGCCCAGGGCCGTGGTCATCGAGGCCACGGGTCTTTCCCCCGAGCAGTCCATGTCCCGAAAAGGGAACATCCCGGTACGCAGGTTAGTTGCCCCTTCGTGGCAACTGGAGCAACTGGAGCCGGGGACTCCGCCCGCAAGCGGGCTACGTCCTGATAATCTCGTGGAGACCAAACGAAAACGATTCAACTGGCGGGTCAGCGAAGGGGTCGCGGCGGAAATGATTCAAGCGCGGCGACTCGCCGGTTTTCGGAGTTGGGACGACTACTTCCTTTCCCTCCTGCAGCGTCCACCCGTTCCCGTGAGACCTCGTGAACATCCCCACGCGGAGGAGTTGAAAGCCCTCCGACGGGAACAGCAGGAGATGGGGAAGGCCCTCACTGCCCTCCGGGGTTATCTCGAAGCCCAGGAGGAGATGAGGCAGGCCGACGAGCACGAGCGAGCAGAGGTGCGCGAGATGTTGCGTCGATTCTACGAGTTGCTGCGCCTCGCCTTGGCTCCCGAGGCGGCGGAATCCGACACGCCTCGCGCGCCGTGTCCCACGGGCAATCCCGTCCTGGATGCCATTCGCCTCCGGAGGTCCACCGCATGAACCATGTCATGGAACACTGCGGGAACTTTTCGACAGAGGTTCTGGAGGGCCTCATCGGCTACGGACGAGAGCGCGACAAGGGCCGCGGAAAATTGAATGCGGCGCCCGACCTTCCTCGTGGAGACGGCTACGCCAGTAAGGAGGCCGATTTGATGCTGGGCGGGTTTCTCCAACGACAGGCGGCCCAGCGGGCCGCGCGGTCCGGACAATCCCTCGCGGAGCTTTCCTTGCCCCAGCGTGAACGGCTGGCCTGTCAGCTCGCGCGGGAGCATCTGGCCTCTCACGGGCCTGCGGCCCATGAACACTACGGGCATTGGATGACCCGGCTGCGGACATTCGCCCGGCAACGGCAGGTCGCTTTGCCACCCCAAGGCCAAAGAGAGAGCGATCATCAGTACGCCCGGCGCCTGCGCGCATGGGCCAAGGAACGCGGCGACGCGTGGCCGGAACTCCGCCGCGCCGCGGGGATCCACCTGGTCTTTTCACCGGATCCGCGCATCTGGCCCGCGCTCCGCGCCGCCGGCAGGGATGAACGGTACTGTCTGCGAACGATCCTGGCGCAGACCATGAAGGAGTTCTCGGATTGGCGGCGCAAGCAGCTCGGCCCGGGCCACTCCTTGGGGTGGGTGGCCGGGACGCATGTGGTGGCCAACGGAGCCGACCGCCATCCCCACATCCACGTCGTCATCCTCAAACGGGACGAGGTCGGCAGGGAGGTCAATTGCTCCGTGGCGAACCTGAAGGGGCATCTGGGGAGGGAAGCCTCCGACCCGGTGCGAGAACTGAAACGACTGTTCGGCAAGAGCGTGGAACGGGAACTGGAACGCGCCCTGGGGCCTTCCGCCGTTCGGGAGTTGGACAAGATGCCCTCCGCCAAGTCTCCACCCCCGCTGCCGGCGATCCCGCGCGAAAGGGGGCGAATTGATCCCCGTCTGCGCCATCTGGCGCGAGGCCTTCGCGAGGCCCTCGCCGCCACTCGCTCGGCTCATGGTCGATCCCATGACCCATGGAATCCTGCGGTTGAACTGGGGTCCACCATTCGTCTCGCCGCCCTCGTAAGCAAAACGGTGTCATCCAGGAAGCCTGTCCGTTCCCCGGCACCAGACCTCAGCCTTTCCTCGATCAGCCAGAGAATCCGCAACCATCTTCACCGCCCCGCCCGCGGCAAAGGCCGTTCTTCGCCCGGCCCTGAAATCGGCGGTTGAAGCAGACTTGCTGGATGGATGTACATCTGCGAGCGAGCGCCTGTCCGCCGGAGCCTTGGTGAAAGGGGATTGGACTGACAACATCGCGCAACGCGCGACCGTCTCCGCTCCTTCAGAGGTTGAAACGGAGGGTGCAAAACCATAGCTTCGGAAATGGGAAAACAATCCGTTGTCCCCCATGAGGCGATGAAGACCGAACCATCCATGCCGAAAGTGGCGGCTTATTCCTTCGGAAAACCTCCCGACGACATGGAGGCATGGCGCGAACAGTGCCGCCGCCAGATGAAGAGGGACACCCTTTCGAGGATGAAGTACGGCTGGTTCTATGCGTACAAGCCAATCCTCGATGATGCGCCATATCGCATCTTCAACTCCACGGCGGAATATCGCGCGTGGTGCAACGAGAACCTCCCAGCATATCTGGGCCTCAATGAAGAATCCTGAGCGCACCGCTGCCCCGCGCCGCCTTGAGTTCTCGATCAGTGTTCGCCGCCTTCAAGTACAAAACGACGGCGCAGAAGAGGAGGAGAAGGTCGCGCACAAGGGCGCCCCATGCTTTCGCAACCGAAGGGGTACCACCCCCGAAGCAACCGCAGTCCACTTTCAATCCGCGCGCAAGCGCCTGTCCCAGGGCCAATAGGAAGATGGTCGTGAGGACCACGATGCCGAAGGCCACCTCACGCCGCTTGAACCCCACGACCAAAAGGAAACCGAGAAGGATTTCCAAGGGTGGCAAGCCAAGCGCCATCACGTTGACCCAAACCATGGGGAGAATGTTGAACGTCGCGATGCTGTCAGCGAAGGGCAGCGGCGCCCGGAGTTTTACAAAACCCGACCAAAGAAAGACTGCGCCTACTCCGAGGCGAAAAACCAGGTGAACCCAGCGATTCTCGATCCATCGCCTCATGAGCGCTCCTCCGGCAAACCCGCCCGCGTCCACTCCGCCCAGCCACCCTTGAAAAGCAAGACGTGTCGGAACCCCAAACGCTGGAGCGCTTCCGCGACCATCCGTCCGTCCTCGCAGTGGGCATCCGAACAACTGACCGCCACCGGCAGGTCCTTGTTCCCCTCCAACTTCGAACGCTGGCGCGCATACGCTTTCTCGAAGTCGTCACGGGGAAGACTCAATGCGCCGGGCACATGTCCCAACCGGTGGAAGATCTCGGGACGCGCATCGAGGACAAGCCCCCGCCTCCCACTCACGAACTCCCGGAACTCCTCCAGACCGACTTCCCGCACTGCGGACGACGCCACCACGGAGTGTCGCGGCGTTTCGAGCGGAACGAGTCGTGCCACCTCTTGTTCGAAGCGAACCTGCTTTGATTGGTAGAGGAGCGGCAACGGGGCGTCCCGGAACTGGTTCAGCAAGAGCCCGAGCCCCAGTGCGATCGTTGTCAAAAGACCGAAAGCCGGCAAGTCGTGCCCGAGCATTTCCCCCCAGGAGAAACTAGAATTGCCTCCCATGGGTCACCGTGAAGCCGCAAAGACGAAATTCGTCCAGGAAGAGAGGTAATTGCCTGCGCCCTCGACCCGCCGCAGAGAGGCTGCCGACTCCCAAGCAGTCAGCACCGCCGACTGGCTGAACTCCCCGAAAATGACTTCAACCCGGTCGCGATGCTGATCATCACTCCACCCAATGGCCGATGGAAAGAAGCTGGGGCTTAACAGAATCACCCGACCGGCCTTTGCGACAGCCTCCTTGACGCGTCCAGCTTTCCCTTCCGTTGCCGCCCCGCACAGGACCATGGTTTTCCCGTTCGTATCCCCAAGCGCTTCTGAGGACCCCGCTATCCCAACCGCGACCCCTCCTCCGGCTGTGGCGCGGGACGCCCGAAGCGCCTTTCCAAAGTTTTGTCCGAGAACCCGCTCATCGGCCACGATCCACACGGATGGTTCACCCCGCCCGAGGAGGACCCGTCCATGCTCCGTCCGAATCTCGGAACGTCCCACGCCCAGGACGAAGCAGATCCCTATGACAAGGGCCGCTCCCGCGCCTGTAAGGCCGAATGCCCACGCGCTTGGCCATTGGCGCTTCCAAGCACGCCACCCCACCGCAAATGCCAGCGCCAACCCGGGAAGAATCCACAGCCACGGCGATTCCGCCACCGAACTGAACGCCGCGGCGACGCCAAACACGACCCAGATGCCGGACGGGATCGCACTCACCCATGCGGTGGCTCTCGGCCAGCAAAGCAAGAGAATCGCCAACCACCCCAGAACGTAAAGAAACCGTAGCGACCAGCCGAACTCCACCAGCCACGTCAGGTGGCTGTTCACGAGGGTCCGGTATTCCTCCGTGCGGTTCGTCGGCTGATACCACTGCATGTAGGCACGCCCCGAGTTTCCAAGACCCCACCCTTCGGGCGCATCGGCCATCATCCGGGGCGCGATCTTCCAAAGTTCGAGACGGTTTGTGATCGAGCGATCCGTCTCGATAAGGCCCTGCCCGTACCGGGCATGGGCCGCCCAAAGAATGGCCGCCCCGACCATGACCCAGAATGCGAGCACCACCGCTCCCACTCGCCGCTTCGGCCACGGGCGCGGAAGGTTCCAGAGCAGGACCGCCAAGCCTGCGCACAGAGCGACCAAACCGCCACGCGACATCGTACGGATGAGTCCGACACCCAGCGCCGTAAAAAGCCCCAACGCGATCCAGAATCCCCCTCGGCGAAACCACGCCAGACCCCAGACCGCCACCATCAATGTAGCAATGAGCGCCGCGGTCTTATTGGGGTTTCCGAAGCCCCAGTCCATCCGCCAGACCCCTTGAAAATACGCTTCCATGGTTCGCTTTGCGTGATGATCACTCCGCCCGTTCTCCGTTTTTCATTGCTCCTTGTTCACGCATCATTGCTGTGCGGTTCTCGACAGACCATCAGGTTCATTCAACCAGGTCTCTGCGATTTCCCTTGTGGGCAGCGCCACGCGGAACGGCTCGGGCACCTTCTCTTCCTCCTCCCGAGGGAACATCTCCTGATTGAGCAAATCCCCAACGTATGCCGGTTGGCGGAAGGATTCCGGCCAAGACTCGCGGTTTTCCCCCGGACGGAAGGAAGGCGGACGGCCTTTGCGGACCGCTTCGTCATACGCCTCCCGCTCCGAGCGTAGGCTCAGCGCATACTCGAAGAACCGCAGCCCCAAGGCATCCGCCCACGGGCTGCCGGCATGCCCCAACCCCACGATCGCCTTGTAAACCATGGGATAGCCCAGCGCACGGCCATCGGCATAAAACCGCTTGGAAGGTTCATATCCCCCATAGACCTCCCCCGTGGTGACGCACCAGAGTACCTTCGCCGCCTCCGGGGTCGGCTGGTCAAAGCTGCCGGGAATGTGAACGTGGACGGCCAGGAAGTAGTCGGGTTTGCGCAATGCGAGGCGGTGCGCCCATTGCGCGGAGCCGCAGCTTCCCCAAAGCAGGAAATTCTTCGTAGACATGCCATGCTGCGCGCCAAGTTGCTTGACGCCGATCTCCCAGGCTTCCGCCACCTTGTCGAAAGAACGATCCATTTCACGGGCGAGTTGATGATTCATTTCGTCGTAGTTGACCGCCGGATTCCAAAGAGTCCGCGAGCCCCAGGCCAGAATCGCCAGATGCTGCTCTTCCGCGAACTTGACCAATGCATTCACCCCCAGGCCCATCTCGATCCCCTGGAGCCTCCGTCGAATCTGGTCCACGTTGCTGGCCAAAAGGCAAAGCGCCAGTACTCCTTTGCACTCCGCTGCCGCAGGCTTGATGCCTGCGCCCGGCAGTTTCTCTGAAACCTCTCGTACCCCCGTCGGGAAGCGCAGGAAGAGCGTGATGAGCGGTTGCTTGCTGTTGGCGCTCTGGACGGGAAGCTCGATCACCGGGTCCATAGCCTCGGTGCGATCCACATTCTTTTTGGTCTTCCCCAACACGAGGTCTTTTTCCGGAAAATCGTACTCTGCCAGGAACACATGCGCGGATGCCTTGACCACCGCTTCATTGGCGTCCCCGAAGACCGCGATGGCCGTCCATTTCCCTCTCGTTACCCCCTCCGGAATCGCGAAGAACAAGCTCTCGGACTTCCGCGCCGAATAGAAGATCGGCACATCACAGTCGACACGCCCTTTGCGTTTGGCGACCGAAGGTTTCGGCAACGCCTTGAGGAGGTTTCGATCCGAATCGAAAAAGTAAAGCCGGGCGAAGGTATCCTTGGATTGCATTCTCAGTCGGGTTTCCACCTCCACTTCCACGGAAGGAACAAAGACTTCGGTGAAGGAAGGCGGTTTTCCGTTCACTCCGTAAATCGGTATTCTCTGCCAAATCCCTGTCCGCTCCGCTGGCTTCGCCTTCGGGCCCGGGGTCTTCTCCACCGGCGCCACCGCATGGATTTTGACCTCGTGAATCGTGAAAAACTCTTCCGCAGGGCTTTCCACCGTACCGAGAAATCCCATCGCCATCAGGATGATCCATCGAAACAAGGTCTTCATGGCTCGTGAATCGTTCTCCATTCCTCCATCAACCCGGAATCCGGCAACCAGCCGGTGAGGACCGCCGGCTCGGAATCCTCGGCAACCGCCCGCTTCAGGTCAAGGTCCACCCATACCCCATGTGAATCCCCATTGAGCGCCGCAGCGAAATAGTGGCGAACGAATTCCTCGACGCGCGATTCCGGGCGGTGGCCGCTCCGGGGAACGCTCAGCCAAAGCCACGGCTTCCCGAGCGCCCGTCCCTGCTTGAAGTATATCAGCGAAGCGCCGTACCGGGCCGCATCGTCCTCCCCGCAAATGACCAAGCCCGGTGGGCGTCGTTTGGAGCGCCGCGGTTCCTCCCACCACGCCGCAGAGTACGCACACCATGCTTTCACGTGCTCTGGGGCCCACTCGGCGAAGCTGCTCGCAAAATGCGCCCCACCCGAAAAGCCGTACAGGAGCACTGGGAGGTCCTTCCCATGAATAGTCCGCAATCCCTCGGCAAGAAGCTGTCCTGACCCTTGCGAGGCGTAGTAGTACCCGCGTCCGTTTTCGAGCTTTTCGACTTTCGATGCGAATGAAAGGTATCCGTCCGTCCAAGCACACCCCCCCTGCCGGCGATTGGCTGACTGGGGACTCAGGACGCTGAGGCGGTGGCCTCGGCCTGCTTCTGACGCTCGGCGGCCCAGCGCATGGGCATGAGCTGCTCGATCTCGCTGGCTTTCATGTTGGGCAGGCGTTTGAACACGTCGACTAGGTATTCGCGCACCGGGATGCCCGCCCGTCGGCAGCTGCCGATGATCGAGTAGATGACCGCGCTCTTCTTGCCGGCGTCGGGGTGACCGATGAAGAGCCAGTTCTTTTTGCCGATGGCCGTCGGGCGGATCGCGTTCTCGATGAGGTTGTTGTCGATCTCCAGGCGACCGTCCTCCAGGTAGCGGCCCAGTTGCTCCCACTCGGCCAGGGCGTAGTTCACCGCCTTGCCCAGAAGGCTTTGCGGCAGGAGTCGCCTCTGGAACCAGCGCGCGGCGCGATGGATTCTGCGCAGGAGGGCGGGGCACTCGGTCTTGCGCGCCGCCTCCCGCTCCCTCGGTCCGGCGCGCGCCTCCCTCAGCCGCGCTTCCACCGCGTAGAGCCGCCCGATGGCCTTGAGGAACCACGCCGCCTTGCGCGGGTCCTCCTCCTTGGCCTCGTAAAACTTCCGCCGCGCGTGCGCCCAACAGCTCAGCAGGCGGATGCCCGGCCGTCCCCGCGCCACGCACTCGTAAACCGCGTAGCCGTCGGTCTGGAGCCAGCCCTTGAACTTCTTGAGCCGCTCGCTGGCCTCCTTCTCGCCCCGCCCCGTCTTCCATTCGAAGATCACGTGGCCGCCGGGACGACCGTAGGTCCACATGTAGCCCTGGAGACTCTTGCCGAGCACCTTCGTGTCCAGGAAGCGGATCGGCGTCTCATCGGCCTGGAGGTAATCCCCCGTGAACAGCTCCTGCTCCATCGCACGGAAGATCGGTCCCATCTCCCACGCCGCGCGATCCAGCCAGTCGCTCATCCGCTGGCGCGGGATCTCCACCCCGTACTCCTCGCGGTAGTTCTGCTCCTGCCGATACAGCGGCAGGTGCCGCTCGTACTTGTCGAGCATCACCTGCGCCAGGAGCCCCGGCCCGGGGATCGACTTCTCCATGAACCGAGCCGGCGCCTCCGCGATCACGATCCGCCCGTCCACCCGATGCACGTACTTCGGCCGCAAGAACACCCGCTTCATGAACCGCGCCGGCTCCACGTCCAGCTCCTCGGTCCGCTCCTCCCCGATCTTCTTCCAGAGATCCGGGGCTGCCAGCACCTCCTCGGGCTCCATCACCACCTGCTCTTCCTTGAGCGGGGGCAACGGCTTGCGCCCGCGCCGCCGCGGCCTCGGCGAGGGCTTTGCCTCTTCCGCTTCCGACGACTCCTCCGCCACCACCGAGCCCTCGATCCCCTCCAGCGCCAGGTCCAACTGCGCCGGGTCCACCTTCTCGCCCTTCCCGCCCCCGAACACCCGCTTCACCAGCCACTGCACCTTCTGTTCCAGGAAGCGCACCCGATGACGTAACTCCTCATTCTTCCGGACTAACTCCGCGATTTCGGAGGGACCCATTTACTATCTATAGACCGGCCCCCACGCGTTTCGTTCAAACTCGATGCCACTTTTTTTCACGAGCCCGATTCAGCTCCAACCCGCCCACCAACATCCCCAGTTCACCGCTCGTCAGCTCCCCCTTCTCGGGCCACGTGAAGCGTCCTCGCTCCAGACGCTTGGCGCACACCCACAGCCCGCTCCCGTCCCAATACAGGATCTTCAGTCGCGTCCGCCGCCGATTGCAGAAGACGAACAGGTGCCCGCTCATCGGATCGCGCTCCAGCGCCAGCTTCACCCGCGCGTACAACCCGTTGAACCCCATCCGCATGTCCGTCGCCCCTCGCGCCACGAAGATCCGCGTCGCGGGGCTTACGCTCCACATCGCGCCGCCTCCAAGATCGCTCCCAACTCTTCCCCGCATCCACGCATCACCCGCACGCTCACCCCGTTCCCAAGCACCACCTCCGCCACCACGCCCGAGGCCATCCATCCCGCAGACGACACCTGCACCCGCTGGAACCCTCGAGGAACGCGTTCCCGACGTGCCCGTGCCTTCCACGCGCACAGCGTGCTGTAGCCAAGCCCGTGCCGAGCCGCGTACTCCACCCCGCTCAGCCCGCTTCGCTCAAACCGCGCCAGATGACCCCGACGCGCCGCTTCCGTGTACCGCTCTCGTCGCTTCATGCCGACGACTCTCCCCCGAATCTCAGAACCGGTGAAGGAGGCGGTTCAGCGGACGCTTACAATGAAAGACCGATCAATCCCAACCGATGTTCCCGCGCAAATGCTTGCCATGCCTTTTGGCGAATCATCCCCTCGCCGCTCCCGTTGAGCCCGGGGCACAGAACCATCACCGCTTCGACCGGCCCCGCGGGCATCCACATCTGCAAATTCGCCCGCTCCACATCCGCACATGGCGCGAAACGGAATTGACGGAGATCCTCTCCGCGGGCGGCAACCGCCACACCAAGAGCGACCAAGGCAAATATTCGGTGCGCCGCTACCATTCCATCCCGCTGCTCCGCACCACATCACGCAACGCCCTTATGTAGACGTCACTTCGCTTTACAAAGTCATCCACAGTAGGTATTCCTTCACCATTGCTACATGCATATCTAATCACCTGCAGACATGCATACTTTACTTGCATGTTGTTCGATCCCTTGAGCACAGCCACTATTCTAGGCAGAGCTTTCTTCGGAATACACTTAGCAATACCAGTGATCAGCTCAGCTTCGAAGTCTCCCTGTTGAGCCAGCGCAAACTCGAGTAATATCTCAGGCTTGTCGTATTGGCAGCCCTGACGGTGAAACCATCCGACAATACACCCACGATTGAATTCGGCAAGAGTATCCATGCCCTCACGGCTGCGGCCTACTTCAGATAGGTCACTGATCCCACCATTCGCAGCCATGAACACCTCGCCCTCTACTGCACACAGCCCAACAACCGTTTTGGCAAGCTTCAATTGATCCGGTCCGGAATCGGTTCGGAGGATATTCCATGCCCTCTTCACCACATCGCGCGGTGCGGTACTGAGCACGTACGATTGCAGAAGCGCACACTGACCATCACTTTCCCTACAAAACACATCCGCAAGCCATCCACATGTGCTAGCACCCTTCGCTTGATCACCCACTATCCGCATTACATCATCCACGCTTAGTGTGGTCGCAATTGTCGAACACATAGCATTTACGGGCGAAAGAGACAAGTCGCTCTGCCGTCTCAAGAAGATCACCCACGAATGTCCGTTAGCCGGGGGAGGAAGCTCGCGCGAGACGAATCTCAACAATGGAGGCCCTCGACCCTTGATAAATGCACCCCTCGCCACCTCCACAGTTCTCGTTAGATCGCTTCTCGGTTTAGTATCATCGAGATAATGAATATCTCCGGTTCCTGCTACGAGCACACTGTCTGCCTTCTCTAATAAGGCATACTCAGGAAACCCACCTAAATATGCTGTGGCCCGCATACAGCACGCCGACAATACCACTGCGATATACAATGCCGGCTTCATCGATAGGCTGTCCCCCGGCAGAACTGAATGTTTCCAACATAAACACTGAAGCCGCTTGCTGACATTCCCTGAGTCCCGGATCCACCAACCTTGTATGTCTGCGTATTATGCGCTGTCTTAGTCTCATATCCTGGTTGACCAGGATTAACCGAGCTTGGCGTTCTTAGTGGCCCGCTGTACATGAACGTATCCACAAACTTAGAACCAGAATCTAGATACCACGGATCCCCATAATTTCCTGACTCAGGCACGCTCCAATTGCATCCTTGCTCTGTTGGCCATGGGGTTGCCGCGAATAGTTCGAGCGTTATTATTCCTGGCATTAAATGATTGAACTTATCTTTCACAGTGTACGTATATTGTCGTATGAAGCCGTACATGAATGGGCCTGGACTTCCAACCGATTCACTTATATGTGTCGGCGCCCTGGCTGTAAACTTTGAGCCACTGCTTGTGGCCACAACGCTTCCATCACCTACAATCTCTATGTACAGATTGTTCTCCGTGGTGCTCCAGCCACTCGTATAGATGTTGCGGGTTGTTTCGGTTCCAGTTGCGGTTTCCTGCTGATTTATGAAATTGATTACTCCGCTCTGCCCCATTAGATTCCAAGTGATTGTCTTGCCGGAGGGAACGCCGCTTACACTGATCGTTTGCACCACCTTATAGGTCGCATCTCCGCCTCCATCTTCAAAGTACCAGATGTCTGGCGTTGGGCCAAGTTTAGGCACACCAACCTGCACGCTAGCCGGATCTGAGGTCGTCCCTTTACTGTCGGTGACAGTCACGGTCACCGTGCCAACATTTCCTTCTGCATCTGGTCCAAATGTCACATCCCCAGGATTCTGAGCAGATGATGTGCTGGGTGAGCATCCCGACGGGAATGTCCATGTGTACGTAGTGTACGGCGGACAGCCTCCGGACGGCGTACAGCTGAACGTGACGCTGCCATTCACTGCCCTCACCTGACTCGATGAGGGCGATATTGTAACGGTCGGCTTTGGCAGCGCCGCTTGAGCTGATGTCAATACAAGTGATGCGAGCATGCAAGCCACGCTCCATCGACCTATTTGTGATGTACAGGTCACATGTCCTCCATTGTTCTAAGTGTTATTAGCGAATTAAGGCGTTGTGTTTCTTCTGGATATTCTTTGATAAGTTGCTTGTAATGCCTCACTTTCTCGCTAGAAGAAAGCGTGTTATCATGGTCATATGAATGCAAAACAACTGTAAACCTCATTGAAGCATTTGCAATCATGGCGGCGGTGTCTCTTGCCTTCTGCGAGGAAGACATTTTATCAGCATAGAACAATCCGAGAGTATAGAGAGCCGCGCTTTTTGAGTTGAGATCTGTCGCGTGTGCTATTTCTTCTTTTAACTGCGTTTCCTCGGTGGCCAACTGCTGCGATGTGGGATCTCTTGACGACACACGTCTTCCGCTCTGGTCGTACGTGAAGATCTCCACCGACCCTTGTGCATCAATGCTGCGCAATACCCTTCCTTTCTCATCATATGATATTTGCTGGACAACCCTCGTTATCCCGTTGGAGGCCTCCTCAATCTTCCGAAGCTTTCCAGACAATGGCCCATGGACAAACCGTGTCGTGGTCCGTGTGACCCCGTTCTGGTCGATGACCACCTCTCGTCCCTTCTCTGACTCTTCGTGCCAGAACTCGGTCTGCCTCTGGGCATTCTTCCGCCCGATGGCCGCGTTGACCACAGGCTTGTTGCCCGGCTTGATGTCGTAGGTCCACTCACCGTCGCTCACGATCAAACGGGTGAAGCGATCCCACGCCAAGACACGCGGGGATTCGCCTTCGCGGGAGACGGTGAGTGTCGGATGGCGTTTCGCGTCGAAGCCGTAGGAGAAGGAGAGGGGGGCGGGAGAGGAGCGACCCGCCGTCACCGAGGCTATGGCGGGCAAGGAAGGCACCGATGCACCTGAGGTTGATGCCCCTCCAAGGGCGATGCGAACCACGGCCCGATCCATGCCGTCGGCCCCGACGCGCAGACGGTCACCCCAGGTGATATCCACGCGCTGCCCGTTGAAGACCAGCGCCCGGTCCACGCCCTTGGAGGGATTGACCTCCACCGCCAGATGAGTCTGCCCGCCCTCTCGGATTTCGCGCACCGACCCATCGCCCCCGCGCATCCATTGAAGTGTCCGATTCTTCGGGGTGGTGATCGAGGCCAGCTTTCCCTTTTCATACACCAGTTTCCAGCCGCAGCTAGCCCAAAGCGTTGCCGTGTTGTCCTTGGTTTCTCCCTTCCAGCTTCCACCATCCAGGACTGAAGGATTCTTCCGGTCGCGATAAAAATCGTGGGACCAACCATCCGGCTTGACCAAAATGAAGGTCTTCTCGTCAATCGCCATCAAGCTCGAATCAAGCAGGGCGAGAATCCAGCCCTTGCCCAACACTGGCGAGGACCAATCTCGGTCCGACTGAAACCCTGCCACCAGTGGAAGTTGAACGCCATCTCCGAGGTCAAGCGTCCCAAGCTGTCCCCACCAACTCACAAATCCGCGCTCGTTCACGCCGTCGAAATGATCCTTCGGCAGCGTCCAGTCCACCCCACAGCCAAAGGAAGCGATTGCGGCGGCGACCAAAAAGCCGCCTGCCAAGGCCATGATCTTCGCTCTTGTCGTCGCCAACATGAAACGGGAAATGTCCTACCCAGCCCCATTCAATCCTCGGGTCGGCTTCAGCTTCTGGACGCTCCTACTCCCCACCCGGAGGTGGGGGCGGCGGATTACAAGGGTCTTCCGTCATGGTCACGCCCTGTCCGATCGATTCCGCACTCGCTTGGGCATACGCCGCAGCCGCGAACACCCACAAGCCCAGTGCCATCGCAGTGCACACCACCATTGTCTTCATGCTGTTCACCGGTCACCTCCAAGGTTTAGGATTCTGACTTCAACACCATCCTGACATTAGGGTCTGATTACCTGCCTCGATTCCGTACTCGTCAAGCAATTCTGAGTTTTTTCTGAATCTTTTTTATGGGGGTACAGATTTGTGGGGGAAGCACACCCCTCATGGATTTTGGCTTGGGGGAGCGTTTTGAGGAACTGAGGGCTTTTCGAGTGCGATACCGACATGCCGCGTTCCGGCGCATTGGCATAGAATGCCGCCTTGGGTGGCTGGGTGTGCCTGCAGCGTTGCCAAAAAAGGAAACGCACCCTCTCCCCGGAACGGGTTCAGAAACTCGAACGGCTTGGTTTCGAATGGGGCCGCAAATGACGCGAAGGCCAATTTTCGAGGCAAAATGCTACACGTGTTTTGCTACACCGAAAGCCGTTTTTTGGCGTTTTTCCCGGTTCTCCGGCATGAAATTCCAGAACGCGAAAGCCGCTGATTTCCGAGTGAAAATGGGGTTCCGCGTGAACCGATGGATTTGGGTGACGAACGCCCCTGGCAGATTCCGAAGACCGATGCTCTATCCAGTTGAGCTACGAGCGCGGGCGTCTGGACTGTAGCCGTCCCGCCGCGCCCTGCAAGCTGGTCCTTGCCCTCCTGAAAGGCCACACAACTCTTTTTCTGTAAATGCTGAGGAGTGACAGGGGTGGATTCAGGCAGCTTGCGTTGGGGCGGTGGGTTCATGTTGAGGTGAGGATTTGCCGCGTGTGACGATCAGCGGTTTGTCCCAATCCCCGGATGATGGCCGAACCGGGAGAGAGCAATGGGTCCCACTCCGAAACTGGAGGAGTGTTGCTGATCTGACCGCTATTGGTGGACGGGTTGGAGAGTGAGTCCCGCGCAGATTGGAAGGATGAGATCGGCGACACGGCTCCGACGAATCTCCCGGGTCCCGGCGCTGCGCGAAGTTCTGCTTGAAATCGAGGCGATCCGGCCTAGCCTTTCTCCCGGAAAGGCAAAGGAAAAGACCATGTTTTATTTCGGTTGGTGGGACCTGATCCCGATTCCCGGCTTCCTGCTGGCGCTTTACGCACAGTTCAAGCTGCGCGGGCTTTACGCGAAGTATCACGATGTGCCGCAAAGCCGAGGGCTGACCGGCGCGGAGGTCGCTCAGGCAATCCTCGACCGTGCCGGAATCGCGAACGTGGCGATCGAACCTTGCGCGGGCGAACTGACCGATCACTACGACCCGAAGAACCGCGTGTTGCGCCTTTCGGAACCGAACTTTCGTTCCTCGTCGCTTTCGGCGATCGGCGTGGCGGCGCACGAGGCGGGCCACGCGATCCAGCACAAGGAACGCTACGCCCCGCTCGAGATGCGGATGTCCATCGTGGGGGCGACCCAACTCGCCACGAGCGCGGGGATGATCCTCTTCCTCGTGGGGCTTTTCCTCCACTCGGGACTGATGCTCCAGATCGGGATCTGGTGCTATTCAGCGATCGTGATCTTCCAGCTCATCACGCTCCCCGTCGAATACGACGCCTCGCGGCGGGCGAAACTCGTGCTCGCCGAGATCGGTCTCGTGAACCGCGACGAAGGCGAGGCAATCCGCAAGGTGCTCGGCGCGGCAGCGCTGACCTACGTGGCGGGACTGGCGACCGCCCTGCTCGAACTGATCCGCATGATCGCCCTGGCGAATGCCGCCCGCAGCCGGAATTGACGGTCGGCCTGGGAGCGGGCGTCGCCTTCAGCGCGGCTCGAGTCGCGCCCCGACCTCGATCGCGGCGGTTTGTGGAAACATGTCGAAGACCGCGAGCGTCTCGACGCGAAAGGGGCCGTCCTCGCCGGCCAGCTTCCCGAGGTCGCGTGCGAGTGTTGCCGGATTGCAGGAGACGTAGAGGAGGCGCGCGGGTCGTGCGCGCACAAGCGCATCTGCCGCGGCGGGCGCCAGCCCTTCGCGGGGCGGGTCCGCAAGCACGACCGTTTTTTCGGCGGCGCCGTCTTCGAGAAACCAACCGAGTTTTTCTTCTATGGGCGCGGCAAAAAAACGGAGGTTCTCCCGCTTCTCCCGCACCGCCCGCGCCGTCGCCGCGGCGATGGCGCGCGGATCGCGGTCCACGCCGCAGATCTCTCCGAACAGGTCGGCGAGGCCGAATGCGAAGAACCCCGCGCTGCAGTAGGCGTCGAGGAGACGCGCGCCGCCCTCGACCTGCTCGCGGACCCACGCGAGGAGGCGCGCCGCCGTCGCGGCGTTCACCTGATGGAAGCTTCCCTTCGGGCTCGCTTCGCGCTCCGCGAGATCTTCGATCGTCGCGTGGCGCACGCGGCGACCCGACCGGCGCAGGCGACCCAGCTCCGCGTTCACCGCCGCATTCGCGATCACGCAACGCGCCACATCCACGACCGTGCGCCCGTCGGCGGCGAAGAAGCCGATCTCGCCCCGAGGACCGCCGTGGACGGTGATCTTGTTGCGGTATTCCCAGGGTGAAGGCGCGGCTTCGGCGCGGATTTCAGGGAGACCTTTCAGGCCCCCGATCCGTTCGAGGGCGTCGCGCGTCTGCTTCGCCTTGATGCGCAACTGCTCCGCGCCGTCCGCGTGCTGGTAAGCGCATCCCCCGCAGCGCCCGAAGACCGGGCAAAGCGGCGCGACGCGCGACGGCGAAGGTTCGAGCACCTCGAGAAGCTCCGCTTCCGCCCATCCCTTCTTCTTGCGCGTGACGCGCGCGCCAACCCTTTCTCCCGCGAGCGTGAAAGGCACGAAGACCGCGCGCCCGTCGAGCAGCGTCCCCACGCCGGCGCCGCCGAACGCCACGTCGCGAATGAGGACTTCGACCGGCGCCGTGGCATCCCTCACCACCACCTCCGGGAAAAAATCGAAATTCGAAACCCGAAATTCGAAGGAAGATCGAAATTCAAAAAGCCCGACGCAACGCCGTTTCGCGGTTCGGGCATTGGTTTGTCCTTCGGTTTTTGCGGCCCGCGCGTCACCGCGCCGCCGCCGGCGGCTCGAAGACCGGCGGCGGAGGCGCCGGTGCCGCGCTCTGTTCCAGCTCAAATTTCCCGATGCGCCTTCGCCGCGCCAGGTCGTTGAACGTCACGTACACCATGAAGGTGATGAGTAACGCCACGAAAACCGTATTCGTCACCTCCAGGATCCGAGGGTGAAACGGGCGGCGGCGGATCAGCTCGATGCACGAGAAAACGATATGGCCGCCGTCGAGTACGGGGATGGGAAGAAGGTTGATCACGGCGAGGTTGATGTTCAGAAGCACCGTGAACGCCAGCGCCAGCCGGAGGTCGAGCCGGATGATGCGATAGAGCATCTCGAGGATGCCCACGGGGCCGGAGAGGTCCTTCACGCCGACTCCGGTCGTTCGGGGGTGAAAAAGCGCGTTGAACGTATCGGCCATCAGGAGAAAGCTCTTCGTGATCTGGAACCACGGAGTCGGGTGGACCGTCACGAGGCGTTCGTCCCGCTTCGTCTCCAGCGGGATGCCGATGCGCGCGGCCTTGCTGTTCTTTTCCATTTTCGGGAGGACCGTCAGCTCCAACGGTCGTCCTTCCCGGAGCACGAGCAGGCGCGTCGGCCGGCCCGCGCGGCCGGATACGAGTTCGACGAGATGCCGCGTGCCCAATACTTTTTCCCCGTCCACTTCGAGGAACTCGTCGCCTGCGCGAAGCCCGGCGGCGGCGGCCGGCGAGTCCGGGTAGGGCGCGCCCGCCACGGGGACGCTCCCGTGCTCCACGGCGAGGCGGCGGAGGCCGAAGAGATGGTCGCGCGACGGCGCCAGCTCGACTTCGACCTGCCGCCCGTTGCGGTCGAGCGTGAAGCGGACGTTCGTGGAAAGGCTCAAGGCAACTTTTTGGCGGACTTCATCCCACTCGCGCACCGGCGCGCCGTTCACACGGAGGAGGCGGTCGCCGGGGAGGACGCCCGCCGCGCGTTCGGGCGAATCCGCAGGCACGTATCCGATGGAAAGATCGAGGTCTCGCGCGTCGCGCGGCACGCCGACCGCCCAGACCACGCAGGCGAGTGCGAAGGCGAACAGGACGTTTGCGGCGCTCCCTGCAAAAAGGATCGGGATCTTGTCGCGGGGCGTCAGCGGGCGGATCTCTTCAGCGGGGGTTTCGCTCGCGCCCTCGACCGCCTCCATCGCGAGCTGGGGAAAGGCGACATAACCGCCGACCGGAATGCATCCGAGGCGAAACTCCACGCCTCCGAATCGCCGCTTCCAGATCGCGGGACCGAACCAAACGGCAAATCGCTCAATTTTCGCTCCGCGTCGGCGTCCGACCCAGAAATGACCGAGCTCGTGGACGAAGATCGTCAGGTTGAACAGAAGCAGGACGATCGCCGCGGCGTAGAGGACACTGATCAGATTCCCAAGCATGAGCGGTTCAGGGTGCCTCAACCCGCCTCGCCGCGCAAGGATGGCGTATCCTCCTCGTCACGAAAGGGCGCAATCCAAACGGCAGGGGGCAGGAAGCGGGAAGCGGGAAGAAGGAGAAGATCCGCAAGACGCAAGACAGGAGGGTCCGCGTCTCTGCCGGGCTGTCCGCATCCCATTTTTCGCCGTTCGCGAGCGGGGATTGCCGTCTCAAACCTCGCGCGTTCGGATCTGCGGAGACGGAGGGGGAGGGGAGGTCACGACGCCGTCGTTTCCGATGGCGCCCATGGGACAATACTCCAGCATCATGTCGCAGATCTCGCGTTCTTTCTCCGTCGCCGGCTGGCGATGCACGAAGCTTCCCTCCTCAGGAGGCTGCATAAAGTGTCCCGGCGCGAGGTCCTGGCATAAGCGGCACTGGACGCAGGAAGTGTCCACGTAATACTGCCCCGCTACATTACGGGGATGGCGTCGCGCGCGATCCGACATGGAACCTGAAGCTACGCGGAGAAGCGCCTGGCGTCCAGCGAGGCCCTCTGTCCTTGACCTTTTTCCGTTTCCGCGCGGGACCGACCGATTGATCCCCTGCAGAGGAAATCACTGTTCGTCAAAAGGCGAAGCCTACGGATTCGCTCTTCCCGGCGTTGTCCGTCCGTAGGCCTGTTGACGGAGGAGACGCCCCGCTTCCTCTTCGATCGCGGTCATGGGACGGCTTTCGGAAATCGCTTCGGCTTCGTACATCAGTTTCCGGTCGGCGTTTTCCTCAGCAACGAGCTTCTTCACGGCCGCCGAGTCCCAACCCGATTTTGGATGCGCCTCGAGGTATCCTTTGACGGTTTCGACGGCCACGCCGTCGTTCTTCATCGTCCAAATTTCTCCGCTACGGGCTTCGCGCCGGCGGAGCGCCTCGACTTCCGCGTCGCCCAGCGGACGTTTCTCACTGCCCGCCGAAGTCTTCTGATTCACGTCAATGGTCATCGCGATATCCACCTTGAGCGGCTCGGGAGTCGCGATTTGCACCGTTGGAGCGCATCCGACCAAGGCCAGCAGCAGGCCGCCAAAAACAAGCGAACGGCAGATCGTCATGTCCGGAAACCTGCCTCGAAAAGACGCGAAGACCAATTCAAATTTCCGGCGTGAAGCTTCAGAGGGTGTTTGAAAATTCAACAGAGGGCAGGCCAATTTTCAAACACCCTCTCAGAAGCCGGCGGAAGATTTCGAGCCGGGGCGGAATGCGTCATCGCGAAGGGCGCCGTCGCGGTGCGCCGCTTCCCAGACGAGCATCGCCCGTTTTCGAGCGGGACCCCAATGATAGTTGCCGAGCGCGCCGTCCTCGCGGATCACGCGATGGCAGGGGATCAGCCACGCGAGAGGATTCCGCGCGACGGCGGAGCCCGTCGCACGCGCCGCCTTGGGAACGCCTGCGGCCTTGGCGAGGCGGCCGTAGCTGACGAGCGCACCCGAGGGCACGCGCAGCAACGCGCGCCAAACGCGGGCCTGGAAGGCGCTTCCCCGAGGGCACAGGCGCAAGACCGCGCGCGTTCCGCGGCGGAAGCGGTTTCGGAAAATCCGCGTCGCCCATCGGCGCGCCAGGGCGTCCGACCGCAACACGCGGGCATGAGGCCAATCTTCGCGGACCGCGGCGGCGGCGCGCGACCATCCCTTCAAGAGAGGAAACGAAAGATGACAAATCCCCCGGGGCCCCTCGGCGAGGAGGCAGACTCCGAAAGGCGTCTTCGCGTAGCCCGCGCGGATCGTCCATCCCGCGCCGCCTGACCGGACCTCTTCCGCGGTCGTCGTTTCAAGGCGAAGATCGAGGTCGCCGAGGCGGCCGAGATCGGAAACGCGTGAAGCGTCGAGCGCGCGTTCGCCCCGCCTCAGGCGGCCTTGCACATCCATCGCTTGAGTCATGTCCGGGAGCCTATCACGACTCCATGCGTTTCCTCACCGGTCATTTTTCCAGGGTTCTGCCGGATGGAGGCGGTCGGCCCCGGTGAGGAAACGGTCAGCCAACTTTCGGTGTGCGGCGGTGAAGGCGAGTTTCGGCGCTTCTGCGAGCGGAACCCAATGCGCCGAAGGCAGCTTGTAGCGTTGGAACTTCTCGATCTGATGAAGTTCCAAGCGGATGCGATGGTTCGTCACCGAATAGTTCAATACCGTCAAAGGCACGGTCTCTTTCAGGGCGCCGTATTTCGATTTCCAGCGTGCGCTCCATTTCTTCGACTCCTTCGGGAGCAGCACCGAAGGAAACTGCCAGAGCCGTTCCATTCGCCCACCGTCCCCGCGGCGGCAGAGGAGGACCTTGCCCTCGCGAATCACCAACCCCGCATACTCGAATTGACGGATGACCGCCTTCGGGGGCGCGGCCTCCGGAAACCGCGCCTGCGCGCCTTCAGCATAGGCGGCGCACCCGCGGCGGACGGGGCAGAGGAGGCAACAGGGGCGCCGCGGAAGGCAGACCATCGCGCCCAGCTCCATCAGCGCCTGATTGAAATCGCCGGGCGCCTCGCGTGGCACGAGGCGTCGGGCGGTTTCGGCAATTTCTCGTCGCGCAGGCAGGCGCGAAGGCACTCCGCGGATGCCGAACCAGCGCGTGAGGACGCGGATGACGTTGCCGTCCACCACCGGCATCGCGTGTCCGAAGGCGATGCTCGCCAGGGCCGCAAGGGTATACGGCCCGACTCCCGGCAATGACGCGATCGTCTCGGGGTCCGAAGGGAAACGCCCGCCGAATTCCGAGGTCACCATTTGCGCTGCCGCATGAAGCAGGCGCGCGCGGCGGTAGTAGCCGAGGCCTTCCCAGGCCTTCAGGACCTCGCCCTCGTCCGCTTCCGCCAGCGTTTCGAGCGTCGGGAAACGCTTCATCCAGCGTTCGTAGTACGGGATCACCGTCCGGACCTGCGTCTGCTGGAGCATCACTTCGGACACGAGGATCGCGTAAGGATCTTCGACGCCCCGCCACGGAAGCTTGCGGCAGGAGGCCCGATACCAGGCCAACAGGAGCTCGGAAAATGCGGATTGAAGGCGTCGCGATTCCGAATCAGTCTGTGCGGGTCGGTTCTCCATTGGGCATGAATCCCCTTACTTGTTTTAGCATCAAACTGACGGACGCCCAAGCCCGTCTCGTCGAACGGCAGTTGCGCGAAGGCGGATTCGCCTCGCAGTCCACTCCTCACGCGCGCTTTGCGGGACGAAAGGAGGGCCTCACGGTGGTCTTCTACGAAAGCGGAAAGCTCGTCGTGCAGGGACAGGCCACGCGGGATTTCGTCCAGTTTTTCCTCGAACCCGAAGTCCTCGGCGAAGCCCGTCTCGGCTACGAGGAGCAGCTCAATCCCCGCGCTTTCGAACCGCACATGGGAGTGGACGAGAGCGGCAAGGGGGATTACTTCGGCCCTCTGGTAGTCAGCGCCGTGTTCGCGACGGCGGAAGCGATCCGCGCGTTCCGAGAAACCGGAGTCAGAGACTCCAAGAACGTCTCCTCCGACGCGCGCGCCCTCGAACTCGATCGCGTGGTTCGCAAAACTTCCGGTTGCACGGCGGTCACCGTCCCGATCGGCCCCGCCGCCTACAACCGGCTCCACGCCAAGATGCGAACGGTGAACCAGGTCCTCGGCTGGGGGCACGCCCGCGCCCTCGAAAACGCGCTCGAACGGGTGGATCCGAAGGGGAGCGGCACGGTATGCGTGCGCGCGATTTCCGATCAGTTCGGTAAAAAGGAGACGGTCCTTCGCGCGCTCCTCGCCCGAGGGAAAAGGCTCGAACTCGAGCAGCGACCCCGCGCCGAAGAGGACCTCGTCGTGGCCGCCGCCTCCCTCGTGGCGCGCGCGGAGTTTCTCCTCGCCCTCCGCCGCATGGCGCGGCGCTGGCAGGTTGAGTTTCCCAAGGGCGCCTCGGAGCGCGTCGTCGCCGCAGGGCGCGAGTTCGTGCGCAAACATGGCGCCGAAAAGCTCGGCGAGGTCGCCAAGCTCCACTTCCGCACCACCGCGGAAGTGACGGCGCCGACCTGAAAGGCGAATCTCGAAACTGAAATTCGAGAGAGGCTCGAAAGTCCGGCCCGTTCACTCCGCGAATTCCGAATGGGCCGCGCATGAACCCCTTCCTTCGGCCGAGCCCCGCGAGCTTCGCGGTCCCGATGGTCCTGAACGGGCTTTGGGCGGCGTTGTGTCGGCTGGCCAAGCCCACTGCGGGGATTGGCCAGCCTCCACGCCTTGCCCACAAGCCCGCCCCGCCAGCAACAGAGGGCAGGCCAATTTTCAAACACCCTCTGAGGAACGATCCGCGCGCCGGGAGGATCCGACAGTTCTCCACCTGACCGCAGCGGCCTATGCCGATTCGCGTTCGCGAACCGATTTCGGAAGGGGGCGCGCCACGCGGCCCCGCGGCTCGGGCGCCGCCGCGGCGCTGACGGGCTCGTCGAAATCCGTTTTCCCCTTGAGCGCGCGGCGCATCGCACGCGTCTGTTTTTGTCCGAGCCCGAAGAAATTGAAGTCGGCGAGATGTCCCAGGACGCGCAGCGCGCCGCGCATGAGGTAGCGGACATCCTCGAAGCTGCGCACGCCGCTCACCTGTCGCCAGAGGAATCGCGGCGTGAGGAAACTCCGGTAGATCCCGCGGGTCATCTCGAGGAGTTCCTCGTCGTGGATCGGGCACTTCATGATCGGATCGCGCATCCCGTAGTCGTCCCAATCCTCCGTGCGGAGCCATCCTTTCTCCTTGCACTCCTTGAAGAGCGGCGTTCCCGGATACGGCATGCAGATCGTGGCCTGAAGCGTGTCAATGTAGCCCTTGTCGAAAAGGCTGCGCGTGAGGGCGATCGTCCGCTGGGCGTTCTCGCGGGTCTCCCACGGATAACCCACCATGCAGGTGACATGCGGCATGAGGCCGGCCTTTTTCGCCATCCGCATCGAGTCCTCGAGCTTGCTTACCTCGCCCAGCTTGTGGATGCGGTTCAGCGTGTCCTGATTCGCCGATTCGAGCCCGTAGAGCACGAAGCGGAAGTTGGCTTCCTTCATCAGGTCGTACTCCTCCTGCGAGAGGACGCCAGGAATCATGTTGCACCCGAGCACGATCTTCTCGGGATAGCCCCGTCGGATGACTTCGCGACAAAAATCCTTGAGCCATCCGCCCGCGGGGAACGTCCCCGTATCGTCGAACGCCTCGCGCACCCCGAGGCTGATGAGGTGCCCGATCTCGTCGGCGTGCTGCTGCACCGTGCGACAACGGAAGTTGGTGAAGGTCGTCGTCCAGGAGCAGAAGGTGCAGCGCCCCCACCAACAGTCGCGCCCCACCATTGTGTAGGCTCCCGGGAGGTATTTGAAGTTGCCGTTTTCCTTCGAGTAGAGGCGCCACTTCGTCAGTTCCCGGTCCACCATCGGCAGCGTGTCGAGGCCGTGTTTCAGGAGGAACGGCCCCGTGGTGACGATCCGGTCGTTCGCATCGCGTTTTCCATCGCGCCAAAAGTAGACTCCCATCTCGAGTGGCGCTCCTTTTTCGAGATGCTCGCAGAGATTGAGCAGCGCGAAGTCGAAGTCGCCGCCCGTGAGGCAGTAATCGGCCCGGCAGTGACGCAGGGATTCCTCGGGCAGCGCCGTGATATGGTCCCCCATCAGGACGCACTTCGTCGAGGGCGAAAGCTCCTTGAGCTTGTCCACATAGCTCCAGTAGCGCTTCACGATCGGAGTCTTGATCTCGATTGCGATCACGTCGGGGCGGATGTCTTGGAAGCGGCGATCGAAGGCCTCGACCGTGTCCATCTGGGCCACGCCGTCCTCCCAGAAGACTTCGTGTCCCGCCTGCTTCAGGAGCGTCGCCGCGTAGGCGGGCACGCACGGGTAGATGAACGTCGGTTTGTTGAACCACTGGAACTGGCGGTTCTGCGAAATCAGCGGCACGCCCTTCGGGTCCGGCAGGGGCGGATACGCGATCATCACCTTGAGCGACATGAGAGGGAGGAGCGAGGGTCAGGAGCGGGGGGCGCGGCGGCAAGACGTCATGCGGAGAAAGGTTTGCCGGAAGGAGTCGGGTCTTGAGAAGCGATCTTCGGCCTCGCTTCCTCGGGGAGACGTCCGGCCGCCAGCCCGCGGAGGAATGCCGCGCCGTAGACGAGGTGGGAGATGAATATGACACCGACCGACGGCAACAGCAACCGGGGCCCCGCGCGCGCCACGCTCGCCGCGGCGAGGAGAAGATACGCGGTGGCGAGGGCCGCCAGCGTCCCTCCCGCGCGCGGGATTCCGGTGAGAAGCGCCGCGAGCAGCGCGATCAGGCCCAGCAGGAGCGCCGACGGAGCAAAGTAGCGCGCGCGAAGCGAGGTTTCGGGAAAGCGCTTCGCGAAGTACCCCCGATGCAGTCCGTAGTTGGCGAGCTGGACGAAATGTTTCTTTAACGAAGGGCGACGGTGGTGTTCGATCGCCGCGCGCGGTTCATAGCGGATCTTCCAGCCGCGCTTCACGAGCGCAAGGCAGAACGCGGTGTCTTCTCCCGGCCAGAAATCCGTGCCGAACCCGCCGACTGCGTCGAATGCCGTTCGACGCACGAGGAGGTTGCAGCTCGGCCAGTCGTCCACCTCCGCCGGCGCGCCGGGCAGATAACGCCGCCGTTCCCCGCCGGAAACCAGCCACGATTCATAGGTCGTGCCGCTCACGCGCGCCCAGAACGGATCCCCTTTCGGGGTGATCGCCGGGCCGCCCACCGCCGCCACCGAAGGCGCCTCGAAGTGCGGCAGCGCCGCCGCAAGCCATCCCGCGAGGAGGCGCGTGTCGTCGTCCACAAAGGCGAGGATTTCGCCCTTCGCGATTGCGGCGCCACGGTTGCGCTTCGCTGCGGGGCCGACCGGTCCGGTTGCCTCCTGGCGCGCGCGGGGGTCGAGGCCCGGAATTGGCGCATCGGGAAGAACGATCGCTTCCACGTCGCCGGCTGCAAAACAGGATTCGAGGCAGCGGGCGAGATAACCCGCGTCGCGGCGGAGGGGGATGAGGATGCTAACCATGCGCGCGGTGCCGCCCCATCGAAAAGTAATGGAGCGAGCGATGGGATTTGAACCCACGACGGCCACCTTGGCAAGGTGCCATTCTACATAGGGCGGTTCACAAGTCCCGGTTCACAAATTCTCGTACCCCTTCTGTTCAGGCTGATTCTCACTGTTTCTGCCCCATTTGGGCCGAAGCTGTTTGCGTCTCTCAGTCCGTCCTCCAACCACATTCATCGGGCGAGTCACGCTGGCCGGTCGTGCGCGCGTTGTCAACGGTGGTCCACGGCACCCGTTTCACCATCCCACCTCGATGAACACCCTTCGGCAGGATCGGAGCGAGTTCAACGTCCTTTTTGTCCACTCGCAGTTGGATGACTTGGGATTGGACGTCTACGAGTTTCGCATCTACGCGCATCTGGCGCGAAGGGCTAACGGCAAGACCAAGGCATGGCCCGGCATCACGTCCATGAGCCGAGCATGTCGCATGAAGCGGCATACCGTCATCCGCGCCATCCATCAGCTTGAAGAACGGGGGTTGATCCGGGTTGTCAGGAAACCAGGTGGACTGAGCGAGTACCTTTTGACGGCTCCTTCTGAATGGAAGCCGGAAACACCAACCAGTGCCGTTATGGACACCGGTGCCTCAAACGGCACCGGTGCCCTTCCGGGCACTGGGGCAGTGTCCGAAAGGGCACGACCACCAGTGCCGTTTGAGGCACTGAAAGGTAATCCAAGGGAAGGTAATCCAGAGAAGGTACTTAACACGGTGGGCAGAGGTTCGCGCGGTCCAACCGCCTCCCCGGCGCGGCGCGTAGGGGACGGCGGACGGCCCGCAAGCGGACCGTCCGCGATGAACGGCAAGGCCCGATCTCCCTCCGTCCCAAGGCAGGAGAGCAGAAAGACCGACCGCTCCCAGACCAGCCTTCGCCGCAAGGCCTTCGCGGTCGCCTCTCGGCTCGAATCGCTCCACTGGGACAACTGCAAGGTGGCCTACGCCCTCCATGCGGCCCGCTCGTATGCCGAGCAGGCGATGGAGGATGGCCACGACGAATCGACCATCCTCGACGCCTACCGCCAGGCCCTGCAATACACTCACGGGGTCGCCACCGATGCCATGGATCGCGGCGAGCGCTCACGCCACGAGCTCGCCAACCCCGCGCTGACGATCTACCTCGCGCGGTGTGCCCTTGCCAAGGATGGCAAGACCGTCGAACAGCGGCGCGAAGAAACGCGAACGCGCCTTCGCGAGAAGCGGCGCAAGGCTGTTGCCGAGGACCAGCGCCTCCACGAGGAGGCCCTCCGCCTCGCGCCTGAAGTCGCAGCGTGGTTCGCGGAGAGGAGCCGGGAGGCGACGCCTCAAGGCAGCCCACCGTCCGTCATCGGTCCAACCACGGCCGCATCACAGGCCACCAGCACCGGAGTTTCCACGTGAATCCCTCCCTCATTCCCCCGTGGCTTCGTGTGGCTTGGGCCGGCACCCCGACAAGAGTCGGAGTTGGGCTGCGGCCACACCAACCCACGCCCCCTCGGCTCCGCCCCGCCGAGGACCTTCACGGGCGGAGCGTCCCCCTTGCCGCGGTTCCCGCGCCGCGGGGGACCCTCCGCACGCCAGACCGCGCGTCCCAACCTCAACCATCCATCCCATGAACGACAACCTCCCTCCGCCGGTGCGTCCACCGCCCCTTCCGCAGGACCCCAACCGTTCCAGCGTCAACATGCAGTTGCCCGTACCCCGGGAGCTCTACCAAACGATCAAGGACCAGCTCGCCGAGCTCTCCCGGCAGACCGGCGTCGACTTCCCGATGGTGAAGTTTGCGAGCCGGACCTTCCAAAACCACTGGAAGACCGAGTTGGAGCGTGCCCGCAAGTCCTTCGAGCGGTACGCCCGCGGCCAGGGCTGAACCGAGTGCCGAACCCATTCGTTTCCATGAGCTTTCCCATGCCCAACGACCTCCGATCCCCTGTGGTCCCTGAGGGGTCGCCCCGACAGCTGATCGATTTGCTGCGGCTGGCTAACGCCTCGGTGGGACCGTGGCGGCGCCGTGACGAGACGACCGTGTGTTCCCACGACCGTGACCGTAGCAGTCACGGGCCTCTCCCTCGCGGAGCCCATGTGCGTCAACGGTGGTTCGATGAAACACAGGTTAGTCGCCCGCAGCGTGCGACCGTGCCATCCGTGCCGGGTCATTCCGCGGGCAAGCCCACTCCATGAGCAACGCACCGGACAAATCTGCGGGAGTGAAACAACCGCGCTGGAGGGTTGCAGAGAGCACTGCGGCGGCCATGGCCTACGCGCGTCGAGCCTCCGGCTGCCAGAGTTGGGACGAGTTCTTCGCCCTCCTGCTCGCCAAATGGGAGGGACAGGGGGAAGCGATCCCCGAGTCCCGGGTTCTGAAAGAAATCCACCAGATCCGGGCCTTCCTCGAGCACTCCTCCTCGCGAGCGGAGGTCCTCTGCCTCCTCGAAGAATCCCACGGCGAATCCCTCCAGGTCCTCCAAACCGGCCAGGACCAGTTGAGCAGCCTGTTGCAGCGACTCGTCGGCCTCCTCGAACTGGCGATGGGCGTTGCCGAGCCAACCACCCGTTTGCCGTCACCCCATCCGTCTTCCGCCTCCGCGCCGTCCGAATCCCGTGGCGCCGAGGTTTTGCGGAAGATCCGCAACCGGCAACTCTCGTGAACCACCTCGTCAAGAACCTGGGGAACTTTGCCGCTGAAGTGGCCGAAGGGCTCGTCGGTTACGGGCGCGAAACCCCCCGGGGTCGTGGTCGGTTCGAGGCGGAACATCGCGGAAAAGACCTCCCTGAGAGCGACGGCTACGCTTCCAAGGAGGGCGACATCCTCCTCGGGGGCTTCCTCCAGCGGCGTGCGGCCCAGCTCGCGACCCAGGACGGCCCCTCCCTCTCGACGCGGGAGGTCAGCGACAAGGAACACCTCGCCCTTCGGGCCTTTCGCGAGCATCTGGACAAATACGGTCCTGCCAGCCACGAACACTACCGGCACTGGATGATCCGGGTGCGTCGCTTCGCGGATCGGCGGGGCATTCGCCTGCCCGTCCAGCACGAGCAGGAGACCCCGCACGCATACTCGCGGCGGCTTCGCGAGTGGACCCGGAACCGACCTGAGAAATGGCCCGCCCTTCGCGCGGCGGCGGGAACCCACCTCGTTTTCTCGCCCGACCCGGCGATCTGGGCCTCGCTTCGAGCCAAGGGAGCTGATGAACGGGAGGTCCTCCGCCACGTTCTTGCCGGGACCCTCAAGGAGTTTGCCGACTGGCGGCGTGAGCAGCACGGTCCGGGACACTCCTTGGGGTGGGTCGCGGGGACTCACGTCCACGCGGACGGAGCTGACCGCCATCCCCACATTCATCTCGTCGTTCTCAAGCGCGATGAGAGCGGCCGCGAAGTGGATTGGTCGGTGAGCCGATTAAAAGGCCACGCGGGACGTGAGCGGCAGGCAGAACCCGATCCCCTCCAAACCATCAAGCGGATCTTCTCGAAACACGTCGAAAAGGAGCTTCAACGGCACCGGGACCCCGCGATTGCGGCCGCTCCTGTGCGCACGACTCCCCGCGTGGTGTCGGAGCGGAGCGCACCCGACCTGCATCGCCTCGGTAACGCCCTGCGTTCGGCCGCCCGCGCGCTTCGCTACCACTCGGAGCATCAGTTCTTCCCGATCCTTCCCGGACAAGGTGCGCATTCAATCGGCCTCGCCCTTCGGATGATGGGCGCCCTGCAGCGGGAGCGTCGCCAGGCCGAACGCTCCTCCCGTCCATTCTCTCAACCTCGGCGCTCCGGGCCGGGCCACGACCTCAAACCATGAAAACTCCCTCCCTTCCACAATCGCTCGCTCGCCTCCGCGAGGCCCGCCGGCAGATCTACTTCCTCCTCTGCACGATCGCGATCTCGACTGTCGGCACCGCCCAAGCCGCCTGGCTCGACAGCGCCAAGCGCCTGATGCTCGACGCGACCGAGCCCATCGGCATCGCCGTCATCGTCATCGGCGGCATGCGCATCAGCACCAAGGACCTCTACGGAGGCATCGCCGCCGTGGTGGGCGGCATCTTCATCTTCAAGGCCCAGGACATCGTCTCGGGCCTGAAGTAACCCCAACCGAAAGGACCCAACTCATGACACCCCCGAACGACAGTCCCTCCCCCGAAGGCAAGAGCCTTGCCTCCGGGGACCGCGACCTGCTGATGAAGTTCTTCACGCACCGCGGTCCCGGCAAGGCCCTCACCGACCCCGAGTTCGCCCGGATCAAGGACCACGTGGATCCGCGCCGCGGCGGTCTCACCAAGGAGGCCTACCAGGCCGTGAAAGCCGACAAAGACCTCGTGAAGGCCTCCGCCGTCCGGAGGGCCCAACGGGACCACCGAATCATGGAGGCGCGTCTGCCCAAGGCGCGCGAGCCATTGCTCAAACTCCTCAAGGCCGGGCCCGGCGAGAAGGTCCTTTCCCTCGAGGAGTTCAAGCAGGTCGCCATCTTCCTCGACCGGAAGAACGGGGGTCTGCGCCGACACGCCTACGAGCTCCTCAAGGAGGACCCCGAGATCGTGAAGGCCGCTGAGAAGCATCGCGAGGCCTGGAAGGAGCGCGGTCCCAAGGAGACCACCCGCGAACGCACCGGCCGGGAAAACCCCTCCGCGCCCTCCCAGGGCAAAGACCGGGCCTCCGGCCCCGCGAAGGGCGGGCCGACTGCCTCGGCCAAGGGCGCCCGCGAGCTCATCCGCCGTCCCCCGCCTCCGCCCCGGGGACGGGCCATGCAGGCGTCCCGTGGCCTGGGCATTGGGGACTGAACCATGCGCGGCCCTTCATCCACCGCAGGGGAGTCGGACGTGGAGATCCTGCCGTCCATCCCGTGCAGCCGGAACCTGCGCCGGCGCACGGGCGTATGGCTGGGCGT